>NZ_JBQFYL010000001.1:0-793541 GCF_056541465.1 Ruegeria sp. AH12 | reverse complement strand
TGCCGCCGCCGTCACCCGAGCCACCGCCCGAGCTGGAACCACCGCCGGTGCCGCCGCCGTCACCCGAGCCACCGCCCGAGCTGGAACCACCGCCGGTGCCGCCGCCGTCACCCGAGCCACCGCCCGAGCTGGAACCACCCCCAGATCCGCCACCGGTCTCATCAGCGGGGCCGTCACCCGTACGCTGAGGATTTGTAATCGACGCCGTGGGGAAGTCAGTCAGAACTGCTGCGAAAGCCGGGCAGGTTTGCAGTGTGCGGGATAGAATGTCTTCGAAATCAGTCCGACGCTGAATGTATCGCAGCATTCGGGAGTCCACGACCTTACAAGCGCAAAGGGTTTCTGTTGAAACCGATTGCTTTGCAGTACGGATCGTGCACGTCCCGTCCGAAAAGGTTGGGCCTGCTGCAAGAAAAGACGCAGATGCAGATGCAAAAACTAGGGAAAACAAACGGGATTTAATGCGCATAGCGCCACTCCTCAAAACTCATTACCAACTGCGTCGATCTTATGCACCAATCAAAACGTGCGTTGTATGAACGACGTCACACTTTGGCCCAGAATACACCTTTGTTAGGCCGAATTTACAAGGGGGACTCGTGTTGAAAGATTCATTCTTAACTTTACTTAAAGTTGATTGACCATGAAAAACAGGGGCTAAACCTGACCTTAGGTCAAATCAGCCCCAATTCATCATTTTTGCGATGGATGAAAAAATGTCACACTCGTGTCATTGTTTCTGATTTTGAAACCCTGATTTCGCCACAATTTAGGCCGATTTCGCCATCCGTTTACGCTCGTGCGGGTCCAGATATCGTTTACGCAGGCGCACAACGCTGGGTGTAACTTCGACCAGTTCGTCGTCATCGATATAGGCGATCGCCTCTTCCAATGAGAATTGAACATGCGGTGTTAGGCGCACAGCATCATCCGAGCCGCTGGCGCGAACGTTGGTCAGCTTTTTGCCTTTCAACGGGTTCACTTCCAGATCGTTGTCACGCGAATGCTCACCGATCACCATGCCCTGATAAACCTCGGCCTGTGGGCCTACGAACATGCGGCCACGTTCTTCGAGGTTCCACAGCGCATAGGCGACGGCCTGACCTTTCTCCATCGAGATCAGAACGCCTGCGCGGCGACCAGGAATTTGGCCCTTATGTGGGGCCCAGTCATGGAACACGCGGTTCAGAACGCCTGTGCCGCGCGTGTCGGTTAGGAACTCTCCGTGATAGCCGATCAACCCGCGCGAGGGGACATGGGCGATGATACGGGTCTTGCCAGCGCCTGCCGGGCGCATCTCGACCAGTTCACCTTTGCGGGCGCCGGTGATCTTTTCGATGACCGAGCCGGAGTATTCGTCATCCACGTCAATCGTGACTTCTTCGACCGGCTCCAGGCGCTGACCATCTTCCTCACGGAACAGAACCTGCGGGCGCGAGATGCTGAGTTCGAACCCTTCGCGGCGCATGTTTTCGATCAAAACGCCCATCTGCAATTCACCACGGCCTGCAACCTCGAAGGCTTCTCCGCCCGGAGTGTCGGTGATGCGAATGGCCACGTTCGATTCGGCTTCTTTCATCAGGCGGTCTCGGATGACGCGCGATTGGACTTTTTTGCCGTCACGACCGGCCAGAGGCGAGTCGTTGATGCCGAAGGTCACGGTGATGGTCGGCGGGTCGATGGGTTGGGCGGGCAGGGCGTCTTCAACCTGCGGCGCGACCAACGAGTCCGCGACGGTGGCTTTGCTCATCCCGGCGATGGTGACGATGTCACCAGCTTCGGCTACATCAATCGGTTGCTGCGCCAGACCGCGGAAGGCCAGAATCTTGGAGGCGCGGAAATTCTCGATCAGTGTTCCATCGCGGCTAAGCGCCTTCAGGCTGTCGCCCGCTTTAAGTGTCCCGCTTTCCACACGACCGGTCAGAATGCGGCCAATAAAGGGATCGCTGCCCAGCGTGGTGGCCAGCATGCGGAAAGGTTCGTCTTTCTTTTCGGCCTGCTTTGGGGCGGGGACGTGATCGACGATCAGGTCGAACAGTGCGGTCAGATCCTTGCGCGGTCCGTCCAGCTCCATATCGGCCCAGCCGGACCGGCCCGAGGCATACATGGACGGGAAATCCAATTGATCATCATCCGCGCCGAGGTTGGCGAAGAGGTCGAAACACTCATCCAGCGCGCGGTCGGGTTCGGCGTCGGGCTTGTCGACCTTGTTCAGCACCACAATCGGCCGCAGGCCCAAGGCCAGTGCCTTGGAGGTGACGAACTTGGTCTGCGGCATCGGGCCTTCGGCGGCATCGACCAGCAGGACAACACCGTCAACCATGCTGAGGATCCGCTCGACCTCGCCCCCGAAATCGGCGTGGCCGGGGGTGTCGACGATATTGATGCGCGTACCTTTCCATTCGACCGAAGTCGCCTTGGCCAGAATGGTAATGCCGCGTTCGCGTTCCAGATCGTTGCTGTCCATGGCACGTTCGGCCACGGCCTGGTTTTCCCGGAACGCACCGGATTGTTTGAGCAGCTCATCCACCAGCGTTGTCTTGCCGTGGTCCACGTGAGCGATGATTGCGATATTGCGCAGGTCCATGAGAGGTCAGCCTTTGAACGGGAAGTTGCCGCGCGCATAACGCGGCGCGGCAAAATATACCAGCCCTAACCGGCGTTCAGTGGCCTGCGGTCTTCGAAAACAGGTGAATGATCAAAATCCCGGCCAGAATCAACGACAGACCAAGGATCGCCCAGATGTCCAGTTTCTGCCCAAAGACCAAAAAGCCGATAATGGCGATGAAGAAGATGCCAAGGCCCGACCAGATGGCATAAACAATGCCCACAGGCATGTACTTCAGTGTCAGCCCCAACAAGTAGAATGCAAGCCCGTAGCTGATCACGACCAGTACCGATGGCCAAAACCGTGTGAATTGCTGACTGGCCTGCAATGCCGTTGTCCCAACCGTTTCTGCAAAAACCGCGATCAACAGGATCAGGTAGGCTTTAGGCATTGTCATAACCTTAATCTTGCATGGACCAGGCGAGCTTGAGCACGGAATCAGGCTGGCAGGCAAGGGGATTCAGGCAAGCCGGTCATGGCGCTAGCTATGAGGTCGGGTATACCTGACTTTAGGTAAACACGTGATCGTGTAACATCCGCGCCGTTGTTGGTGTTTTGTTACCGAGTGTATTTTATGACTTTATTTGCAAAAACTGTGATTCTTGCCGCGTTTCTTATTGTAGCGCTTGGGTGGCTTGCTGGCGGGGGGTCCGTCGACACTGATGCAGCCAGTATGGTTCAAAAGTTGGATGGTAGCGTGATTTGAGCGCCGATCTGATCCGGTAGGGGGAAAAGGGGCCTTTGGGCTCCTTTTTTCCGTTATGTGTCAGGCGTCCACTGTGACTTGAGTTTGGAAATACGCGGCTAGCTGAGGCTGCAACCAGAGCCATAGGGCAGGTGCGCCAGTCTCAATTGCAGGCCTAACCCGCATTTCGATTTGCTCATAGGTCACATCATAGTCGACCCAAGATCCACCACCAGTTTCAAGATTGGCGATGGGCGTTTGGAAGCGGTCAACCGCTTTGGCAAATACCGCATCCGCTGTTTCAGCCGCTTCGAACTCATGCCACAGATCAGAAAATTCGGCGTTCTGCGTTGCGGGCAACAGGCCGAACAGCCGCTGCGCGGCAGCCTCTTCCTTTGCGGCCTGTGCCGCGTAATCCACGTGACCGTGAATGGGGTGATCTCCGGCATCGACTTCTACGATGTCATGCAGCAAAAGCATACGCAGCACCCGCGCGACCGAAATATCGGTTTCGGCATGTTCCGACAGCACCCAGGCATAGAGCATGATGTGCCAGGAATGCTCGGCTGAGTTTTCGAACCTGTCCGATGTCATGAGATGTGAGGCGCGCGAAACGGTTTTCAGTTGGTCGGCCTCGGTCAGAAACGGAAGCCGTGCAGTAAAGGCGTTTGTGTCTGGGGTTGCCCCCGTCAACAGGGCCTTTGCAAGATCAAAGGCCAAAGGAAAAGCTTGTGCCAGATAGGCGACGCGCCCGCCATTCATATTGTCCTTTGCAATCTCAATATGTGCCGCCTGAGGCCGATCTGCGCAGAGCACCTGAAACAGCGGCTGGCAGCGGTCCAGTATCTTGGCAAAGCGGGCATCTGCTGTCTGATCGCGTTCAAATTCCTGCCATAGCGCCTGAAACTCTTGTGCCTGATCGGGCGGCAATAGGCCAAAGAGTTGTGACGCCGCCCGTTCTTCGGCCTCCGCCACCGCCTGCCAGTCGGTATCCAGATGGATAGGATGGTCGCCTACGATGATCTCAACCAGATCATGCAGCAGCAGCATCCGGATGACCCGGTCAATCGATACATCAAGCGCAGCCAGAGGCGCCATAACCAAAGCCCAAAGCGCCAGATGCCAGCTGTGTTCGGCTGAGTTTTCGGGGCGCGACTGATCCAGCAGAAAATTGGCGCGTTCTACCGTTTTCAACCTGTCGGCCTGTTTCAGAAACGCGATTTGAGCCGACAGTCGATCCGTCATTGTTTTTCGATGGCTTTCACTTTGGATCGGTGGGTGCTGAGACGTTTGATGACAAAGGCGCGGGCCTTGCGTTCGGCCAGACGCACGCGGATTTCCGTCAGAAACGCCTCTTCCAGCGATTGAGAGGCCGCACCAAGCACTTCGCCAACTTCAACAAAGAACCGGTCATCGCCGGTTTCATCCATAACCTTCATTGTATCCTCGGCCAGCTTGGCCGCGAGGGAGGTGATGGTGTCAGACATCAGCGTGTGTTCTCGGTCAGGCGGCGTTTCACATAGTCGCTGACATCGGTGATCAGCGTGTCCATGTGGCGATCCTGGAAAAAGTGATCGGCGCCTTCAACCTCGGTATGGGTGATGGTAATGCCCTTTTGCTCGTGCAGTTTGTTCACCAGCGATGTAGTGTCAGCCGGCGGTGCCACACGGTCAGACGATCCGTTTATGATCAGACCGGACGACGGGCAGGGTGCCAGGAACGAGAAGTCATACATATTCGCCGGGGGCGACACGCTGATGAAGCCCGTGATCTCGGGGCGACGCATCAGCAGCTGCATCCCGATCCATGCGCCAAACGAGAACCCTGCCACCCAGCAGTGTTTCGAGTTGTTGTTCATCGACTGCAGGTAATCCAGTGCCGATGCCGCATCGCTGAGCTCACCGACGCCCTGATCGTATTCACCCTGGCTGCGACCTACGCCGCGGAAGTTAAAGCGCAACACGGTAAAACCCATGTTGTAGAACGCGTAATGCAGGTTATAAACGACCTTGTTGTTCATGGTCCCGCCGAACTGTGGATGCGGGTGCAGCACGATGGCGATCGGAGCGTCTTTTTCCTTTTGCGGGTGGTAACGGCCTTCCAGGCGGCCTTCGGGTCCGGGAAAAATCACCTCGGGCATGTGTGCTTTGGTCCTGTCTTTTTCTTCTTCGAGCCCGGATATACTTGACGATAATCGTCGGGCACCTTAGAACGGTTCTAATAAATAGCGGCACGTATTGTCGCTGCCCGTCGGAGATACGCACTGGCGGCGGCGGCGTCAATGATTTCGCGAGTATCTTGCCATAAGGGAATACCAATGAAGCTGTCGACGAAGGGCCGTTATGCCATGGTTGCGCTGGCCGACATCGCGCTACAGCCCTCGGATCGGTTGGTCACGCTGGGTGAGATATCGGAACGTCAGGACATTTCTCTGCCCTATCTTGAGCAGTTATTCGTCAAACTGCGCCGGGCTGAACTTGTGGCATCTGTTCGAGGGCCCGGTGGTGGCTATCGTTTGGCGCGGCCCGCATCGGAAATTCGTGTCGTCGAGGTTCTGTCCGCCGTTGATGAAACGGTGGATGCGTTGTCCAAAGGGGCAGGGGCGTCCGGTGCATCTTCGGGCAGCCGCGCTCAATCCCTGACCAATCGTCTTTGGGAAAGCATGAGCGCGCATGTCTATGTGTTCCTGCATCAGACCCGCTTGTCAGATGTGATCAAGAACGATCTCGCCCCATGTCCTGCTGTGCCCAGCCTGTTTGCTCTTGTTGATGAATAGAGCTTCGATCCTCAGTTGCCCGTTTAGTGTCTGACAAAAGATGTATCCATGACTCGCGTCTATCTCGATCATAACGCCACCACCCCTTTGCGCCCTGAGGCTCGGGACGCGATGATTGCGGCGATGGAGGTCTGCGGGAACCCGTCATCGGTGCACGCCGAAGGCCGCACAGCCAAAGCGTTGATCGAACGTGCAAGGGCGCAGATCGCCACCGCATTTGGGGCCGATGGGGCGGATATCGTATTTACCTCAGGCTCGACCGAAGGCGCTGCGTTGGCGCTAGTTGGTCGGGGACTACACGGGGCAGCAATCGAGCATGATGCCGTAAGGTCTTGGATCACAGAAGATGTTCCGGTTCAAGAAACGGGTCTTGTTGATCTACCCGATCCAGCCAACGCAACGCTTCAGCTGGCCAATTCCGAAACGGGTATTGTTCAGACTCTTCCTTCGGGACTGGCCGTGACGGATGCCACGCAGGCCTTTGGAAAGCTGCCAGTGGCTTTTAACTGGATGGATGTTCAGATGGCGTTGATCTCAGCGCATAAACTGGGCGGGCCCAAGGGTGTTGGTGCTGTTGTCATGAAGCGCGGCACTGATCTTGCAGCCCAGATCAAAGGTGGCGGGCAAGAGATGGGACGGCGTTCGGGCACGGAAAATGTCATTGGAATAGCAGGGTTCGGGGCTGCAGCTGAAGCTTCAGCACGTGATCTGGCCAATGGTGTTTGGGAGCAGATTGAAGAATTTAGAAATATTCTAGAAAATGCTCTTGAGGCCGGAAATAAATCACCTATTTTTGTCGGGAAAGGTCAGAAGCGCCTGCCAAACACACTGTGTTTCGCCTCACCCGGTTGGAAAGGTGAAACCCAGGTCATGCAGATGGATTTGTCGGGTTTTGCGATCAGCGCGGGCTCGGCCTGTTCCAGCGGCAAGGTGCGCGCCAGTGCTGTGCTGACGGCGATGGGATATGACGAGGTAACAGCAGCCAGCGCAATCCGCGTTTCGCTGGGTCCTCGGACCACAAATGAAGATGTGCTGCGGTTTGCTGAAACGTGGCTGGATAAAGAGAAAAAGCATCGCGCGCGCGCCGCGTGATCTGATGGAGAGGAAGCAATGGCCGCTTTGGACCAGACCCAGGTGAAAGAAGGTGTCGATCAGGAAACCGTGGATGCGGTGCGCGAGGTCAGCACATATAAATACGGCTGGGATACAGATATCGAGATGGAATACGCGCCCAAAGGCGTGAACCCAGATATCGTGCGGCTTATCTCAGAAAAAAACGAAGAACCCGAATGGATGACCGAATGGCGTCTGTCGGCCTTCGAGCGTTGGACCAAGATGGACGAGCCGAAATGGGCCATGGTCAACTATCCTGAGATCGACTTTCAGGACCAGTACTATTATGCCCGTCCGAAATCGATGGAGGAAAAACCCAAGTCGCTCGATGAGGTCGACCCCAAACTGCTGGCCACCTACGAAAAGCTGGGTATCCCGCTGAAAGAACAGATGATTCTGGCGGGCGTTGAAGGCGCTGAAAACGCGCCGGCCGAGGGGCGCAAAGTTGCTGTTGACGCGGTGTTTGACTCCGTCTCGGTTGGGACAACCTTTCAGAAAGAGCTGAAGGCTGCGGGCGTCATATTCTGTTCGATTTCCGAGGCGATCAAAGAACATCCTGAGTTGGTCAGAAAATATCTGGGCACCGTTGTTCCGGTCTCGGATAACTTTTATGCCACGTTGAACTCAGCCGTGTTCTCGGATGGCTCGTTCGTCTACATCCCGCCGGGCGTCCGCTGCCCGATGGAGTTGAGCACCTATTTCCGCATCAACGCCGAAAACACCGGTCAGTTCGAACGCACCCTGATCATTGCCGATAAAGGCAGCTATGTCAGCTACTTGGAGGGCTGTACAGCACCTCAGCGCGACACCGCGCAGCTGCACGCCGCCGTAGTCGAGATCATCGTCGAAGAAGACGCAGAGGTGAAGTATTCGACCGTTCAGAACTGGTTCCCCGGAGACGAGAACGGTAAAGGTGGTATCTATAACTTTGTGACCAAGCGCGCCGATTGCCGTGGGGATCGCTCCAAGGTGATGTGGACACAGGTGGAAACCGGCTCGGCCGTCACTTGGAAATACCCGTCCTGCATTTTGCGCGGTGAGGAAAGCCAAGGTGAGTTCTACTCGATTGCGATTGCAAACAACTATCAGCAGGCCGACACCGGCACCAAGATGGTTCACCTGGGCAAGAACACCAAATCGCGCATTGTCTCCAAAGGCATCAGCGCGGGTAAGGCACAGAACACCTATCGTGGCCTTGTCTCGATGCACCCGAAGGCCAAGGACAGCCGCAACTACACCCAGTGTGACAGCTTGCTGATTGGCGACAAATGCGGGGCGCATACGGTTCCGTATATCGAGGTCAAGAACAACTCCAGCCGTGTGGAACACGAGGCGACAACCTCGAAGGTCGACGATGATCAGCTGTTCTACTGTCGCCAGCGGGGCATGGACGAGGAAGAGGCTGTGGCCCTTGTGGTCAACGGCTTCTGCAAAGACGTCCTGCAAGCGCTGCCGATGGAGTTTGCGATGGAAGCCCAGCAATTGGTGGCCATCAGCCTCGAAGGATCAGTGGGTTAATCCCGACTTTCTCCGAATTCAAAAATTTAGGGGCCGGGCGCCCCTGTGCGATACGCAAAAGGACAAAACATGCTGGAAATCAAGAACCTGCACGTGCAGCTTGAAGAAGAAGACAAGCAAATCCTCAAAGGTGTAGACCTGACGGTTGAAGCTGGCAAGGTACACGCGATCATGGGGCCGAACGGCTCGGGTAAGTCGACGCTGAGCTACGTCCTGTCGGGCCGTGACGGCTATGAGGTGACCGAAGGGTCGGCCACTCTGGACGGCGAAGACTTGCTGGAGATGGAACCGGAAGAACGCGCCGCTGCGGGTGTGTTTTTGGCCTTTCAGTACCCGGTTGAGATTCCGGGCGTGGGCAATATGACCTTCCTGCGCACCGCCGTGAACGCCCAGCGCAAAGCGCGCGGTGAAGAGGAACTATCCGCTGCGGACTTTCTTAAAGAGGTACGCGCCAAGGCGAAAACCCTGAAGATCGACGCCGATATGCTGAAGCGACCGGTCAATGTGGGCTTCTCGGGCGGTGAGAAAAAGCGCAACGAAATCCTGCAGATGGCGATGCTGGAACCCAAGATGTGCATCATGGATGAGACCGACTCGGGCCTTGACGTGGATGCGATGAAGCTGGTGGCCGAAGGTGTGAACGCGCTGCGCGATGAGGGCCGCGGTTTCCTGGTCATCACCCACTATCAGCGCCTTCTGGATCACATCAAACCGGATGTCGTGCACATCATGGCAGACGGCCGTATCGTGAAAACCGGTGGGCCCGAGCTGGCGCTTGAGGTCGAAAACAACGGCTATTCCGACATTCTTGCCGAGGTGAACTGATGGCCTTGCCCGAAGTCAAACAATCCGCAACCGAGGCGCGGCTGGCCGCGCTGACCATGCCCGATGCAGGCTGCACCCGCGCGGCCCGCGAAGATGCGCTGGCGCGTGTGTTGGAAACAGGTCTGCCGGGGCGCCGCGACGAATACTGGAAATACACACAGCCCGATACTCTGGTCGCGGCAGTGGCGCTGCCTGCGGCTGTTTTTGCAGATGATGAGGCGCTGATCTTTGATGAGTTCGATAGCCTTAAGATCGTATTCATCGATGGTGTGTTCAACGCCGAAGAGTCCGATGATCTGTCGCTGGAAGGTGTCAGCATCGACCGGCTGGAAGATATTTGCTGCAAAGATATCCACTGGGCCAAGGACCTGTATGGCGTTCTGGAAGCCCGTGGTCAGGTGCCAGTACAGCGCCCTCTGGCCGCTTTGAACACGGCCTTTGCCTCGGATGGGGTAGCCATTCATGTGACCGGTAAACCGTCGAAGCCGATCAACCTGATCTATCGTCATGCATCGCCGACATCGGACGCGATCCTGCATCACGTGGTCCGCGTCGAGAGCGGGGCTGAGGTGACCATCCTGGAAACGGGCCCTGCGGCCTCGCGCTTTAACAAATGCATGGAAATCGACATTGCAGATACCGGCATCCTGCATCATGTCCGTGCGCAGGGTCGTGACCATGAACGTCGCGCGGCGACGCATATGTTCACCCGGCTGGGGCAGGAATCGGTCTACAAATCCTTCACCCTGACCGTGAACGGCGTTCTGACGCGCAATGAACAGGTCATCGAACTGACGGGCGATGATGCGGTGGCGCATGTGGCCGGGGCCTGTGTCGGGGACGGAGATTTCCACCATGATGATACGGTGTTCATCACCCATGATGCGGTGAATTGCGAAAGTCGTCAGGTGTTCAAGAAGGTGCTGCGCAACGGCGCGACCGGTGTTTTTCAGGGCAAGATCCTTGTCAAGGAAGGGGCTCAGAAAACCGACGGCTACCAGATCAGCCAATCGCTGCTGCTGGATGATGACAGTCAGTTCCTTGCGAAACCCGAGCTTGAGATCTATGCCGACGATGTGGCCTGTTCGCACGGGTCGACCTCTGGCGCGATTGACGAGACCGCGCTGTTTTACCTGCGCTCGCGCGGGGTTCCAGAGAAAGACGCGACCAACATGCTGACGCTGGCGTTTCTGGCCGAAGCCGTGGGCGAGGTTGAAGACAGCGCCCTGGCCGAGGCTTTGGTCAGCCGTCTGGAGGGGTGGCTGGCCCGCCGCAGCTGATGCCCGTGTCATCAGATATCGTTGCCACATATCGAGGGCCGGGGCGCGTTGTGCGTCGGCTTCTGGATATGGGACCGCGCGAGGACAGGGCGCTGATCTTCGTCATGGCCTTCTGCATTGTCGCCTTCATCGCGCAGATGCCCAGCCTTGCGCGCCGTGCGCATGTTGAAGGGGTCGAGCTGAATATGCTTCTGGGCGGGGCCCTGATGGGCTCGGTCTTTATTCTGCCGCTGTGTTTTTACACGATTGCACTGCTGTCGCATTGGGCGGCGCGCATGGCGGGGGGCAAAGGCACCGCTTATGGCGCTCGGCTGGCATTATTCTGGGCGTTGCTGTCCTCGGCCCCGCTGGTTTTGCTGAATGGATTGGTCGCTGGATTCATTGGTCCCGGCCCGGCATTGACCTTGATTGGGTTGATTTGGGTTGCTGTCTTTTTCTGGTTCTGGTTATCCGGTCTTAGGCAAGTGCAAAGGTCAGCAGAATGAATGTTCCTCATCTGGGTCAACTGGCGGTTCTGACAATCCAAAAACCCGCCGAAGCGGCAAAGCAGCTGTTGGCGCTGAATCCTGGGCGAGAGGTTCTTTGGCTGACCTTCTTTCTGGCGGTTGTCCTCAACTGCCTGATCCAGTTGGGCATCGATCTGTCCGTTCCCGTAGCGAATGGCGAAACCGGCCCCGTGATCGACAGCATACCTCTGGTCCTGATCCGGTCTGCGGGCGCGATGATGTTGAACATTGTTGCGTTCTTGTTCGTAGGTCGACTGTTGGGCGGTACGGCCACATTCGATGGCATGATGATCCTGACGATCTGGCTGCAATATCTGTGGATTGCCGCGCTGATCGGGACATTGATGCTGAGCCTGACAGTTCCGGTTTTCATCGCGCTGTTGTTGTTCGCCACAGCGATTCTGAGCCTCTACATCACGCTGCATTTCGTGAATGAGGCGCATCAGTTTGGCTCACTCTGGAAATCCTTTGCCGTCATGCTGCTGTCCGCTTTGGTTGCGGTTCCCTTTGTCCTGATGTTCGCCCCTGCGGCACCCGTTTAGAAAGATCGCCTCATGTATGATGTGCAGAAAATCCGCTCTGATTTTCCGATCCTGTCACGCGAGGTGAACGGAAAGCCGCTGACCTATCTGGACAACGGCGCCTCGGCGCAGAAACCTCAGGTTGTGATCGATGCGGTGGCACAGGCCTATGCGCATGAGTATTCAAACGTGCATCGTGGGCTGCACTACCTGTCGAATCTGGCGACCGAGAAATACGAGAATGTGCGCGGCACCATCGCGCGGTTTCTGGGTGTCGCCAATGAGGATGAGATCGTTCTCAACTCGGGCACCACCGAGGGGATTAACCTGGTGGCTTATGGCTGGGCCATGCCCCGGCTTGAGGCAGGGGATGAGATTGTCCTGAGCGTGATGGAGCATCACGCGAATATTGTGCCCTGGCACTTCTTGCGTGAACGGCAGGGCGTTATTCTGAAATGGGTTGATGCCGATGCAGATGGCGGGCTGGACCCTCAGGCCGTGCTGGACGCGATTGGACCAAAGACCAAACTGGTTGCAATCACGCATTGTTCCAATGTCTTGGGCACCGTGGTGGATGTCAAAGCGATCACCGAAGGCGCCCATGCCAAAGGTGTTCCAGTGCTGGTCGACGGCAGCCAAAGCGCGGTTCATATGCCGGTCAACCTTGATGAGATCGGTTGTGATTTCTATGCCATCACCGGCCACAAGCTGTACGGTCCGTCAGGATCGGGCGCGATTTTTATCAAGTCCGACCGTATGGCCGAAATGCGCCCCTTCATCGGCGGCGGTGACATGATCAAAGAGGTCAGCAAAGATCAGGTCATCTACAATGATCCGCCCATGAAATTCGAGGCTGGAACCCCTGGTATCGTGCAAACTATCGGTCTGGGCGTCGCGTTGGAATATATGATGGACCTGGGGATGGAGAACATCGCAGCCCACGAATCCCGCTTGCGGGACTATGCGATGCAACGCCTGACCGGGTTGAACTGGCTACAGGTCCAGGGCACACGCCCGGACAAGGCCGCAATCTTCAGCTTCACGCTCGATGGGGCAGGGCACGCGCATGACGTATCAACCATCCTTGACAAAAAAGGCGTTGCTGTGCGTGCCGGTCATCACTGCGCCGGTCCACTGATGGATCATCTGGGTGTAACGGCGACCTGCCGCGCAAGCTTTGGCCTCTATAACACCACCGATGAGGTCGATACGCTGATCGAAGCACTTGAACTGGCGCATGACTTGTTTGCCTGAAACGATCCCCGGTGGCGGAGATTTCCAGTTGCACCCGGATCGGATCAGGGTTAGCTAACGGCCAAGGCACCTGTAGCTCAGCTGGATAGAGCGCTGCCCTCCGAAGGCAGAGGCCAGAGGTTCGAATCCTCTCAGGTGCGCCATATCACCATGTAAATATCTGATATTAATAAACTTTATTAGATCGCATTGTCTGTCTGCGCTGATTTCTGTGCTGATCTTGCTTCGCTGACACTTGATGTTCAGGGTCAGTTTGGTCAAGTCGATACGCTAGCGGTTTGAATGAAATTCTAAACTTCTTCATCAATATCATGATGTACTAGCTTCAGTAGCTCAGCGTGCTGCGCTCTTACTTCTTCAATTACTCCAACCAGCCGCTCATTCTCTTGTGCCTGATGGGCAATCTGATCTAGCAGTGCCTGATCTTCTGAATCTTCATCTTCCGTGTCTGGCTGAATACGCGGCGGAATAAAATCTACGTCACCGCCCTTCTTGTAGAAATCAAAATACTTGGTGATGGATTTCCGCAGCGCATTGTCAACTTCGTTCTCCATGAGCTGCGGCACAGTCTTTTTTATCTCAGATAATGTATCTTCGACTCCCGTTTCCTGTATTGCCGTTTGCTGACGCTTCAGCTCATCTTCAATGACCTTGTTGAGGCGTTTCTTGTGGCGGAAGTCCTCTATGTCATTGGCAATACTCAGGACTTCGCTGGCAACACGGCCTGCATTCTTGGCGATAATTGCTAGTACTGTGGTCACAGAAGCCGCCGTCGCCAAGGTTATTATTACCGAGCCGTTAGCGGCGCCCACGACCTTCACAGATTGGGGTGTTTCGCCCACACTTAGCGCTGCTCCGCGAGCAATATCATACCAATTGGCAGTCCAGTTCTTCAGCAGCGAAACATCTTCCAAGGCTGCTCCTTCTTTGAACCTAACACGGACAAGTGGAAGCTCGCCCAAAATCAATTCATCCTCTAGCAGCTCAAGGCCAAGTTCGCTTAGCGATGCGCGAGAGTTTTTCAGCCTCTGACCGGTTTGGTTGATGTTGTTAACTGCGGCCTGAATGTCGGTCGCGGCGGAAGCAGGGTCAAAGTCGCTCGTTGTCACAGTGTCTTCAACGAACTCCACGCCGGGTTGCCCGAGATACTTCAACGTGTCCAAGTCTCGCAACAGATCAATTT
The DNA here is from genome assembly GCF_056541465.1 of Ruegeria sp. AH12. Classification (NCBI taxonomy): domain Bacteria; kingdom Pseudomonadati; phylum Pseudomonadota; class Alphaproteobacteria; order Rhodobacterales; family Roseobacteraceae; genus Ruegeria; species Ruegeria sp. AH12. The sequence goes on along the minus strand of NZ_JBQFYL010000001.1, from coordinate 779,272 downwards.
CTTCGTTTGTGAGGTGCTCAAACGACATCTTTTTGAGCAAGGAAGTAAGCCCATTCAAATGGTCGCGAAGTGGTTGTTTCTGAGCCTGCCTTGCGTTGTGGTCAAGAGCTTGGTGCAGTTGCCCATAACTTGATGATATCTCGGGCAAATTATCGGAATACCAATTCGCAAGATTGATGATTTGTGAAACGTCCATAATAACCTCAACTATCGATTTTGCGAATTTAGGCACCGGAGCGCAAAAACCGCAAGTGCATGAATGCCATAGCTTCAAACCAACGTAAGCAGATCAGTTGCGAAGCTGCGTCCTAGCTCAGACGTCGAAAAGAAGTTGGCTGCATAGTTGACCGCCAAAAAGCAGACAAAACAAAACCCCCGTCAGACGATCTGCGGGGGCTTGGGACGTTCGGTTGAGAAGGGTGGGTCAGCCGCGCCAGCTTCGGACGACGCCGCAATCCATGTGGACAAAGTTCGACCGGTAGTATTGACCGACACCACCAGCACGGCAAGACATCGCGGCCTTGGCCATCTGGGATACCGAACGGGACGACAGGCGCAAATCTGCGGCCTGACCCTGCATGTGCAAGGAATTCCGGGCCACGCGGCGTGACTTTGAGCGCAGCATTGCGTTGGTCTGGGGGGAGCGGTAGCCCGACAACAGCATATAAGGCTCATTTGCATCCAGCAGATTGTGCGAGGCTGCCATGATGTCGATGGTACGCAGGTCCATGCTTTTGGATTGATCGGTGCGCCAGTCGCGCATGAAATGGTTCACTTCTTTGACAGCGTCCTTGATGTATTTGCCGTCAACCCAATATATCATGTCGATACGTTCGCCCGTGCGACCGGAATACATTCGAATGCGACGAACATCGCCGCCACCACGAAGGAATCCTGCTGCATTGGAATAGGTCGGTGCGGCTACGACCGCCGTTGCCGCGAATGCGCCCAATAGGGCACGCCGGGTCAAGCCCGATGTACTGCTCTTGGTCATTTCAGTTTCGTCCCGTACTGTATCCTGCCTGCGAACGATGTTACGTCCGCTGTCTTAATATTTCCCATCCCAGATGGCGAATTTATGGCACAAACAGATTCGAGGGCCAAGTTTTGTTTGTTTTTCAGCAGAACAAGGGGGAATTTTCGGCAGTTTTTCGCGCAACTGAGATTTTTGTCATATTTTTCGCACGACTGAGGGGTTTTGGCATCGCCGCGATGCAATCGCGCATCAGCCGCAAAAGAAGACCAAGGGTAAGGTATTTGTGAATAGACAACGACCTGTTCCCAAAATCATATTGGTTCGGCGCAATCCCATCTGTGCAAGCTATTGAATAACCAAGGGCATCCCATGTTCTCTGTATTTCGAACCAGTACCAGTATCCTTGTGACAGCCTGTTTTGCGGCAACCGCCGCGATGGCCAATACCGCCTCTGATGCGATGCAGGGGACTGCGTTTCAAATGGCAGTGGCTGAACATATGCCAACGTCAGACGATGTCGCGGTATTTTATCGGTCCAACGGCTATGCGCCGGTTTGGGTGGGTCCTTCGCAAGATCATGCCGATCGCCGCGCCGCTTTGATCGAGGCTTTGTCAAGCATTCATATGCATGGGTTGCCATCCGCAAGCTATGATGTCGACGCTCTGATGGACCAGATGCGCACCGCTCGTTCGGTGCGGGATCTTGGCGCGCTTGAAGCTGAATTGACCACCCTGTTTCTGGACTATGCCGACGATCTTTATGCCGGGGCGCTACGCCCGGCCAGCATTGATGACGGGCTGGTCCGCAAAGTTGAACGCCGCAGCCCCGAAGCGCATTTGCGACAGTTAAACGCCCAAGGGGCTGGCTATTTTGATCAGCTTGCACCCCAAACGCGTCAATACCGGTCATTGATGAAACAGAAACTGGCGTTGGAGGCTCTGCTGGATCAGGGCGGTTGGGGGCCAACTGTTCCTGTGACCAAGCTGGAATTTGGCGACGCGGGTGCGACAGTGGTCAAACTGCGCAACCGCTTGGTGACGATGGGGTATCTGAAGCCAACCGCGAGCCCGAGCTATGACGATGCCATGCTTGCTGCCGTTCGCGCCTTCCAGACCGATCATGGGTTGGAACCCGACGGGGTTGCCGGAAAGGGCACCATCTCCGAGATCAACCGCCCGGTATCAGACCGGCTAAAAGCCGTTCATGTCGCGCTGGAGCGTGAGCGGTGGTTGCCACGCGAACGCGGTGAGCGTCATATTCTTGTCAACCAGGCCGATTTCTCAGCCAAGATCGTGGATGACGGGCAAGTCACGTTTGAAACGCGCGCTGTGATCGGCAAGAATGTCCATGATCGCCGCAGCCCCGAGTTCTCGGACGAGATGGAGCATATGGTGATCAACCCCAGCTGGTATGTGCCACGCTCGATCATCACCAAGGAATATCTGCCCAAGCTGCAATCAAACCCGAATGCTGTTGGGCATATCCAGATCACAGATCGCCGTGGCCGTCAGGTCAATCGCGGAGCCGTGGATTTCACTCAGTTCACCGCGCGCAACTTCCCGTTTGCGATGCGGCAACCCCCGAGCAAGAGTAACGCGTTGGGGCTGGTGAAGTTCATGTTCCCCAATAAGTACAACATCTATCTACATGATACGCCTCAGAAATCCCTGTTCGCGCGTGAAGTGCGGGCCTTTTCGCATGGCTGCATCCGCCTGGCGCAACCGTTCGAGTTCGCCTATGCGCTGCTGGCTTTGCAGGAGGAGGATCCAAAGGCGTTCTTCCACCGTGTGCTGAACAGCGGGAAAGAGACAAAAGTTGAGTTGGATCAGAAAGTTCCAGTGCATCTGATCTACCGCACGGCTTATGTTGGCCCGAAAGGTAAGGTTCAGTATCGCCGCGACGTCTATAACCGTGATGCTAAGATTTGGACGGCACTGCAGAAGGCAGGGGTGGTCCTGCCGGACGTTCAGGGATAAGCACAAGGGCAAATCCTGCCAAAGGGAACGCCCGTCATGCAATATACCATCCAGCAAATCGCCGACAGCCTTGGTGCGGAGTGTCAGGGCGACACCGGCTTGACGATCGACAGAGCGGCCGAACCGGGCGATGCCGGACCCACGGATCTGGCTATGGCAATGTCCCCGAAATATGCCGACGCTCTGACCAGTGGTAAGGCACGCGCGGCGGTACTCTGGGAAGGCGCTGATTGGCAGGCAATGGGATTACAGGCTGCAATCTTTGTAAAACGTCCGCGTATGGCCATGGCCGGGATCACATCGATGTTGGATCGTGGGCAGGGGGTTGAGCCCGGCATTCATCCATCTGCGGTGATCGATCCAACGGCCGAGATTGGCGCGGATGTCTCAATCGGGCCTTTGACAGTTGTAGGCGCCCGCGCTCGGATCGGTGCGGGCTCGGTCATTGGTGCGCACTGTACGATTGGGATAGACGCGGTTCTTGGCGAACAGGCTTGGCTGCGTGAGATGGTCAGCATCGGCGCACGTGCGCAGATCGGTCATCGCTTTATTGCCCAACCGGGTGCGCGGATCGGTGGAGACGGCTTCAGCTTTGTCACACCTGAGGTTTCGGGCGCTGAAAACGCCCGCAAAACCATGGGTGATCAAGGCGAAGCCAAGGCGCAAAGCTGGCTGCGTATTCACTCTTTGGGCGCGGTTGAAATTGGCGATGATGTCGAGGTCGGCTCGAACTGTACCGTCGACAATGGCACGATCCGAAACACACGCATCGGCGACGGTTCGAAACTGGATAACCTTGTTCACGTGGGCCACAACACGCGCGTGGGGCGCGATTGCCTTCTATGTGGTCAAACCGGCGTTTCGGGGTCGGTTGAGATTGGCAATAACGTGGTGTTGGGTGGGCAGACCGGGGTTGTCGACAATATTTTCATCGGCGATGGCGTGATCTCGGGGGGGGGCACCAAAATTTTGTCAAATGTGCCTGCTGGGCGCGTCATCATGGGCTATCCGGGCATCAAGATGGACACCCATACCGAGATCTACAAAGCACAACGCCGGTTGCCGCGTTTGGCACGCGACGTCGAGGCACTCAAAAAGGCTGTTTCCAAACAGGCCCCGAGTGATTAAATCATCCTCAGATTGATAACCAGGGGATCGACATGAGCATCAGCGACCGCGTCATCGCAATCATTGCAGAGCAGGCCGTGCTGGAGCCATCGGATGTGACACCCGACAGCACGTTGGAGGATCTGGGCATCGACAGTCTGGGTCTGGTCGAAAGCATCTTTGCCATCGAAGAAGAGTTCGATATTTCGGTGCCCTTCAATGCCAATGAGCCCGAAGCGAATGATTTCGACATCTCGAACGTGGCCGCAATCATTGCGGGCATCGAAAAGCTTGTATCGGAAAAGGTCTGACCCGGAACAATGAAACGGGTCGTCATTACCGGGGCAGGTACTATCAATTCGCTGGGCCATTCAGTGCCCGATACGCTTGAAGCCATGCGCGAGGGGCGTTGCGGGATCTCTGAGCTGGAGTTTCGCGACGTGGATCGCCTGGCCATCAAGATCGGCGGGCAGGTGCGCGGTTTCGAGGCCGAAGGGCGCTTTAACCGCCAACAGATGTCTCTGTATGACCGATTTACACAATTCACACTGACCGCCGCGAAAGAGGCCATCGACCAATCGGGAATCGAATTCCATGGTGAATTGGCGGCCCGGTCTGGCGTGGTTCTGGGTACAGCTGGGGGTGGTGTCTCGACCTGGGATGACAATTACCGGTCGGTCTACGAGGACGGCAAGAACCGCGTGCACCCCTTTGTTGTGCCCAAGCTGATGAACAATGCCGCGGCCAGCCACGTGTCGATGGAACACAACCTCAAGGGCCCAAGCTTTACCGTTTCGACCGCCTGCGCGTCATCGAACCATGCGATGGCGCAGGCCTTCCAGATGGTGCGCAGCGGCGCAGCGCCCGCCATGGTCACCGGTGGGTCCGAATCCATGCTGTGTTTCGGCGGGGTGAAAGCCTGGGAAGGGCTGCGGGTGATGTCCAAGGATGCCTGTCGCCCATTCAGCGCCAACCGCAACGGAATGGTGCAGGGCGAAGGCGCTGGCATCTTTGTCTTCGAGGAATACGATCATGCCCGCGCACGTGGCGCCGACATCCTGTGCGAGGTCGTGGGTTTCGCCATGTCGTCCGATGCATCCGACATCGTCATGCCCAGCAAACAGGGCGCATCCCGTGCGATGGCAGGGGCCCTCGCGGATGCCAAACTGAACGCCAGCGACGTATGCTATATCAATGCTCACGGCACTGGGACGGCGGCGAATGACAAGACCGAATGCGCGGCTGTTGCCGATGTGTTCGGGCCGCATGCGGATGATCTGATGATCTCATCCACGAAGTCCATGCACGGCCACTTGATCGGTGGCACTGGAGCGGTTGAGCTGTTGGCCTGTATCATGGCACTGAGGGACGGAGTCATCGCCCCGACGATCAGCTATGAAGAACCTGATCCGGAATGCGCGCTGGATGTGGTGCCCAACGAAGCGCGCGAGGCCAAGGTTGAAGTAGCGCTCAGCAATGCTTTTGCCTTTGGAGGCTTGAACGCCGTGCTTGCGTTGAAAAAAATTCAGTAAATCAGCATCGCCGCAGTTGATGCACTGCGGCGATGGATGTTTGTCGTCTAGTTCAAGTTAACGGACAGGCCGTCGAATCCAGATGTGAAACCGGACAGAGACATCTCCATGTCCAGAATCTGATCGGGAAAGCGTGCCGGCACCAGGGAAAAGATCGCGGTGCTGCCCGATTTCATGGCGTCGATGTCGCCCTGGCTCAGCCCCAACTGAGCGACGCAACCAACAGGCACACAATGGTGGTAGTTATACAGCTTGCGCGGCGCTCCATCGATAGACAGCGCCAGTTGCGCTTGCAGTAGGGTTTCCAGCGGAACGATCACATTCGCCCAGGCGACGGCCGCGCCGCCTTCGGGCAGCTTGCCAATCGACACTTCGGCGATCGGTTCACCTTGCTCGCCGTTTAGGACCTGGACGATTGCGCATGGGTCATCGCCCTCTTGCGCTTTGAGGCAGGAGACATCCCAATCGCCGCTTTTTTCTTTGACATATTGCTCGCCGACTCGCGGGCCGGTTTCGCCCAGATCCAGACCGCTTTCTGCGTCTGTCGTGGTTGTGTCCTGCGCACTTGCCGCGCCGCAGATCAGCGCAGCGACGAGCGTATTGATCGAGAGGAGTTTCTTATTCATGAATGCCTCGGTTTGATGATTGAGTGAGTTTTTTTTCTTCCTCTAGCACCGTTCGCCACCAGTGTCAGTCTCTAAGCGTCACACAGGTTGCAAAGTGAACAATTTCTTGCCGTAAAGACAGGAATTCGAAGCAGTACTTCAAAGAAAAAGGGAGCTGGTGAAGCAGCTCCCTTCTCGAATTGGTTCTCCCCGTCGGACTGGCCGACTTATTTATGCGCAAACGTTACGAGAGGGGCGCGCAGCGGTCAACAGCTAACCTGAATTTTTAATATACTCCTTAGTTCACTTTTAATCGGACCAAACGAGTAAAAAAGCCGTGCCCGAAGGCACGGCCAGTCGACAGGGAGGAAGTGCGGCTTTGCAGCTGGCACCACAAAGCGCGCAAATTGACTATCGCAGTCAAAGGTTAACTTTGTATGCTGGCCCCAGAGCGATGGACATTAAGGCAGTGAAAACATGGGCGAAGATATTTTTCTGGGCGGTGGCGGGACCGAGTATGGGCAGCCACAAGGGCTGACGTTGAAATATGCAAACCGGCATGGCCTGATTGCCGGGGCAACTGGAACCGGCAAAACTGTGACGCTTCAGATTCTTGCCGAAGGATTTTCCAAGGCGGGTGTTCCGGTGTTCCTGTCCGATGTCAAAGGTGATTTGTCCGGCCTGGCGCTGCCCGGCAGCGAAACTCATAAGTTGCATCAAGCGTTCATGGATCGCGCCAAGCGGATCGGGTTCTCCGATTTCACCTATGGTGCCTGTCCGGTCACCTTCTGGGATCTATTCGGAGAGCAGGGCCATCCCGTGCGCACAACCGTGACCGAGATGGGCCCGCTGCTGCTGTCGCGGCTGATGGAACTCAGCGAGGCGCAGGAGGGTATCCTGAACATCGCCTTTCGGGTGGCGGACGAAGAAGGAATGCCGCTTCTGGACCTCAAGGATCTGCAGGCGCTGCTCGTCTGGATTGGTGAAAACCGTGCACAGCTGTCGTTGCGCTATGGCAATGTCTCGACCTCGTCCATCGGGGCGATCCAACGGCGGTTGCTGGTGCTGGAAAACCAGGGCGGAACGCGGCTGTTTGGCGAACCTGCTTTGGATTTGTCGGACCTGATGCGCACGGATGACGACGGGCATGGCATGGTGAACATACTTGCTTCGGACAAGCTGATGGGGTCTCCGCGCCTCTATGCAACTTTCCTGTTGTGGCTGCTGAGTGAACTGTTTGAAGAGCTGCCCGAGGTTGGTGATCCTGAGAAACCCAAGTTGGTGTTTTTCTTCGATGAGGCGCATCTGCTGTTTGATGATGCGCCCAAGGTTCTGGTCGACAAGGTCGAACAGGTCGCGCGCCTGATCCGGTCCAAAGGCGTTGGCGTCTATTTCATCACACAAAACCCGGCTGATATTCCCGAGGACATTCTGGGCCAGTTGGGAAACCGCGTTCAGCATGCGCTGCGCGCCTTCACAGCGCGGGATCGCAAAAACCTGCGCCTTGCAGCCGAGACCTATCGCGAAAATCCGGCCTTCGATACCGAAGCCGCAATCCGAGAGGTCGGTGTGGGTGAGGCCGTTACATCAATGCTGCAAAAGAAAGGGGTGCCAGGGATGGTCGAGCGGACATTGATCCGCCCGCCGGGGTCTCAGCTTGGGCCAATTACCAAGGCAGAGCGTCAAACGGCGATGTCCGCATCCGCGATGTCGGCAAAATATGACACGCCGGTCGATCGGAAGTCGGCCTTTGAAATCCTTCAAACTCGCGCCGAAACCGCCGCCAAAGAGGCAGAAGCCGCCGAAGCTGATGAGGTGGTGGAGATGCAATCCGCGATGGAGCGAGAGTTTGCCTCGGCCCGGCGATATTCCGGCAGCCGCGTTGGGCGATCTTCCTCGCGCGTGACGCGCAAGAAAGACACGTTTGCCACGGCCATGGGTGAAGCTGTGATCAAAGAGCTTAAAGGCACCACTGGCCGCCGTATCGTGCGCGGTATTCTTGGGGGCCTGTTCCGGAACAGATAAGGCCTTCGAATTCACCAGACAAATATGAGTTGCACGTGCCCCGCGGATGCCGTCGGCGCGGCGGGGCATTCGTGTTTCTCGGCAACTAAGATGGTTTACTTGCCGATGCGACGCAGGCCTTCCTGCTGGCAAATGGCATCCGCTTCGGGCACCGACATCTTGGTAGCCGGGAAATCGATTGCGCGATCCCAAGTCACGCGATCTTGGCGATACAGCTGGCAGGTCACAACGCCTTTGGGGCTCTGTACCTGGACGGGTGTCGTTTCCAAGTCTTTTGGTGATGGAATACAGGCCGCGACTGTCGCAACAAAAGGCAAGAAGACGATAGATTTGGTGAGCGGGTTTTTCATAGTCGTGCTACTCTTTAGAGTGGTTTACTGGCCATTTGCGGACCGGATGAGCGGTGTGAGTGAGCGTCAACAAAACGAACAGTTTCAGTTACTGGTAATGGTAGGCTGGTTTAGTCAAAAAACCTTTAAGAAACAAGACGCCGCGCCGGTTCCTGCCGACGCGGCCATCTGATTTAAGAGGATTTCGGCCTATTTCTCGGGGATCAGCCCTCTTGGGCTGAATCTGAGAACAATCAGCAGGATCAGGCCCATCGTAAACAGCCGCATATGGGCGGCGCTATCGATCAGATGTGTCTTCAGCGCGCTGCCATCAGCCATTCCACTGGTGATCAGGTTCATCAGCCAAAGGCCCATCGGTTCAACCTGAACCCAAAGAAACCAGATCAGGAAGGCGCCAAGAACAGCACCGAAGTTGTTGCCGGACCCACCGACGATAACCATAACCCAAACCAGGAACGTAAAGCGCAAGGGGTTATAAGTGCCGGGGGTAAGCTGCCCATCCAGCGTGGTCATCATAGCACCCGCGATGCCGCAGATCGCGGACCCCAGCACAAAGATTTGCAGATGGCGGCGCGTGACATCCTTGCCCATCGCTTCGGCTGCGACCTCATTGTCACGAATGGCGCGCATCATGCGGCCCCACGGGCTTTTGAGTGCCATTTGCGCCATCCAGAGCAGGACCAGAAGAACGATCAGGAACAGTAGTGAATAGCCCAGTTTAACGGACAAAGTAGATGCAACTACGGGGTCAATCCCAAGCCAATCTGCCCGCGCGATAAACGCAGGATCTTGTTGCAAATCGACCTCGTATCCGACGACAGGTGAGGGGCGCGGGATGCCGTAGACGTTTTTTACGCCACGGGCCAGCCAGTCTTCGTTCTTCATCACTGCGATGATGATCTCAGCAATGCCAAGCGTGGCAATGGCCAGATAGTCCGAGCGCAGCCCCAGCGCGGTTTTCCCGATCAACCAGGCAGCACCAGCTGCCAGCAAACCTCCGGCAGGCCAGGCCAGCAGAACGGGCAGATTCAGCCCGCCGATATTGCCTGCGACGGCAGGGTTAATCGCCTCGATCGTTGCGACATTTGGATCAAAGATCGCACGGTAGACAAAGAAACCGACGATCAGAATGCCGATGATGGCTAAGGTCTGCGCGCGCCCCTTTGGCATCTTCTGCGCAACCATTACGGCGGCGACCACCGTAGCCGCCCCCAGCAACAGCGCAAGGATGACACCATAGCCACCACCCGACCATGCGCCGGGTGTTGGAGGGGTCGAGACCAGCACAACCGCCAGGCCACCCAGCGCGACAAAGCCCATGACACCAACATTGAAGAGGCCAGCAAAGCCCCATTGCAGGTTCACCCCGATCGACATGATGGCCGAGATTAGCCCCATGTTCAGGATCAGGATCGCCGCATTCCAGCTTTGTGTGAACCCGGTCAGCAGGATCAGCGCGCCAACGACTATGAAGAGCAGGGTGTTTTTGACGGGCTCGCTCATATCACTTTCCCCTTGAACAGGCCCGTGGGCTTGAACAGCAGCACGATCAGCAGGATCGCAAAGCTGACGGCGAATTTGTAATCAGTCGACAGGAATTGCACCAGTCCAGAAGGGGCAAGGCTTTCCGGCGCCACATATGTCAGCACCTTTTTCCACGCATAGGTGATCGTCACCTCGGAAAACGCGATGATGAAGCCGCCCGCGATGGCGCCCAATGGGTTGCCTAGGCCGCCTACAATGGCCGAAGCAAAGATGGGCAGCAAAAGCTGGAAATAGACAAAGGGCTTGAAACTCTTGTCGAGGCCGTAAAGCACCCCAGCGGTGGTCGCCAATGCGGCCACGATAATCCAAGTGATCATCACCACACGCTCGGGGTTGATGCCAGACAGCAACGCCAAGTCTTCGTTGTCTGAATAGGCGCGCATCGACTTACCCGTGCGGGTTTTGTTCAGGAACCAGAACAGCAAAGCCACGGCCAGAACGGCGACGATCACGGTGATCCCCTGAGAGGTCTTGATTGCCAGCCCCTCACGCAGCCCGGTCATAGCCTTAAAATCCCGTGCCGAGACGATAAAGCGCGCACCGTCCGAAAACCTTTGATCATCCGGCCCGATGATAAAGCGCACAAGTCCATTCATGATGAACATCACGCCCATCGAGACGATCACCAATATGACCGGTTTGGCCTTTTGCGCACGATAGAAACGATAGACCAGCCGATCTGTGATCAACACCAGAATGATACAGCCAAAAATGGCAAAGGGCAGGGCCAGTAGCGCTGTCGGCAGCGGACCGAAACTGACACCGGCCGCCTGCAACGCCCATGTGACCAGAACGGCGATCATCGCGCCAAAGGCCATGGTGTCGCCATGGGCAAAATTCGAGAACCGCAGGATGCCGTAGATCAGCGTCACCCCCAACGCGCCCAGCGCCAATTGGCTGCCATAGGCAATCGCGGGCACGATCACAAAATTCGAAAGCGCCACTAGCGCGTTTAACAGGTCCATATTCATTCCCTCTGACCGGGTGCGGCCTTATGGCACGACGCCATCGCAGGACACAACACAAGAGGGCGGTTTTCTAGCCTGTTCCGCCGTTATTTTCAGGCGTTTCCACCCTGCATGTGGAAATTCCAGCGCAGGGTGGAATGGATCATGGCTGTTTCCGCGAATCCACAAGCCAGGCATCAGGCAATAAGCGAGCGGGCCATGTGATACATATATGAGCGTAGAAATGTATCATATTGATACATATGGATAAAAGCTCAGGCGTCAACCTCGGTGCAAGATCCGCGGTCGGTGCCTGCATTTGGGCCTTTGATCGAAAGGTCATAGCTCATATCGTCCAGATTGACGACAAAGGTCATCACTTCCTGGCCTTCGATGTAAAGAAAGGTCAAATTGCCGACCCCCTTCAACACGACCACGTCTCCCGCTGTTGTACCAGTGGTGATCTCGCCCTTATCCCCGTCTGCGAAACGGTCGAGCCGTACTTCGCTGCCGTCCCGATCCGAGACACAGACAAAGTTACGTTCCTCCGCAGTTGCGGCTGTCGCGCAAAGGGTGGTTACGGCCACCCACATCCATTTTTTCATTTTAGGGTCCTGAATAGAGTTTTTATCCAGAAGGTTCGCTGATTTCACGGGGCTGGATTTGCATACCCGCGAAAGTGTTTCCTTCTCAGAGCCCGCGCTAATTACAGAATGTGACCGGATTACAGCCGACGCGTGGAATTGTTGGGATGGTGATCGAGGATTTGAGACTGTTGGATACCGAGATCAATCTGCATGTTCTGCGAGATTGGTGACTTCAGTCGATTTCGTGAACAAGAAAGAAGTTAGAGAGCGTCACAAGAACGTCGAGGAAATCCATTAGTTCAAACCCCCACGAATGGCGCTGCAAATAATTTTTGTCATTCGATTAGACAGAGACGCATTGCGACCCCAGTTACTTATCGCAATGAGGTTCATACCAAACGCATCAGCAATTTCACCGTTGGGCACGATAACGGTAGAATAGTCGGGTTTAGGATTTTGTTTGATGTATGTTTCGGCCTGAGCGTAATTTTCAAAGTACCCGAGTTTTATACGTCGATCTTCATTTCCTTCCAGAAAATAGTCGTTGTTCTCACGGCTCAAAACAAACGAAGAAAGCGGCAAACTTGCCCGCACGCACACTTGTTTTTCACACGCAGCGTACATGCTGCAATTTGCCGGGAATCCAGATTGGTCCCAAGCTGCCCAAAGAACGGATGCTTGGAGCATACAAGCCATTGGTAATGCGATAAAAAACCTCATCTTCACCCCCCCAAGAAACTCTTGCGAACCTCAGGATCAGCCAGCAGTTCCTTGCCTGTTCCGGTATAGGCGTTCCGCCCCTGCACCAGAACATACCCTTTGTCGGCAATCTCCAGTGCCTGACGGGCGTTCTGTTCGACCATCAGGATCGGCAGGCCGGTGCGGGAAACCTCGATGATCCGGTCGAACAGCTCATCCATCACGATGGGTGAGACGCCAGCGGTGGGTTCGTCCAGCATCAGCACCTTGGGCTGGGTCATCAAAGCGCGTCCAACAGCGACCTGTTGGCGTTGACCACCCGACAGCTCTCCGGCGGCTTGGTTCCGTTTGTCGCGCAGAATAGGGAAGAGGTCATAGACCTGCTCCATGGTCTCGCTGATGTCGTCGCGGCGAATAAATGCCCCCATCTCGAGATTTTCTTCCACCGTCATCGAGGTGAAGATATTCGAGGTCTGGGGAACAAATCCCATGCCGCGTATGACGCGATCCTGCGGGGTGAGGTTGGTGATGTCCTCACCATCCAAGCGCACAGAACCGGACCGAACGTCCAACATACCGAACACAGCTTTCATCGCCGTCGACTTACCCGCGCCATTGGGGCCGACGATGACCGCAATCTCCCCCTTGTCGACCGCGATGGTGCAGTCATGCAGGATGTCCGGCCCTTTGCCGTAGCCACCGGTCATGGTGTCGCCGATCAGAAAGGGGCCGCCTTCGACCTTGCGCGTTTCGCCGCTTTTCGTGCGCGCGGGCATCATGGTGCCAACGCCATGGGTGTTGGTGATCGAGGCATCCTTGTTGCCCTTATCGTCCTGGTAGGGATTGTCGCTTCTGCCAGCGGTCATGTTTGGGCCTCCAGCTTGTCTTTGTTCTTCAGGCCGGTGCCCAGATAAGCTTCGATCACATGCTCATTGGCCTTGATCTCATCCAGAGTTCCTTGGGCCAGAACCTTACCCTCGGCCATACAAATGACCGGGTCACAGATCTTGCCGATGAAATCCATGTCATGTTCGATGACCACGAAAGTATAGCCGCGCTCCTTGTTCAGGCGCAGGATCGTGTCGGCGATTGTCATCAGAAGTGTGCGGTTCACGCCCGCGCCGACCTCGTCCAGAAATACGATCTTGGCGTCCACCATCATGGTGCGTCCAAGCTCCAGCAGTTTCTTCTGACCACCCGAAACCTGACCCGCCTTGTGGTCGGCCAGATGTTCGATGGTCAGAAACTCCAAAACTTCGTCGGCCTTAGCCTTCAATGCCCGTTCTTCATCCGCGATCCGCTTGCGCCCGAACCAAGTGTTCCACAGCGATTCCCCTGCCTGGGCGCCGGGCACCATCATCAGGTTCTCGCGGCAGGTCATGGATGAGAATTCATGCGCAATCTGGAAGGTGCGCAGCAAGCCTTTGTGGAACAGATCATGCGGAGGAAGTCCGGTGATATCCTCGTCATCCATGAACACACGACCTGAGGTCGGGGCCAAAACCCCTGCAATTACATTGAACAGCGTCGTTTTTCCGGCCCCGTTCGGCCCGATCAGGCCGGTGATCGAACCCTTTTGGATTTCCAGCGATGCCCCATCCACCGCGTGAAACCCGCCGAAATGCTTGTGCACGTCATCGACGACGATCATCTTTTCCCCCAGCTGCCGGTCCTGGCATTCTTGTCACGCCCCCGTTTTTCGGGGTGCGGCCTTTTTTCATTGAAACAGCCCGGACACAAGGTCCGGGCTGTTTGATTTTAACACGATGTCCGAAAGATCAACGGAAGTTGACGGTTTTGTTCTCGCCGTCGGTCACTTCGATCTCGCGATACGAACCCGCGCTTTCACCGGGGCCGATCAGCTCAACACCCGATGCGCCGACATAGTCGATCTCCTGACCAGCAGCCAGCAGCTCCAGGCCTTTCGCCAGCTCACCGGGATAGATTTTCTCACCCGGAGCGTTGGCAACATCCATGATCTTCGCGCCATAGTCCGCCGGGCTGGTCGAGCCTGCAGCCTGCATCGCCAGCATGAACAGAGCAGCGGCGTCATACGACTCGGGCGAGTACGGCGACGAGCCGTCAAAGCCTGCAGCTTCGGCCATGGCAAAGTATTTCTCGGCGCCTTCGCCACCCGAACCGGCGATCTGACCGAACGAGCCGTTCAGGTCCGGACCGACATTCGCAGGCAGCGAGTCACCAATCATGCCGCCCGGCAGACCGAACGTGTCAAACGCGCCGCTGTCCAGAGCCGACTGGATGATGCCCAGACCGCCCTGATCCAGATAACCCGCAACGACCAGAATGTCGCCACCGGCCGAGGCCAGCGCGCCAACTTCAGCCGAGTAGTCGGCCTTGCCGTCTTCGTGCGCTGCGACGATGGTTACTTCGCCACCAGAAGCCTCGAACGAGGACTGGATCGCGTCCGCCAGACCTTTGCCGTAGTCATTGTTGGTGTAGGTCAGAGCGATCGAGCTGATGCCGCGATCGTTCAGGATGTCCGCCATCACCTGACCTTCACGCGCATCCGACGGCGCGGTGCGGAAGAACAACCCGTTGTCTTCCATGGTCGACAGACCAGGCGAAGTGGCCGATGGCGAGATCATCACCATGCCGTTCGGAATCGCGACGTTCTGCAGGATCGCGCCGGTTACGCCCGAGCAGTCACCGCCGATAATGCCACTGACGCCATCTGCGATGAAACGCTCACCATTCGAGGTGGCCAGACCGTTGTCGATACAGCCGGTATCGGCACGGGTGCCAACAACCGTCGCGCCATCCAGCAGCTTGCCCGACTCGGTGACTTCGGCAATTGCCATTTCGGCACCCGAGCCCATGGCCGGGGCCAGCGATTCAATTGGGCCGGTGAAGCCGAACAGAATGCCCAGTTTGACATCCTCGGCCATGGCCGTGCCCGCCAGCAAGGCGGTTGCTGCGGTTGCTGTAAGCAGCTTTTTCATGAAGTTACTCCCTGATTTGGTATTCAAACTGGGCACGACCCTAGGCAAGCTGTTCGCAAAAGAAAAGTCCCTAGAAACGCCTGCTTTTTATCTAAGCGCACCTATCTATTGAGGGTATCGGCCTCCAATGGTCGCACAACCCATATCTGCGGAGGTTCTTTATGTTCCGGCTTATTGCTTTTGTTCTGTTGATCTGCGCAGGTGGCGCGTCCTTTGCCGGAGTGCTGCAAACCAAAGAGGGCCCGGTTCAGGCCACACAGATGCTGGCTGGGTTGGACACGCCTTGGGGCCTGGGTCTTCTGCCTGATGGCAGCTTTCTGGTGACCGAGCGGGACGGAGAGCTGATCTATGTATCGGATGGCGAAACCAACCGCGTATCAGGCGTTCCGAAGGTGGCCGCTGCCGGGCAGGGCGGGTTACTGGACATTACCATCCCTCGTGACTTCAGTCAGAGCCGCGAGGTCTTTTTGACGTTTTCCAAACCTCAAGCGGGCGGGGCTGGCACCGCCTTGGCTGTTGCGCGCCTATCAGAAAATGGCAAACGCCTGACCAACCTGCGTGTCTTGTTCGAGGCCGAGCCAGGCGGCTCGGGCGGTCGCCACTTCGGATCACGCGTGGTTGAGGCGCAGGATGGAACGCTGTTCGTAACGATCGGCGACCGGGGGGATCGGCCTTCAGCACAGGATACAAGCAATCACATGGGCTCGGTCATCCGTATCAACCGCGATGGGACGGTTCCGGCCGATAACCCCTTTATCGGGCAGTCTGGTATTCGGCCCGAAATCTGGTCTTTTGGCCACAGGAACCCGCAAGGGGCCGGTCTGGATGCAAATGGTACGCTTTGGGTTTCAGAACATGGAGCACGGGGCGGAGATGAAGTGAACCAAGCGCAGCCGGGCAAAAACTATGGCTGGCCGATTATTTCCTATGGCACGCATTACTCGGGCGAGGAAATAGGCGAGGGCACGTCAAAGCCCGGCCTCGAACAGCCGGAATTTTACTGGGATCCTTCCATCGCGCCCTCGGGCCTTTTGGTCTATTCCGGTGATTTGTTTCCAGGATGGCGCGGAGACATATTCGTCGGTTCGCTCAAATTCGACTACATCGCGCGACTATCCGGATCGCCCTTGCGCGAAGTCGAGCAGATCAAGGGGCCGGAAACAGAACGTGTCCGTGATATTGTGCAGGCACCAGATGGATCAATCTGGTTCATTTCAGTGGGGCAGGGCGCTGTCTATCGTTTGAAACCCGGATAAGGCGTTAGATCGACAGCCGCCCGCTTTGCGATCCGCGCTCGCGATAGGGGGTGGTGTTGTAATGCGCCCGGTAGCATTTTGAGAAATGGCTGGGCGAAGCAAAACCGCAGGCCAGCGCCACGTTGATCACGCTCATATCCGTCTGCATCAGCAGGTTGCGCGCTTTATGCAGGCGCAGCTCCATGTAGTACCGTTTGGGTGAGCGGCTCAGGTAGCGGCGGAAGAGACGTTCAAGCTGACGCGTCGACATGCCCACATCTTTGGCCAAGATTGAGGGTGAGATCGGTTCTTCCGTGTTTTTTTCCATCATCAGGATGACCTGGCTCAGCTTGGGGTGACGAACGCCAATACGGGTCGGCGTCGACAGGCGCTGTGTGTCCTGATCCGTGCGAATCGAGGAGTAAATCATCTGATCGGCGACGGCATTGGCGAGTTCTTCGCCGAAATCATCTGCGATCAGCTTCAGCATCAAATCGATTGAGGATGTGCCCCCAGCAGTTGTCATGCGATTGCCATCGATCAGAAATACCGATTTGGTCAATTCAACCGTGTCGAATTCTTCTGCGAAACTGTCAGCGTTCTCCCAGTGAATGGTCGCGCGTTTGTCATCCAGCAAACCTGCTTTGGCCAGCGTATAGGCTGCGGTACACAGACCACCGATTTTCAGGCCCTTGCGCGCCTCTCGGCGCAGCCAGCTTAGAACCTTTTTGGTGGTCGAGCTCTGAACATCAACGCCACCACACACCAAGATCACGTCGTCGCGGCGCAGCTCGCCAAGATCCGCATCAAGCTTGAATGTGGTTCCGGCCGAACACGACACCACCTCGCCGCCTTCGCCGACCAGCGACCAGGTGTAAATCTCTTTGCCTGCCATACGGTTGGCAATGCGCAGGCTGTCCAGCGCGGATGCAAAAGACAGCAACGAGAACTTGTCTAACAGTACGAATACGAAATTAACCGGCTTATCTGTGTCGCCGTCCACTGTGACAACTTGGCGTTGCTCTTGCATGGCTGTTGTTCCCCGAATCCACGACGGCTGCACCTAACGTCGCGCGTATTTTGCCAGACACCATGCTCAAAGCTTGTTTCCGACGTCAAGAGGCGCAAATGGGATATGGTCACTCTTCATTGCATTTTGTATAGAGACGACCTGAATACTATCAGCGGAGATCAAGGCTATGACCGAATGGCAGAAAACGAACTGGCGCAACAAGCCCCGGGTTCAGATGCCAGACTATACCGACGCGGCCGCCCTGGCCAAAGTCGAGGCGCAGCTTTCTCAGTATCCCCCGCTGGTCTTTGCCGGTGAGGCGCGGCGTCTCAAGCAACATCTAGGTGCCGCCGGTCGCGGCGAGGCTTTCCTGTTGCAGGGCGGGGATTGTGCTGAAAGCTTTGAACAATTCAGCGCGGATGCGATCCGTGACACCTTTAAGGTGATGCTGCAGATGGCGATGGTTCTGACCTATGGCGCCAAAGTGCCAGTGGTCAAAGTGGGCCGTATGGCGGGCCAGTTTGCCAAGCCGCGCAGCGCGCCGACCGAAGTTGTGGATGGGGTTGAGCTGCCCAGCTACCGCGGTGACATCATCAACGAGCTGGCCTTCACGCCCGAAGCGCGAATTCCGAATCCATCCAAGATGCTGCAGGCATACACACAGGCAGCGGCGACGCTCAACCTGCTGCGTGCGTTCTCGACCGGCGGTTTCGCGGATATGAGCCGCGTTCATGCTTGGACGTTGGGCTTCGCCGACGATCAGGACGTGCAGAAATATTCCGAGATTGCAGATCGCATTCAGGACAGCATCGACTTTATGGGCGCTGCCGGGATCACGGCGGATACGACGCATGAGTTTTCGACCGTCGAATTCTACACCAGCCACGAAGGGCTGTTGCTGGAATACGAAGAGGCGCTGACCCGTCTGGATTCAACCTCAGGCAACTGGTTGGCTGGCTCGGGTCATATGATCTGGATCGGTGACCGGACCCGTCAGCCCGATGGTGCGCATGTGGAATTCTGCCGCGGCGTTCAGAACCCGATTGGTCTGAAATGCGGCCCGACCACAAGTGCCGAAGACCTAAAGGTTCTGATGTCCAAGCTGAACCCGGAAAACGAAGAGGGTCGCCTGACCCTGATCGCGCGTTTCGGGGCCGGAAAGGCGGGCGAGCATCTGCCGCGTCTGGTCAAGGCCGTGAAGGAAGAGGGCGCCAAGGTCACCTGGGTCTGCGATCCGATGCATGGCAACACGATCAAGTCGGCCACGGGGTATAAGACACGTCCGTTTGACTCGGTCCTGCGCGAGGTGCGCGACTTCTTTGGCGTGCATCAGGCCGAAGGCACCATTCCCGGCGGTGTGCATTTCGAGATGACCGGACTGGATGTGACCGAATGCACTGGCGGCGTGCGGGCCGTGACCGAAGAGGACCTGTCGGATCGCTATCACACCGCGTGCGACCCGCGCCTGAACGCGTCGCAATCGCTCGAGCTGGCGTTCCTGGTCGCGGAAGAGCTGACCAATCTGCGCCGGAACGGTTCCAAGCGCGCGGCCAGCTGAATAAGGTAATCCAAGAACCGGAACGGCGGGCCAATGGCTCGCCGTTTTTTGTGGCGGCTAGTCGTCGCGTGAGACGACCAGCCGCAGATGACTTCTTCGGCCAAACTCGGTCTGATCTTCGGCAAAGCCTGCGGCCTCACGCTGAGGTTCGACCGGGCTGTGTAGATCGGAAACCTGCTTGATCCGCTGGTCTGAGATCGCAAAACGGCGCGGGGTCGACCCTATGGCACCATCGCTAAGCATCACGCCCAGCACACGGCTGACATCACCCAGATCGCTTCGCAAGGGCAGCAGGATCATCCGGGCTTGCATACGGGCGCGGCCAAATGCACCGCTGGATGTCAGTCCAAGCTCGGCTGTGGCGGGCGCGCTGAACACTTGTTCCAATGTCTCTTTGACTTTGGGTCGTGCTTCGGCCTCGAAGAACGCAGTCAGCGGCATGCCGCGCACTTCCATACCGGCAAGCTTATTCAGATGGCTTCCCGCTAATCGAAACCGGGCCAATCCAGGCGCGATGCGTTCCAGAATGAATGTGTATTCCAGCACATTTTCCAATCCGCGCGGATCGATTTGCGACCGCATGGGCACCCCGTCGCCGGACAGCAGCGCGGTCCAATACGCCTCGGCCTGACGGATCGGCGAAAGAGAACGTCCACTGTCAAAGCGATCCATTGCGACGATCTTTCCAAATTCTGACCCGGAATCAGTCCCGAAAAAGGTTTTCATTTCCATCACCCTAACGCCATTCAGCCGCTATTTTCTTAAAATGCAACGCATCCGGGGCATCTGCGGCCCGACAGCCTTTGCTTTGGCCAAATTGACACGGGTTAATACAATTTTGGAGGAATTCTTTAACGAATGGTTAACTTCTGCGGATGAATTGCAGCTTGAGCAAACTCTTGCCCTTGCCAGGCCAATGGCATTAGGTGCGGCAAGTGTTGAAAATGCGGAAAGCCAAAGAAAGGTCTGTCATGATCAAATCCATGACCGGGTTCGCCTCGGGGACAGGCGAGTTTGGCCCGCATAGCTGGACGTGGGAACTGCGCAGCGTCAACGGCAAGGGGCTGGACATGCGCATTCGCGTCCCGGATTGGCTGACCGGGCTTGAGGCCGGGTTGCGCGCCACCCTGTCCAAGTCTTTGAGCCGTGGCAACGTAACGCTTTCGATGCGCATTAGTCGGGACGAAACGCTTACCGAGCTCGCGTTGAATACAGCCGCGATGTCCGCCGCGCTGGAGGCGTTGCAGCAGACCCAGGACATGGCTGAGGCCAAAGGTATTGCGCTGACCCCATCCAAAGCGACGGATTTGCTAGGCCTGAAAGGCATGATGGATGCTGGATCTGACAGCGATGATCCAGCCCCTCTGGTCGCGCATCTGATAGAGGCGTTTCCCGCATTGCTGGGCGCGTTCCTGCAGATGCGCCAAACCGAAGGCGAGGCTTTGGCTGAGGTTTTGGCGACGCAGTTGGATCAGGTTGCGGCGCTGACCGCGCAAGCAGCTGATCTGGCCGAACAGCGCAAGGAGAAGATGGCCGAAGCCCTGCGAGAGAATCTGGCGCGGGTGATGGAGAATGCTCAGGGTGCCGACTCGGAACGGGTGGCACAGGAACTGGCGCTGATCGCGGTTAAGGCAGACGTGACCGAAGAGATCGATCGCCTGATCGCCCATGTAGCAGCCGCGCGTGATCTACTGGCTCAGGACGGGGCGGTGGGTCGTAAACTGGATTTCCTGATGCAGGAATTCAACCGCGAGGCAAACACCTTGTGTTCCAAGGCGCAAAGTACCGACCTGACCTCGGTTGGATTGGAACTAAAGGCTGTGATCGACCAGATGCGCGAGCAGGCACAGAATGTTGAATAATGATGGAACATATTGAAATGGCAGATCGGCGGGGCCTTCTTATCATCCTGTCTTCGCCTTCGGGCGCCGGCAAATCCACCTTGGCGCGGCGTTTGATGGCCTGGGATGAGGGGCTGGAATTTTCGATCTCGGCCACCACCCGCGCACCGCGTCCCGGCGAGCAGGATGGACGCGAGTATTATTTCCAGACCGAGGATGCGTTCAAACAGCAGGTCGCCGACGGCCAGATGCTGGAACACGCCCACGTCTTCGGGAATTTCTACGGCTCTCCGGCCGGACCGGTGCGCGAGTCGATCAACGCAGGTCGAGATGTTCTGTTTGACGTCGACTGGCAGGGTGAGGTTCAGATCCGCAATTCCGATCTTGGCAAACACGCCTTGTCGATCTTCATCCTGCCGCCCTCGATCCAGGAACTGCGCCGCCGTCTGGAAACCCGCGGCCAAGACAGCGACGATGTGATCGCCAAACGCATGCTCAAAAGCTGGGATGAGATCAGCCATTGGGGCTATTACGACTACGTTCTGGTCAATGACGATCTGGATGCGACCGAAGAAAAGCTGAAAACAATTGTCAGCGCCGAACGCATGCGCCGTATTCAGCAACCCAGGCTGCAAGACCACGTGCGCAAACTACAAAATGAATTCGAGGCCCTGTGATGCCAATCTATGCTTTGGGCAAAGACGCCCCCGAAATACACGAAGACACTTGGGTTGCACCGGACGCCAATCTGATCGGCAAAGTGGTTCTAGAGCAGGGCGCATCGGTTTGGTTCGGCTGCACCATCCGAGCGGACCACGAAGAAATTCGCGTCGGCGCTGGCAGCAATGTGCAGGAAAACTGCGTGATGCATATCGATGCGGGCTTTCCGCTGACCGTTGGGGCGAACTGCACCATTGGCCATAAGGTCATGCTGCACGGGTGCACTATTGGCGAAAACACCCTGATCGGTATGGGCGCGATTGTTCTGAACGGCGCAAAGATCGGCAAGAACTGCTTGATCGGGGCAGGCGCTTTGATCACTGAAAACAAAGAGATACCGGATAATTCTCTGGTAATGGGATCGCCCGGTAGGGTCGTGCGCCAACTGGACAACTCCGCAGCGCAGCGGATCACCTTCAGTGCGCAATACTATCAGGAAAACATGCGCAGGTTTCGTGAAACTCTAACGTCCGTGTCCTAACAGGCCGAAGCGAACAAGGTTACAGGCGATGTCAGAGGATTTACTTGCGGAAATTGTATCGGCCATTCCGATGCCGGCGCTGATGGTGGATCAGACTGAACGTATCATTGCAGCCAATACCGATGCGCGCACGCTTTTGGGCCAGAACATGTTGGGCCGACATTTTGCAACGATTCTGCGTCAGCCGCAGGTGATCGACGCGATGGAACAAAGCCTGCGCAGCAAAGGCCCGCGCAAGACCCGGCATCTGTCGAACGATGGTGCGCAGGACACGACATTCGAGATGCAGTGCCGCTATATGAACGGGATCGGCGCGGTCTCCGGGGGGGCGGTTCTGGCCGTATTTCAGGATATAACCCATTTGGAGCAAGCCAGTCAGATGCGGCGTGATTTCGTCGCTAATGTCAGCCATGAATTGCGCACGCCATTGACCGCTTTGATGGGCTTTATCGAAACCCTGCGCGGCCCGGCGCGCGAGGATGCAGCGGCGCGGGATCGGTTCTTGCAGATCATGACGGACGAGGCGAACCGGATGAACCGTCTGGTTGGTGATCTGTTATCGCTCAACCGTGTTGAAAGCGAAGAACGGGTGCGCCCGAAAGAACAGCTGGAGCTGAATGGCTTGCTGGAATCGACGCTGAATTCTCTGAAACCCTTGGCTGAAGATGCAGATGTTGTGCTGTCATTGACCGCGCCTGATGACCCGGTCTCGATCACTGGAGACAGCGATCAATTGCGGCAGGTTTTCACCAATCTGGTTGAAAACGCGATCAAATACGGCGGCAGCGGTGGCAGCGTCGAGGTTCGTATCGCACCGTCCGAGCGGGACACGGCAGTGCGTGGTCCGGCTGTGCGGGTACAGATCGTCGACAAAGGGCCGGGGATCGATTCGGTTCATTTGCCGCGACTGACAGAGCGATTCTATCGCGCCGACAGCCATCGCTCGCGGCAACTGGGCGGCACAGGTCTGGGGCTGGCGATTGTCAAACACATCGTCAACCGCCATCGGGGGCGGTTGCGGGTTGAAAGCGATCTCGGCAAAGGATCGGTCTTCACCGTTATTCTACCGCGATAGCGCGCACCGGGTTTACGGTGATCGATGGGTTCAACTCAGGGTGTAGTTTTCGCCTTTGTGCGAGGCGGATTTCAAATAAAACTTCAGCTGTCATAAAAGCGTTACAAACTTGTCACAAAAGCCTTACGCAGGACCCCTAGGGGTTCAGCCGAGATCATCATGGGGGTGATCAAACATTCCTTTTTCAGGGAGACTGTAATGTCCTTTGTAAAACTGTCGGCTTCTGCGCTGGCGATCGCTGCCGTTTCGGCCACTGCTGCTGCTGCTCGTGACAATGTTCAGGTTGCCGGTTCTTCGACCGTTCTGCCCTACGCGTCGATCGTTGCTGAACTGTTTGGTGAAAACACCGACTTCCCAACTCCTGTTGTTGAATCGGGCGGCTCTTCGGCTGGCCTCAAGCGCTTCTGTGAAGGCGTTGGCGAAAACACCATCGACGTCGCAAACGCGTCGCGCGCGATCCGCGAAAAAGAGATCAAAGCCTGTGCCGAAAACGGCGTGACCGACATCATGGAAGTCCGCATCGGTTATGATGGTATCGTGTTTGCAAGCCAGCAGTCTGGCCCCGCTTTCACCGCGTTCGAGCCCGCAGACATCTTCAACGCACTGGGCGCGAAGGTTCTGAAAGACGGCGCGATCGTTGACAACCCATACAACACCTGGGCCGAGTTCAACGGCGATCTGCCTGATGTTGAAATCGCAGGCTTCATCCCCGGCACCAAGCACGGCACACGTGAAGTGTTCGAAGAAAAAGTTCTGCTGATCGGCTGTGAAACAACTGGCGCTATGGAAGCAATGATCGCTGGCGGCATGAGCGAAGATGACGCAGAGGATGCCTGCTTGGCTGTTCGCACCGATGGCAAGTCTGTCGATATCGACGGCGACTACACCGAAACCCTGGCCCGTATCGACACCAACCCGAACGCTATCGGCATCTTTGGTCTGGCGTTCTACGAGAACAACACCGACAAGCTGAAAGTTGCGACCATGTCGGGTGTTGCACCGTCGACCGAGACCATCTCAACCGGTGAATACCCTGTGTCGCGCCCGCTGTTCTTCTACGTGAAGAAAGCCCATATCGGCGTCATTCCGGGCCTGAAAGAATATGCGCAGTTCTTTACAGCCGACGAAATCGCTGGCCCGTCCAGCCCGCTGGCGAACTACGGCCTGGTTGCGGACCCTGAGCTGGCAAAAACTCAGGACGCGATTGCCAACGAAGTCACCATGGGTTCGGGCAGCTAAGCGCGATCTGTGGATGAACAAACCGGGGCGGCGAATCTCGCCGTCCCTTTCTTTGACTTTGCCCAATCAGAAATTGTGGGGGTGTGATGCCGATAGTTTGGCTTACTCTGATCGTGTTTGCGATCGCTGTGCTCGGCTATATCCTTGGACGGTCCCGCGCCCTCCAGAGCGCAGGTGGCGACATAAGAGAATTGCATTCGCTGCCATCCTACTACGGCGCAAATGTACTTCTTAAGACGATTGTGCCAGCCTTTGGCATTCTGATCGTTTGGCTGCTGGTGCAGCCTATGTATGTGAATTCCAAGGTTTCTGGGATGATCCCTGAAACTGCCGTGAAAGAGGGATCTTCCCTTAGCCTAGTCATGGCCGAGGTGCGTCGTACCGCTGCTGGCCTGCAAGCGGCTGTAGCGCAGGGTAACCTGAGCGAAGCCTCCGCCAGTAGCCCCGCTGCTGACTTGGTTGCTGTGACGCAAAGTCTGAAAGATTCGGGTCAGGTGGTGACCTCCGATATTATCCAACCGGTTTTGAACGCCGCACAAAGCTATCGTGCACTGAATGCCGTCGGGTACGGCATAATGACTGTTGTCGTACTGATGGTGGCGGTGGTGGGGGCCGGGGCAGGTTGGTTGCAAACAAAGCCTGACTATCGCGCTCGCAACGTTGTTGAACAGGGCGTGCGATTTCTGCTTTTGGCTGCAGCCTCGATTGCCATTCTGACCACCGTAGGAATCG
This sequence comes from Ruegeria sp. AH12, assembly GCF_056541465.1. NCBI lineage: Bacteria > Pseudomonadati > Pseudomonadota > Alphaproteobacteria > Rhodobacterales > Roseobacteraceae > Ruegeria > Ruegeria sp. AH12. The sequence continues at coordinate 754,069 of NZ_JBQFYL010000001.1, read as the reverse complement.
TTCTATCTCTGGTGTTCAATACGTGGGAGTTTTTCAAGCTCTACCCCGCGCCCGATTTCTTTTTTGGCCTGACTTGGTCGCCCAGTTTTTCTGGCCGTGGCGGTTTGTCGGAACTGGGCATCATCCCGCTGCTGTGGGGCACGCTCTATATATCCATCGTCGCCCTGCTGGTGGCTGTGCCCATCGGCTTGTTCGCCGCAATTTACCTCAGCGAATATGCCTCGCCTGCGGTACGGTCGATTGCCAAACCTATGCTTGAGGTGCTGGCCGGAATTCCAACAATTGTATACGGTCTGTTTGCTTTGCTGACGGTCGGTCCTTTGTTGCTGGACGTGTTCGGGGACAACGGGCTGGGCTGGATGAAAGCGGGCACCGCAGTGATGACAGCCGGTCTTGTCATGGGCATCATGCTGATCCCGTTTGTTTCTTCATTGTCCGACGACATCATCAACGCCGTGCCACAGGCGATGCGCGATGGCTCCTACGGGTTGGGTGCAACGCAGTCCGAAACCATCCGCCAGGTGGTTTTGCCCGCTGCGTTGCCCGGCATCGTCGGCGCGATCCTGCTGGCCGCGTCGCGTGCCATTGGTGAGACCATGATCGTGGTTCTGGGGGCAGGGGCCGCCGCAAGGCTCAGCCTAAACCCCTTTGAGGCCATGACAACCGTGACCGCGAAGATCGTCAGTCAGCTGACAGGTGACGCAGACTTCGCCTCACCCGAGGCACTGGTGGCCTTTGCCCTAGGCATGACGCTGTTCATCGTCACGCTTGGGCTGAACGTCTTTGCCCTTTACATCGTGCGCAAGTACCGGGAGCAGTACGAATGACCGACGCAAGCATGCAAAACCCAGAAACGGGTCGCCACGCTGTTTCCCTGACTGCGTATGATGCGCGGACCCGCAAACGCGCCAAGGCAGAAAAACGGTTTCGCGCCTATGGCATCGTCGCGATTGCGACCGGTCTGTTCTTCCTGATCGTCCTGTTCGCCTCGATCCTGTCCGAGGGTATTCCGGCCTTCACCCGGACCGTTGTAAGCGTTGATTTCACCCTGACCCAGCAAGAGCAGGAAGAAGCAGAAGGCACGCTGTTCAAGACTAAAGCCTACTCGGACCTGTTCATCGCGGCCCTGAACAAAGAGCTTGATGAAAGCGGTCTTGAGGTTGATTTCGACGAAGCCGCGATTGAGCGTCTGCTTGGTAAGGTTGGCGGAACCATCCGAACCTTCTATGCAAACAACCCGGACAAATTGGGTGAACCGATCGAGTTTGATCTGACCGCCTCCAGCCGCGTCGATGGTTACTACAAAGGCCGTGTATCGCGCGACACGATTCAGGACAGTCGCTTCTTGCAGAAAAGCGACCTGGATCTGGTGGATGCGCTGCAAGAGGCCGGCATCATCAAACAGGTCTTCAACTGGCCCTTCATCACCGGGGCAGACTCGGGCGTGGACAACCCCGGCGGTGCCGGGATCGGTGCCTCGGTCGTGGGCTCATTCTTCATGATGCTGGTTGTGCTGGGCCTGTCGCTGCCCATCGGTGTGGCCGCGTCGATCTATCTGGAAGAATTCGCGCCACAGAACAGATTTACGGACTTGATCGAGGTGAATATCTCGAACTTGGCCGCGGTTCCGTCGATCGTGTTTGGTATCCTTGGTCTGGCCGTCTTCATCCAGTTCATGCACCTGCCGCAATCCGCGCCGCTGGTTGGCGGGCTGGTGTTGACGCTGATGACCCTGCCGACCATCATCATCTCAACCCGTGCATCGCTGAAGGCGGTTCCGCCGTCGATCCGCGATGCGGCGCTTGGGGTAGGGGCCTCGAAAATGCAGGCGGTATTCCATCACGTATTGCCTCTGGCCGCGCCCGGTATCCTGACCGGAACCATCATCGGTCTGGCTCAGGCGTTGGGTGAAACCGCCCCTCTGCTGCTGATCGGCATGGTGGGCTTTGTCGCCCGTGGTTACCCGGATGGCTTCATCGCCGGGTTTACCGAGCCGAATTCGGCCATGCCCGCCCAAATCTACACCTGGGCTGCACGGGCTGATGTGGGTTTTTATGAAAAAGCCTGGGGCGGGATCATCATCCTTTTGATTTTCCTGCTGACTATGAACATCATCGCAATCATTCTGCGCCGCCGCTTTGAACGCCGCTGGTAAGAAGGGCAGACCCATGAACGACATGTCACGAGTGGAGAGACAAGTGGATACCAATGAAATCAAGCTGGAGTGCCGGGACTGCCAGGTCTTTTACGGTGACACCCACGCCATCAAAGATGTGAATGTCGATATCGAAGACAAGACTGTCACGGCTTTCATCGGCCCGTCGGGCTGCGGTAAATCCACGTTCCTGCGCTGTCTGAATCGGATGAACGATACAATCGATATCGCGCGGGTGAAGGGCAGCTTTAAGCTGGATGGCGAAGATATTTATGACAAGCGCGTTGACCCTGTTCAGCTGCGTGCAAAGGTCGGCATGGTGTTCCAGAAACCGAACCCGTTTCCGAAATCGATCTACGACAACGTCGCTTACGGCCCGCGCATTCATGGATTGGCCAAGAACAAAGCTGAACTGGATGAGATCGTTGAGAAATCTCTGCGCCGAGGTGCGATTTGGGATGAGGTCAAGGATCGTTTGGATTCGCCCGGCACCGGTCTGTCAGGTGGGCAGCAGCAGCGCCTGTGTATTGCCCGCGCCGTTGCAACAGAACCCGAAGTTCTGCTGATGGACGAGCCATGCTCGGCACTGGATCCGATCGCCACGGCCCAGGTCGAGGAATTGATTGACGAGCTGCGCGCGCAATATTCGGTGGTCATCGTGACCCACTCGATGCAGCAGGCCGCACGGGTAAGCCAGAAAACCGCCTTCTTCCATCTCGGCAATCTGGTCGAATTCGGCGAAACCGGAACGATCTTTACCAACCCCGTAGACCCGCGCACGGAAAGCTACATCACCGGCCGCATCGGCTGAGCACAGGTATTCAGATATGACCGAAATGAGCGAACAACATATTGCATCTGCCTTCGACCGCGACCTTGAGGCGATCCAAGCGCATATCATGAAGATGGGCGGGCTGGTTGAAGCCGCCATCATGAGTGCGGCCCGGTCCCTTGAATCCCGCGACGTGGAGCTGGCGCAAGAGGTGCGCGATGGCGACAAGGCCATCGATGCGCTGGAAGAGGTGATCGACGAAGAGACAGCGCGCCTGATCGCGCTGCGCGCGCCAACCGCCAGCGACCTTCGCCTTGTGCTGTCGGTTCTGAAAGTATCGGGCAACCTTGAGCGGATTGGCGACTATGCCAAGAATATCGCCAAACGCACCACGGTTCTGGTCGATGCCGGTGAGATCAACGGCAGTGCCGCCGCATTGCGCCGCATGGCGCGCGAGGTTGAACTGATGCTGCGTGATGCGCTGGATGCTTATATCCAGCGCGATGCTGAACTTGCCACTGACGTCATCAATCGTGATGAGGAAGTCGATCAGATGTATAACGGCTTGTTCCGCGAGTTTCTGACCTTCATGGCCGAGGACCCGCGCAACATCTCGGCCTGTATGCACCTGCATTTCATCGCCAAGAACATCGAACGCATGGGCGACCATGTAACCTCAATTGCCGAACAGGTGGTGTATCTGGTCACGGGTGAGCGTCCGGCGGATGCCCGACCCAAGGCCGATAACACGTCGCAAACCGTCTAGGAGACGCAGATCATGTCCGCAGATCAGCCGACTGTCCTGGTTGTCGAGGATGAATTGGCCCAGCGTGAAGTGCTGGCCTATAATCTTGAGGCCGAAGGCTTTCGGGTCTCAAAAGCGGCCAGCGGCGATGAAGCATTGTTGCTGGTCGACGAAGATTGCCCTGATATCATCGTGCTGGATTGGATGATGCCCAATCTCAGCGGGATCGAGGTTTGCCGGCGTTTGAAAACGCGGCCCGATACCCGTTCGATCCCGATCATCATGCTGTCGGCGCGTTCGGAAGAGGTGGACAAGGTGCGCGGGCTGGAAACAGGTGCGGATGACTACGTGGTCAAGCCATACTCGGTGGTCGAGCTGATGGCGCGTGTGCGCACCCAACTGCGCCGTGTACGTCCGGCGACGGTCGGGATTCTGTTGGAATTTGACGATATCATCCTGGACTCGGAAACGCATAAGGTAAGCCGCGACAGCAAACCGCTGAAACTGGGCCCGACCGAATTCCGCCTGCTAAGCACTTTCATGGAAAAGCCCGGCCGCGTCTGGAGCCGTGAGCAATTGCTGGATCGGGTCTGGGGACGCGATATCTATGTCGATACGCGAACCGTAGACGTGCATATCGGACGGCTTCGCAAAGCACTGACGCAGCATGGTGGCGAAGACCCGGTGCGCACCGTGCGTGGTGCCGGATACGCCTTGGGCTAAAGCCAGGGGCAGGGGGCGCGGGGTCGTTCACGCCGCTTTGTCCTTGATTGTCACAATGTGCCAAACTCCTGTTGTTGTTTGCGTCGGACCCGCGCTAGGGTTCGGCAAAATTGATCCAATGGAGAAGCACAATGAACGCGCCTCAGACGAAACCGACCTTGCGGGCAAAGGATGCTCCAGATTTGGGTAAATTTTCGTGGGAGGATCCGTTCCGCCTGACCGACCAGTTGCACGAAGACGAACGGATGATCACTGACAGCGCACGCGCTTATGCGCAGGAAAAGCTGCAACCGCGTGTGACCCAAGCCTATCAGAACGAAGAAACCGACCCCGAGATTTTCCGTGAAATGGGGGAAATGGGCCTGCTGGGCACAACCATTCCCGAAGAATATGGCGGTCTGGGTGGCAACTACGTCTCGTACGGTTTGGTCGCGCGCGAGATTGAGCGGGTGGATTCCGGTTATCGTTCGATGATGTCGGTGCAAAGCTCTCTGGTCATGTATCCGATCTACGCCTATGGCAGCGAAGATCAGCGCCGGAAATACCTGCCGAAATTGGCCTCGGGTGAATGGATTGGCTGCTTTGGCCTGACCGAACCGGATGCTGGGTCGGACCCGGCGGGTATGAAAACCCGGGCCGAGAAGATCGACGGCGGCTACCGTTTGACCGGTAGCAAGATGTGGATATCAAACGCCCCGATAGCGGATGTGTTTGTCGTCTGGGCCAAGTCTGATGCCCATGACGGTAAGATCCGGGGCTTTGTTCTGGACAAAGGCCTCAAAGGTCTGAGTGCGCCTAAGATTGAAAACAAACTGAGCCTGCGCGCATCCGTTACCGGTGAGATTGTGATGGACGGCGTCGAAGTGGGCGAGGGTGCCTTGCTGCCGCATGTTCAAGGCCTGAAAGGCCCATTCGGCTGTTTAAACCGCGCGCGCTATGGCATCAGCTGGGGCGTCATGGGGGCTGCAGAAAGCTGCTGGCATGCGGCATTGCAATATGGTCTGGACCGCAAACAGTTTGACAAACCTCTGGCGCAAACTCAGCTGTTCCAGCGCAAACTGGCCGATATGCAGACCGAAATTGCCTTGGGTCTACAAGCCAGCCTGCGTGTCGGGCGTTTGTTGGATCAGGCTGAGGCCGCGCCCGAGATGATTTCAATCATCAAACGCAATAACTGCGGTAAAGCGCTCGACATTGCGCGCATGGCGCGTGACATGCATGGCGGCAACGGTATCTCGCTGGAGTTCCACGTGATCCGCCACATGGTCAATCTAGAGACTGTGAACACGTATGAGGGCACACATGATGTCCATGCGCTGATCCTTGGACGCGCGCAAACTGGGCTGCAGGCGTTCTACTGAAAGCACCTGAAATCGGGCCACCATGCGGTTGGAAGGTGGCCCAGATGATCGAGATGTAATTTTCGCATAATTGGTATTATGGTAAATATTGAGGATAGCGTGACACCTGAAAACAACGACTTACCGTACCAACCTGAACTAACCTTGGAACCGTTAAATGGAACTGAATGAAAAAACAGTCGTCATCACAGGCGCTGCCGGTGGTATTGGCAAAGGTCTGGCGGAACGCTTCGCCCGCGATGGTGCCACGGTTGTCTGTTCAGATATCGACTTTGAGGCGGCGCAAGAGCTGGCCACTCACATCGGTGGTCACGCCTGTCCCTGTGATGTGTCCAGCGAAACCCAGATCAAGGCGTTGATCGACCATGTTGAAGCTGAGATCGCGCCGATCGATCTGTTTTGCGCCAACGCCGGAATACTGACGCTTGGCGGTCTGGATGTGCCAGATGAAGACTGGAACCGCATCTGGGACATTAACGTAATGTCTCATGTTTGGACCGCACGCCATCTTGTGCCCAAAATGCTTGAGCGCGGTCAGGGTTACATGCTGATCACCGCATCTGCTGCTGGTTTACTGAACCAGCCAGGAGCCGCGCCATATGGCGTCACGAAACACGCAGCTGTTGGATTTGCCGAATGGTTGTCGCTGACCTACGGCCACAAAGGCTTGCGTGTGTCTGCGGTATGTCCTCAAGCCGTTCGGTCCGAGATGACACGCGGACACGAAACATCGGTCGCTTCCATAGATGGAATGCTCGAACCCGAGGACGTTGCAGATGCGTGCGTTGAGGCCATTCGGGCCGAGCAGTTTCTTGTTCTCCCGCACCCTCAGGTGCTAGACTATATGCGACACAAAACGGCAGATTACGATCGCTGGTTGGCTGGAATGCGCAAGCTAAATCAAACCTTTGTGGAAGGTACTTAAGTCTTCGGTTTACGCATCAAACCTTCTTGAGCAACAGAAGCGACCAAAACTCCGTCCTGTGTGTAAATAGAGCCCCGGTTGAATGACCGGCCCTGCCCTGTCCACGGCGAATCCATCGCGTAAAGATGCCAATTGTCGAACTGCACTGGAGCATGGAACCATAGCGCGTGATCGAGGCTCGCGCCGTTGACCTGACCAGTAAACCAGCTGAGCCCGTGTGGACGCATACCAGAACTCAGCAAGCTCATATCCGAGGCATATGCCAGCAACAGGTGCTGAGTGCGCGTGTCCGCAGTTTCCGCAGCCCCCATCCGGAACCAGATTTGATTGCGGTCGTCAGCAGCCACGGGGTTGAACGGATCAAGGTGATCCACCTCACGCACCTCGATTGGACGTTCACGCAGCAATTCACCGCGCAGTTTCTCGGGAACGCGCTCCAAATATTGATGGCGCAAATCGGACCGCGCGGGATAGCTTTCGGGCGCATCCAGATCCGGCATCGGATGTTGGTGCGTCCAGCCTTCATCCTGAACATGGAACGAGGCGGACATGTTCAAAATCTGTTTTCCATGCTGAATTGCGACCACACGGCGGGTTGTGAAGGAACTCCCATCTCTCGCTCTATCCACCTGATATATAACGGGTATAGAAGGATCACCCGGGCGGATGAAATAGGCGTGTAGCGAATGACATAACCGATCTTCGACCGTTCTATAGGCCGCAGCCAGTGCCTGTGCGATCACTTGGCCGCCGAAGATACGTGTTGGTGTTTCGCCACCAGACCCCGTGCCCCGGAACAGATCAACTTCCAGACGTTCGACATCTAAAAGATCAAGAAGAATGCGTTCTGCTTCGGTCATATTCTGCTCTCTGAGTGTGACAGATATCCGCCTATCAGTCGCCTTCGGATCAATCAATCACCGCGCCTAGTACCAGCGCCTTTAACTCGGCGCGTGACGGATAAGAACTCGAGGGCGACAACTGAGTAAAAAAGATACCGCTCAGATCGTTTTCGCGATCAAGCCAAAAATAGGTCGAGGCCATGCCACCCCAACTGAAATCGCCAACCGAGCCGGGCACGCGCATCCTTGCAGGATTCAGAACCACGGATCCTCCGAGACCAAAGCCCATCCCCTCCATCGGTTGTTCGGCAAAACTGCGGGGACCCATTGATGCAATATCCCCGGGTAAGTGATTGCAAAGCATAAAGTCTATGGTTCTGGGGCCCAGAATTCTATGCCCGTTTGCTGACCCTCGATTGCGCAACATTCCGACGAATTTGGCATAATCATCGATGGTGCCGATCAATCCGCCACCACCCGAGAAAGTCGAGGGGTTTTCAAAGGGGGATGATCCGGCCTCATCCACCAGTCGCAGTGTTTCACCGCCCCTTTCGGCTGAGTTCAGCGCCATCGCATCACCCGACAAGGGAGAATAAAGCGACGCAAAGCGATCCCCTGCCCCTTTGGACACGGAGAAACCGGTTTCCCACATGCCCAGAGGCGCAAAGATCTGCTGGTCGAAATATTGATCCAACAGTTGGCCCGCGACAATTTCGATCACGCGACCCAGAACGTCGATGCCGACGGAATATTCCCAACGCGCACCGGGTTGAAACGCCAGCGGTAAGCGCGCCAGATCACGGACCCGATCTGCTAGAAGGCCCTGATTGGGTTTGAACAGCAAATCCTGCCGTTCCATAGCCTCAGGCAAAACGCCGGGATTGAACGGGTAGCTCAGACCGCTTGTATGCGTCAGCAGGTGATGCAGCGTCGGACTGGTTGCTGTTTCGGTTTGATCCAGACGGGTGGCGCCGGGAACAAGGGCCTGTATATCATTGAATTCAGGCATAAATTCAGACAATGGCGCATCAAGGTGGATCAAACCCTGCTCGACCAGCATCATCAACCCGACCGAGGTTATGGGCTTGGTCATCGAATAAATCCGCGCCAGAGTATCACGTTGGAATGGCAGGTTGTTTTCAACGCTACGCTGACCACAGGCATGAAAAAATACCTCGGCGCCTTTGTGATGCAGCAGAAAGGCGCTGCCAGCATATTTACGTTCGGTGACGTAACGCTCCATCCAACTGCGAATGCGGTTAAGGCGGTCTGGGTCAAAGCTGTGCACGGGGTTTGTCATGAAATCTGTTGCTTTGCTGAGTGGAACTGGTCAGTGATAAATCGAGAAAATGGCCCTTTGCTTTGCCCAGCCCATAAGCGATTGTTTCCACATAAAGACGGCCCTTGTCGCGGATTCGTTGTGTGCCTGTTCTAAAATCTGCTGACACCCCAAAATTGGAGTATCAACATGGCGCAAACTATAGATTTCGTTTACGATTTCAGCAGCCCAAACGCGTTTCTTGCATATAAGATGCTGCCGGAACTTGCCAAAAAGCACAAGGCGAAGATCAACCCGATCCCGGTGCTGTTGTCCGGTGTTTTCAAGTCGACCAACAACCAGAGCCCGTTCAAGGCGTATTCCGAAAACCGTCAGAAAACGGCCTATCTGACACATGACCTGCATCGCTTTGCCCGGCGGCGCGGCGTGAGTTTCCACATGAGCCCGCACTTCCCGATCAATAGCAAATTCGTCATGCGCGGCGCATATTATGCATCGAGTAAATCATGGGAAAACAAATATATAGATGCCGTTTTTGATGCAATCTGGGTGCATGGTCAAAAGGTAGAAGAACTGGGTGTGCTGACCGACATCCTGCGTGAGGCAGAACTGCCCGTTCGCAAAATCCGTGAGGCGATTGCCGCGCCTCAAACTAAGCAGATGTTGAAAGAGCAAACCAAGGCTATGGTCAGGCGCGGCGTCTTTGGCGTGCCCAGCATGTTTGCAGGGTCTGAGATGTTCTTTGGAAAGAACAGTCTGGGCAATCTGGATCTGGAACTCGCGCTACATAAGTGATCCAAAACAAAGCTCTATCGCGATATATTAATCTTGCTTAAGTGCAGCCAAGCCATGCTGTGCAAAAACGGGAACGTAGGCCCCGAATGCTTGGGCGCGTTTCGGATCTGAGGCGTTTCCGTCCAGCGCACGTTTATAGACACCCTGTAGGATTCCGGCCATTCGGAAGAAGTTGAACGCCAGGTAGAAGCCGAAGTTATTAATCCCCGGCAACCCCCGCCGTGCACAATACTGCGCGACAAAGGCCGCGTCGCTGGGCAAGCCGAGCTGATCCCGATTAATACCTGCCAAGCCGCGCCCTTCTTTGCCCGGTGGCATCTGCCATTGCATGATCACTGCGGCCAGATCGGCGTAGGGGTGGCCGATTGTGGACAATTCCCAATCCAGAACGCCAATACAGTCCGTCCCATCTGTAGCAAACATCAGGTTGTCGATGCGGTAATCTCCATGCACCAGCGTGCGTTGCCCGTCATCGTCTGGGATCGCAGAGGTGAGTGCATCGATAAGCGCGTTCATATCGGCGATATCAGATGTTTCCGAAGCACGATATTGCTTGGTCCAGCGCGAGATCTGGCGTTCGAAATAGTTACCTGTAGGCCCATAATCAGACAGGCCGACTGCGTCGATATCCACCATATGAAGCTCGGCCAGAACGCGGTTCATTTCATCCAGAATGGCACTGCGAACTTCGTTGCTTTCCCCCTCCAGCGTGGGTTGCAGGAAGACCCGACCTTTAAGATGCTCCATGACATAAAAGGCTGAACCTATGACGGTTTCGTCCTCGCACAGCGCCAGCATCTTGGGCACCGGAACCGGGCTGTCGGCCAAGGCGCTTTGCACGCGAAATTCGCGATCTACCGCATGGGCTGATTTCAGAAGCACCCCGGGGGGTTTGCGACGTAGTACATAGGATCGATCGGGTGTGAGCAGTTCATAGGTCGGGTTAGATTGCCCGATCGCAAATTTTCGGGCTTCGAGTGGGCCGCTATATCCCGTCAGATGCGCTGACAGATAGGCGTCGATAGCAGCCAGGTCCAAATCGGTGTTGGTTGTCATGTCCGATCCTCACCTAAAGGGCTTCGGCAAAGATATTCGGAGCGGTTACGACGTTAATACCGCCCGACACCGGAATGACTGCACCTGTTACGTATCCTCCGCCGCGACCGCAGAGGAACAGCATACAGCCTGCAATGTCCTCATCCCGCCCAACGCGCCCTAAAGGCACCGATTTTCCGACCTTTTCGCGCGTGCCCTCATCCGCGGTGGCAAAAGCTGTCATCTTAGACACAAAGGGCCCCGGGGCTAGGGCGTTTACGGTGACATGATAGGGCGACAGCTCTTTGGCCAGGATTTTGGTCAGATGTAAAACAGCCGCTTTCGAGGCAGAATAGCTATAGGCGCCATCGCCCATTGGAACCTCACCCATCACCGAGCCGACATTGATGACCCGCGCCGGGTCCTCGGCTGTTCCGGATTTCATCAGCAACGGCAGCAGTCTTTGCGTCAGTTCGAAAATGCCCGTCACGTTGACAGACATCACCTTGTCCCAGGCTTCATAAGGAAACTGACCCATCGGCGCACCCCAGCTGACACCAGAATTATTCATAAGGATATCAAGCGCCTCGGTCCGCGCGTTGATGTCAGAAACAAGCGCCTCGATCCCTTCTTTGCTGCCCAGGTCGCCCGCAAACCCTACCGCACTGCCCGGCGCCTCCAGCGCGTTGAGTTCTTCAGCGACCGCAGCGCACGCCTCACCCTTGCGTGAGGCGATCATCACATGGGCCCCGGCCCGCACCAGCGCCTCGGCAGCCATACGGCCTATACCGGTGGCCCCGCCTGTGACCAGCGCGGTTTTACCCTGAAGCGAAAAAAGGGTTTCGGGGGTCATGCGTGTCTCCTCACTTACACGTGGTGGCGGTTGCCGTGACGGGAACCAGAGGTGGCCGTTGACAATACATAACCCAGCCTCAAGAGTTTCCGATACCGGAATAACAGGGACAACAGGGTCAACATGCAAGCATTACTCAGCGTCGCCCCCGGCGGGCCAGAGACTTTGGAACTGACCACCCTGCCCGATCCATCGCCTGGCAAGGGCAAGTTGTTGATCGCCGTGAAAGCAGCCGGGGTGAATTTCCCGGATACGCTGATCATTCGCGATCTCTATCAGATGAAACCGCCGCGCCCCTTCGCCCCCGGCGGCGAAATCGCCGGAGAGGTTCTGGCTATCGGCGAGGGCGTAACAGATTTTGAACCGGGTGATAGGGTTCTCGCACTGACGGGTTATGGCGGGTTTGCGACCCATCTGACGATCAAGGCCGCAACTGCCATCAAGTTCCCGGATGACATGCCCTATAAGGACGCGGCCTGTTTCATTTTCACTTATGGCACCTCATACCACGCGCTCAAGGACCGGGCATCCCTTCAAGCCGGTGAAACCATGCTGATCTTGGGGGCCGCGGGTGGTGTCGGCTCTGCCGCGATTGAGCTGGGCAAAGCTATGGGTGCGCGGGTGATCGCCGCCGTGTCATCCGAGGACAAGGCCGCATTTTGCAAACAGATCGGTGCGGATGAGACAATCGTTTATCCGCGCGAGATGGATAGAGACGCCCAGAAAGCGTTCTCGGGCCAGATCAAAGCGCTGGCAGGTCCCAATGGCGTGGATGTTGTCTATGATGCCGTCGGCGGGCCGTTTTCTGAGCCCGCATTGCGCAGTATGGCGTGGAACGGGCGTTTTCTGGTGGTGGGTTTCCCTGCCGGCATCCCCAACCTTCCGCTGAACCTACCTCTGCTCAAAGGGTGCCAGATCGTTGGCGTCTTTTGGGGCGCGTCGGTGTTTCGAGATCCCCAGGGTCATGCACAGAATGTGGCAGAGCTATTTACGCTCTACGCAAAGGGTCAAATCAAACCCCGTATTAGCGCACAGTTCCCCCTGAATCAGGCTGCCGATGCGTTGAAGCTACTGGCGGATCGTTCTGTGTTGGGCAAACTGGTCATCACACCGGGCGCGACCTGAGGGTCACAGAACGGCGTGAAAGACGGTTCTGCAGCCAGCAGGGATTGTGTCACTGCGCAACAAAGCGCAGTAGACAACTCAGGCTAATCGTGGCTATGAACCAGTGATGGGGAATAAAAAGACATGACGAACATTCTGGTTTTGAATGGTCCGAACCTGAACCTGCTTGGCACCCGCCAGCCAGAGGTTTATGGCAGCACCACATTGCAGATGGTCGAGGATCTGTGCGTTGACCATGGCGCTAAGCTTGGTCTGACCGTAACCCATTTCCAGTCGAACCACGAAGGTGCCTTGATTGATGCCATTCACGCCGCGCGCGAGACACAGCATGGGCTGATCCTGAATGCGGGCGGCTATACGCATACATCCGTGGCGCTGATGGATGCGATCTCGTCCGTCGGGTTACCGCTGGTCGAAGTGCATCTGTCGAATATTCACGCCCGTGAAGCGTTTCGTCATAAGTCCTTTATCGCGCCAGTCGCACTGGGGCAAATCTGCGGATTTGGTGCGCAAAGCTACGTTCTGGCGCTAGACGCCATTGCGGCCCATCTTGGGTCAACGGGTGGCAGATGAAGCTAAACGAGTATCTGCACTTTGTGAGCTATGCCAAAACGCTGGAAGAGCTGTGGGACGCCCATTGCCGCCAAATGGCGCTGTTCGGCTTTGACCGGCTGATCTATGGTTATACGCAGTACCGGACCGAAACCTCGTTGGGCGATCCCGAAGACTTTGTGATCCTGTCCAACCATGATCCGGCCTACACGGATGGGTTCCTGCAACATGGGATGTATTTTCACGCCCCGATGCTCAAATGGGCGCTGGACAATGAAGGCGCGGCCAGTTGGCAAATGATCCAACAGATGATGTCTACAGGCCAGATGAGTGCTGAAGAGCAGAGAGTGATCGATTTCAATCGATCAATGGGCGTCGTGAACGGCTATACGGTCAGCTTCAACTCGGTCTCGATGCGCTCAAAAGGCGCCATTTCGCTGTCAGCGCAGGATGGGCTTAGTCAGGATGAGGTTGACGCGATCTGGGCTGAGCACGGCGATGACATATTGCTCATGAACAATATGGCGCATCTGAAAATCCTGACCCTGCCCTACAACCCGCCCAACCGCGCGCTGACAAAGCGGCAGCGGGAAGCGTTGGAATGGGTCGGCGATGGCAAGACAACACAGGATATCGCGCTGTTGATGGGGCTGACCTCGGCAACCGTAGAAAAGCACCTGAGGCTGGCGCGTGAATCCCTGTCGGTTGAGACCACAGCACAGGCCGTACTAAAGGCATCTCTGCACAATCAGATGTTCCTTATGGAAGCCTGAGCACCTGGGGCATTCATGACAGCTTACCTTAGGTAAGGAAAACATGACTTCCGAATTGGTACGTAAAATTGCAAATTGGTCTTGTTCCGTGAGTGGTGGCTTTAGCCAGGGAACACTTCGATCAGATCTTTGCAATATCAAAGCTCTCTGATCACTCTGACACAGGGGCGCCTATTTGTCCGCGTCGCTAGGTCGGAAATTTGGGGGGCCTCGACCATCCCCATCATGCGGGGCCCTCCAATCTATTCTCAGTTTGACGAAAACAAAAAAACGGGCTGCGACCGCGCAACCCGTTTCGATGCTTTGAAAAGGCCCCAGACCGGGGCCTTTGAAAGGCCTTAGCCCTGAGCCGCCTTGGCGACTTCGGCTGCGAAGTCTTCTTTTTCGACCACAATACCCTCGCCGACTTCCAGACGAATGAAGCCGGTGATGGTTGCACCTGCCTCTTTGGCCGCCGCTTCGACGGTCAGGTCAGGGTTCACAACGAACTGCTGGTTCAGCAGAGTCGATTCGGCGACGAATTTCTTCATACGGCCGATGATCATCTTTTCGATCACCTGCTCCGGCTTGCCGGATTCACGGGCGATGTCCATCTGAACCTGCTTTTCCTTCTCGACGATAGCCGCATCCATATCCGCCTCGGACAGGGCCGCCGGGTTCACAGCCGCGATGTGCATCGCAACCTGTTTGCCGATCGCCTCGTCACCACCGGTCAGAGCAACCAGAACGCCGATTTTACCCATGCCATTGGTGGCCGCGTTGTGGACGTAGGACACAACCGTGTCGCCCGACAGTTTGGCCATACGGCGAACCGACATGTTTTCGCCAATGGTGGCGATCTTGTCAGTCAGGGTGTCGGCAACGTTTTTGCCGCCCAGGTCAGCCGCCAGCAGCGCGTCAACATCGTCAACACCTTCTGCAGCAAATGCGATCTTGCCGACCATTTCCTGGAATTCAGCGTTTTTCGCAACGAAGTCGGTTTCCGAGTTCACTTCGACCGCAACGCCGGTGCCGCCGTTGACGTGAACAGCGACCAGACCTTCGGCTGCTGTACGGCCCGATTTCTTGGCCGCTTTGGCGAGACCTTTGGTGCGCAGCCAGTCAACGGCCTCGTCCATGTTGCCGCCGGTTTCGGTCAGCGCTTTTTTTGCGTCCATCATGCCTGCGCCGGTCGAGTCGCGCAGTTCTTTAACCATTGCTGCTGTGATTGCCATCTTTAGGCTCTCCTCAATTCAAACGGATTTGGGGCAGGTCTACCCTGCCCCATATGTCAGTAACGTGACGGGCAGCTTACGCTTCGGCTTTGGCTTCCGGCGCGGCTTCTTCCGCAGGCGCTTCTTCGGCAACGGCTTCTTCAACCGGTGCTTCTTCGAATGCACCCAGGTCAACGCCTGCTGCACCCATCTGAGCGGTCATACCGTCCAGAGCGGCACGTGCGGCCAGATCGCAGTACAGAGCGATGGCGCGCGCTGCATCGTCGTTGCCAGGGATGATGTAATCCACACCATCGGGCGAGCAGTTGGTATCGACAACAGCCACAACTGGAATACCCAGCTTGTTGGCTTCAGCGATGGCCAGTGCTTCTTTCTTGACGTCGATGACAAACAGCAGGTCAGGAACGCCGCCCATTTCGCGGATACCGCCCAGCGAAGCTTGCAGCTTGGCCTGGTCACGTTCCATGCCCAGACGCTCTTTCTTGGTCAGGCCTTCGGCGCCCGATTCCATCGCTTCGTCAATCTGGTTCAGACGGTTGATCGACTGGGAAACGGTTTTCCAGTTGGTCAGCGTGCCGCCCAGCCAGCGGTGGTTCATGAAATACTGAGCCGACTTTTCGGCTGCTTCAGCGATCGGTTGAGCCGCCTGGCGCTTGGTGCCAACGAACAGGACACGGCCGCCTTTTGCAACGGTGTCACGAACAGCCTGCAGCGCCTGATCCAGCATCGGAACCGTCTGGGTCAGGTCCATGATGTGGATGCCATTGCGCGAGCCGTAGATGAACGGGCCCATGCGGGGATTCCAACGCTGTGTCTGGTGACCAAAGTGAACGCCAGCTTCCAGCAGCTGACGCATGGTGAACTCGGGAAGAGCCATGCTATTTTCCTTTTCCGGTTTACGCCTGGGCGGGGGTGAAAGAAGCGGATGCTCCAACCGGCGGGCCAGATAAGGATGTCTCCCTCAAAAAGCCCAAACCCCGCCTGCGGGTTTGAATGGCGCGCGTATACGGCAGGTTTTGGGGTAGTGCAAGGGTCAAATGCCCCTATTTTTCAAGCCGCGCCAAGCTGTGTGCGTGACGAACGGCTTGCTCACACCAAGCCGCCAGTGCTTTGCGGTTTTCAAAGTCGCTGACCTTGGCTGGTGCGTGGTAAATCAACTCGACCGCTCCCTGTCGCCGCGCAGCTAATGTCTTGAGCAGATGCGGACCGAACTCCATATCTCCCCACCAGCCATAAAAGCGGGCTGGCTGTCCATCTGGCGCGTGGAACACCGCTGTAACGGGCTGTACATACATGAAATCGCGCAACTCTTCTGTAAAGAACGCGGCGAAAAGCGTTGTTTTAAATGGCAAAACCCGCAACCCGTCGGTCGAGGTGCCTTCTGGAAAAAACAACAACTTGTGTCCGGCTTTCAGCCGATCTTCGAATATCTTGGTTTGTTCCTTTGCTTTTTTGGGGTTCCGATCAATAAAGACGGTGCCCGTCGCGCGTGCCAGCCAGCCAATGCCGGGCCAGCGCGCCACTTCAGCTTTTGAGACAAAATAAATCCGCTTACGTGCATTGAGGGCAAAAATATCCAGCCACGAAGTATGGTTGGCCACAACAGCCCCGCAATGCTGCATTAACTCACCCGATGTCCTGAACGTAATTCCAAGAATGCGAAAGGCGTTGCGGCAGACGAATTGGGTGATGAATGGCGTGACCGGGCGGTGCAGACCATAGAGGGGCCGTTCAACAAGGCGCACCAGCAGCAAGATGATCAGCCCGCCAAAGACCAGAATGGCCAAGGGCAAACCGCGCAGCAGAACCAGAACCCAGCCAACCGGCCCCAACTCAATCGGGTCCGGGGCGTCTTCGCTGTTCCAAAGGGGGTCGCTCACCGCGTTACGCTCCACCATAGATGCGCCTTTGGCGTTCATTCATGCGCGCGGTGTCGAGGATCAGGCAAACATCCGTCGTGTTAAAGTTGTGGTCGATAAATGCCCCCTCGCCCACAAAACCACCCAACCGCAGATAGGCTTTGATCAGCGCGGGCACCTGAACCATTGCGGCGCGGCGATCCAAATCCTGAGGCGCGACAAGATTCATGGATTGGAACACATCCGACTGCGCCCGCACCCGCAGATCAGGCGGCGCAAGGTGGTTGTGATGCAGCATCGCCAAGGGCTGGGCCAAGGTGGCCACATCCGTGCCGTGAAAGCTGGCCACACCAAACAGAACCTCAATCTGTCGCTCGGCCACATAGCCGGCCAGCCCGTTCCAAAGATGATACATCGCCGAGCCGCCTCGATAGTCCTTGTGCAAGCAGGACCGACCCAGCTCCAACAGCCGACGTCCGCTGTTTTTCAGCACGCTCAGATCATATTCATCCTCGGAATAAAACTGCCCGATATCTGCTGCACGTTCCCCAGGCAACATCCTGTAAACGCCGATGATTTCCCCGGTGCCGTCGTCATAAGCCAGCATATGATCGAAATACGGATCGAACCTGTCTTTCTCGAGCCCTGCTTCGTGATCCACCAGGTCACCACCACCGCCCAGTTCACTCACAAAGACGTCATAGCGCAGCCGTTGTGCGGCGCGTAGCTCTGCCTCGGTCTCGGCGAGCTTTACGGTGAAGGTGGGGCCAGTATCCGGCATAAGGTGATCCGTTCTTGTTTAGGGGCTGATACCGCAGTCTTTCGACCAGGCGCAACTGTTGCTCCCTTGGTCAGGGTTGTTAACCTTTCCTAAACCAGTTTCACGGATCAAAGACGGGCATCAGGGCGATGCGCGTTCCGTCGATTACCACTTTCCCCTGCTCGCGGAAGTTTACGGTGATCTTGCCTGCGATGTTGGACTGTACCTGTCCGACACCCCATTCGGGGAAATCCGGGTGGCGAACAAACATGCCCGGTGCAAGAATAGCATTCATGTCTGTCATGCGGGTCCCTTGTATCCTGCGGCAGATACAGCAGGAGGTACGCATGGGCGCATCAGACGTCAACCTGGCCGAACTGATCGGATCGCGGATCTGTCACGATCTGATCAGCCCGATCGGGGCAATCACCAACGGGTTGGAACTGCTCGAGATGGTGGGCGCCGTGCAAGGTCCCGAGATGGAGTTGATCTCGGGCAGCGTCGGCAGCGCTGGTGCGCGCATTCGGTTCTTTCGCGTAGCCTTTGGTGCGGCCAGCGATCAGCCCTTGGGAAAAACCGAAATAGTAGAGCTGCTGAACGATATAGAACGTGCCGGGCGCGTTCGGGTCAGGTGGAACCTGACCGAGCCCGTACCGCGCAATCAGGTCAAGCTGGCCTTTTTGGCCCTGATGTGTTGCGAAAGTGCGATGCCCTTGGGGGGTGAAGTTGAAATCTCGACCAACGGCTCGGGCTGTCAGGTCGTCGGAACTGCTGATAAACTGAATATTGACAGCGACTTATGGAAAAGCGTGTCCACAGGACGCACCTCCGGCAAGATCACGCCTGCACAGGTGCAATTTGCACTTTTGCCAGAATCCGCAGCAACGATAGGACGGCGGGTCGCGGTCGAAACCAGCTCGACCCGCGTGGCGCTGAGGTTTTAGCTCCGGATCGTGCCGTTGCCGCGCACCAGATACTGAAAACTGGTCAACTGCGCCGCACCTACCGGGCCACGCGCATGCATCTTGCCGGTTGCGATCCCAATCTCTGCGCCCATCCCAAATTCGCCGCCATCGGCAAACTGGGTCGAGGCGTTGTGCATCAAGATCGCGCTGTCGAGCCGCTCAAAGAAACGCGATGCCGCCTGATCATCCTCGGTCATGATGCAGTCAGTATGGTTCGAGCCATATTGCTGGATATGCGCGATGGCGGCATCAATATCGGCCACCGGTTTGGCCGCAATGATGCTGTCCAGAAACTCTTTGCCCCAATCATCAGCTGTTGCTTGCACCGTTCCATCAACGGCCAGGGCGCCCTCGGCATGGACTTCGACGCCTGCGGCGATCAGAGCAGCAACCAGGTCACGCCCCAGAGTTTCGGCAATATCCTGATGGATTAGTAGGCATTCCGCTGCGCCGCAGATACCTGTGCGTCGGGTTTTCGCGTTCAGCACCACCTCAAGCGTCTTCTGCGGATCAGCGGCTTTGTCGACATAGATGTGAACAATACCTTCCAGATGCGCAAAGACGGGCACGCGCGCCTCTCGCTGCACTAACCCGACCAGCCCTTTGCCACCGCGCGGCACGATAACGTCGACATAGTCGGTCATGGTCAGCAATTCCTGAACCGCGGCGCGATCACGGGTCGGCACGAGTTGAATAGAATCTTCGGGCAGATTTGCCGCTTTCAGACCTTCGATCAGACAGGCATGGATTGCAGTGGACGAATGGAACCCTTCGGATCCGCCCCGCAAAATCACCGCATTGCCGGATTTCAGGCTAAGCGCGCCCGCATCGGCGGTTACATTAGGGCGGCTTTCATAGATCACCCCGATCACGCCCAGGGGCGTCCGAACCCGCTGAATATGCAGGCCCGAGGGCATATCCCATTCGGTAATCACCTCACCCACAGGGTCCGTCTGTTCCGCAACGGTGCGCAGCCCATCGACCATACCCTGAATGCGGGCTTCGTCCAGCATCAGGCGGTCCATCATAGCGGGGCTGAGGCCTTTGTTGCGACCGAATTCCAGGTCTTTTTTGTTGGCTTCGATGATCTCGGCACGATTCTTCCAAACCGCATCGGCGGCGGCGATCATGGCTGCATGTTTGCGTTCAGCACTGGCAAAGGCAAGTTCGCGCGCGGCGACTTTGGCGCGTTTGCCGAGATCGGCCATCAGGGCGGGAATATTGTCGAGGTCTTTCATCTTGTGCACCTTTCTGCGCCGCTAAATCGCCAAATCGTCCCTGTGGATTAGCGCCGCGCGACCGGGATAGCCCAGCGTCGCCTCTATCTCCGAGGATTTGCGCCCTTTGATCGCGTCGGCCTCTTGCGCCGTGTAGCGGCTGATCCCTTGAGCCAACCGTCGCGCCTGAGGGTCCAGGACCGCGACCGGATCGCCGCGCCCGAAATCGCCGGTGACTTCGGTAATTCCAGCAGGCAGCAAGCTATTGCCATTTGCGAGCGCTTTGGCTGCACCCTCATCCACGGTGATCTCACCCCTTGGTTTCATTGCTGAAATCCAACGCTTACGCGCCGCATGCGGATCCAGCTTGGCCGTGAACCACGTGCAGTTGGCACCATTTTCAAGTGATTGCAGAGGGTTAAGTGTCGAACCTTCGGTAATCGCCATGTCGCACCCAGCCGCCGTTGCCATCTTGGCCGCCAGCAATTTGGTCTTCATCCCACCTTTGGACAGGCCAGACCCGGCATCACCTGCCATCGCCTCGATCTCGGGTGTAATAAGTTCGATTGTCTCATATCGCTTGGCCGAGGCATCTTTGTTCGGATTGCCCGAATAGAACCCATCCACGTCGGACAAAAGGATCAACTGATCCGCGCCAACCGTCACCGCGATCTGGGCCGCCAGACGGTCATTGTCGCCATAGCGGATTTCATCCGTGGCGACGGTGTCGTTTTCGTTGACAATGGGTACGACGCCGAGACCCAGCAAGGTTTCCAAAGTCGCACGCGAGTTCAAATAGCGCCGCCGATCTTCGCTGTCTTCCAGCGTGACCAGAACCTGCGCCGTAGTGATCTCATGCGGGGTCAGCGCTTCTTCATAAGCGCGGGCCAGCCGGATTTGACCCACCGCTGCGGCGGCCTGAGATTGCTCCAACGGCAGCGTCGCGGCGGGCAGGCCCAAAACGCCACGGCCCAAGGCGATTGAGCCCGAGGATACCAGAATGACATCAGCCCCCTGCCCCTTGAGCCAGGCCACATCCTGTGCCAGCGATTTCAACCAATCCGAACGCAACACGCCGGACTGCCGGTCCACCAACAAGGCCGACCCGATCTTGACCACCAAACGACGCGCTGCGGTCAGGGTTGCCACGATTGGGCCTCCTCCGTGGGTTTCTGGCGGAGGCGATTTTCATCGATCTCGGCCCGCAGCGCTCGCAACACCTCGGTCACGCCCAGATGGGCAACGCCGGACATGGTCATGACAGGGCCGCCAACGGCCTCTTCCAGTTCAGACTTGGCGAGGTCGCGTTCTTCTTCATCCAGCGCATCAACTTTGTTCAACACAGTGATCCGGGGCTTGTCGGCCAATTCACCGCCATAGGCTTCCAGCTCATGAATGATGGTGCGATAGTCTTCGGCCACGGTTTCCGAGGTGCCATCAACCAGATGCAGCAGCACAGCGCAGCGTTCCACATGGCCCAGAAACCGGTCTCCGATCCCGCGCCCTTCATGCGCGCCTTCGATCAGGCCGGGGATATCGGCCACGACGAATTCGACATTGTCGACGCCGACAACACCCAGATTGGGGTGCAAAGTCGTGAACGGATAGTCGGCGATCTTGGGGCGTGCATTCGATGTGGCCGCCAGAAAGGTAGATTTGCCCGCGTTGGGCATGCCCAGCAGTCCCACATCCGCGATGAGCTTCAATCGCAGCCATATCGTACGATCAATTCCCGCCTGCCCCGGATTGGCACGGCGCGGGGCCTGATTGGTGGCGGATTTGAAATGCAGATTGCCGAACCCGCCATTGCCGCCCTTGGCCAGCAGGAAACGCTGTCCAACTTCGGTCAGGTCACAGATTACGGTTTCTTCGTCCTCATCAAGGATCTCGGTCCCGACAGGCACGCGCAGGATGATGTCGTCGCCATCCTTACCCGTACGCTGCTGACCGCGACCGGGCTGGCCGTTTTTGGCAAAGAAATGCTGCTGATAGCGGAAATCGATCAGGGTGTTCAGCCCATCCACGACCTCGGCCCAGACAGTCCCGCCTTTGCCGCCGTCCCCGCCATCAGGACCGCCATATTCGATGTATTTTTCGCGTCGAAAGCTGACGCAGCCGCTACCGCCGGCTCCGGACCGGATGTAGACCTTTGCAAGATCGAGAAATTTCATAACTGTCCCCTACTGCAAAGGCCCCATTGGCCACAAGTCAGAGTTTTTTGCTATATGTCCAGGTGGGCACATTTGCGTCGCGTGCCACCGAATAGGTCTCGGCATCGCCAAGATACTCGAACCCGCAATGAGTCAGCACCCGCGCCGAGGCTGGATTGTCCTGAAACACACTGGCGAACATGCTGGAATGCTGCAGGGGGTTGGCCAGAACCAAAGCCTCAACCGCCAATGAGGCGATGCCGGAGTTCCAATAGACCGGCGCGACCCAATAGCCGACCTCGGCCTGATTGCGATCCAGCCTTTGTAGCGAGATCAGGCCGATCAGTTCGGGACCACCATCCTTGGTGGCATCCAATGCCCAAACGTCTTCTTCCCGCTCATCCACCATGGCACGAGTTACAAAAGCCTCGGTCGAGCCGGGTGGCAGAGGATGTGGAATTGTCGTGGTCATGCGCGCCACGCGCTCATCGCCTGCATAATGTTCAATGAGACCCATATCCGACCGGCGCAGTGGGCGCAGGTCGAACCGCTCGGTTTCGATGACCGGCTGGTTGATTATCGTCTCAAGTTTCATGTCTGTGCTCCTCCTCCGAACAACACGAAAAGTACGGACGCAACTGTGACACTCGCTAACGTCCACATCAGATATTTTTCCATAGGCCTTCCTTCAACCGCATGGGCGATTCTATCGCCTGCAAAAGTCCAAATCGGGTGAAGAATTACCTGACAAACCAACAAACAAAGCGCGATTGTTAAAGTCGCCTGAAAGGTCGATGTTCCAGCCGCGACAAAGCCGGTAAAGCCTGCGATGATCATCGCCCAGGCTTTGGGGTTCAGCGGGTGCACGATCAGCCCCGACCAGAAACCGGGCACAGCAACATCGCCTTGCCCTCGCGATAAGCGCAGGTTCGCGATTTTCCAGGCCAACCAGATGATATAGGCCGCCGAGGCGTATTTGAGCACCTCAAAGACAAAAGGCACCCGATCGGCCAATTGCATCAGGCCAAAGCCAACGGGCCAGATGATCAACTGCTTGCCCAGGATGACCCCTGCAACAAACGGCAAGGCCGCCCGAAAGCCATAGCGCGCACCTGTCCCCAGCAGGACCATATTGGCTGGTCCCGGGGTGCCGACCTGGCTGGCGGCAAACAGAAGGAAACTGGTGGTTGCGACTGTCATTTCGCAGCCTCCCAGTTTCTTTCGCTAAGCTCCATCCATTGAAGCGTTACGGTTTCCTTCGTTGACCGGGCAACGGCTTCGGACTGCGAGGTCGCAATAAAACCCAACTTGGACAGTACGGAGCGAGAGCGTTCGTTCCCAAGATGGTAAGACGCTTTCAGCTTTTCACTGCGGTTTGCGAAATGGCGATGCACAACCGCACGAGCACTTTCGGTCGCAATGCCTTGGCCCCAATAGGGTTGACCCAACCAGTACCCAAGCTCTTCGCCCGCAGAAACAGTGCCGATCAGTTGGTTTTCTTTTTCAATCGCAAACGCATCATAGACCTGTGTGGCAAGGTTGGTGACAAAGTTCTCTGCGTCTTCAATAGAAAAAGGAAAGGGTATGCTGTTTACCCAGCGAACCACATCCAAATCGTTCAAGAGTACAACAAGGCGCGACGCATCCTCGCCCCGGAACCGGCGCAGGATCAGACGCTCTGTTTTGATCACCTCGGTCATACAACCACTCCTGAAAACGAGAAAGGGGACCGGCACTTTCTGCCGGTCCCCCATGAATTTTTCTTAAACCTTCTGGGTCTCGGCTTACTCTGCGGCCTCCGCCACTGGCAGGACCGAAATAAAGGTGCGGTTTTTAAGTCCCTTGTGGAACTTCACGGCGCCATCGGTGGTTGCAAAGATGGTGTGATCTTTGCCCATGCCTACGCCTTCGCCCGGCCAGAATTTGGTGCCACGCTGACGTACGATGATGTTGCCTGCGATGGCGGCCTGGCCACCATAGAGTTTCACGCCAAGGCGACGACCCGCTGAGTCGCGACCGTTACGGGAGGAACCGCCAGCTTTTTTATGTGCCATTCTCTCTCTCCTTAGCCTTTAGCCAGTTCTTTGGCCTGTTCGATCCAGCCTTCACGCTCGATCCGACCTTTGAACGACAGTTTCTCGTCCATAGCAGCAACGTCTTCTTCCGTCCATGCCGCAATCTGGGCAAAGGTGGTGATGCCAGCTGCAAGAAGCTTCTTCTCGAGCGCGGGGCCAACACCGGACAGTTTCTTCAGATCGTCTGCACCAGCGTCAGCAGCCGGTGCTTCAGCCTTGGGTGCCGCGTCTTTTTTCGCAGCAGATTTCTTGGCCGGTGCTTTCTTCGGCGCAGCTGCTTCGACAGCCGCCGCAGAAACCGAACCGGTCGCCGCTTTGATGCCCGACTTGTCCGCACCAGACGACAGGATGTCGGTGATTTTGACCAGTGTCAGCTTCTGACGGTGGCCAACGGTACGCTTCGAGCTGTGCTTACGACGACGTTTGACGAACTTGATGACCTTGTCACCTTTGATCTGGTCGATCACTTCGGCCTGTACGCCTGCGCCTTCAACGAAAGGTGAGCCAACAACCGGAGCGTCGCCGCCCAGCATCAGAACATCGTTGAATTGAACTTTTTCACCTGCATCGGCAGCCAGTTTTTCAACGCGGAGCACATCGCCCGCCTGAACCTTGTACTGCTTGCCGCCAGTCTTGAGGACCGCAAACATGCGACTTTCCTTTTCCAAACCGCGTTCTGTGGTCCCCGCATGGGTGTTGCCGGCTTTCGCCACCTCGAACAGCGCGCCCTTTTCGGGCTGTGATGAATGACCTTTGAAGCAAGTCCAAGGGTCAAATAATAACGATACCCGGCGCGGTATTCCGGCCGGGATGCGCGCTTATCCATGGATTAGGGGGCAAAGTCAACACCAAAGCGTGTCAAAGATCGGACCCGTTCAAGACTTGTGCCACAGCCTCGCCCAACTGGAACGAGATCGTATTAAACATCTGGTCAAACCCGTCAAACAAGGCGGTATTCAGCGCCTGCCCGGTCTTGGTTCTGGAAAAGGCGATGTATTCGCGCATTTCAGCCTCATCCAGCGGTGCATAGGCCATTAGCAGAAAGGAATAGAGCCATTCGGTCGTGTCCTCTGTTTTGGCGTCCTGTTCCGCCAAAAGCTGCGCCAACAACTCGGCGTCGTCGCCGGGCTGACCTAGTGTCATCCCTTTGAAGAAGTTGTATTGGGCGCTCAGCGTACCCTGCACATTCTGCTCGACCAAATCATTGACCCCAATGAACTCTGTCACGAGTTCGAACAACATCGAGTCAGCTAATGCGTCCTTGTATGTGGCGCGCGCCATCTCCTCGATTTCGGGGGTCAGAAAGGCGCGACGGGCCGAGTTTTCAAGCGAAACGACCGTCTGACCCAGGTCACTTTCATAAAAGACGATGGCCTGATCCATCTGTCCGTCTGACATTTGGGCGGCAAACGCGTCACGCATCTGGTTGCGCATCCAGGTCGGATCATAAATGTCCTGCACCTGGGCCTGAAAGAAATCTCCACCCGCATTATCCAGCAGCGTTTCATCCACTTCGCGCCGATATATGTCACCCTCTTCCGCAAGAATTTGTGCCACTTGGTCAAGCCGCATAGCCTCGGCCAGTTGTTCGGCTTTCTCATTGGCGAACGCAGGCCACGCCCCGACAAGCAGCACTGAGAACAGGCACAGAAGGCGCATCAGATATCCTGAGCGGGGTGCAGTTCAGCCATGCGGGCGGCCAGCACTTCGAAACGCATGGCCATGATTTCATACTGAATGGCATTCAGCAGCTCATAGACTTCTTGCATAAGCGGATGTTCCAAAGCGTCCACATAATCGTCAACTTCGGTATCCGAGAACGCCTGATAGGTATAGGCCGCCCCCGCCAAACCAGAAAGCTGCAAGGATTGTCGCATCCCAGCTTCGTTGCTTTTCAACATCTGCCTTAGCTCTTCAGCGCTCAACTGCAATTCGATCACGCCGGATGCGCTTGCAGCCAGCAAAAACCGCACCTGAATTTCTTGCAACGCTCGTAAGGAAGTGCCCGAGGAATCGATCGCCGCATTCATGCGTTTGTAGCTTTCGACCCGCGGCGATCCAGCCTGAACCAGCGCGGCAAAAATCTCCTGACCTTGCTGTTGTTTAACGTCGTCATCCTCTTCCATGTGCGAGGCGTTTTCAGCCTCGACCAGACGCTGACCCAAGTCTGATGCGTAGAAATTGACTGCGTGGTTCAGGGCATCGTCGCTTAGCGTCTCCTCCAGGATCGAAACGGCAGTTTCATGCATGCCTTCGGTGTCGAACACCTCTTCTGTCAGGCGCGTCCAATCAGACCCGAACCCTTCTGGATCAATCCCCAGCATTTGCGGTGCTGAACCGGATGCCAAAGCGATGCTTTCTAATGCAACATCAAATCCGGTTGTGGTCAGAAACGCCTCAATCCGATCCCGATTGGCGGCTATAACAAGCGATGGCAATAGGATCAGCGCGACAAGCGGGGCGAAAAAGGCGATGGCGAAGCGGCGTGGTTGATGTGTCATATGGATGAGCCTAGGTGTTTTACCCCTATAGGCAATGGAAAAACGCGGCTTTGGCGAATTCCGGAATTTTCTGCTTGCACCCCTGCCCGTTCCTAACTAAATCCCCCCCTCACAGACCCCCGCGGAGAGGTGCCGGAGTGGTCGAACGGGGCGGTCTCGAAAACCGTTGTGGGTGCAAGCCCACCCAGGGTTCGAATCCCTGTCTCTCCGCCAGCTAGTTTTGCCCAGCAAAATCGATCGTTCTTCTCAATACAAAACCATGGTTAAACCCATTCCCATCTCGCATTGGGCGTGTTCTTGCCACGCGGGTGGCGCGGGATCAGCGTAGCTTGGCCCATATCTCGCAGTTGCAGAAAAACACAAAGAATTCCCCTTTGAGAACAGATAGTTTTGCCCCATCTCGGCGACACATATTTCAAAGGAGAGACACATGTCGCGTACACTTATTCTGGCCATTGTCATCGCTGCAATCGGCGCTGGCGGCTATTTCTATTTTAACCAGGCAGAGCAAACTCCAGGTGAGCAATTGCAGGACGCGGCGCAAAATACTGCCGATGCTGTGGATGATGCCGCTGATGCTGTTGGGGAAGCTGCGAATGACGCGGTCACAGACGCGCAGGAGGCTGTAAATGACGCTGTAGACACCGCTCAGGATACCGCCTCGGACGCGTTGGACGCGGCTACAGATCAGGCCAACGAAGCCGCTTCATCGGTTTCGGATGCCGCGGATCAGGCCGGCGAGCAAGTGGCCGCCTTGGCCAATCAGGGGCAGGAGTTGTTCAATTCCTGGCTACAGGACGGGCTGCTGACCGCCGGAGAGTTCGACTATGACGCGATGGTCGCGTCTGTTCAGGACAGCGACCTGACGCAAGATCTGAAAACGCAGGCGATCCAGATCTTCGACGAAATCAAAGCGTCGCCAGAAACCCTGCTGCAGAAGATCCAGGACCTGCGCAACCTACTGACTGAACAATAAAAGATATTGGGTCAGCCCTTAGGGCTGGCCCTGTTTCTATGTAAGAAGTTGCCAATTCCGCTACGTCAGCGCGACACGCGATTGACGCCGCACCGCCCATTTGTTTGGCTTGTCTTCAAACCAACCGCGTTGCTTTCCCTCGTCGTCATTTGATTTCGGAACTCACTGGAAAGCGCGCTGAACTGAGGGCGCATCTGTGACTGAAATTCCCAAAACGATGTTCGCAACTATTCTCAAACATGATGGGTATTCCGGCACCATGACCGGACCGGTGATCGAGAATGCTGGGGACTGGCTTGCCGAAGCGGAACTGCCTGTTCCCCAACCCGGTCCCGGCCAGGTTCTGATCCGCTTGCGCACCGCATCGGTAAACCCGTCTGATCTGCATTTCATCAAGGGTGAGTATGGACAGCCTCGGGTCAAAGGCGCTGCAGCCGGGTTTGAAGGCTGTGGGGACGTCGTGGTCACCGGCAAAGGGGCCGAGGCCCTGCAAGGGCAGCGCGTGGCGTTTGTTGCGGCAGGTTCTGGTGCTTGGGCCGAACATGTCGTGACCCAAATGCAGATGTGCATCCCGCTGCGCCCCGATATCTCGGACGATGACGGCGCGGCGCAAATCGTCAATCCGCTGACCGCGATGGCAATGGTCGACATGGCGAAAGAGGCTGGAGACGCCTTTGTCCTTTCGGCCGCGACCAGCCAGCTGGGCAAACTGATGTGCAGCTTGGGGCGCGATCTGGGTCTGAAGCCCATTGCTCTGGTCCGACGGGCCGAGGCAGTTGATATGCTCAAAGGCCTTGGCGCGGCTGAGGTGTTGGTTACCACCGATACAGATGTTGCGCAGAAATTCTCCGAACTGAGCGCCAAACTCAAACCCCGCATGTTCCTGGATGCGGTGATGGATCAACTCTCGGAACAGATCTTTTGCGCGATGCCAAACCGGGCGCGCTGGGTCTGTTATGGCAAGCTGGGCAGCGAAGCCCCTACCCTGACACAAACCGGCCAGTTGATCTTTATGGGCAAGCAGATCGAAGGGTTCTGGTTGACTCAATGGATGATGTCCACGCCACCCGCTGATCAAATGCGCGTTGTGGCTGAAGTGCAAGCGCGCTTTGCCGACGGGCGGTGGAAAACCGATGTTTCGGAACGGCTTACACTCCGAAATCTGATCCCAATTCTGGCCGATGCGCTGAAAAAGAGTGACGGGAAGGTGATTATCACGCCATAGTAGAACAAACGCCGCGCGTTCGCTGTGCGGATCAGACATGAACCGGATCACCGGCATGGGGAGGAAAGCTTGGATAACGCGCAGCTGCTGATCAGCGGGCTGGCGAACGGGTGTGTGTATGGCCTGATCGCGCTTGGCTTTGTTCTGATCTACAAAGCGACCGAAGCTGTGAATTTCGCTCAGGGCGACTTCATGATGCTGGGGGCCTTTGTCACCATTGGCCTGACGAATACCGAATATATGGGATTACCCTTCTGGATGGCGCTGCCGATCTCACTCGGGATCATGGGTACGCTGGGGTATCTGCTGGATCGGCTGATCATCCGCCGCATGTTTGGGGAAAGCCAGACCGCCGTTGTGATCCTGACCATCGCTTTGGGTTTTGTGATCCGCTTTGTCGCTGGTCTGATCTGGGGGCACGAACCTCATACCTTGCAAAACCCGCTGGCTGGGAAAGAGGTCCGCTTTGGCGGGCTTGTACTGGGGATGGAGGATGTGGCCGTCATCGTCGTGACCGTCCTGCTGACCTGGGGTCTTTACGTGTTTTTCAGCAAAACCAA
This sequence comes from Ruegeria sp. AH12, assembly GCF_056541465.1. Taxonomy (NCBI): domain Bacteria; kingdom Pseudomonadati; phylum Pseudomonadota; class Alphaproteobacteria; order Rhodobacterales; family Roseobacteraceae; genus Ruegeria; species Ruegeria sp. AH12. The sequence goes on along the minus strand of NZ_JBQFYL010000001.1, from coordinate 724,632 downwards.
GCTGGGGCTGGCAATGCAGGGTGCCTCGCAGAACCAGTTGGCGGCCTACTATATGGGCATTCCGGTCAAGCGCGTGCAGGGTTTCATCTGGGCGCTTGCCGGGGTTGTCGCAGGGATTGCAGGCATTCTCTTTGCGGCCAAAGGGTCGGTGGACCCAACCACCGGCCTGCTGGGGATCAAAGCCTTCGCCGCTGCCGTGATCGGCGGTTTTGGCAGCCTGCCCGGCGCACTTGCGGGCGGGTTGATCGTGGGCGTGATAGAGCCCTTTGCCAGCCGCTATATCGCCGCCGGCTACAGCCAGATCGCCCCGTATGCGCTGTTGCTGGCCGTGCTGATCTTTCGCCCCAACGGGCTGTTCAGTCAGGTTCGGGTCAAGAAGGTCTGAGCGATGCGTATCGTTTTCAAAACCGACTACATGCAGGATATCCGCCCTTGGAAAGACGGATATCAGCTCAGCCTGTATTTGATCTTGCTTGTTGTCATCGCAACGGCCCCGTGGTGGCTGGACGACTTCTATCTTGGTGAGTTGACCAATGTTCTGATCTGGGCCATCGCTGGTTTGGGCCTGATGATCCTGACCGGGCATACCGGGCAAGTCAGCCTGGGCCACGCCGCATTTCTGGCCTTTGGTTGCTATGCCAATGTGATCCTGATCGAAGCCGGGGTACCCTTTCTGATCGCCTTCCCGCTGGCGGGCATATTGACCGGAATAGCCGGAGTCACCGTCGCCATCCCTGCCCTGCGCCTGCATGGCATTTATTTGGCCATCTTCACCATGGCGCTGTCGATCCTGATGGATGACGTGATTGTTCTAAGCGAGCCCCTTACCGGCGGCGTGGCAGGCAAGTTCATCGGCGGTGTCGATATCTTCGGGCTGAGCGTGGATCGTTGGGGCACCCCTGCCCCGTTCTTCTGGCTGGTGCTAAGCGTCGCTGTGCTGGTCACGCTGGGCTACATCAATCTGCTGCGCGCGCCTTTGGGGCGCAGCTTCATCGCAGTGCGGGATTCCGAAGTTTCCGCGCAAGCCATGGGCGTTGATATCGCGCGCACTAAGATGATCTCTTTTGCGCTATCTTGCGCGGTGACCGGCTGGGCGGGTGCGCTGATGGGCATGTTCTCCGGGGCGTTCAACAACGAAACCTTCAGCGTTCTGATCTCGATCCAGTTGCTGATGATGATCGTGATCGGCGGGCTGGGCTCGATCCATGGCGCGTTTCTGGGGGCCATCATTATTGGCTTCCTTCCACAATTCCTGTCGATCTCGAAGGAATATGTCGGAGCATTGTTCGGTGGCAACACAGTCGCCATTCCGGGCCTAGAGTTCGGCATCTTCGGCATGATTCTGATCGCCTTCATCCTGTTCGAACCCCTGGGCATGTACGGCCGCTGGCTGAAAATCCGCACATGGTTCGAGCTGTTCCCGTTCTACCGCAAAGACATGTTCAAACGGCAGAAATCCTACCTCAAGACGGAGCGTCTGAGATGAGCCTGCTGGAGTTTGAAAACGTCACCCTGAAATTCGGCGGTGTCACCGCGGTTGATAATTTGTCCTTCGAGGTTGAGGAAGGCGAGGTTTTTGCCATCGTCGGTCCCAACGGCGCGGGCAAGTCGACGGTATTTAATCTGATTTCGCGCTTCTACGACCCGGTTGCTGGCTCGATCCGGTTTGACGGTCATGATCTGTTGCGGGTGAAACCCTCAGGCGTTGCTGCATTCGGGGTGGCGCGAACCTTTCAGAATATCGAACTGTTCGAACATGCCACGGTACTTCAGAACCTGCTGGTCGGTCGACACCGCCACCGCAGAACCAACCTTTTGTCCGAGGTTCTGTTCTTACCCTCCGCCCGCCGACAAGAGCTGAAAAACCGCGAGAAGGTCGAAGAGATCATCGACTTCCTCGATCTGCAGGCTTACCGCGACAAGATGATCTCGGGCCTGCCTTATGGGGTTCGCAAAGTGGTTGAGGTCGCGCGTGCGCTGGCCACCGATCCCAAGCTGCTGCTGCTGGACGAACCAGCCTCGGGGCTGTCGGTCGAGGAAACCACCGACATGCGCTGGTGGATCGATGATATTCGGCGTCAGATGGGGATCACCGTTCTGATGGTTGAACATGATATGGGGCTGGTTTCGGGCGTGTCCGACCGGGTTCTGGCAATGGCGGACGGCGCCAAACTGGCGCTCGGAACGCCAACCGAGGTGCAATCCCACCCCGCCGTGGTTGAGGCCTATCTGGGTAAAGCCTCATGAGCGATCCGATCCTGAAGATACGCAATATCGAAAGTTTCTATGGCCCGATCATGGCCATTCGCGGTGTCTCGCTGGACGTGCATCCGGGTCAGATCGTCTCGATCCTTGGGGCCAATGGCGCGGGTAAGACCACGCTGATGAAAACAGTGTCCGGCGTCATGGACCCGGAAAAGGGCAAGATCACCTTCGACGGGCAGGATATTCAGGGATCTGAGCCGCATAAGGTCGTGCAACAGGGTATCGTGCATGTCCCCGAAGGACGCGAAGTGTTTCCCCTGCTGACCGTCAATGAAAACCTCAGCCTCGGGGCCTATACGGCCAAAGACAAATCCCAGATCGAACAAGACCGAGAGATGGTGTTCAGCTACTTTCCGGTTCTGAAAGACCGTCGCGGACAAGAGGCCGGGACGCTGTCAGGTGGGCAGCAGCAAATGCTGGCGATCGGCCGGGGGCTGATGGCCAGCCCCAAGATTATGCTGCTGGACGAACCTTCCCTCGGCTTGTCGCCGCTGTTGGTTCAGGAAATCTTTGGCATTCTGAAACGTCTGAACGAAGAACAAAACATGACAATGATGCTGGTCGAACAGAACGCCCACGCCGCGTTGGAACTGGCCCACCATGGTTATGTGATGGAGGTTGGGCGGATCGTGATGGACGGTGCAGCCAACAAGCTTTTGCAATCCGAGGACATCCAGAACTTTTATCTGGGCGTTCAGGAAGAAGGCGCGCGTGAAAACCGCCGCTGGAAACGCAAAAAGACGTGGAGGTGACGCGGATGGATAGCACCCCCCTGCCCCCGCAGATCGACATCAATGGCGTTCAGTTCAACGCAACCGCAGGTCAGCGACCCGTGCGGGTCGACGGGGCTGTCACGATCTCGGAATTGTTCCAGAGCCGCTGCGCTGATCTGGGGGATCGCACGGCGCATCGGGAAAAAGACCTGGGGATCTGGAGATCCTACTCGTGGGCCGATTATTGGCAGCACGCCAAGTGGATCGGGCTTGGCTTGCGTAAGTTAGGGCTTGAGCGCGGTCAGGTCGTCTCGATCCTGTCCGAGGACCGCAAGGAATGGGCGTGGTTCGACATGGGCATTCAATGTGTCGGCGGGATTTCATCCGGCATCTATACGACCGATGCGGCCAGCCAAGTGCAATATCTGATCAACGACAGCACCAGCCGCTTTCTGATCGTTGAAGACGAAGAGCAACTGGACAAGTTTCTCGAGGTCGAAGACGCGGTTCCCGATTTGAAGAAGGTCATCATCCTTGAAGATGAAGGTCTGCATGACCTCGACCACCCGCGCTGTATGATGATCGACCAGCTTTACGCCCTTGGTCAGCAGGCAGAGGCAGAGGGCTCGGGCCGGTTCGAAGCCGAAATCGCCCAAGCCCGACCATCCGACACCGCCTTGCTGGTCTACACATCGGGCACAACGGGCCAGCCCAAAGGCGCGATGCTGAGCCATGAGAACATTCTGGCTGCCATGGAAAGTGGCGCGCGGGCCCTGCCTGCAAAGGCCAGCGATGAACAGCTCTGCTTCCTGCCGCTATGTCATATTCTGGAGCGCGATGTTTCGGTCTATTTCCCGTTGGCCTCCAAATGCACGGTGAACTTCGCGGAAAGCCCGGAAACGGTGTTTGCGAACCTGCAAGAGGTCTCGCCCACCACCTTCACCGCTGTGCCGCGCGTGTGGGAGAAGATTTATGCTCAGGTCCAGATCATGTCACAGGACGCAACGCGCTTTGGGCGGGTTGCATTTGGTCTGGCAGTTAAGGCCGGTCTGGCGCGGGCTGAGTACCTGAGCAGAGGACAGCCTGTTCCGGCGGGTATCGCCACCCAATTCTGGGTTTGGGATCATCTGGTCCTGCGCAACCTACGCCGAATGCTGGGCATGGACAAGATGCGCCGAGGGGGGTCTGGTGCGGCCCCAATCTCGCCTGATCTGTTGAAATGGTACTGGGCGATTGGTGTACCGCTGGTCGAAGGGTTCGGCATGACCGAAACCGCAGGTCTGGCATCGCTGAACACCACTGATGAGAACCGTATCGGAACCATCGGGCGTGCGGCTGAGGGGTGCGATATCCGGGTCTCGGACGAAGGTGAGTTGCAGATCAAAGGTCTGAACATCTTTCAGGGCTATTGGCGTAACAACGCCAAGACGGCTGAAAGCTTCACCGATGATGGATGGCTGCGCACCGGCGATGTCGGAACGATTGACGCGGATGGCTATGTCTCGATCACCGGTCGAATGAAGGACATAATCATCACGGCAGGCGGTAAGAACATCACCCCTGCCGAGATTGAAAGTCGGCTGAAGTTTAGCCACTACGTCTCGGACGCCGTGATTGTTGGCGATCAGCGTAAGTACCTGACAGCGCTCATCATGATCGATCAGGAGAATGTCGAGAAATTCGCGCAGGACCGAAAGATCCCTTTTTCGAACTTCGCCTCACTTTGCGCAGCACCTGAGATCAAAGAGCTGATCGGGGCCGAGGTCGCTTCGGTAAACGCGGATTTCGCCCGCGTCGAACAGGTCAAGGATTTCAGGCTAATCGACGTGTTGTTGACCGCCGAAGATGAAGAACTGACCGCGACGATGAAACTGAAACGCGGCGCCGTGGAAAAGAAACACGCACATCTGATTGAAGACATGTACACTTAACCAAAGCACGAAACGGGAGGAGAACTATGAGCAAGCTGATAAACCGGCTAACGGTCGCTGCGGCTTTGACAGCGTCAGCCACGATGGGCTGGGCACAAACGCAGGGTGTGACCGATGATGAGATCGTGATCGGTGCGGTCAATGACCTTAGCGGTATTTTCGCCGCCGTGGGCGTTCCGGCGACCAAAGGCGCGAATGTGGTCTTTGATCGAGTCAATGCGGCAGGCGGCGTTCATGGTCGCACGATCCGCTATGTGGTCGAAGACAATGGCTATCAGATGCCGCGCGCGATGCAGGGCTATAACAAGCTGCTGAACCGCGACAAGGTATTCGCCATGCTGCAATCGCTGGGCACGCCCATGAACCTGGCCGGGTTCAAACTGCTGGATCCGAAAGGCATTCCCAACGTTGCCCCTCTGACCGCTGCACGGCAAATGCTGCAAGAGCCGGTCAGGAACAAGTTCACGTCGTTCTCAACCTATTACGACCAGGCGCGCGTTGGCGTGAAATACCTGGCGGGCGAGTTCGGGTCGCAGGCCGTTTGCACTATGTATCTGCCAACCGATTTCGGTGAGGAAATACTGGAAGGTAGCAAATCAGGCGCGGAAGAGGCTGGTATCTCATTTGCTTCGGAAACCACGCACAAACCGGATGAAACGGATTTTGTAGGCTCGTTGAGCAAACTTAAGGAAGATGGCTGCGATATCGTCACCATCGCTCTTGGGGTGCGTCAGGCCATCACCGTTGTTGGAACCGCCAAGAAGATGGGCCTAACGGATATGAAATTCCTGGGTACATCTGCCAGCTTCCTCACCGTTGTGGCACAGGTTCCGGGTGGTGTGACCGACGGATTTTATGCCGCTGCATCCTGGCAGGACCTATGGGCGCGCGCGGATGAACCCGTCCCTGCCGCGTTTATCGAGGAATACAAGGCCGCAACGGGCGAAGATCCGGTTGGCTTTGCAATGCTGGGCTATTCCGCCGCTGAGATGATGGTCAAAGCGCTAGAGGCCGCCGGCCCAGACTTGACCCACGATAGCTTTATCGCCGCGATGGAATCGCTGGACTATACGGATGAGTTGGTCGGCAACCACATCTCGTACAGCGCAGACGATCATCAGGGCGCCGATACGGTCTTTGTGAATGTGGTGGAAAACGGAGCCTGGAACCTCGTCTACGAGGAATAGGCCATCCAATGAAAGGGGCTGCGGCCCCTTTCGCACTCTCAGGCCTTAAGCAATTTCTTTAGTCTTTTCCGCAATTTCTGCGCTCTGGGCCGGGCATAGATCTGAGCTGGCGTCAGAGTTGCATACCCACCGTGATCGATTACGCGAAATCCCGTCTGGGCATTCACGATCAGAAACTGGTTGAACGGAAGCGTATAGATCGGCAGCCCCTGCGCCTCGCAGAAATAAATGGCATAGGGGAAAACCTCGCTGGGGCTATATTCTTGGCTATGCTGCCAGATCGTCTTGGTGAAATCATCGCCGCCAATGAACCCATCCTTGCGGATCTTCGGTAGCATCGCATGAAGATCAATGGTGATCCCACGCAAGGTGTGATCGCCGTCGATATACGCCAAGTCCAGTGAGCGGTCTGGTATATGCGACTGGGCGTTACGTGTTGTGTCGCGAATTTCAGTCACCTTGTCCAGAAACGGGCTGACCCGTCTGAGCGCTTCGTTTCGGATTTCTTCGAACTCGATATCCGTTTTGTTGGCAGGCTTGTTCCAGTCCGGCAGATTCCGCCATGGATCGATCAGGGTATAGTGTTCAATTTGGGCGACCTGTGTCAGCAGGGTTTCGGCAAACTGGCCTTTCCAGACCCCAACCTCACAAACAGATCTACACTTCAGCCGCGAGCTGAGATTGACCCACAATTGATGCCGGTCCTGACTAACCCCGATCGCCTGTTCAATAATTTCGTCAAGCTCTGCCGTGTCCATGGGTGCCTCGATCTACGCGACAACCCTAGGCCACCGCTTTGAAAGGAAACTACGGTCTTCTAACAGTCTGTACTCTTCGAGATCAGGTTTACACGAATTGGCAGCGCTGGTTTCAGAAATTCAGACAAGCAGCGCATTGTTGCCTATCAGAACAAAAAAAGGGCGCCTGCGATTGCAGACGCCCGATTTGAAATCTGGAAGCATTTGTGATTAACGCTTCGAGAACTGGAACGAACGACGCGCCTTGCGCTTACCGTATTTCTTACGTTCCACAACGCGGCTGTCGCGGGTCAGGAAGCCAGCGGCTTTCAGAGCGCCACGCAGGTTGGGATCATAAAGCTGCAACGCTTTCGAGATGCCGTGCTTAACCGCACCGGCTTGCCCGGTCAGGCCACCGCCTTTGACGGTTGCGACAACGTCGAACTCACCCTCAACACCAGCAACCTGGAACGGCTGGCGCAGGATCAGCTGCAGAACGGGACGCGCGAAATACTTGTCCTGGTCTTTGCCGTTCACGGTGACCTTGCCGGAGCCCGGCTTGATCCAAACGCGGGCAACAGCGTCTTTACGCTTGCCGGTGGCATAGGAACGACCCAGCTCGTCACGTACGGGTTCACGCACGATGACTTCTTCGGCCACGGTTTCAACGCCTGCGACGGCGCTCAGCTCTTCGAGAGTATTGATCTGATCAGCCATCGGTCATTAGCTCCGGGTGTTTTTCTTGTTCATGGACTTAACGTCCAGAACTTCGGGCGCTTGCGCCTCGTGGGGATGCTCAGCACCGGCATAAACGCGCAGATTGGTCATCTGCTGGCGCGCCAGACGGTTGCCCGGCAGCATGCGCTTGACCGCTTGGGTCACGACGCGCTCGGGGTGTGCACCCTCAAGGATCTGCTGCTTGGTGCGCGACTTGATGCCGCCCGGGTGGCCCGTGTGCCAGTAGAAGTTCTCTTCGCGCTTCTTGCCGGTCATCTGGATTTTGTCAGCGTTGATCACGATGACATTGTCGCCCATGTCCATGTTCGGGGTGAACGACGCTTTGTGCTTGCCACGCAGGCGCATGGCGACGATCGAAGCAAGACGGCCCAGAACAACGCCTTCTGCGTCGATCAGGATCCATTTCTTGTCGATGTCTGCAGGTGTTGCAGAAAAGGTTTTCATGGCAGGATAGTCCTGTTTGATGTGAAAGACCGCCCCAGCGGAGCAGCCCGAATTCGATGGACGGGTTTTATGGGGTGAACGCATGCAGGTCAAGCGCGCAAAGATAGATTTACTTGTTAGATAACAATGCTTTAAAAAATAGGTATTATTTTACCCCACATTATTCCACACATCTTTTAGCAAAACCCAGCGCATCCACATCGTAGGGCCATTCCCCAAGTCAAGTGATTGGTTATCCACGTATCGTGCCCCTATTTTTGCTGTCGCTTTTTGCGATCGAATATTGGAAGGGTCGATATGAAACCAGACTTGGTCCCAATCCTGAAAAGCATAATCAAGCATCAGCGCCTTTACCGCCCGATTACTGGTGCCGCCCCAATGATCCACAGTCAGAAAACTATACCCAATCGCGATCCCCCCGGGAACCTCGGGTGGATTGTAGTATTTTGAACATCCCACGACCCGACCACCTGTGTCCCGGACTGTCACAGCACCTTCTGTCGCAAGCAGGAACTCAAAATAAGGGCCAAAAACATCTCTTTTATGCCTCGTCCTTGCCGGGTGACCGGCCCAGATCACTGGGTCGCTAGCGGCAGCATAGAGCGGCTCGAAATCGGCTTCTGTCATTGGGTCAATTACAAACCCGCCGCCGCGCAATTGGGGGATATGCATTAACCCAGTCACCTTAGACCGAGATCTGTTCCGGTGGATTGTCCAGCAAAGACCGCAGGCGCATCATGGCGTCTTCAAATCGTTGCAGCGAGACATGTCCGTTCATGGCAATGCGCACCGCATTTGGTGCACGACCATCCCGCAATGCGAATTCATCCGCAGACCGCAACTGTATCCCCTCTCGCTCAGCCGCGCGGCTAAAGGCAGCGGCGCGCCAACCCGACGGCAGGTTCAGCCAGACAAACGGGACATCGGGGGCCCAGTTCAGATCAAACCCACCTAGGGCGTTTACTGTGATGTGAACATATTCCGTCATCCTACTACGTACGTCTTGTGCAATCTGGCGCGTTCTAGGGTCAGACAGAAGCAGACGGGTTAACTCGGCCAAGGGCTGAGCCAAGCCAAAATACCCATATTCGGCAGACCGTCGCAAACCCACGCTGCGTTCACGCGGAGCGATGGCAAAGCCAACCCGCAGGGCTGGGGTCAGAATCTTCGAGATCGAAGACACATGCCACCCACGCTCGGGCGCAAGGGCGCGGAAACTGGGTTCTTTGGCGTCCCCCATGCGATAGCAATCATCCTCAACGATCTGAACATCGAATTTCCGCGCAATTTCAACGATTTCTTTGCGCCTTTCCAAAGGCGTGTGTGTTGCGGTTGGATTTTGCACTTCGGGTGACACACACACCGCCTGCGCCGGGGTTTGGCGCAGAACATGTTCCATTGCGCCGGGATCGATACCCCATTTGTCCATTCGGATGCCGACCACCTCGGCGCGCATCAACTCTCCGGCACGACGGAAACCGGCGTAAGACAGGTCCTCGACCAAAACGACCGGCTTGGGCCCTTGCAGGATGGTTTGAAACACCAGGCACAGCCCATTCTGCCCCCCATGGGTCAGGACAATGTCATCATCGTTCAGCGGGCCTAGCGGAAGATCCGAAAGCCAATCAACCACAGCCTGTCGCATGGGCTGATACGCATCGCGTGTGGGGTAGTTCATGAATAATGCGGGATCGGATTGAGAGACTTTCTGCAAGCACTCGCGGATCAACGACACCTGCCCCATATCCACCAGCCTGGGGCTGAACAGGCTGACATGGTGGGTGTTCTGCGCCTCGGCCAGATGAAGTTGCCGGGACCAGACATCATCCAGAATCGGAGATTTTGGCGGGGCTACGAATGTACCACGTCCGACCTCGGCTTGTAGCAACCCCTCATCGGTGAGAATCGTATAGGCGCGCGCGACAGTGCCGGGTGTAATATGCAATCGATACGCCAGTTCTCGCACCGGTGGCAGTTTAGTGCCGATACCTAAAGTTTTGTTATCAATAGCTTTTCGTATTGTGTCGGCAACCAGAGTATACTTTGGCCCCTTGGACTTTGGCAGCGTGCTTGGCCAAATTGTATCCATTACAATTCTTCCTTTGCGTTTGACACAATCTTGAATGTATCAAGTACACATATCGAACATCAATGCTTTGTGTCAATACAATTGGAAAGGAATACTGAGATGACACGCACAATGCACAACCCCGCCCTCTTGCTGCTGAACGACAGCCCCCGGTTGCCGCTGATCGCCGCGCTGGCCGTGCGGTTTGCGGCGGCGGTCACTCAATGGGAACGCCGTCGTCGCAGTCGCATTAACCTGAGCTATCTGGATGACAGGCTTCTTGAGGATGTTGGTCTGACCCCAATGCAGGCCAAACGTGAAGTAAGCCGCCATTTCTGGCAGCTCTGATTGATCCCCAGTCCCATTTTTTGGGACCTCTTCCTGGGCCGGGGTTTATCCCCGGCCTTTTTTATCCGTACTTGGCCGCAGCCGACCCTGCCGGTGGAAGCGAATAGGTCATACTGGCCCGAGCAACGGGCTGATCTGAGCCTTCGGAGTAGATCAGCACATCCCCGACAGCCAGGCTGCGCCCGAGTTTCAGCAACCGACATGTGGCAACCAGGTCTTTACCGCCTTCGGGTTTTCGCAGAAAATCCAGCGAACTGTTGGTGGTTACGGCAAGCGACTGGCGACCTTTGCGCGCCAGCACCATGGCGTAGACACAGACATCCGCCAGACCGAACATCGAAGGGCCAGACACTGTACCACCGGGGCGCAAGTGACGATCTGCCACAACAAGGCGCATGGTGATGCTGTCCTCATCCAGCGCCTCGACCACGAAGTCCTTGTGGACCTGTGGGAATACCTCGGCCAGGTATTGTGACAGTTCGTCCTTGTTCAGCGCCAATCCCATGCTTCCCCTCCTGTATCTTGCGCCCTAGAGTTGGCCCAACAGCCAGCAGGAGGGCAAGATGGCAATTTTGGAACGTAACGACACTGGCGCGGTCGCGCAGCTTCGATTGAATGCGCCGGATCGGTTGAACGCCCTGAGCGACGAGATGCTGGCAGCCCTGCAAGCTGAGTTCGACAACCTGCGCGAAGACAGGTCGATCCGCGCCATTACCCTGTCGGGTGCGGGCAAAGCCTTCTGCGCCGGGCATGACTTGAAACAGATGACAATAGGCCGGCAATCCGAGGATGGCGGCAAAGCTTACTTTCAGGATCTGTTCAATCGCTGTGCCAAGATGATGATGTCTATCCAGTCCCTGCCACAGCCCGTTGTCGCGCAAGTGCACGGCATTGCGACTGCGGCAGGCTGTCAGTTGGTGGCAACCTGCGATCTTGCCGTTGCAGCTGAAGGCACACGTTTTGGCGTGAATGGCGTGAATATCGGGCTGTTCTGTTCGACACCTATGGTCGCACTCAGCCGTAATATCCCCAGAAAACTGGCCTTTGAGATGCTGACAACTGGTGATTTCATCACTGCCGAACGCGCGGCAGAACTCGGCTTAGTCAATCGCGTGGTGCCTGAAATGTTGCTGGAACACGAGACAATTTCGCTTGCAGAGCAGCTGGCCAGCAAGTTGGGAAGTGCGGTGAAAATCGGGAAAGAAGCGTTTTATCAACAGCTTCAGATGCCACTGGATCAGGCTTATACCTATACCGGAGAGGTAATGGCGCAGAATATGCTGCATCGGGATACCGAAGAAGGCATTTCCGCCTTTATCGAGAAACGCCCCCCGAATTGGACCCAATAACGCAATTGTCAGGTATATTTTTTGCCACTGTTTTCATTTTTGCACTTTTCAAAAGGGCAGCACTGTGGCAAAGCTGAGACGAGGCTGAGGCCTTGGACATACTTTTGGGTCGCCGTGGGCGGAAGGTCCCTCCAAGCTGGTTTCTCTCACCGGCGTTGACATTCCCGCAGCGGCGACCCCAAGACCTCCCGTAAATTCAGCGCTACAGTCTTACGGGTGAGTTGCGTCCACTTGCCCCCTGCCCTATGTGGCAGCGCATGACTCAAGTTTTACATATCGTGGGCGGCGGCATGGCCGGGTCCGAGGCCGCATGGCAAGCCGCAGAGATGGGCGTGGATGTAGTTATCCATGAAATGCGCCCCACTATCGGCACCTTTGCGCACCAGACAGGCAACCTTGCCGAAATGGTGTGCTCAAACTCTTTTCGCTCAGACGATGATGAACAAAATGCTGTTGGTCTGCTGCATTGGGAGATGCGCGCCGCGAACGGGCTGATCATGACCACAGCTGATGCGCACCGCCTGCCTGCTGGGGGCGCGTTGGCGGTTGACCGCGATCCGTTTGCCGAAGACGTCACCGCCAAGTTGCGCGCCCATCCCCGTGTGAGCGTCACCGATGAAGAAGTCACGACCCTGCCCGATGATGGGCATTGGATCTTTGCCACGGGTCCGTTGACTTCGCCCGCTCTGGGTGAAGCGATCCGGGCTGAAACCGGGGCCGAGGCGCTGGCATTCTTTGATGCGATCGCGCCGATTGTCTATGCCGACAGTATTGACATGAGCCAAGCCTGGATGCAGTCGCGCTATGATAAGGGCGAGACGGAGGAGGAACGCACCGCCTATCTGAACTGCCCGATGGACCGCGATCAGTATGAGGCATTCATTGATGCTCTGTTGGCCGCCGACAAGACCGAATTTCACGAAGGCGAAACCGCGGGGTATTTCGACGGCTGTTTGCCCATCGAGGTGATGTCGGAGCGCGGACGCGAGACCCTGCGTCATGGTCCGATGAAACCCGTTGGCCTGACCAACCCGCATCAACCGGATGTAAAACCGCATGCCGTTGTGCAATTGCGCCGCGATAATGCCCTAGGCACGCTGTTCAATATTGTGGGCTTCCAGACCAAGATGAAATACGGCGCGCAGACCGAGGTGTTCCGCATGATCCCTGGCCTGGAAAACGCGAGCTTCGCGCGCCTGGGCGGTATCCATCGGAATACGTTTATCAACTCGCCCACCCTTTTGGACGCGCAGATGCGGCTAAAGTCGAAACCGAACATCCGCTTTGCCGGTCAGATCACCGGGGTTGAAGGCTATGTTGAAAGCGCTGCGATGGGTCTGCTGGCCGGACGCCTGGCCGCGGCAGAAATTCTAGGGCACTCGCTGCCCGAGGTGCCGCAAGACAGTGCGATGGGCGCTTTGATCCACCACATCACGGGCGGGGCTGAGGCAAAGACCTTTCAACCGATGAATGTGAATTTCGGCCTATTTCGCCCGGTCGATGGCCTGAAAGGCGGTCGTCGGGGACGCAAGGACCGTTACAAAGCCTACACAGATCGCGCCAAAACGGAATGGAACAACTGGTTAGGCGCTTGCTGACTGGACGAAGCTTAAAGGTTCAGCCTACCATCTGCATATGAGCGACGAATTTTTTAGAAGCACCTACGATCTGGAAACCCCCGAACAGACTGAGGCCCACTACCAAAAATGGGCCGCGACCTATGAGGCCGAAGTGGCGGAGCAAGGCTATGCCACTCCGGATCGCGTGGCTCAGGCGCTCTGGTCGCAAAAGCCCGAATCTCAGACGCCGGTTCTGGACTATGGTTGCGGCACCGGTCTGTCAGGGGTCGCGTTGCGAAATGCCGGTTTCGAAGTCATCGACGGCATGGACCCAACCGCCAACATGCTGGCAGTTGCAAAAACCAAAGGCGTCTATAGAACACTGTCCAACTTTGAGATCACCGATCCTGCGCCGCTTACCAATGGCGCTTATACCGCGATCACGGCCATCGGTGTCATCGGAGCGGGTGCAGCCCCACCTGAGACACTGGATATGCTGATGCACGCGCTGCCCAAAGGTGGAATGCTGTCGTTTTCCTTCAACGATCACACACTTGCGGATCACACCTATACAGCGCGGCTGAACGACTGGTTGGATATAGGGGCGGCACGACTTTTGTTCCGCGAACACGGTCCTCATTTGCCGGGTCTGGGCATGAAGTCCGACGTGTATGTATTAGAAAAAACGTGACATTCACCACGCGCTTTGCGCCATCTCCGACGGGTCCTTTGCATCTGGGGCACGCCTATTCGGCGTTGCTGGCGCACGACATGGTGGCGTCTGAAGGTGGTGAATTCCTGTTGCGGATCGAAGATATCGATCAATCCAGATCGCGCCCGCACTGGGAAGAACAGATCTATGACGACCTCACATGGCTTGGCCTGCGCTGGCCCAAACCCGTCATACGCCAATCCGAGCGTCAGGTAATCTACGATGCAGCGCTGGATAAACTCTGGCAGCGCGGCTTTCTGTACCCCTGCAGCTGCAACCGCAAAGATATTGCCGCAGCGGTCAGCGCCCCACAGGAAGGCGCACCGCTATTGGGCCCTGATGGTGTGATCTATCCGGGCACATGTCGGCATCGCGTACCAAAATCAGAAGATACACCCCGCCCACAAAACGAAGCGCTGCGCCTGGATATGGCCAAAGCGGCGCAACACGTTTTTAACAGTGACGCCTTAGCCGGACAGTTCACCGAACATGGCATAGGCCCCAATGGCGAAACCGGAACAGTCAAGTTTACGCCGCAAGAGTTGATCACAACGATCGGTGACGTCGTTCTGGCCCGCCGAGGTATGGGGACGTCGTACCATCTGTCTGTCGTTCTGGATGATGCAGCACAGGGCATCACGCGGGTTGTGCGCGGTCAGGATCTGTTTGACGCCACGCGCATCCATGTCCTGCTACAGGCCCTTCTGGAGCTGCCAGTCCCCGAATACTTCCACCACGATTTGATCCGTGACGACGCAGGCAAGCGCTTGGCGAAACGAGACGATGCCCGTGCGATATCGAAATACCGATCCGACGGTGCGAGCCCCGAAGACATCCGTGCGATGGTTGGTCTTTGACCACGCTGATTAGAATCAGGAATAAGCGCACTCAAGGCAGAGCGCGGGCCTTTATTCCATCGGTTTCATCAACTCGGTCTCATCCCCGTCCCGGATGGCGGTATAGAAACAGCTGCGCCGGTTCGTGTGACAGGCAGGACCTTTCTGATCGACCAGAACCAGCAGGCAATCCCGGTCACAATCAACGCGGAAATCGACCAACGCCTGCGTATGCCCCGAAGACTCACCTTTGATCCAGAAGGATTGCCGCGACCTTGACCAATAGGTAACCCGACCTGTTTCCAAGGTTCGTTCAATCGCCTGCGCGTTCATCCAAGCCATCATCAGAACCTCGCCTGATGCATGGTCTTGCGCGATGGCTGGAACCAGCCCTGCCTCATTATATTTCAAGGTTGCGGGGTCAAACACAATTGGATCAGACATCAGAAAAACCTTTTGCATCCCAAGGGCTGGCCACTATGTATGGGGAACACGCAACGAGGGAAAGCCATGAGTGGCGAAAACGATCTGATAAAGCTGTACTCCGCAAGAATTCTTGCGCTGGCCGCAGATATCCCCCATCTCGAACGGCTGGATAACCCCGATGCAACGGTTAAGAAACGCTCTCCCCTGTGCGGGTCGACCGTAACCGTGGATGTAAAAATGCAGGATGGGCGTGTCAGTGCTTTTGGGCAGGATGTCAAAGCCTGCGCGTTGGGTCAGGCTTCGGCTTCTGTTGTGGGTGAGGCAGTCATCGGCGCGACGCGCGCACAGATCGAAACGGCCCGGGATCAGCTTGCAGCGATGTTGAAAAAGGACGGCCCGGTTCCGGATGCACCGTTTGACGGGCTTGAGGTTCTGATGCCGGCACGCGAGTATAAAAACCGCCACGCCTCGATCCTGCTGTGTCTGGACGCCGCGGCCGAAGCGATCGGACTTGCCGAACAGGCCAACTGCGCCTGAGCGTAGCTTTTCCAAACTTTCCCGTCTAACCTCGCCAACTACTGGTTAGAGGGGTTTGGTGTGGACAATTTACTTGAGCATTTTGTAACCCTATGGGTCGTGATCGACCCAATTGGGACTATCCCGGTTTTCATCGCAGTGACCGCAGGTCTTGCGGCATCGGCCCGCAGACGGGTCGCCGTTCTGGCCGCACTGATCAGTGCCGGGGTCCTGCTGTTCTTTCTGGTCTTCGGCCAATTGCTGATCGAAGCGCTGGATATCGGCTTGAACTCGTTTCAGGTCGCTGGCGGCATCATTCTATTCCTGTTCGCGTTGACCATGATCTTTGGTGAAAGCAAGCAGGATGTCGAACAGCGCGCAGCCGAAGATGACAAAGACGACAAAACCCATAAGCACAATCCAGCGATCTTTCCGTTGGCGGTGCCGTCACTCGCCTCGCCTGGCGCGATGCTTGCGATCGTCATTCTGACCGACAACAACCGCTACAGCGCCGCAGATCAGGGCATCACCGCCTTGGTCATGCTGTCTGTGCTGGTGTTCGCCTTTGTTCTGATGTTGCTGGCCGAGCCGATCATTCGTCTGATCGGTCATTCCGGGGCTGCCATCATCAGCCGCGTTATGGGCATGATCCTGGCCTCAGTCGCCGTCAATTCGGTTTTATCGGCCATGCTGGAAATCATGAAAACTGGTCAACTATAAAAAAACCGCCGCTCCTTCCGGGCGGAATGGGCGGCGGCAGTCTATGCGTGTCTCGCGTGGGGTCCGGAACGCCGCGCGGGGCCGAGGCATGGCCCCTTCAAGGGATTTGGGACAGGCAGGTCACCCTTGATCGTAATGGGGATGACAGGCGCGGGTTGATCGGCACGAGATCGCAGGCAGAAAGGCTTAGAATCCAACGGGAAGGTGAAGGGCAACCATCAGCATGACAACCAAGGACGCAACCCCCGCGACATCCTGCAGGATGGTCGTGTGCGAACGGCTAAACGCGGTCTTGATCTGGGTCAGCATTGGGTCACCTCCGGTTGAAGATTTAATCCTTTGTTGACCTTTTGTTCTCATATTTGACCGAGTCGGTAAAGAACTTTTTAAGAACATTTGTGAACTTTAAGGGATTATTTGCCTAACCCACTGAAATCAAACGGATCGCCTGATCCTGTTTCATCAGCCATAACAGAACACGCGCGGCTTTCCCTCGGTCCGAGGTCAATTTCGGGTCCTTGTTCAGCAGCGCACGGGCATCTGATTGCGCCACCGCCATCAATCCGGCCTGCCGTTCGAGATCGGCAATGCGAAACTTTGGCAATCCTGACTGTGCGGTTCCGATCAGATCGCCCGCACCGCGCATCTGCAGATCGGTTTCCGAAATACGAAAGCCGTCTTCGGTTTCTCGCAGCACTTCCAATCGTTTGCGCCCGCCTTCGCTGAGCGGCGGTTGATACATCAACAAACAGGTTGACTCCGCATCACCTCGACCGACGCGCCCGCGAAGCTGATGCAGTTGAGCCAGCCCAAAAATCTCGGCCCGTTCGATCACCATGATCGTGGCATTTGGCACGTTTACACCAACTTCGATGACGGTCGTGGCCACCAATACTTTGGTGTCGCCGTTTTGAAAGGCTGCCATGGCCTGGTCTTTCTCGGCTGGCGGCATCTGGCCATGAACAAGACCGACAACTCCTTCACCTAGAATAGCACGCAGGCGTTTGAACCTTTCTTCGGCGGCGGTGAGGTCCGATACCTCGGATTCGTCCACTAAAGGACAGACCCAGTAGCATTGCCGCCCCTCATCAATCGCACGACGCAGATGCGCGACAACCTCATCCATACGGCCCGTGCTGACAATGGCGGTCTTGATTGGCTTCCGGCCAGGCGGCTTTTCATCCAGAACCGAGACATCCATGTCGCCATATTGCGCCAGTGCAAGACTCCGCGGAATTGGAGTGGCCGTCATCACCAACACATCCGCCCCCTGCCCTTTATCTGACAATTCCATCCGCTGGCGCACGCCAAACCGATGCTGTTCGTCAACGATGGCAAGACGCAGCGCGTGAAACTCCACGTCATTCTGGAACACCGCATGGGTTCCAACCAGAATCTGAATGTTCCCTGCCTTCAACGCTGCCAGCTTCGCCCGCCTCTCGGCCCCTTTGTCGCGCCCTGTTAGAATTTCCAGCACCACGCCGGCCTCTTCAGCCAGTGGGCGCAATCCCTCCAGATGCTGCCGCGCCAAGATCTCGGTCGGGGCCATCATCACGCCCTGCCCGCCGGCTTCGACAGCAATCAGTAGGGCCATGAAGGCGACCAGCGTTTTCCCGGCTCCCACATCGCCCTGCAACAGACGGTTCATGCGCGTACCCGACGCCATATCGGCCGAAATCTCTTCGATGGCGCGGGTTTGCGCCCCGGTTGGACGATAAGGCAGGCTTCCCAAGACCCTCGATTGCAACGCTCCGGTTCCAACGCTGACGATACCCCGCGCTTTACGCTCGATCTGGCGCGCCAAAGCCAGCGTCAACTGATGGGCCAGAAGCTCATCATAGGCCAGACGCTCTCGTGCGGGTGAAAACGCCGCCACATCATCTGCGCCCTGCGGGTTATGGGCCGCCTCGACAGCCCCCTTCCAACCCGACCACTTCTGTTGCGTCACCTGGGCCGGATCGATCCATTCGGCCAGGTCTGGCGCGCGCGCCAAAGCACTGCGGGCGGCTTTGAAGGCGGTCTTTTGGGTGACGCCATGGGTCAGGTGATACACCGGTTCGAATTCCGGGATATCCTGCGCCTGCTCAACCGGAAGCATATGATCGGGATGGACCATCTGCGCCATACCATCAAACAACTCCAATTTGCCCGAGATCACGCGGCGCGAACCCTGTGGCAACAGTTTCTTCAGGTAATCGCCCCGTGCATGAAAGAACACGAGCTGGAAATCGGCCTGACTGTCTTCGACATGAATCCGATACGCACCACCTTTGTTGCGCGGTGGTCTGTGCGCGCCAACGGTTACCTCAACTGTCAAAGTCGATGGCAAATCAACGCCTTGAATGGTCTCGCGCCTGCGCCGATCAACCACCGCATAAGGCAGACCAAACAGCACGTCGCGCGGGCTTTCGATCCCACTTTGCGCCATGGCTTGCGCCGTTTTTGGGCCGACACCCTCCAGTGTTTCCAACCCGGCAAACAGCGGGAAGAGCTGTTCAGGCCGTCCACTCATGCGCCGTCAATCAGCTGTAGCCAGCCATCCTCATCCAGTGTTTCGATCCCCAGCTCAGCGGCTTTCTTGGCCTTGGACCCGGCACCTGGACCAGCGACAAGCAGATCGGTTTTCTTGCTGACCGAACCAGATACCTTAGCACCCAAAGCCTCGGCGCGGGCTTTGGCTTCGGCGCGGGTCATCTTTTCCAGCGTGCCGGTGAAGACGACGGTTTTACCCGCAACCGGGCTGCCTGTTGTATCGGGGCGCTTTGCCTCCTCTACCCGCAACTGGGCGACAAGATCATCAATGCTGGCTCGTTCCGCTTGTTGCGCAAAGGCGGAAACCAGCGCGCGGGCCATGACTTCGCCCACTCCGTCGATACCCAGCAGGTCTTCCCACTCGGGTCCATCGAAGGTGACCGCTGCGGTCACGGCGGTTTCGAACTCGGCCCAACTGCCATAGTGAGTGGCAATCAGGTTTGACGCGGCCTCCCCCATGTGGCGAATGCCCAAAGCAAACAACAAACGCCCAAACCCAATGGTGCGCTTTTCATCGATCGCGGCCCACAGATTGCCCGCGCTTTGCGCGCCCCACCCTTTGCGGTTGGCCAGTTTGGTCAGATTACCCGCATCGCGTTGTTGCAACGTGAAGATGTCGACAGGGGTTTTGATCGGCAACTCGGGGTCGTCATAAAACATCTCAATTTGCTTGGCGCCCAGACCTTCGATGTCAAACGCTTTGCGCGAAACGAAATGCTTCAGCTTCTCAACAGCTTGCGCGGGGCAAATCAGGCCACCCGTGCAGCGCCGGACCGCATCGCCTTCTTCGCGAATTGCCTCGCTGCCGCATTCGGGGCATCGCGTTGGAAAATCGAAAGGCACTGCGTCATCTGGGCGTTTGGAGATGTCGACATCTGCGATCTTGGGGATCACATCGCCGGCACGGTACACCTGCACCCAATCACCGACCCTAATATCCTTGCCATCGCGGATTTCACCGCCCTTGGCGTCACGGCCCGCGATATAGTCTTCGTTATGCAATGTGGCGTTTGAGACAACGACGCCGCCCACCGTAACCGGATGCAATCGTGCAACCGGGCTAAGCGCACCGGTTCGCCCGACCTGAATGTCAATTGATTCAAGGCGGGTCCAGGCCAGTTCGGCCGGAAATTTGTGGGCAATCGCCCAACGGGGTGTGGTTGACCGGAACCCCAATCGCGCCTGTAGTGCCAGATCGTTGACCTTGTAGACAACACCGTCGATATCATAGCCCAGCGTGGCGCGCTGTGCTTCGATCTGCCGATAATGGGCCAGCATTTCATCGGTGGCTTTGCATTCTCTGGTCAGCTCATTCGTAGAGAAACCAAACGCATTTAAGCGGTCAATCGCGCCTATCTGAGTATCAGAAAGCGGTTCTGACACCTCACCCCAGGCATAGGCGAAGAACCGGAGCGGCCGCGCGCGGGTGATTTCCGAATCCAACTGCCGCAACGACCCGGCCGCTGCATTTCTAGGGTTGGCAAAGGTCTTCCCGCCGCTTTCGGTTTGACGCTGATTGAGTGCGTCGAAATCTGCGTGCGACATGTAGACCTCGCCCCGAACCTCTAGAATAGCAGGTGCATTCTCGATGGTTTGAGGAATATCGGCCAGCGTCCGGGCATTGGCCGTGACATTCTCACCAACCTCTCCATCGCCTCGCGTTGCCGCTTGAATCAGCTTACCGTTTTCATAGCGCAACGAAAGGGACAGGCCATCGATCTTGGGTTCTGCGGTATAGGCGAGTGGTTTTGCGTCATCCAGCCCGAGGTATTTGCGGATCGACCGGTCAAAATCAGCCACATCCTCATCGTCGAACGCATTGCCTAGTGACATCATGCGCACGGCATGGGTTACCTTGGAAAACCCGTCTGCTGCCCGGGCGCCGACCTGATCACTGGGGCTGTCGGCGCGTTTGAGATGTGGGAATCGCGTCTCGATTTCGGCATTGCGCCGTTTCAGCGCATCGTAGTCTGCATCCGAAATCTCGGGCGCATCTGCGCCGTGATACAGTTGATTGGCCTGCAACAAAGCCTCGGCCAGTTGAGCAAGCTCGGCCCGGGCCTGATCTTCGGTCAGGTCTTTTGTTGGAATTGAATTGCCCATGGCCTCGCCCTGTCACGTCTTCTTGGACATCAGTGATAGGGCGAGGCCACGGCTAGGTCCAGACGTGCTGAGCCGTGAGTGTGGGTGCCGCCCTGGACCAACAGCGGCACAAGTGTTCGGATGTCAGGCGCCGACTGCGATACGGGTATCGTCCATGCTGTCGGATTGCGGATCACGCAGCACATAGCCACGGCCCCAAACCGTTTCGATGTAATTATCGCCGCCAGTTGCGTTGCTGAGTTTCTTGCGCAGCTTGCAGATGAAAACGTCGATAATCTTCAGTTCTGGTTCATCCATGCCGCCATAGAGGTGGTTCAGGAACATCTCTTTTGTCAGCGTTGTGCCCTTACGCAGGCTCAACAGCTCCAGCATCTGGTATTCCTTGCCGGTCAGGTGGACGGTCTGGCCATCAACGTCAACCGTCTTGGCATCCAGGTTAACAGCAACGCGCCCGGTATGGATCACCGATTGCGAGTGCCCTTTCGAACGTCGGATAATCGCATGGATACGGGCAACCAGTTCTTCGCGATGGAACGGTTTGGTCAAATAATCATCCGCGCCAAATCCAAAGCCTTTGATCTTGCTTTCCGTATCGTCAGCCCCTGACAGGATCAGGATCGGGGTTTCCACCCGCGCGATCCGCAATTGACGCAGCACTTCATGCCCGTTCATGTCCGGCAGATTCAGGTCCAGCAAAATGAGATCGTAATCATAGAGTTTTGCCAGATCGATCCCTTCTTCCCCCAAATCCGTCGCATACACGTTCAGGTTTGCATGCGTCAGCATCAATTCGATGCTTTTGGATGTGGTTGGATCATCCTCGACAAGAAGTATTCTCATTTCACTGCTCCAATTCAGGTCATAAAACTTCAATTCAATTCAAACCTGATCAAAAATGGTTAATCTGACGTTACCGTTGAATCATTTATTCACTTTCATCTTTAGGTTGTCGATATTTTTTTAGAGCTGTTACTTTCAATGCCTCGATTCCGTGTTCGGCGACGGCAGACACCCATGTGTTGAACTCTTCATCGCTGATGCCATATCGCTTCTTGGCGTCCGACAGAGTGATCAGGCCGTAAAGAACACCACGCACAACAATGATTTTGCGAGACGCGACCCAACGCCGTGTATCAGCGGGTGGAAGATCGGCGCGCGACAGAACCGTGCCATCTGGCAGGGTAACAGACCGTGGTCCTTCAACTTTGTGCAAATACATCTTTCTACCCTTTTCCTGCTGCGACAAAGCTGCCACCAGCCTACTTAATGTGGGGTGAAACCGCCCCTTGAGAGTGTGTAGAATTTTCCTATATTCTGCCGGTCTTTCTTAATCCGAACGGAATCGCCATGGCCCTCGCCGCCGAGACCCAACTCAATTCGCTTGGCTTTGCCAAACCACCTTCGGAAACGCGGGTGGTTGTTGCCATGTCTGGCGGTGTCGACAGCTCGGTCGTTGCTGCCTATCTGGCGGACCAAGGCTATGACGTGGTCGGTGTGACCCTGCAGCTTTATGACCATGGCGCCGCGTTGGCCAAGAAAGGTGCGTGCTGTGCCGGAATCGACATCCACGATGCGCGTCGCGTTGCCGAAGAGCGTGGGTTCCCGCACTACGTTCTGGACTACGAGAATATCTTCAAAGACGCGGTGATTGACGAATTCGCCGATAGCTATCTGGCAGGCGCGACCCCGGTGCCCTGTATCCGCTGCAATGAGCGGGTGAAATTCAAGGACCTGTTGGAAACCGCCAAAGATCTTGAAGCCGATTGTATGGCCACTGGGCACTATATTCAGCGCATGATGGGCCCTAGTGGCCCGGAACTGCACAGCGCCGAGGATGCGAACCGCGATCAGTCATATTTCCTGTTTTCGACCACGCCCGAGCAGTTGGATTTTCTGCGTTTCCCGCTGGGTCACCTGCCTTCTAAGGATGCGACCCGCGAAATGGCAGCGCAATATGGGCTGGCTGTGGCAGACAAACCTGACAGCCAGGATATCTGTTTTGTACCCAATGGCGACTATGCCAGCGTGATCGAGAAACTGCGCCCGGGTGCTGCGGAACCGGGTGAGATCGTGCATGCCGATGGCCGCATTCTGGCGCAACATAACGGAGTGATCCACTACACGATCGGTCAGCGCCGGGGCTTGGGCATTGGTGGCCTGAGCGAGCCGCTTTATGTGGTCAAGCTGGAAGTCGACAAGAAACAGGTTGTCGTCGGCCCCAAAGAAATGCTGGCCACCCGCACCATTCCCGTGCGCGAAATCAATTGGTTGGGGGACGAGCCCTTCACCGCGCGCAGCGAATGGCATTTGTCGGTCAAGGTCCGCTCGACCCGTCCCCCGCGCGAGGCGATTATCCGTCCCCTGTCCGACACGACCGCCGAGGTGGAGCTGCTGACGCCCGAGGAAGGGATTTCTCCAGGTCAGGCCTGTGTGTTCTATGCCAATGAAGGCAGCCGCATCTTTGGCGGTGGCTGGATCTGGCGCGGTTACTAGATCGCGTCAGTCCATGAGTTACTGAGGATGTAGATCCCAGCGCAGATCATTGCGTAAGGCACAAGCGCCTCAAGCCGTTGCGCCAAGCCTCCGGTCATGATTGGCGCGCGAGCGCCCAATAGTGCGAGCACACCGAGGGTGAGCGCCGCTGCTATGGCCCCAGCAACCCCGGCAAAGCGATAGCTCGGGGTGGAATCCGCCAAGAGCGGCGCGAGAACCGCAAACGTGTCCATCGACATACTGACAAACAGCAGCATGGTCACCAAGGTCGACGCACCTGCAGATATGCGTGCGCCCTGCTGTGTCTCATTCCCTCGGAGTTGGCGGAGAAGTCCGATGGTGCCAAGCCCCAAGGGGATCAATCCCAAATAGCCTGCCCAGTGCGGCACCACGTCATCGACCCCCAATGCCAGCAGGAAAGCAATGGTGATCACGATTATCTGCGCAAACAGGAACCCCGCAATGGCGCGACGCGGACCAGATACCATCATCAGCGCAACCAACGCGGCAAGATTGTCGAGATTGGTCAATATCTGCGCCGCAAAGGCCGAAGCAGCAAAGATCACATGATCCAACATCACGCGTTCATTCTGTCCAAAACAGCCCTTGCCGCGCGCAGACCCGGTGCCTCGCCATCGCGCCCAAGACGCTCCATGGTCGTTGCCATGGCCCGGTTCTGAGCATCCGGTGCGGCGGCCACTTGCTTTAAAGCATCCGCGATCTTCTTAGGATCGCAATCCTCAAGCAGGCATTCGGGCACGGCATGGCTATCCGAGACCAGATTAACCAGAGTGACCGTATCCAGCTTGACCATGCGTTTTGCGATCAACGTGGTCAGCCAGTTCAGATTATAGGCGATCACCATGGGCGTCGCCTGCGCTGCCAATTCTAACGAGACCGTACCCGAGGCCGCCAATGCCAGATCGGCGGCGGCAAAGGCCGCTCTTTTTTGCAACTGCGCCTTGTCCGAGGGCAGTTTGCGCGGATCAACAACAACCGGCTGACCGGGCCAGTCCTTGATGTGATCCGTAACGGCATCAACCATATGCGCAACCGCCGGAACCACGACGCGGGTGTCGGTACGATCTTTCAGGAACTCATCCAGTGCCGCACCGAAGATCGGGGCCAACCGTTCGACCTCACCCCGCCGAGAGCCTGGCAAAGCCAGCACGATTGGCGCATTGCCCAGATCATGATCCGCACGAAATTTCTGGATGTCCTGATCAGAGGCAATCGGTTCGTTCGCCACGGGATGGCCAACGAAATCACATTCCATCCCCGCACGTTCCATATAGGGCGGCTCAAACGGCAGAAGGGCCAGAACGTGATCAATCACCTTGGCCATCTTATCCGCCCGCCCCGGACGCCAAGCCCAGACGCTTGGGGCTACGTAGTGAACGGTGCGAATGTCGCTGGAGGCTTTGACGATCTTGGCTACACGCAGCGAGAAATCTGGGCTGTCGATGGTAATCAACACATCTGGCTGCATGTCCAGCACGGCTTGTGCAGTTTCAGATATCCGACGTTTCAGATGAAAGAACTTGGGCAGGACCTCGACCAGGCCCATTACACTAAGCTCGGACATCGGGAACCGGCTGTTCAAGCCCTGTGCCTGCATCAGCGGCCCGCCAACCCCACTGAATTCAACGTTTGGAACAAGGGTCTTCAACCCTTCCATCAGCGCACCGCCCAACCGATCGCCCGAAGGTTCACCGGCGACCAGAAAGACACGCATCAGACCGCCCTTTCGCGGACGAACAGGAACAGGCCCAGACGGTTGCAATCGGCGATCACCCGGTCGCGCTGCAACACCATGACACCGCCTTTTTCGATGACGATACCGGTCAACCCGGCTGCAACTGCGCTGGTCACGGTTTCGGGGCCGATGGCAGGCAAATCCACCCGCCGATCCTGAGCTGGCTTTGGCGCTTTGAACAGAATGCCACCACCTGCATCCGGACGTTGGGTCAAGGATTGCAACATCCAGGCAGTGCCAAAAATGCTTTCAACGGCCAAAGCCTGGCCTTTGGACACTGCGCAAGCTTGCCCGATATCGGCGCTGCCCATGGCACGTAGAATACCGGCCGCCCGGTCTGCATCGGCCAGATCGGCCTCAGATGGTTGCGCCTCGGTTAGGCAGCCCACAGACGGCAATAGGTCCGGTGCTATCTCATGAGCGGCTTTGACCGACAAGCCCGCATCCTCAAAGATACCAATGACCGCGCGCGACGCTCCGTCGTCGCCAGACGTCATGGCCTTTTGCAAGATCGGAACCAACGGCAAGGTCGCCGCATCAATACGCGCGGGATCGACACGCGGTCGCTGAACCGCCCCGGCCATGCAAAGCTCGGTCACACCGCGCGCTTTCAACTCAGCGATAAAGCTGCCCAGCTGTTCGAGCGGAAACACGATGTCTGGTCCTAGCGTATCCGGCTCAAACCCTTCCATCGCGCAGATCAACGGGCGCTCTGGTAAAGCGGCGGCGACCTCATCCGGCAAGACACCAGTGCCTGCGATCAATGCCAGCATGCGCTTACTTCCTTGGTGTCAGGAAAGACCGATCCGTGTCACCGGTCACAAACTCGACAATGCGCCGGACATATTCGCTGTTGCTGCCTTCACCCGCGCGATGGGCACGCTCCTGAAAGGTGCCTTCGCCACCGGTCAGCTCCTTGAACGCAGCCCGCAGCGCCGAGATGTCTTCGCGCGATACGCCGCGCCGTTTCAGGCCAACCAGGTTGAGCCCGTCCAGTTCCCCGCGCGGGGCCTGGACCAAACCGTAGGGAATGACGTCGTTCGGTACCATGGTCAGCGCGCCAATGATGGCACCGCGACCAACCCGCACCCATTGATGCAGGCCCGAGATCCCGCCGATGATCACATCATCCTCGATGATACAATGACCGGCCGCGCCCGCGTGATTCACCATGATCACCCGATCGCCCATCTGTACGTCATGGGCCACATGCACACCCGCCATCAGCAGGCAGTCATCGCCAATGCGCGTCACACCACCGCCGCCATCGGTACCAGTGTTGATGGTCACATGTTCCCGAATCCGGTTGCGCTGACCAATTTCCAGCCGCGTGTTTTCACCGCCAAATTTCAGGTCCTGGGGGATTTCGCCGATGACCGAGAAATTGAAGATGACCGTATCTTCACCGACTGAGGTGTCACCGGTCACGACCACATGAGATTTCAGCTCGACCCGGTCGCCCAAACGGACCTGAGGCCCAACATAGCAGAACGGGCCGATCGAACAGCCCTGCCCGATCTGAGCGCCCTCTTCAATGATTGCGCTGGGATGAACACCGCTCATGCCGTTTTTTCCATGTCCCAATCAACATAGGCCGAGAACTCGGCTTCGGCGGCGACTTCTCCATCGACGGTGGCCCGTCCATTGAACTTGAACAGCTTGCCGCCTTTCTTGCCGCGCAGGGTTTCCACATGCATCTCCAGAACGTCTCCGGGCACAACCTTGCGGCGGAATTTGCACTTGTCGATGCTCATGAAGTAGATCAGCAGTTCCGTGTCGATCACATCCATGCCGACACCCAGCATGACACCGGCCGTTTGCGCCATCGCTTCGACGATGGTGACACCTGGCATGATCGGAGTACCGGGGAAATGGCCCTGAAAATGAGGCTCGTTCATGGTGACATTCTTGATGCCTATAGCAGATTGATAGCCTTCGATATCAACCACCTTGTCGACCAGTAGAAACGGATAGCGATGCGGCAATATGCGCTGGATCAGCTGAATGTCGGCGCTTTTGGTTTCCGAGGTCATAAGTCACAAATCCCGTCTTGGAAGTCTCAGTTCTCGCGTGGTTAGCAATACAGGCGCGTAAGGGCAAGCAAACCTGTTTATTCGCCCTGCCCGTCCTGCAAGCCGGTTCCATCCCCGATGGCCGCATTGATCCGGTCAATCGCTACATCGGTGATATCTGATGCGTCTGAGCTGAGCAGCACACTTGAGCGTTCCAGAATGATCGAGCCGCCGCTTTCCTGCAGAATATCGATCAGAACCGGACGCGCCAGTTCGTAAAACCGTTGCCGGCTGTCTTCGCTGAGACGCGCCAAAGCATCCAGTTTGGCACGCTGTCCTTCGCGGTGAGATTGCACCTTGATGTCGAAAGCTTCGGCCAAAGGGCGAAATTCTTCGGGTGTCAGATCGCCACGCTTTTCTGTCAGCGTTTTTTCTTCAGCGCTCAGCTCAGCAACGATGCGCTCATTTTCCTCGCCCAGCAACGCACCTTCCTGCTCGATCTCGCGCAGGACGCGCTGACCAAATTGGGACTCCGCAAACAAGCGATCGCTAGAGATCGTCACTACGACGTTTTGAGACACACCCAATTGTTGCGCAAAGCTTGGGATTGCCCAAACGCAGGCCAGAAAAACACACAGGGCCCGAAGTGGGCCCTGTAGGAGCTTGAGACCGTGGTCAGCCATGGAAAAGTCAGAACCTTGCCTGAACAGTCAGGTCGAAGTTTCTTTCGTTGTCGAACTCTTCTTTTTTCAGAGCTTTCGAGAAGTTGAACCGCAACGGACCGAAGGGCGTATCCCAGAGGACAGAAAGACCAACGACGTGGCGAATTGAGCCATCTGCGCCGACGATGTTCGCACCAGCTGTGTTCACGTTGTCAATATTGTAAAGGTTTCCAACATCATAGAACACGCCTCCACGCAGACCCAGCTCCTCGGGCAAGCCTAATGGGAAATCGGATTCAAAGCGAGCGACCCAGTAATAGTTACCGCCAATGGCGTCATCTTGACCGTTGGACAGATCGCGCGGGCCAAGACCGGCAGGTTCAAACCCTCTGAACACACTTGGCCCTAGCAGAAATCGGTCGATTGTACGGCTAAAATCGTCTCCGGACCAATGCAACGCACCAAGTTCAAGCGTTGCACGTAAGATAACCTCTTCGCTCAATACACTTGTCTGCGCGATCCCGCGGGCGGTCGTTTTGAAAAACTGATTATCTCCGCCAAGACCCGCTGCATCCACACCGACCTCGAACAAAACGCCAGCATTGGGGTTCAATCCGCCGATACGGCTGTCATAAATATAGGACACACCGAGAGAGCTTGTTGTGCGCTTACCTTGATCGATTTCAGACGAAATAACAGCACCGTTGATCTCATCATCCTGCTGCGTCATCTCGCTGCGTTCCCAGCCATAGCGAAGGCGCAATGCGGACAGCTCTCCGATTGAGTAGGTCAACTGGGGATTAAAGAACACGCGCTGGGTGTCGTAGCTTGCAAACCCGGAGTTGGTCCCCGAGAGACCAAGCCCAAGATCAAAGCGTAATCTGCGACCCAACAGGTAAGGTTCTGTAAAATTGATGGTGTACTGTTCGGATTCCTGCGCGGTCGAGATGGAAAAACCAAGATTCTGACCACGGCCAAGGAAATTGGATTCGTTCAATGCAACAGCAAGTCCAATACCGTCCGATACCGAGTAGCTACCGCCCAGCGAAAGCGAACCCGTGGGCTGTTCTTCAACATCCACGTCCAGAATAACCTGGCTTGGGCTTGACCCTTCGCGCGGCTCAACACTCGCTGTGGCAAAGAAACCCAAAGCGTTGATGCGCTCTGACGCCTGACGGATTGCACGCGGATTGAACGGATCGCCTTCTACAGTGTCAAACTGACGACGGATCACCTGATCCAGCGTTGTTGTGTTCCCTTCAATGTCAATCCGTTCCACAAAGACGCGCGGGCCCTTGCTGAGTACGAATTCGATATCCAGCGTCAGATCGCGATCATTCCTGGTGACACGCGGCTCGACCCGAAGAAAGTCGACGCCCTGTTTCACACCTAAGCGTTCCTGCCGAGCGATCGAGTTTTCGATCAGCGTAGGTGAATACGTCACGCCGGGCTTGATCTTTAGCGCGTCCTGATAGGGTGCTGGGTCCACGCCAGGGATTTCACTGACCGTTGTGATCTTGCCGAATGAGAATTGCTGTCCCTCGGTTACATTCATCACCAGGAAAAACGCATCGCGTTCGCGGGTGAACTCCACATTCGCGCTGTTTACACGGAAGTCGATATAGCCGCGCGATAGGTAGAAATCACGAATGACCTGCTTGTCGAACTCGATCCGGTCGCCGATGAATGTATCGCTGCGAAAGAAGGTGCGCAGGATGGTGGCCTGTTTCGTCTCTAACACGCGACGCAAGCGGCGATCAGAATAGGCGCGGTTGCCGACAAAGCTGACACGTTCGACTTCAATCGTGGTGCCTTCAGAGATTTCAAAAACCAGATCAACCCGGTTGTCGCTACGGCGAATGATACGGGGGATCACGGTCGCAGCCACACGACCTTGTGCCGAATAGACTTCAGCGATCAGATCGGAGTCGGCCTCGGCGGCCTGAGGCGTAAAGACGCGACGGGGCTGCGATGAAATCACCTCGAGCAAGATGTCGTCTTTGACACGCCGATTCCCCTCGATGCTGATCTGGTTGATTGTTGGGTATTCCTGAACCTCGATCACCAGGGTCGTGCCGCGAGGTGTCAATTCGACTGTTTCAAAAACACCACTGTCAAGCAAACGCTGATAGGCGTCGTTCAGCTGACCGCTTGTCACTGTCTGGCCCGGTTCGATCCCGGTTCTGGCGATGATCGTACCGGTCTCGATACGCCGGTTTCCATCTACGTCAAACGAATTGATCGTGAAACTTTGCGCGGTCGCAACGTTTGGCATTGCCAGTAAACTTGCCGCAACAAAAAGGAAAAGAAACGTGAGCGTTTGCCACAAAATCTTGTTTGAAGACTTACGCCCCCCGCAGGATGTGCCCGCGCCTCGCCCGTCGGTCATTTTTATCTCAACCCAGAATTCTAAGACTTTAATGCTGAGTAACGGGTCTGGATGTGCTTGTCAAAAGGCCAAAATGCCCAACTGGCATTTGATCGCACCTACACTGCGCCGATACGCCGGGCCAGAATCAGAATCCGGCCAGATAAGCGCCTAAACCAAGGGCCAAAGCAGTGACTGCAAAACTCAGCAACACATCCCAGTTCAGCATGAACAGGAAACTGAAACTTTGATAGGATTTGCGCAGTGCTTGTGTCATTGTTCGCCCTCAATCTGGCGAAAATGCTAACGTCAGATTGAGGCAAGAATGCGGCTTTGTTGTGCGCGAGACGTCACAATCAGCAGAACAGATCGTTTGTTACCGAAAACAGCATCAGGCTAAGAATCAGGGTAATTCCCACCGTCATCAAAATTCGCAGCGCTCGGTCACTGGGCGGCTTTCCAGCGACGGCTTCATAGGCATAGAAGACCAGGTGTCCGCCATCCAAAGCCGGAATTGGGAACAGGTTCAGCAAACCAACAGCGGTCGACAAAACCGCGATAAAGAAGATGAAGTTCTGCGCACCCTGACTGGCCATGGCACCCGAGGTTTCGGCAATACCAATCGGGCCAGAGATATTGCAGGTGCTGATCGCGCCAGTAATCATATGCCACATCCCCGACAGCGAGCCGTCGATAATGCGGATGGTCTGCCTAACACCTCCGGTCAGCGAATCCCAAATGCCAGCGGGTTGGGTCGCAGGTTCCAGCATCATGCCGCCTACAATCCCGATACGCCAATGGGTGACAAAGCCGCCTTCGGATTGCGGTTCATCTGTGCGTCGCGGGGCCAGAGCAAATTCCAGATCAGCCCCATCGCGCCAGACGTTCAGCAGCAATACGCGCCCATCCGAACTTTCGACAAATTCCTTAAGCTGGTCGAAGGCAAAGATTGGCTGCCCATTGACGGCGGTGATCACATCCCCCTGTTCCAACTGGATATCCATCGCGGCACTGCGCGGTGCAACCTGACGGATCAGCGGCGGGAATAACCAAGGCGCTTCGACATCCAGCGTCTCACCATCGCGGATCACGGTATAGTCCAGAACAGGTTCAACAGGCAGCGATCCGGTGAATTCGCTCCAGTTGCTCTCCTCATCGAAATCAGGCGTTGTGATACCAGCAATCGCGACGATCTCATCGCCAACCTGAAGGCCTTGAACGGTTCCCGGCAAAGGTTTCAATTCACCCACTGTCAGAGGTTCGCGCGAGACGCCTTGCGA
The DNA here is from genome assembly GCF_056541465.1 of Ruegeria sp. AH12. Taxonomy (NCBI): domain Bacteria; kingdom Pseudomonadati; phylum Pseudomonadota; class Alphaproteobacteria; order Rhodobacterales; family Roseobacteraceae; genus Ruegeria; species Ruegeria sp. AH12. The sequence goes on along the minus strand of NZ_JBQFYL010000001.1, from coordinate 692,877 downwards.
CCAAAAGATCATCCCGAAGACGATGATCGACATGGCAAAGTTGAATACCGGACCCGCTGCAACGGTTGCAGCACGGGCCCAAAGCGGTGCGCCATGCATGGTACTGCGCAGCTCTTCCGGGCTTTGTTCGGCGATTTCTTCCATCGCCTCTTCGTCCTTACCCGAGGCCGCGTTGGAATCGCCCTTGAATTTGACATAGCCCCCAAACGGCAACAGCGCGATCTGCCATTTTGTGCCACGCTTGTCGAACCGGCTCCATAACACCGGGCCGAACCCAATGGAAAACACATCTGCATGAATGCCGGACCAGCGACCAACGATATAATGCCCGTATTCATGCACAGCCACGATGGCGGACAAAGCGATCACAAAGGCCACAATCGTCCAAAGCAAATTGCCGAATTGTGGGATCAGGGAAAGTACGTCCAATATTCTATCCTGCTCGTTTGTGCACGGCGTCATCTGCCCATTGCCGTGCCAGATGGTCCGTTTGCTGTACGTTATCAAGTGTCAAAGGGGCATCAATAAGACATTGTTCCGCATCAAATCTGTCCAGAACCATGGCAACACAATCTGCCATGTCCAGAAATCCGATCCGACGCGCGATGAAATGATCCAGCGCCCGCTCTTTAGCGGCGTTGAAAACCGCGCCCGACAATCCTCCGCGTTCCATGACATCCCACGCCAGTCTAAGCGCGGGGTAACGGGCCAGATCAGGTTTCTGAAAGTTCAGCTGGCCAATCGCCGCCAGGTCAAGCCGTTCGACCGGCAGGCCTTGCCTGTCCGGCCAGTGCAGCGCATAGCCAATCGCGTGGCGCATATCGGGCGCGCCCATATGCGCCATCACCGCGCCATCCCGAAACCCAACCAGCGCGTGTACAATAGATTCGGGATGCACCAGAACCTCGATCCGCTGCGGGTCTAACCCAAAGAATTCTTTGGTCTCGATCACTTCAAGCGCCTTGTTGAACATCGAGGCGCTGTCGATGGTGATCCGCTGCCCCATATCCCAGTTCGGGTGGCTTGAGGCCTGTTCAACCGTCGCTTTGGCCAGATCTGAGAAGGGCCAGTCCCGAAAGGCCCCGCCACTGGCCGTGATGATGATCCGCTCAACCGCGCTCATATCCTCGCCCACAAGCGCTTGAAAAACCGCTGAATGCTCACTGTCCACTGGCAGCAGGCGCGCGCCATGCGTTTTGGCTGTGTCCAGCACCAAAGCCCCGGCACAAACAAGCGTTTCTTTGTTGGCCAGCGCCAGCGTCGCGCCTTGCTTTAGCGCCTCGATCCCCGGGGCCAGCCCGGCCGCGCCCACGATGGCCGACATGACCCAATCTGCAGGCCGCGTCGCTGCTTCGGTCAGGGCCTGCGCACCAGCGGCCGCTTCGACACCTGAGCCTTCCAGCGCATCGCGCAGGTCAGACAACCGGTCCTCATAAGCCGTCACAGCGACATCGGCATGCAATCGACGGGCATCTGCGGCCAGCTGAGCGATATTGGCGCCCCCGGTTAAGGCGACAACGTCATAGTGATCCGGCGCACGCGCGATCAGATCAATTGTGTTCTGGCCGATCGAACCGGTCGCACCGAAAATCGAAACCTTGCGCATCACATCGCCCCGGGTGAATAGATCAAACCCGCCAAAAGCACGAACAGCGCCGCACCCATCATTCCATCAAACCGGTCCAGAAATCCACCATGACCGGGGATCAGATTCGAGCTGTCCTTGACCCCAAACCTGCGTTTGACCGCGCTTTCAGCAATGTCGCCAGCCTGACTGGCCATCGAAGCCAGAACCGAGATCACCACAAACATCACGCCAAACCCGCCCTGGACGGCGAACAGGATGCCAACCAAGGCAGCCGCTGCCCAGCCCCCTGCTGTACCTGACCATGTTTTTTTGGGGCTGACCTTGGGCCAGAATTTCGGGCCACCCACGGCCTTGCCGACAAAATACCCCGCGACGTCGGTTGCGACGACCAAGGCAATCAGCCAGATCATCGCGGTAAAACCCATCGTCTCTCGGATCGAAATAAAACCCAGCCCTGCCCCGGCAATCCACAGCATAAACACAGCGCACAACCCGCGGGATTGGTTGACCTGCCCGGCTGAAACCAAAGCAAGCGCGGCAACGATCGGCAGAGTATAAACCTGAGAAAACTCAAAACGCCAAAGCTCTGCGACGCCAAACACCACCGCGCAGGTCAGGATACCCAATTGCACAGCAATGCTTGTGTGTTGTGGCTCGATCATCCGAACGAGTTCCCAGGCCATCAGCCCACAGGCCACCGCGATGAAGGTTTCGAACCAGATACCACCCAGCCAGACCTCAATCGCACCAATGGCGACAAGCACAATGGCAGACAGAACGCGCGTCGTCAGATCAGACCATCGGCCATCGCTCATGCGATAACTGCCCCGAAACGCCGCTCACGCGATCCAAAGTTGTTACACAGGCGTTCCAGCTCGGCGGCGGTGAAATCGGGCCATAACGTGTCGATGAACTCGTACTCAGAATAGGCCGATTGCCACAGCAAAAAATTCGAGATGCGCGCCTCACCACTGGTGCGGATCACCAGATCAGGATCCGGCAGAACCCGTGTATCCAGATATCTGGGCAGCGTTTCTTCGTCCACGTCATCGGGATGCAAGCGCCCGTCGGCCACATCACGGGCCAGTCGTTTGGTCGCGCGGGCCACCTCATCCCGACCGCCGTAGTTCAGGGCGACGGTCAGATGCACCAGATCGTTGTTCTTGGTCTCTTCTTCCAGGGAATCCATAAGATCGGTCAGCTTTGAATCCAAACGTACCCGATCCCCGATAAACCGCACGCGAATGCCATTTTCGGCCAGCGTCTTGGTTTCCTTGATGATATAGCGGCGAAACAAGCTCATCAGCCCTGCTACTTCGACCTGAGTGCGTTTCCAGTTCTCGGTCGAAAAGGCAAAGACGGTTAGGTACTTGATCCCCAGCCCAGGGCAGGCTTCAACCACCTCGCGTACGCGACGCGCACCTGCGTGATGACCGAACAATCTAGGCCGCCCACGTGCCTGCGCCCAGCGGCCGTTACCATCCATGATGATCGCCACATGGCGCGGGCCAGACCCTGGCTCGGTTTGGGGATCTTTGGGCATAAGACCGGCTCAGACCTGCATGATTTCGGACTGTTTCGTTTCAAGTGCGGTATCAACAGCCTTGATCATCTCGTCCGTCAGGTCCTGCACTTCGCTTTCCCAGAACTTCTGGTCATCCTCGGACATGCCATCCGACTTGGCCTTCTTGATCTGGTCCATCCCATCGCGGCGTACGTTTCGGATCGAAACTCGTGCGCTTTCGGCATATTGCCCGGCAACCTTGCCCAGCTCGCGGCGGCGTTCTTCGTTCAATTCAGGGATCGGCAGCATGATGATCGTGCCATTCAGCTGAGGATTGATCCCCAAACCACTTTCGCGGATCGCTTTTTCCACCTTGCCCACCAGGCCCTTGTCCCAGACATTCACCGTCACCATCCGCGGTTCGGGTACGTTGACTGTTCCAACCTGATTGATCGGCGTCATCGACCCATAAGCGTCGACCATCACCGGCTCAAGCATCGAAGCCGAGGCCCGACCGGTCCGCAAAGAGGCAAATTCGGTTCTGAGGTTGGACATCGCGCCATCCATGCGGCGCTTCAGATCATCGGTGTCCAGTTCGAAGTCGTCAGACATGCTGCTCACTCCCCGTCTTCAAGTGCTGTTTGGATGGGTCTTACGCCATCGCCTTTGGGATGTATAGCAATCATGGGCAGGAATTGCGGCAATGACCAGCAGAGTTTCGGTCCTTTTCGCCGACTTTTGTTCAGCAAGGACAGGCCTATAACGTGACCCGCCCTTACCGCGGTATCAAATCAGGCGTTTACGTCGACCACAACGCGCCCTTTGACCTGACCTTTCAGGATATCTACGCCAAGTGCTGGCAGATCAGACAGGGTCGCGGGATGCACCATCGCCTCCAGCTTTTCCATCGGCAGATCGGTTGCGATCCGGCGCCAGGCCCGAACCCGGTTGTCATAGGGCTGCATCACGCTGTCGATGCCCAACAGGTTCACACCACGCAGCAGGAAGGGAATCACCGTCGTTGGCAGCGCCGCACCGCCTGCCAGACCCACAGCCGCAACCGAGCAGCCATATTTCATCTGACCCAAAACACGCGCCAGCATGTCACCGCCAACGGCGTCAACACACCCGGCCCAGGTTTCGCTTTCCAGCGGGCGCTTGGTGGTTTCATTGAGCTCTTCGCGCGGAACAATCGTCGTTGCCCCCAACGATTTCAGATAGTCCCCGGTCTCAGGCCGCCCGGTCACAGCTGCGACCTCATAGCCAAGCTGCCCCAGGATCGCGGTCGCCACTGACCCGACACCCCCTGCGGCCCCGGTCACCAGAACGGGCCCGCGATTAGGTGTCAGTCCATGATCTTCCAGCGCCATAACAGCCAGCATCGCGGTAAAACCCGCCGTACCCACTGCCATCGCCTCCCGCGCATCCAGACCCTCCGGCAAGGGAACCAACCAATCGGCTCGCGCATTGGCTTTTTGCGAATATCCGCCCCAATGGGCCTCTCCCACGCGCCAACCGGTCAGAACAACCTTGTCGCCCGGCTTGTAGCGATCATCCGACGAGGCCTCGACCGTTCCGGCATAATCGATTCCTGGTACATGAGGGTAATTCCGGACCAGGCCACCGCCTTTGGGTGACAGGCACAACCCGTCCTTGTAGTTCACCGTCGAGTATTCCACCGCAACGGTCACTTCACCATGCGGCAGATCCTCGGTTGAAAGCTGTTTAACCGACGCGCTCGCCAGTCCGCTTTCTTCATCCTTATCCATCACCAACGCATTGAACATATTCATAGTCCTTTCGCTTTCTCTCGACCGGTCCATCACTTCACCTGGCCCAAAATATCCCGGGGGAGTCGCGCAGCGACGGGGGCAGAGCCCCCTTCCCCATGTCAGATCCAAAAATGACCCTGTACTGTTGCGTTCCGCATCCCATCAGGCGTTTCCACCTCAAGCTTGGTCCCAGTGTCCCAATGGCTCAATCGCATCATCCCAATCGAAACATTGGTCGCGAAATCAGGTGACCAGGCGGAGGATGTCACCTGACCAACCTGCTTTCCGTCTGAAAAAACACACCACGGTTCCACGCAGGGCGGTACCGCATCACCTTCAATCGCAATCGGGCGAATCTGCTGCACCGGACCTTCTTTGGCAACGCGCAGCAAAGCATCCCTGCCCACGCAGCCAATCGCCGTGTGCGTGTTACAGAACTTGCCCAACCCACATTCATGCGGCGTGTTGTCGTCCGTCATGTCATTGCCATAAGACAACAACCCGCCCTCGATCCGCTCGATCAGGTTCGGGCAACCGGCGCGCACCTGCAAGTCTTCGCCCGCGTCGAACAGCGCGTTCCACAGAGGCATCCCGATATCGCCGCCTTCAACATAAATCTCAAACCCGCCCTGCTTGGAATAGCCCGAGCGGGCGACGGCCAAATCGCGCCCCTCGAATTCGAACATATCGAATTTGAAGAACCGAATATCGCGCACCCGATCCCCGAACACCCGGGCCATCAGTTCATCTGCCTTGGGCCCCTGAATGGCCAGAGGTGAAACGTCGGGCTCATCCACAAGCACATCCAGCCGATAGCCATTGGCCAGGCCTTTGACCCACAACAGCAAATCGCTGTCGGCAATGGATATCCACCAGCGATCTTCGGACAGTTTCACCGCCACCGGATCGTTCAGCATGCCGCCGGTCTCATCCACGATAGGCACATAATAGCACTGCCCCGGCAGCATGCCCCGCAGATCGCGCGGTGTCAGCATCTGCATCAACCGCGCCGCATCCGGTCCGCGCAATTCCACTTGTCGTTCGCAGGAGACATCCCAGACTTGAACGTGGGACTTAAGATGATGGTAGTCTGCCTCGACGCTTTCGAACACCGTCGGCAACAGCATACGGTTGTAGACCGTATAGCCTTTGACCCCTGCAGCCGTAACACCTTCCGAGAATGGTGTGCGCCGCAGACGGCGAGACAATGATATTTGCGGCATTCAGCCCTCCGTTGGCATGAAACACAGATCGCTGACCGGCGCGCCAGAGCCGGTCTCGGTCAGCATCTTGTGTAACTGACCGCGGTGATGCGTCTGATGGTTGAAAAAGTGCATGATGCATTGCGCATAAGGCAATGTAACTTCGGCCTCTTTTGACGCTGAATACCAGGTAAATGGCCCTGATATGGGATCATTGCCCAGCGTCTCTGCCCAGTCTGAGATACGAGTGTCCATAGGGTTTCGCAGGCTTAGCCAGCTTTCCAGATCAGGGCACAGATACACGCTTTCATGGATCCCGCCGCCGGGACGATGGATATTGGCCTCGGGTCCATCGCCCTTGTCGAAACGTGACATCCAGATCCAATCGCCCCAGAGAAGATGGTTCGCGGTACCCAGGATTGAACCAAAAAACGCGCCGTGTTCGCGGGTCAACTCTTCTTCGGTCAGCGCCTCAAGGAACTCTGACAACTGGTTGTTTTGCCAATGATTATACCGCGCCATTTCACGGGCATAGGCTCCGGTGATCATCACTTTGGTCCATGCCAGTCGATCGGGCAAATCTCGGCGGATTTGCCCCCGAAATCCCACACGCGACCATAGTCCCGAACCTTCGATTTGACTCCGCGTGCAACGATGATGTCCGGACCCATCCAGTACTTCGAATTCGAGACCATCACCGGATGTTCGGGGTCTTTCCCGCCCAGCATTTCAATCTCGCCCTGAATTTTACGACCGATCACAATCCGGCGCTTGGTGCCATCGCGTTCGATCTGGACCGGAGCACGCTCAGCCCCGATAATCTCGCTCACCAGCATGGTAAACAGGCCGGTGGTGCCGCCCGCTTGACCGCTGAAGATCTGCAGCAACCCGTTATAGGCCTTGCCGCTGGCGCGTTCATCGACATAGGCGGCGACCTTCCATTGGCCCTCGCCCATACGACCTGGAATATCGACCAGAAGACCAACGTTCAGACCGCTGAGGTCTTCGCCCTCATAGTGCCCCTCGTCGATGATCACGCCCATCCACGCGTGGCAATGCCCCTCGGTTGGGGGATGTGCGCCCAATGACACCACACAAGGACAAAACACATCACAGGAACAGTTTAGGATCAGCTCGCCTTTAATGCTCCACTCCGTCGGGCTCATCTCGCGCCGCTTGGGATTGGGCATTCGACTGTCGATCCGCTGGCTGATCGGCAGCCTGTCGGCATCAATCTTTCTGTTCTTAGCCATTCGCTTATCCTCCGTAGCTCAAGGGGAACGCCAGCAACAGCACACCACCTGCAATCAATAGAAAACCCATGGGCCGCGTCACGCGATGCCCGATCTGGGGCAATTTCTCCAAGACCATGAACACTGTCGCCAGCCCCATCCAAAGCAAGCTCATGACGCCGCCCACAAAGCCAAGCACCATGAAGCCCCAGCAACATCCAACACAGAACGTGCCCAGGCCCAAGCCCATACGCAAACCGCCCGTAAAGCCTGTTTTCCAATGTCCCAGAAAGTAAGTCATGGGCGCGTGGCACACCCCATGGCACACCTCTTTCACGCGCGAGAACTGGAATGCGCCGACGACAATCATTAGCCCACCGGCGACCCAACCGGATTTTGCAATGCCCAGCATATCGACCAGCCCACCGAACAACAAAACAAGTTGAATCCCGGTGATCAGAGCCGCAAATCCCACCCAAACGACCCCAAATCCGGTCAGAACGCCCAGCCATCCGGCACGCGTTCCATTGGCACTGTGGATCAGATCATCGTAACTGCGCAGGGTTGGCACCAGCGTCGGCAGCATCATCGCTGCCATCATGATGGCCCACATCCAGAACAACGGCCCGAACTCGGCCATGGGCATATACATGTCCATCCGCGGGTCCATCGCCGCCATGGCCTGCCCCATTGGGCCGGGCCGACCGATCCAATCAAGATCCATGCTGCGGCTCATCGAGAACATCATCCACCACGCCCACAGGATGGCTGCGTAAAAGCCCAGCCACATTCCAGTGCGTAGAACCGCGCGACTCATGCGCTCCTCCCGACTCAGTCCTTGCTTTTCAAATGTCAGACTTTTAAATGTCAGACAAATAAAATCTGACTTTCGGGCAAGTAATTATGAAAATCGATCCTCAGAAACCGGCTGATCTATCTGCGCAAATCGCACAGGCCATACGGGACGCTATAGTCTCCGGCCAATTGATCGTCGATGAACGCCTGCCTTCTGAGGCGGAACTGGCCGAGCAGTTTCAGGTGTCGCGCCCAACAGTGCGTGAAGCATTGAAACGACTGGCAGCGCAATCACTGATCCGCACGCAACGCGGGGCGACGGGTGGAGCCTTTGTCAATCGGCTCAGCTTTGAGGATGCCTATTCTCAGCAGATCACCACCTCGACACTCTTGCTGTCGATGAACGCGGTGCGGTTTGATACGGCGTGTGAAGCGCGATACGCGCTGGAACGCGCTTGCGCGCCTTTGTCGGCAAAACGCCGCACCGCGGATCAATTGGCCACGATGCGGGCCGAGATTTTTCGACAAGCCCAGCCCGGTCTGACAGACGAAGCGTTCTGCGCATCAGATGTGGCCTTTCACCGGGCGCTTGTCGATGGGGCCGACAATCCGGTTCTGTCTTATCAACTGGCCGGTGCGGTTGAGGCTATGCAGCCCCTGATGAACATGATCACTTTTACGGCCCGATCCCGAGAAGCGATCATCGCCTACCACACAAAAATCGCAGATGCGCTAGAAGGCATGGACGCTGAAACCGTCGATTCTGCATTGGTTGAGCTGGAAAACTACACCCGACAACTGGCCCGGGATGTGGCCGAACGCAAGCGCAAGCCAGCCTGAACCAAGCTTTGTTCAAATCGGCTTTCTTATGCACAGAGCATTGGTTACCCGCCTTGTAATCCTGTTGAAAACCGGCTTTCACTGCGCCGGTTGATACAAGGAGCTTCCTACATGCAAAACCCTATTCGCCCGACAGAGTCATTGCGTCAGGGTCAGCTGGAATTATGGGAGGCGGCAACTGATCATACATTTACCCGCGAACTGGCCCAAGGCACATTGCCTGTCCATAAGATGCGTTGGTATTTGCAGCAAGACTATCAATTCGTCGACGGCTTTGTTCGCCTTCTGGCAAGTGCAATCGCACATGCACCGAGCCTGGCTGACAGTGTACCGGCCGCGCAGTTTCTGGCGATCATTACCGGTCCGGAGAATACATATTTCCTGCGTGCGATGGAGGCACTTGGAACTGAGCCATCCGACAAACCTGCCCCTGCCACGCGAGCCTTTCAGGAGTTGATGGCGCGTGCGGCGGCATCAGGCCGATATGAAAACATGCTTGCGGTGCTTGTCGTAGCTGAATGGGTTTATCTAAGCTGGGCCACACCTGTGAATCCTCCCAATGCGGAATTGCCTTTCTGGTATGCGGAGTGGATCACTCTACATGCAGGAGAAGAATTTGAAGGTGTTGTCGAATATCTGCGCAGTCAATTGGACAAGGTTTGGCCCACACTTGACGCGAATGCGCAGGCAGAGGTGACACAATTGTTCAATCGCGCGGTCGAGTTGGAGGTATCGTTTTTTGACGCCTCATATGCGGCGCTTCCAGAGGAATAATCATGGTTTCAACACTTAACATTCTGGCCGCTGTTTTGACGATCGGCTTTGGTCTCTTTGGATTTCTGGCTCCGGCCTACACCGCCAACGCGTTGGATCTTGCACCCACGAACAGCACCATGGGGTTAAGCGAGATGCGCGCCTCGGTCGGCGGGTTGTTTGTTGTTACCGGTATCGCGGTGATCTGGCTGAATGCGCCGATGGCCTATACCATGCTGGGCGTGGTCTATGCCGGGGCTGCATTGGGGCGGTTCGTGTCTCTCGCGCTAGACAACCCACCGTTTGTTAAAGCCGCAACGTTTGGTGGAATCGAGCTTGTGTTGGCTATCTGGCTGATTGCAACGAACTTCAACAAAACTGCGTAACATATTGTTAAATAATGATCAGCGCTCATTTATTCGGGATTTGCAACCCGAAGAAACCTCACCTATATAGGGTATGTCCTTCGGGACTATGGACATAAACGCGCTCGTAATAAGCGGATCGGACCCGGGGGCGGTACCCGGCGGCTCCACCAACCATCCTTCGTTTGAGGATTCTGGGGCCGAAATAGGATCGACGAACGTCTAAAGGGGTTAGCTTTGTCTCGGCTGTCTGCCACCGTTATCGGCGAAACTAGTACAATTGCAAACGACAATCGTGCTCCGGTTGCAGTTGCTGCGTAAGCAGTAGCAAGACCGAAACTTAAGCCCTTGCGCCTAGCCGCGTAAGGCGGGGTTCGCAGGTACCTGGCAACAGAAACCTGCATTTCCTAAACACCTTATGTCTGAGTTTAATTCTTTTTCTGCAAAGATTTAGAGTTTCTTCATCCCTTTTGCTCATGGTCGTCCCAAACAGATAGGAGAGCCGGGATGACTCACACTGATATCCTGAAAGCATGGTATGCTGAGGTTTGGGAACAGGGAAATACCGACGCGATCGATCAGTATTTCGCACCGGATACAATGGCAGAAGGGTTGATCCCTGAAATGCAGGTCGGCGCGGATGACTTCCGCGATCTCGTTATGGCATTTCGGCATGTTCTGGGTGAGATTTCTGTTGAAATGCCCAAAATCATCGAAAACGGTAACTGGGTATCGGCGATCCTGCATGTCAAAACCTTCCGCGCCGACAATGGCGCACCGCTGGAGGTGACGGGCCAAGTCATGGCGCGCTTTAAAGGTGACAAGATGGTCGAAGCCTATAATCAGTTTGATTTTGTCTCGCTTTTCGAACAACTTGGTCAGTTTCCACAGGATACGCTGCCCGTTTGTATGACCGGCCAACGGTTGGATTGGGCCTAAGTCACCGCCGTACAATCTTGACCCTTTGGTTGCTTGCACGTTAGCAAGGGCCATGGGGTAAGATTGCGAACGCCCCGTGAGGCGCCAGCCCAAGTTTCGCATGTATCCGAGATTGCAAGGAAACATGCCATGGCATCGCCGAACTCTATTACCCCCAAGCAACTGTTGCGTCTGATCGGAACACCTCAAGCCCCGGTGCTTATCGATATCTGCGTAGACGAAGATTTTGAGGCTGACCCGTTTCTGATCCCGGGATCGGTCCGACATCCGGCTTCTGATATTGACGGCCTGACAAAGAGTGTTGGGAACCATCACAGCGTGATTATCTGCCAAAAGGGTAAGAAACTAAGCCAAGGTATCGTTTCATTGCTACGCAGTGAAGGTTGCAAAGCAGAGTATCTTGAAGGTGGCATGTATGCCTGGCGAGAAATGCCGAGAAATCTGCGTATTCCAGCGGCATCTTTGCCGCCCTCAATAGATGGACATACTATCTGGGTCACGCGGCACCGACCAAAGATAGATCGTATCGCCTGCCCCTGGCTGATCCGGCGTTTTGTTGACCCGAAATCTAAGTTCTTGTTCGTCGCGCCCTCCGAAGTTGAAAGCGTCGCGGAAAAGTTCAACGCGACGCCATTTGATGTTGAAAACACAGAATGGAGCCATCAAGGCGACCGCTGCACCTTCGACACCATACTCGACAAGCTATGCCTGCGATCGGATGCTCTGAACCGGCTTGCGACGGTGGTTCGGGCGGCTGATACAAATCGCCACGACCTCGCCCCTGAGGCTGCTGGCTTACTGGCGGTTTCGGTTGGTTTGTCCCGGCAATACCGCGACGATCACGAAAACCTTGAGGCGGGAATGCATCTTTATGATGCCTTATACCGTTGGGCCCGTGACGGGTTTGACGAAACGCATGACTGGCCGATGGACCGGAAATCATGACACCAACACTCCGCGATCTGATGCGCGTGTTCGGCAGGATCGGGCTGCTATCTTTTGGCGGCCCGGCAGCTCAGATTTCGTTGATGCATCAGGAACTGGTCGAACGTCGCCCTTGGCTGGACGAACAAACCTATCTGCGAGCGCTGTCGCTGTGCATGTTACTTCCGGGCCCCGAAGCTATGCAGCTTGCCACCTATGCCGGTTGGCGGCTGCGCGGGGTTACGGGCGGCTTGATCGCCGGGACACTGTTTGTGCTACCAGGAGCGCTGGTGATCGCGGTTCTTGTCACGCTTTATGCAGCGTTTGGCAATCTGCCGCTGGTTCAGGCGGGGTTTCTTGGGATCAAGGCCACCGTGATCGTCATCGTTCTGCAAGCCCTGCGAAACCTGTCGCGCAAGGCGTTGACGGATACCCAGCACCGCGTCCTCGCAGGCTTGGGTTTTCTGGGGATATTCCTGTTTAACATACCGTTTCCGCTGATTATTCTGGCAGCGGCCTGTTGGGGCTATGCCTCATTCAAAGGTGCTGCGTCGCAAGAACAAGCGGCCCCTGCCCCAGCAATTGCCAATCCCGTTCGCACTGCCGCGATCTGGCTGACCCTGTGGTTAAGCCCACTGATCGCGCTGTCGCTCTCCGGGCAGCAATTGCTGAGCGATTTGGGTTGGTTCTTTGCGCGTCTGGCCGTTGTAACCTTTGGCGGGGCCTATGCTGTACTTGCCTACATGACCCAGACCGTCGTGGACCAATACAACTGGATCAGCACGGGTCAAATGATCGATGCGCTGGGACTTGCAGAGACCACCCCTGGCCCGCTGATCCTGGTTACCCAGTTTGTGGCGATGCGGACGGGGCAAATCAGCGGTGGGCTTTCGTTGGCGCTAGCTGCGGGTGCGGTGGCGCTATGGGCAACATTTGTACCCTGCTTTCTTTGGATTTTCCTAGCCGCCCCCTATCTGGACCGGCTTGCGACAAAGCCACGGCTGGCCGCAGCGCTGCATGGAATCACGGCCTCGGTCGTAGGCGTGATTCTGAACCTGTCACTATGGTTTGCTCTGAACGTCTTGTTCCATGATATATCCCAGTTTCAATGGGGCCCACTTTCGCTTCCTGTTCCAGGTTTCGGATCACTGAATTTCACCGCGCTGTTGCTCACTTTTGTAGCTGGGGTGTTGATTCTTAGGGCAAATCTGGGAATGGCCACGGTGTTGACGCTGATGATGGGCGCGGGAATTTGCTTTCATCTGCTCTGATCAATCCGGCGATTCCTGCCCTTTCGTTTCCGGTTAAAACGCCTATGCTGGGGACGACCACTTTCGAGGATGCCCCATGTCGCAAGACATTGACTATGGAAACCTGATGCACACTGCCATGCGCGGTCTCATCAAAACCGTTTTGACCGACGTGTCCGAAACCGGGCTGCCCGGTGCCCATCACTTTTTCATTACCTTTGACACCCGCGAACCGGGTGTGCAAATCGCGGAATGGCTGCATGAGCGCTATCCCGAAGAGATGACAATTGTCATGCAGCACTGGTTCGAAAACCTTGAGGTCGGGGAAACCGGTTTTGCCATCACGCTGAATTTCGGTGACGCGCCCGAACCGCTGTATATCCCTTACGCGGCGATCAAGACATTCGTTGATCCTTCGGTTGAATTTGGCCTGCGCTTTGAAAGCCCTGATGACGAGCTGGATGAGGATGATCTAGTCGAAGAATCAATCGAGGTTGAAGAACCCGAAGAACATCACGACGCTGATGTGGTCTCGCTGGACAGCTTCCGCAAATAGTCTTCTAAACCCCGCTGCAACGCGGGGTTTATTGCTTTTTCAGGAAAGTTTCGACAGAGCGTGACTTTTCCCCATCGATAAAGCGCGAGAATGACAGGTTCAGCCCGCCTTCAGCCAATGTCCGGTCATATTGCTGCAATTCGTACCCGCCGGATTCGTCGATAAACAGCGAAAACACGGTCAGAGTATCGCCTTCGATCCGACCCCAGACAAAAGGTTCACCCTGCATCGGGTCCAGCGGCACCTCATGCCCGAATACATTGCGTTTCATCGCAGCCGAGAACACATCGGGTCGGTCTGAAGTTTGGAAATCAATTGAGAATTTCTGCTCTTTCACCCGCCCATCGGCTTTATAGGTGGTGGTTTTCCAGCTGACATTGAAACCATTTTTGGTGTCGTGGATGGAAACGCTCATATCTCGCGGGGTCGATGTACCATCCGCATCCACCACATTCGCCGATCCGATATAATCCCCGACAAAGGGCTCGATATTGGCGGCATGGGCAGCAATGTTCAGCAGCCCAATCCACAGCGTTGCAACCAAAACCGCCGCCATGGATTTCAAGGGCACAAACCGTTGGGTACCGGGCATCTCGTCCTCCTCAACCGAAGCCTGTTCATTCTAGCTAAGCATGATCGCTGCACAATGCCACAATCCCTTGTTGCAAGAACAAAATGACGCAGCCCGGTGCTATACCTTTGGCAGCCATAGGGCTAAGGTGCGCGCAACTGGCCGATTGCGCGATACGCTTAAGGCAGCTAAACGGCATACGACTGCATACCAGACGGAGTACCCGATGTCTCAGACCCGCACCGAAACCGACAGCTTTGGCCCGCTAGAGGTTCCTGCCGACAAGTATTGGGGCGCGCAGACGCAGCGCTCGATCATGAACTTCCCCATCGGGTGGGAGAAACAGCCTGTGGCCATTGTGCGTGCGCTGGGCGTGATCAAGAAAGCCTGCGCAATTGAAAACAAGGCAAACAGCAAACTGGATGCCAAGATCGCCGATGCGATCATTCAAGCTGCAGGTGAGGTGATTGAAGGCAAGTTTGACGACAACTTCCCTTTGGTCGTCTGGCAGACCGGCTCGGGCACTCAGTCCAACATGAACTCGAACGAGGTCATCGCCAACCGCGCCATCGAGATTTTGGGCGGCGTTATCGGCTCGAAAGACCCGGTTCACCCCAATGATCACTGCAACATGGGCCAGTCGTCGAACGACACTTTCCCAACCGCCATGCATATCGCCACTGCCATGAGCGTTCGTGATGTTCTGCTGCCCGGCCTTGAGAAGCTGGCTTCGGGCCTGGAACAAAAGGCCGCGGAATTCAAAGACATCATCAAGATCGGACGGACGCATACGCAAGACGCGACGCCTTTGACGCTGGGTCAGGAATTCGGCGGTTACGCCCATCAGATCCGCCAAGGGATCGCCCGCGTACATGCCGCAATGCCCGGAATTTATGAGCTTGCTCAAGGCGGTACGGCCGTGGGTACCGGCCTGAACACGCAAAACGGCTGGGGCGAAGCCGTTGCCGGCCACATGGCCGAGATCACCAGCCTGCCCTTTGTGACAGCGCCCAACAAGTTCGAGGCGCTGGCCGCCCATGATGCCATGGTCTTCATGTCCGGCGCTTTGGCGACCATCGCAGGCAGCTGCTACAAGATCGCCAATGACATTCGCTTCCTCGGCTCTGGCCCCCGATCCGGTCTAGGGGAGTTGATCCTGCCTGAAAATGAGCCCGGCTCGTCGATCATGCCGGGCAAGGTAAACCCGACACAAGCCGAAGCACTGACACAGGTCACAGCCCATGTAATGGGCAACAACGCCGCGATGACCTTTGCCGGATCGCAGGGCCATTTCGAGCTGAACGTTTATAACCCGATGATGTCTTATAACCTGCTGCAGTCGATCCAACTGCTGGGCGATGCCGCCGACAGCTTTACCGAGCGTATGCTGCTGGGCATCAAGGCCAACGAGCCGCGGATCGACAAGCTGATGAAGGAATCGCTGATGCTGGTGACCGCACTGGCGCCGACCATCGGCTATGACAACGCCACCAAGGTTGCGAAAACCGCGCATAAGAACGGCACCACCCTTAAGGAAGAAGCCATCGCGCTGGGCTTTGTGGACGAGGCGACCTTTGATGCGGTTGTCCGGCCCGAGCAAATGATCGGTCCGAAAGACTGATGGGCAAGCCGGTCAATCTGAACCGGTATCGAAAGGAAAAAGCGCGGGCCGAGAAAAAGGCCCGCGCGGACCAGAACTCTGTCTCCTTTGGGCGGAGCAAAGCCGAGAAAGACGTCTTGAAACTGCGGCAAGACAAGCAGAAACGCGACCTCGACAATCACGAGTTGGATGAATGAGCGGTCGGCCTGTCAAACGCTCTCTGACCCTCAAAGGACATCGGACATCGGTGTCTTTGGAAGATGAGTTCTGGCGAGCCTTTCGCGATATCGCACTTGAAAAAGATCAACCAATCAACGCCTTGGCCGCCGAGATTGATGTTGACCGGGATCCAGAAACGGGCCTTGCCTCGGCCATTCGTGTTTTCATCCTGAATTGGTACCGCAATAAGCTTTGATCCTTGCCAGCCGCGCCCTACTAGGTGTAGCGTTGAGGTGGAACAAAAAGGGTACATTCATGAGCAAGACATTGATCGGGCCAGACGGGAAAGCCAGGTGCACATGGTGCATGTCCGCACCAGAATATCCTGACTATCACGACAATGAATGGGGTTACCCGGTCGCCGATGACCAACGGTTGTTCGAAAAAATCTGCCTCGAAAGCTTTCAGTCCGGTCTCAGCTGGTTGACGATCCTGCGCAAGCGCGAGAAATTTCGCGCAGCCTTTTGTGGCTTTGATTTCAACAAGATGGCAGCGTTTACTAGTGCAGATGTTGAGCGTCTGTTGCAGGACACTGGCATCATCCGTCATCGTGGCAAAATCGAAGCTGTGATCAACAACGCGCGTCGGGCGCAGGAGCTGGTCGCCTCTGAAGGCTCCTTTGCGGCCTATGTCTGGCGGTTCGAGCCTCAGACCCCTCCACCACCGCAAACCGCCTCTACGTCAGCGGAATCCATCGCCATGTCGAAGGATCTGAAGAAACGTGGCTGGAAGTTTGTGGGTCCAACCACTGTTTTCGCTTTTATGCAGGCGATGGGGCTAATTAACGATCACGCAGAAGGTTGCGCCTTTCGGGAAAAAGCGGCGCAGATGCGCCGCGATTTTGTCAAACCCGTCTGAGGTTTAGCAGGAAGCCTTAAAAATCTTGTCAATATTCCCACCCAGGGCTGCGTTGAATTCCGCATCAGTCTGTTGCTTAGACAGCCCTTCGGTCAACGCGCGCGAGAAGGACGCGATCATCTTGCTGTTCTGATCCAGCAGATCACAGGCCTGTTCGGTCGAGTAACCGCCAGACAAGGCGACAACACGTACAACACGCGGGTGATCCGCGACCGTATCATACAGACCCGCAGCGCTGGGTATCGTCAGTTTCAGCATCACATCCTGGCCTTCGCCCAGCTGGTCCAAGTTCTTGATGATCTCTGTCTTCAGAATGTCTTCGGCCTCGGCCTTGGTTTCGGAATGGATGTTCACCTCGGGCTCGATGATGGGAACCATTCCGGCGGCCAGAACTTCGCGTGCAACGTCGAACTGTTGCGCAACCACGGCAGCGATACCTTCGGCATTTGCTTCGTGGATGACCGAGCGTTCCTTGGTCCCAAACACACCTTCGGCCTTGCCCAGAGTTTCTGCCAGACCGGGAATTGGCTTCATCAACTGCACACCATTTGCCTGATCTTCCAAACCTTTATCGATTTTTAGAAACGGCACGATCCCTTTGACCGACCACAAGTAGTCAGCCACTTTGCGGCCTTCGATCTGTTCCCCCAGCGTACGTTCAAACAGGATCGCACCAATTACTTTGTCCTTGGTGAAATCATCCGCCAGAATGATCCGCGCCCGCATCTTCTGGATCTCGCCAAACATCTCGGTATCTGATCCGTATTCCGAGGCATCCACGCCATAGAGAGCCAGCGCCTTCGGTGTCGACCCGCCGCTTTGATCCAGTGCTGCGATAAACCCTGCGCCACCTGTCATTTGTGCGCGCTGTTCTGCTTTGGACATAATGCATTCCCGTTCAAAACTGATTCCGTTGCCCTCCGAATACAGCAGGGCGTGAGGGGATGGTAGTTTGTTAGCGCTCAACCATGCGCAACCAGATGCCATCCTTTGATCTGACGGTCAGATGTGCGACGGGAACAGGTGTTTTGCCGGGGATTGTTTCGAATTTGTAGGCGCGTAACAGCATAGACAGGATCAACGGGCCTTCGACCATCGCAAAGCCAGCACCTGTGCAAACGCGGGGGCCGGCTGAGAACGGGATGTAAGCCTCTCGCTGACAGGTCTTGCCATTCTCAGTGCTCCAGCGAGCGGGGTCGAACGCGTCCGGATCGTCCCATAACCTCTCCTGCCGGTGCAGGTGCCAGGGGCTGATGACGATTTGTGAACCTTTGCGGATCTCACGGCTTCGAAATTCTTCAGGACAGCTGGCCTGCCGCACCATCATCGGGACAGGCGGATAGAGGCGCAGCGCCTCGCGGAAGACATCCCTGCTGATCTTGAGGCGTGACATGGCCGCGAATGCGCGGTCGTCCAACGCCTGTGCCTCGGATGCAACCTTGTCCTGCCACTCGGGATAAAGCGCCATCAGGTATAACGTCCATGCTAGGGCAGAGGCGCTGGTTTCATGCCCTGCCAGAAAGAAGATCGCCACCTGATCGACCATCTCATCCGTGCTGAACCGCTTACCCGTATGGGGATCAGCCGTGGTCATGATCTTCGTGGCCAGATCATCTGGTGCCCGGCCCTGTTCGATCGCGTTCGCCCGTTCTGAGGTCAGCCGTTCAATCAAAGCTCGGATGTTACGTGCATTTCGACGGGTGTTCCTGGAATGAAACCGGGGCAACCAAAGTGGCAAAGGCACAAGAGCGGCCAGGTTCAATAAAGGCTGCGCGCGCTGATAGGCACGGAATTTCTGAAAGACCTCTGTGGCGATTTCATTCTCGATTGGTACAGAAAATAAGGTGCGGAAAATCACATCGGCTGCGGCGTGGCTGGTGATTTCTTCACATTCGATCTGCTTGCCTGTTTTGTCGCGCAGTCTTTCTACGCAGGCCTCGGCAGCCTCTCGCATGGCTGGAAACGTGTCTTTCAGACGACCGCCCTCGAAGGCCGGATCAATGATGCGCCGCTGCCGTTTCCAGGTCTCGCCATTGGTCAGGAATACTGAGTTACCCAACAACGGCCGCAGCCCTTCGCTGATCCGACTGGATTTTGGAAAATCATCCGGTCTTTTCTTAAGGACTGTATCAATCAGATCAGGCTGGTTGATCATGTAGGATCGAAAGAACGGCGTGCGAAACTCAGCCATCCAGGCGCGATAAAGGCGCTGAGGCTGCGCTGATAGCAAATCCTGCCGAAACAGTTTCAGGTAACGCCATAGGGAAACGCGATCCGGGCGGGATTTTGGCTTGGGCGGCGTCATGGGCTAACGTTTCTGTATTTGGAAACCGGGGTTTCGATGCGGGTTTTAGACGGTTGCCGCCTCGCAAACCGCGCACCCAGCGTCTGTGGCCCAGCGGTGATGCGGAAATAATCATAGGTGCCAGGTTGATCAAAGGCACAGAGATATTGGAAATGCAGCCTAAAAAACCTCCAACGCAGCGCGTGCCAGCGCTCAGGTGAAAGCGTTTGTGTAAAGGCCGCCGATAGGACCAAAGGCCAGATCTTATTCGACCCGGCAACGCCAGAAACCGCAACCGGATCACAAAGCGCAAAGGAACACCCATCACCGGGGGCCGACACATCCACCCAGGTCGCTGTGTCTTGCATCGAAAGAAACCGCAGATCACCCCGCAATTTCGCGGCCTTAGGCAGGAAAGAAACCATCGGGACCACCTGCCCCAGGCTCAGGAATGATAACGCTGGACCATGCGACGCTTCCTGTCGGCCACGGATAACATCCGACAATACCGACACGCCAAGATGCGCCCCGGAACTGTGGCCAACGACAAGAACCTCATCCACATCGTCTTTCAAGGATGCGCTGATCAGCGCGGCGAACTGATCCAGACGATCCTGCAGTTCCGCTGGCGTTTCCCCATTCAACCGCGCGGAATAGGCGTAGTCATGCATCAGGTAGTAAGCAAACAAGCGGTTGTCGATCTGGCGGAACCAGCGCAGCAGCGCATAGGCCAAGGCGAGCGCGGGCAACAGCGCCCAAACGCCAATCCAAATCCCCAGTAATGCCGTTACTCCGGCCACAACGCCCAATGCGGCGAGCAATTGTAACAGCAGCATCCCGACAGGATAAAGCGCTGCAATCACCGGTCCTTTCCTCAGCTTACGAAGACGTCGCAGCGTTCCGGTTGAGATATAAATCCAGGCCGTGCGGGCAAGCTGCAGGTAGGTCCCCAGGATCGACCCGGACATGCTGTCGCGCACGATGTCAGACCAGACCAGAACCTCGATATCCGTTTGCACCTCAACCCCATCCTGAGTTGAGGTGACATGCCAGCCAAACGGCCCCTCACCTGATTTCGGCGCAATAGAGATGTCATATCCTGAAATCGCAGCCTGTTGGTTGGATTCGGTCCGATACAGCTCACGGTAGCGCCGGGCAGGAATCGGGTCGTAGCCGGGGATGTAGAACACCCGCCGCCTGCGCACCTGTGGCTGTTTTGTCTGACTGCTCATGGCCTTACCTTCTGCTGCGCAGGTTAACGCAGCATTGCGGCCAAGGTAAGATGGATCAGCCCAGTACCGCCAGCGCCGGGAAAGTTTCCAGCAGCCACCAGCTGAATTCGGTGAACAGACCGGTAATCAGCATGATGCCAACAAACAGCAACAGCCCGCCCATCACCTTTTCAATCGCACCCATATAGGGCTTGATCCGGTTCATCACATGCATCGAGCGGTTCAGGAACATCGCTGCCAGCAGAAACGGAATGCCCAAACCTGCCGCATATACGCCCAGCAACAGCGTGCCGCGTGCCACCGAAGCCTCGGACGCGGCCAGCGACAGGATCGCACCAAGCTGAGGGCCGATGCAAGGTGTCCACCCGAAGGCAAAGGCGAGACCCAGGATGTAGGCCCCAAATACGGACCCTCCGGAATCACCAGTTTCAACCCGCGCCTCACGATCCAAGAGCGGGATACGGAACACGTTCAGAAAATGCAGACCAAAGATGATCACCACCGCACCGGAAGCTTTGGCAAACAGCTCCTGATTCTTCAGCACAAACGCGCCAAAAGCCGATGCAGTGAACCCAAGCAGCAAGAAGACGGTCGACAGACCCAGCACAAAAAACAGCGCAGACAGCGTCGCCTTGCGTCGGGCCCGCGCCTCATCCTGCATCTCGTTGATGGTCACACCGCTCATATAGGCCAGATAGGGTGGCACAATCGGCAAAACGCAGGGTGAGAGAAAGCTGATCAACCCGCCGATCATGGCGATGAACATGGCAGGCAGAAGTCCCGCGTCGATGATATCTATTCCGAACATAGACCTGCACATATGGTATGAAAGCGGCTTCGTCACGGGGCCATTCGGTCACAACCTCGTGGTTGCGCGCTGGACACCATGGCAAAGTGGAAATATCTGACCCTTATGTCAAATCCAACCGAGACCCTTGATGCGCTTGGGCTGCTTTGCCCCCTGCCTGTGCTGAAGGCGCGCAAACGGCTGAAATCCATGCCAGGCGGCGCGGTGCTGCGCGTATTGGCTGATGACCCCGCCGCAATCGTAGATGTACCGCATTTCTGTACTGAGTCTGGTCACAAACTGGTATCGCAAGGCGAAGAGAACGGGCATCAGGTCTATCTGATCCAGAAACAAGGCTGATCGCGCCCCGAAGAGGTAACGAAAAAGGCGAGCACCAGGCCCGCCTTTTCGTATTTCGTTTAGCTGCCCAGCGACCACCAACCGCGCCGCTTGGGCTTAGCAGGTTCGCTTGGTTGCTCTGGCTCTTCTGCCACCGTTTCCAGAACGGGTTCGGCCTGAACCTCTTCGGCAACGGGTTCTGCAACCTCTTCCACTGCAGCCGATTCTTTAGCGGCTACTTCGGGTTCAGCCTGTTCCGGTTCGGGCTCTGCTGGTGCAGGTGTTTCTTCGACCGATACTTCGGCTACTTCAGGCTCTGTCGCAGGCTCTGACGGTTCAACCGAGGCATCCTCAGCCGCTTGCACTTCAGGGTCTTGCTGAACCTCGGCATCCGCCACCTCAACCTCTGCCGCAACGGGTTCGGCGTCTTTTTTCTTGCGACGCGGCGCCCGGCGGCGCTTCGGCTTGGCGGGTTTTTCGTCTTCGCCTGTGGCCTCTGGGTCTTCCTGAGCGCTTTCCGCTGGGATGTCTTCCGGCGTTACCTCTTCGGGAGTTGCCTCGGACGCGTCAGTCTCGCCATCCTGTTGCTCGCCAGAATTTCCACCCTTCTTACGACGACGACGGCGACGTTTACGCTTGGGTTTGACCTCTTCTTCGGCCTGAACGGTTTCGTCCTCGACCTCGTCCTCATCGGTCTCGTCAACCATATCCATCAGCGACGCATCGACAGATACAACCGGCGCGGTGGCCTCGGGCACAATCCGGCTGGCCGTCTTGAACTTCTCCATCGAGAAATCCGGGCTGACCAGATGCAAATCCCCTTCGACACGCACCGAAAGACCATAGCGCGCCTCGATCTGAGCGATGTGCTCGCGCTTCTGGTTCATCAGGAAGTTTGCAATGCCAACTGGGCAACGCACCAGAACCTCGCGCGAGCGGCGGCGGGTACCTTCCTCTTCGATCTGACGCAGAATCGACAGCGCCATATTGTCGTCCGACCGGATCAGGCCAGTGCCATGACAATGCGGGCACGGCTGCGTCGTCGCCTCCAGCATGCCGGGGCGCAGACGCTGGCGCGACATCTCCAGCAGGCCAAAGCCCGAAATGCGGCCCACCTGGATGCGCGCACGGTCGGTTTTAAGCTTATCTTTCAAACGCTTCTCGACGGCAGAGTTGTTCTTGCGCTCGTCCATATCGATGAAATCGATCACGATCAGACCCGCCAGGTCGCGCAGACGCAGCTGGCGCGCCACCTCTTCCGCTGCCTCAAGGTTTGTCTTGAGCGCCGTCTCCTCGATCGAGCCTTCTTTGGTTGCTCTCCCTGAGTTCACATCAACCGCCACAAGCGCTTCGGTCACGCCGATAACGATGTAGCCACCCGATTTCAGCTGAACGGTCGGGTTGAACATCCCGGCCAGATAGCTTTCCACCTGATACCGCGCGAACAGCGGCAACGCGTCCTCATATCGTTTCACGTTCTTGGCGTGGGACGGCATGATCATCTTCATGAAGTCCTTGGCGATGCGATACCCGCCTTCGCCTTCGACCAGAACCTCGTCGATGTCGCGATTATACAGATCACGGATCGACCGTTTGATCAGATCGCCTTCTTCATAGATTTTCGCAGGCGCGATGGATTTTAGCGTCAGCTCGCGGATCTGCTCCCACAGACGCTGCAGATATTCATAGTCGCGCTTGATCTCGGATTTTGTACGCTTGGCTCCTGCGGTCCGGATGATCAATCCAGCGCCTGCAGGCACATCAATCTCAGCAGCGATTTCTTTCAGTTTCTTACGATCAGGTGCATTGGTGATCTTGCGGCTAATGCCGCCGCCACGGGCTGTGTTCGGCATCAGAACACAATAGCGCCCTGCCAGAGACAGGTAGGTGGTCAGAGCCGCGCCTTTGTTGCCGCGTTCTTCCTTCACGACCTGTACCAGCAGAACCTGACGGACTTTGATGACTTCCTGAATTTTATACCGACGAGGGCGAGGCTTGCGCGGCGGGCGAATATCTTCGCTGTCATCCTCGTCAGCCACAGATTCGATGGATGCGTCTTTTTCAACCGCGTCCGTCAGTGCTTCAGCCTCTTCACCTTCATCGGTATCGGAGTCAGGTTTCGCCTCTTCGATCTCGTTGGAAGGCTCCACCTGTTCAGGTTCCGCGGTCTCTTCAGCCACCGCTTCTGCTTCGGCCTCAGATGCTTCTTCCGGCGCAGTGTCTTCCACGCCCTCTTGCGCTACCTCCTCGGCAACCGCATCATCGGAGGTCTCAATCTCATCAACCGGTTCTTCGACGGGTTTTTCGGCGACACGATCCGCCGGCGAGGTTCCTTCCTCAACCGCCAGATCCGCTTCTTCACCCTCTTCCAGGTCGATGGTTTCCATGCCGGTCGGTTCGTTCGACACTTCAATCGACTCGACCGCATCATCGGATTTCACATCCGCCGCTTTGGCGCGCGAGCGGCGGCGCTTTTTCGGCTTAACCTCTTCCGCCTCATCCCGGGCCTTCATGGCCTCGGCATAGGCGCGCTCTTCCTCCATCAGCGCCTCACGGTCGGCGACGGGGATCTGGTAGTAGTCGGGATGAATCTCGGAAAACGCCAGGAATCCATGCCGGTTCCCGCCATAATCCACAAAGGCCGCCTGCAGTGACGGCTCGACCCGAGTTACTTTTGCAAGATAGATGTTGCCAGCAAGCTGGCGCTTGTTTTCGGATTCAAAATCGAACTCCTCGACCTTGTTTCCGTCGACCACCACGACGCGGGTTTCCTCCGCGTGGGTGGCATCGATAAGCATTTTCTTAGCCATGTGTCCTTGGTGCACCGCGCCAAACGCGTTGTCCTGACCCGTCCAGGCGGACAGGCGCATTTGGGAAGGTGTCTTGTCAGGGCGATATCAGACGGCGCGCGGCAGGGTCTGGCGCTCTGGCCCCCTGCCCGGTCTTTCAAACGTTGCGCGCGCGTCATCGCGGTTCTTCTCCGACAGGCGCGGCTCACCGCCGCCTGCCCATTTATTCCTTTCGCCCGACGCATCGGGCTCAGGCACTCCACTGCCCCGGGGAAAGGGGCACAATCGGTCTGCTTTGCGATGAAAACCAACGTTCACCTTCGGCAAAACAGCGAAACTCAAAAATCGGGACTTAAAGACACGAAAAAGGTCCGGCCCGTCCGGACACAATAAAAGCAGTCCTGTGGAAAACACAATGGGCAAACTGCATCCCGCCTGCCAACACAGCGCAGGATCCCCTTCATCTGGCCAAAAATATCTCGGGGGTGAATTGAGCCGGAGGCTCAAGAGGGGGCTGGCCCCCTCCCCTTGTTCACAAATAATCCGACCGTTGAAGACCGTATTTGGCCATCTTCTCATTCAAAGTCCGGCGCGGCAGGCAGAGCTCATCCATGACCGAGGCAATCGATCCCTTGTGGCGGCGCATCGTGTTGTCGATCAGCATCCGCTCGAACGCTTCGACATATTCCTTCAAAGGCTTACCTTCGGTGGTCATCACCGGCTGCATTTCCTCGTGATCCGACATCAGCAATGACGCAATCGTCCCCGACCCACGCCGCGATTGCAGCACGGCGCGTTCGGCGATGTTGATCAATTGACGTACATTGCCCGGCCACGGGGCCTGCAACAATTGTGCGGCTTCTTGCGCACTCACCTGCGGTGCCTCGCAGCCGTATTCCTCCGCAAATTGCTCGCTGAGGCGGGTGAACAGGGTCAGAATGTCTTCACCCCGTTGACGCAGCGGCGGCATAGTGATCCGCAGCGCAGCAAGACGGTAGAACAGATCGGGACGCAGCACGTCCTCGCTGGTCTTTCCGGCCTCTTGCAGGTTGGAAATCGCCACGATGCGCGTTTCTGCCGGGGTGCCCTGTTCGTTCATCACGCTTAGCAAGCGTGCCTGCAGCGTGTCGCTCAGCGCTTCGACGTCTTCCAGAACCAGTGTTCCACCGCGCGCCTCTTCGATCGCGGGCAGCTGCGCGTCCTCGGGCATCATCGGGCCAAATAGACGTTTAGACAAAGCCTCTTCTTCCAGCGCCGCGCAGGAGACCAGAACGAATTTCTTGCCCGCCCGGCTGCCCACCGCGTGCAGAGCGTGCGCAACAAGGGTCTTACCCGTCCCGGTTTCACCGTCGATTAGCACATGGCCATCGGCTTGACCAAGATCCAGAATATCCTCGCGCAAACGCTCCATCACAGGGCTGGCGCCGATCAGCTTATTCATGATCTGCGTACCACCCGATAGCTCTTGGCGCAGGGCTCGGTTGTCCAAGGTCAGACGGCGGGCATTGCTGGCCCGCTTAGCCAATTCCGACATGCGGTCTGGGTTAAAGGGTTTCTCAAGGAAATCGAACGCGCCAACGCGCATCGCCTCAACCGCCATCGGGACATCCCCATGGCCAGTGATCATGATGACCGGTAGAGTGCTGTCTGCCCCCATCAGCTTCTTCAGCAATTGAATGCCGTCCATGCCGGGCATCTTGATGTCCGAGATCACAATACCCGGATACTCTGGCCCCAGAACCTTCAGCGCATCCTCAGCGCTGGCAAAGGTTTCGGTGTCATACCCTGACAATGCCAGCCATTGGCTGATCGACTGGCGCATGTCCTGTTCATCATCAACAATGGCGATCTTCATGGCTTGGGCCATAGTCTTCCCTTTTATTCTGCGGCCTCAAGGCCGTCGCTGCCCAAGATGGGCAATTGCATTTCAAACACCGCGCCGCCGTGCTGGCCGTTGCGCGCAGTCAGCCGTCCGCCATGGTCGTTCACGATCCCGGACGAGATGGCAAGCCCCAGCCCGACGCCATCGCCAGGCTGCTTGGTAGTATAGAACGGCTCGAACAGATTCTCGATGTCATCGATCCCATAGCCATTGTCGCGCACGGTCAGCACCGCCATATCTCCCGCCGCCAGGATGATCTCCACATCCGGCTCTGCCACCGATTTGGTGGCGTCCAGAGCATTGCGCAACAGGTTGACCATGACCTGTTCGATCCGCATCCGATCTCCGTTCACCAGCACCGGCTCCTCGGGCAGAATCTGAGTGATCTTAACATGCCTTTGCCGCAACTGCGGCTCCATCATCGACAGCGACGAGGCCAGGGCCTCCCCAAGATTTACGGGCGAAAACGCATCCGCCCCCTTGCGTGCATAGGATTTTAGTTGCCGGGTAATCGCGCCCATCCGCTCGATCAGACCGTCGATGCGGCCAAAGCTGGCCAATGCCTCTTCGGGCCGGTTTCTGCGCAATAGCAGCCGCGCACCCGCCAGATAGGTTTTCATTGCAGCCAGCGGTTGATTCAATTCGTGACTCACCGCTGCTGACATCTCTCCCAGCGCCGCCAATTTCGAGCTTTGGGCAAGCGTCTGTTCGGCCAAATCCAGCGTCTTTTCAACCCGTTCCCGCTCAGCAATTTCCCGCTGTAGCCTTGTGTTCAATGCGCGAAGCTCTGCCGACTCGCGCTGGAAAAGCGTCATCCGCAAGGTGGCCCGACGGCTGAGCGCATAGAAGGCAAGCGCCAGAAGAATCGCAAATCCCATAATCTCGAGCGCCAAAACGCTGTTCACCCGCTCGCGCACCGACTCGAATGTGGTGAAGGATGTCATCTGCCAGCCGCGAAACGGAATGCGTTTTTCCATACGCATCACCGCCTCACCCTGAAGATAGGCATCCGGTGGTAGCGCGGTCCAATCCGTGGTCACGCGGATCGCGCGTTGAATGGCGCTGAGCGGTGGTTGGCGCAGCATCGCCGCCTCTTCATCCAACCCGCGCCATTGTGGTTCGGTCGACAGGATGATGTTGCCAGCGCTGTCAGTGACCAGCACCGCATGTGCAATCCGCGCCCAGGCAGTTTCGAACTTCTGCAGATCGACCTCGACCACGATCACGCCGAGTATGTCCGAGTTGCCCTGGATACGGCGTGAATAGACAAAACTATAGCCACCGGCCTCACGCGGGATGACCGAGAAAATCGTCGAATTTGACCGTATCGCATCAACGAAATAAGGCGCGTTGCGATGTGCCTCGCCCAGACGGTTGCGATCAGTGGCGGCAACTGACCGCCCATCACTGTCAAGCAGCATCAGCGACGCAGCGCCAATCTCTTCGACAAATGAAATCAGGCGCTGGGTCGACAGCGTATAGTCGCTGGAGCGCAGGGCGGAAATCAGCGTCGGATCGCGCGCCAACAATTGCGGCACAATGGCATTGCGGCGCAGCTCACTGACCAGGTTGCCCGAATCGAGTGTCAGCCTGAGCTCGGCCCGATTTCGCGTATCTTGGGTAAAACGATCCGTCAGCAAACGGTTCGTTGTCCAGACCGTTACAACCGTGGCGGCCAATAGGACAAAAACGGCCAGTCGCAATCGCCAACCAAGCGGCGCGCCGCGAAAGGGTCGTAGAAGTTTGGACCAGCCAGTGCGAACCTCTGTACTCATCCCCAGAAGGTACGCGCGCTATGATCTGACCTCAAGTCACGCTGGCGACAGGACGCCCGACAATGCGCGGAACAATGCCGTACCGTCGGTGCCACCATGCCCCTGATCCGCGGCCCGTTCCGGATGCGGCATCATGCCGAGAACGCGACGATTTTCCGACAGGATGCCCGCGATATCCCCGACCGAGCCGTTCGGATTCTCGGTATAGGTGAACGCGACGCGGTCCTGATCCTGCAGCGTGGACAATGTATCGTCATCGGCGAAATAGTTGCCGTCATGGTGGGCAATCGGGATTCCGATCACGTCACCTGCGTTGTAGCCTTCGGTAAACGGGCTGCTGCTGGTTTCAACTTTCAGACCCACGGTTTTGCAGATGTATTTCAGGCCCGCATTTCGCAGCAACGCGCCCGGCAGAATGCCGGTTTCGGTGAGAATCTGGAAGCCGTTACAGACCCCCATTGCATACCCGCCGCGTTTGGTGTGATCGACCACCGCCTGACAGATTGGCGACTGGGCCGCGATGGCTCCGCAGCGCAGATAGTCGCCATAGGAAAATCCGCCCGGAACACCGACGATATCAACGCCGTCAGGCAGCGTCGCATCCTTGTGCCAGACCATATCGACCTGAAAACCGGATTGCTTGAAAGCCACAGCAAGATCCCGGTCACAATTCGATCCGGGGAAGACGACAACGGCAGCGCGCATGGCAAACCCTCCTAATAGGACTGGATCAGACCAGTTCGATCTCGTAACGCTCGATGACCGTATTAGCCAACAGCTTTTCGCACATCTCGGTCACATCCGCCTCGGTCGCGCCGTCTGCAAGCTCCAGATCGATCACCTTGCCCTGCCGAACGCCTTCGACCTGATCAAAGCCCATGGCGCCTAGTGCGTGCCGCACCGCCTCGCCCTGGGGGTCAAGCACCCCGTTCTTGAGCATCACATGCACCCGTGCTTTCATTTTCGCAACTCCACCTGGGGGCCGCAGGTCGGCCCTATTCCGTTGCGCGGGGGATAGCGTGGTTGGGTGCATTGAACAACCCTGTATGATCGCAGTTTGCCGCAGGTGGTACCCTAGCCGTCACCCTTGGACAAAGCGGGATAGTGCGCATCGATTGCATGGAATGTGCCGGTCAAAACCATCTCGACCGCAACGGCCATTAACAATATCGCCATGATACGGGTCACAACGTTGATCATCGTCTCGCCTACAAGGCGCGAGATTTGGTCCGCGAACAACAATCCCAACCCGACAATTGCACAGGCAATCAATATGGCAGCACCCAGCGTCAGGATTTCCGTACCGTCAGACAGCTGATGTGAAAACACAATGGTAATTGCAATCGTGCCGGGCCCGATGGTCAAAGGGATCGCCAGCGGAACAACAGCAAAGTTCAGCTTTCTTTGATGTCCGTCCGCTACGGCGGCCTGATCGCCAGGGGTGCGATCCTCGGCCTTCAGCATCGACATACCTATTCCGAAAATGATGATACCGCCCGCGATCCGGAAAGACGGCACATCTATGCCAAAAATCCCAAGGATTCTTTCGCCTGTCAGCACAGCGGCCAACGCGATTATCGTGACAGAAATTGCAACAACAATCGCAACATGACGCCGTTCCGCAGCAGAACAGTTCTTGGTCATGCTCAGGAAGATCGGAATGTTATAGAGTGGGTTGAAAATCGCCAGCACGGCGGCCAGGAACTTCAGGAAAACTGCCTGATCAAACAATTCCGTCATGCGTTAGATCACCCCGACCGCAAGCAAGTTGGCTGCTTAGATCCAAACATGATCAGGAACGCATAAGCTGTCAAACGTTCTGGAACAGAAAAAGCACCGCTAAAGATCAGCGGCGCCTTCATGGAATTCAAACCAATATCGCTTAGTTGATCAGCGTCGGCTTGGTCACATTGCTTTTGGGAAGAACGCCCAGACGACGCGCGACCTCGGAATAGGCATCCGTCAGATTGCCCAGATCGCGGCGGAAGACGTCTTTGTCCAGTTTCTGGCCTGTTTCAATATCCCACAGACGGCAGCTGTCGGGGCTGATCTCATCGGCGACGATCAATCGCTGGTAGTCACCATCAAAGACGCGGCCGATCTCGATCTTGAAGTCGATCAGTCGAATGCCAACGGCCATCATGACACCGCTCATGAAATCGTTCACGCGCAGGGCAAGGCTGAGGATATCGTCCATATCTTGCTGGCTGGCCCAGCCAAAGGCGGCGATATGTTCCTCGGTGACCAAAGGATCGCCCAGAGCATCGTCTTTATAGCAATATTCGACAATCGGGCGCGGCAGCTGCGTGCCTTCGGCGATGCCAAGACGCTTCGACATGGTCCCGGCCGCATAGTTGCGCACGATGATTTCCAGCGGCACGATTTCGCAATTGCGCACCAGCTGTTCCCGCATATTTAGGCGACGGATGAAATGGGTCGGCACACCGATCTGGTTCAGACCGTTCATGAAGAATTCAGACAGGCGGTTGTTCAGAACGCCCTTACCGTCAATCACGTCCTTCTTCTCCGCGTTGAACGCGGTGGCGTCATCCTTGAAATACTGCACGATTGTGCCCGGTTCAGGACCTTCATACAGAATCTTGGCTTTGCCTTCATAGATTTTCTTGCGACGCGCCATAAGCGACCTTTCCAGTCTGAGCAGTGGGAATGAGTCCCGCCGGTTGGCGCCCTCATAGTCCATGCCCCCCTTCCCCGCAAGTTTGCAAGGCAGCGAGACTTTGACACAGCGCAAATCCCTTGCACCCGTGCTGCCGTATGGTCATATCATCAACAGAGTAATCGCAACCCAAGAGGTCCCTGTCTCATGACCACCTTTGACGAACGTGAAAATGCGTTTGAAACGAAATTTGCGCATGACGAAAAAATGCAGTTCATCGCCCGTATGCGCCGCAACCGGTTCATGGCTGTCTGGGCCTCGACCCTGAAGGGCGAAACCGTAGAACAGGCGCGCAAATACGGTCAGGAGCTGGTTCAAACCGATCTGAAGCACGTCAACGAAGATGACGTCGTCAATGCGGTCAAAGGCTACTTGGGCGATCTTGCCGATGAAGCCAAAATTCGCGCGAAGATGGCGGAACTTCTGGTCGAAGCCAAAGAACAGGTGATGGCTGAGGCCGACATCTAAGTCTCTTTGCAGCACCGCTCATGATGTTCATGAGTATTATGAATTTGATTTGACGCCCCGGTCATGTGACACGGGGCGCCTGTTATTCATAATGGCGCTTTGCGCCAATTTTCGGGCTTCTCTAATGACAAATGCGCTCACCGACCTGCTGAACACCGCTGATGTAATTCTGGCCGATGGTGCGACAGGGACCAACCTGTTCAACATGGGTCTGCAATCGGGCGATGCGCCCGAGCTTTGGAACGTGGATTCACCTGAAAAAATCAAGGCTTTGTATCAGGGCTGGGTCGATGCTGGCAGCGATCTGTTCCTGACCAACACATTCGGCGGAACAGCGGCGCGTTTGAAACTGCATGATGCGCAGAACCGCGTGACCGAGCTGAACCGGATCGGGGCAGAGCTTGGCCGCGAAGTGGCCGATGCGTCCGGGCGCACCGTTATTGTGGCCGGTTCTGTCGGACCAACGGGCGAGATCATGGAACCGGTCGGCAGCCTGTCGCACAGCGATGCGGTCGAGATGTTTCACGAACAGGCCGCCGCATTGAAAGAAGGCGGCGCAGACGTCTTGTGGGTCGAAACCATCAGCGCCCCAGAAGAGTTCCGCGCGGCGGCCGAGGCCTTTGCACTGGCCGACATGCCATGGTGCGGCACCATGAGCTTTGACACTGCAGGTCGCACGATGATGGGCGTAACCTCCGCCGATCTGGCGCAGCTGGTTGAAACTTTTGAGAACCCGCCACTGGCCTTTGGGGCCAATTGCGGCACCGGCTCATCGGATATTATGCGCACCGTTCTGGGATTTGTAGCGCAGGGCACTCAGCGCCCGCTGGTGTCCAAAGGGAATGCAGGCATCCCGAAATATGTAGATGGCAGCATCAAGTATGACGGAACGCCTGATCTGATGGCCCAGTACGCCGTCATGGCGCGGGATGCGGGCGCAAAGATCATCGGCGGTTGTTGTGGCACAATGCCTGCCCATGTCGAGAAAATGCGCGAGGCATTGGATACGACCCCAAGGGCTGAACGCCCGACGCTGGATCAGATCACCGATGCTTTGGGGCCATTTTCGTCGGCCTCAGACGGTACTGGAGAGGAAGCGGCCCCGGAACGGCGCACGCGTCGGCGCCGCCGGGCCTGATTGCGCTCAGCGCCCCTCGAACTTGGCGGGGCGCTTTTCCAGAAAGGCCACGACACCTTCGGCAAAGTCACGCGAGCGCCCGCAGTCACCTTGCAAGCTCGCCTCGGTCTTGAGCTGCTGGGTCAGCGTGTTTTCATATGTACCGCGCAGGGCCGTTTTTATGGCTGCGAAACCAGCTGTTGGGCCAGTGGCCAGATACTCGGCGCGCTTGCGCCAATGCGCGGCGAAGTCGTCATCGGCAACCGCTTCCCAGATCAGGCCCCAATCATCGGCCTGACGGGCACTGATCTTTTCGGCAAAAAGTGCTGCGCCCATAGCTTTGGCCAAACCCATCTGGCGCGGCATGAACCAGGTGCCACCAGCATCAGGCAACAGACCGATCCGGGCAAAGGCCTGCAGGAAGTATGCGCTTTCACTTGCGATCACCACATCGGCGCACAAAGCAAGGTTCGCCCCTGCCCCTGCAGCCGCGCCGTTTACTGCTGCAATGGTTGGCACCGGGCAATCGTGGATCGACTCGAGCATCGGCTCATATTCGTCGCGCAAGGACCGTTCTAGGTCGATTTTTCCGGTTGATGAGGCGTCGCCAAGATCCTGACCCGAGCAAAAAGCCGGTCCAGCCCCTGTCAGCACCACGCAGCGCGCATTGCGAGCAGCCTCTTTCATCGCATGGGTGATCTCTGCCCGCATCTGAGTGGTCAGTGCGTTCATTTTATCCGGGCGGTTGAATGTCAGAACGGCCAGACCGTCAGTGATATCCAACAGGATTGTTTCGTAATTCATGTAAAGCCTCCCCTCGCGCCAGGTTTTGCGAACCCTGACCTATTCGAACAACAAGGGAAAGTGGAACCGAACGTCAGCCGTCGAGAATCTTGCGCAGCCGCTCTTTTTCTTCATCGCTGAGCGTATCATCAGCCTCAACTGCTTGAGCCATTGACCGATTGCGGACAAACGCCCATCCCATGCCCGCTGCAGCCAACAACATGAACGGCCCTGCAAGCCACAGCACTAGGTTGGCGCCTGAAATTTGCGGCCTAAGAAGCACATATTCACCATATCGGTCGACGATAAAGGCCATCGCTTCTTCGTCAGTATCTCCGGCAACCAGACGCTCGCGGACCAAAAGACGCAGATCGCGAGCCAGATCCGCGTTGCTTTCATCAATGCTTTCGTTCCGGCAGACCAGACACCGCAATTCGGCGCTCAGATCACGGGCCCGCTGCTCAAGCACCGGATCTTCAAGAACTTCATCAGGCTGCACAGCATATGCCGGGGCAACCCACAGCATTAGGATCAGGATCAGGCGTTTCATTCCGCAGGCACCCCGGACGCAGGCGTTTTGCGTGCGCCAGCAGCCACCCGAAAGCGTCGATCGCACAGGCTGAAAACGCCCCCAAAGGCCATCAGGATACATCCTGCCCAAATCCAGTTGGCGAAAGGTTTGATATAGGTCCGCACGACCCAACCCCCATCGGCCTGTTGGTCACCGATCACCACATAGAGGTCTCGCCAAATGCGATAGTCAATCGCGGCTTCGGTCGTGGGCATACGTGCAACCGGATAATCCCGCTTTTCAGGATGCAGCATTCCCAAGGACCGACCGTTTGTCTCGACCGAGATATCGGCCATGGTCGAGAAATAGTTCGGCCCTTGAACACGCCGCACATCTTCCAGCGTCAGGGTGAACTGTCCAACTTCAAAAGGTGCTCCGGGCTGGGCAACACGGATGTCTTCAACCTCCCACGCGGTCAGGCCAGCAATCGCAAAGATCGTGACACCCAAACCGGTATGGGCAATCGCCTTGCCCCAATCCGCACCGGGCAATCGGAACAAGCGCCCGAGGCTGCCCTTTCGGCCTGTTCTGCTCCAAAGATCGATGATTGCGCCGCAGGTGATCCAGACCCCAAGAAACAGCCCCACTGGCCCCAGTGCGCTACGCCCCGTCTGCATGGCCCACACCAAAAGCGCCAAAGCCAGCGCCAGCAGAAACGCATAGCGCAAAGACCATGCGGTTTTTCCAAGTCTGCCGCGCTTCCACGGCAGCAATGCACCGATTGGCAGAACTAACCCCAGCAGCACCATGAAGGGAGTGAAGGCAAAGTTGAAAAACGGCGGCCCAACCGAGAGCGTCCGGTCAAACATCATCTCGGCCACCATCGGCCACATCGTTCCCACGAAGACCACGAAACAGCTGACCGCCAGCAGGACATTGTTTACCACCAGCGCGCTTTCGCGGCTGACGACGCCAAACACACCCTTGGCCTCCATCGTCTGGGCGCGTGCCGCGAACAGGGTTAGCGCACCGCCGGTGAAAAAGACCAGAATCATCAGAATGAACACACCCCGCTCCGGGTCGGTGGCAAAGGCGTGGACTGATGTCAGAAGCCCCGAGCGGACAATGAATGTTCCGATCAGCGAGAATCCGAAGGCGATGATCGCCAGAAGAATGGTCCAGCTTTTCAACGCCTCACGTTTTTCAACAACGATGGCCGAATGCAACAATGCTGCCGCCAGCAACCAGGGCATGAACGAGGCGTTTTCAACCGGGTCCCAGAACCAGAACCCGCCCCAGCCAAGCTCGTAATAGGCCCACCAGGACCCAAGTGCGATACCAATCGTCAGAAACACCCAGGCCGCCAGTGTCCACGGCCGCACCCACCGACCCCAGGCCGCATCGACCCGACCTTCGATCAGTGCTGCAACGGCAAAACTGAACGACATGCTCAGGCCTACATAGCCCAGATACAGAAACGGCGGGTGAAACGCCAAGCCGGGGTCCTGCAACAAGGGATTGAGATCGCGCCCATCAAATGGCGCAATTGCCAGCCGATCAAATGGGTTCGACGTAAACAGAATAAACGCAAAAAAAGCCACGGCGACGGCCGATTGAACCGCCAGAACACGCGCTTTCAAGGTGGGTGGCAGCCCGCCGCCAAACAGTGCCGCCATGGCCCCGAACAAGGTCACGATCAGAACCCATAACAGCATAGATCCTTCGTGGTTGCCCCAGGTTCCGCTGATCTTATAGATCATCGGTTTTGCCGAATGGCTGTTTTCCACCACGATCCGAAGCGAGAAGTCCGAGGTTGTGAATGCCCAGACCAGTGCCCCAAAGGAAAACGCCGTCAGCAAAAATTGGGAGATCGCCGCAGGTTCGGCAAAGACCATCCATCCGGTCCAGCGTTTCGCGGCCCCGATCAGGGGGACCACGCTTTGAACGATGGCAATCATAAAGGCGAGGATGAGGGCGAAGTGACCAAGCTCTGTAATCATGGCTCAGGATATATCCCTCAGGTACGTGGCGCGCCAATCACTTTCGCCCATTTCTTCCGAACATAGTGTCGCGGCTCAGGCGTGTCTCAGCCGTTTCCATTCGGTCAGGGCCGGATTGTCGTCCGCTTGTGCGACCTCAATCTGCAAACCCGCATCCGGGCCCGGATCGGCAATGCCGGGGCTGTCACTGCGCATTTGCGCCAAGCTACGCAAATTGGCCAACACCTTGGGTGCACGCGTCATTGTATCCGAAATCTCGCGCTGCAACTCCTGCGCCTTGGCCTGATGGCGCGCGCCGAAATAAAACGAGACGATCACACCCAAAAGCCACCAAAGCGGTTCCGGCACCAGTGCAATGCCCTGCATCCGGGCCGCAAACCACAAGGGATCGATCATCGCAGCCACGAACAAGCCCAACGTCCCCAAAGCCAGCGCTGGGCGGGGCAAACGGTTCAAACCATCCATAAATCGGTCAAAACTGCCCTTACGCGGCACCTGAAACTCTGCCCCGAACTGCGCCATCGCCTGGCTTTGAACCGTCAATGCCCGTTGCGCACCCTCTTCGGCGTTTTCCCGAAAAACCTCTGCCGTTTCACGCACAACATTGCGCCCGCCACCAAACAGAAAACCCAGAATGCCCGATATCAGCCCCATGCTGCGACCCTTTCCTGAAACTGCGCGTCGCTCAGGTGGTATTTTGGAGACAAAAACTCCTCCGCCCGTTTGATCCAGCCCCCTTTGCCGCCTGAACGGCTGCGCGCATATTTGCGCGAGGCAGGCCTGCGATCGGCCAAGCGAAAATAGTAGTTCCGTCGCGCCACCCCATATGCATCGCGCAAGGCTAATTCCCCCGGCAGGGCCGCCTGCGCGCAGGCGCGCGTTGTCTTCGGACCGATCACGCCGTCCACTGCGACGTCAAACCCCATCTCGCGCAACAAACGCTGCAGGATTTTCACGGCCTGGCTGCCCGCATTCACATACATGTCAAAAACCGACGCGTGCAGTACCACGGGCAACTCTGAAATCCGAGGTTTTTCAAAGTAATGCCGCACAAAAATGTCAATCGCCTGCCGCTTGCTCAGCGCGCGCACATCGCTCGTGTCAATCCGACCGTCACCTGTCAGATCAAGTCCCAGCCGCCGCAGGGTGTGAATGGTCACACCAAAATTCGTCGCACCACCGGGATCATCCGGATCATGCACAAATCCACCTTCGCGCGCCATAATCTCTGTCGCTATATCCCGAACCGTCTGCATGTCGTCCCCCGAATGCTCTGTCAGGTGAAACGGTCCGGCAGTAAGCTTAATATCCTCAAACGACACAGGGCGCTGCCCGCCCTTCGCGCGCAACGCCCCTTGTTCTTCTGTTTCAAAATACCTCTGCCGGAGGCACGCAGCAGCGCTGCGTTCAACTGTCGCTGGGCTCTTGATAAACGCCTTGTTCTTTCAGCGCGTCCATCACTTCTTTCGGCATATAGGTCTCGTCATGTTTGGCCAGGATTTCAGTCGCTTCAAACACACCGTTCACGTAACGCCCGGTCCCAACCATCCCCTGGTTTTCCGAAAACAGATCGGGCAATACACCGGTAAAGGCCACCGGCACGCTTTCACCACCATCGGTGACGACAAAGCGCACAGTCTCGCCCTGCCCACGCTGGATCGAGCCTTCCGCGACTAGGCCACCAATCCGGAAAACTTCCGTAGGCTCCGGCGGCTCGGCTATCACTTCGCTTGGCGACCGGAAGAAATTGATCCCATCCTGCAAGGCCCACCCAATCAACGCCGTTGAGGCCGCCAAAGCAACCACCGCGACCAGAATAACCTGTATCCGACGACGTTTCTTGAGCGATTTCATACCGTCCTCACGGGAAAAGCGGGGCCATCATCAGGCCTTTGGTTTCGTCCTCACCTAACATCAGATTGGCGTTCTGCAAGGCCTGACCGCTGCTACCTTTTGTCAGATTATCCAGCGCCGCAACAACGATCGCGCGCCGCTCAATCCGATCCGCAACTACTCCGATATGGCAAAAGTTCGAGCCGCGCACATGGTGGGTCGATGGGGCCTCGCCCATTGGCAGCACTTCGATGAAAGGCTCGTCCGCATATGCCTTAAAAAGCGTTTCATAGACGCTTTGCGGATCGCCCTTCACGTAGCTGGTCGCAAGAATACCCCGATTGGCCGGGATCAGGTGGGGTGTAAACTGTATATGCACGGTCCGGCCAGCAAGCCTGGAAAACTCCTGATCGAACTCCCCCAGATGCCGATGCGTGCCTCCGACAGCATAGGCATTTGCGCCCTCGCTCAACTCAGCATGCAACAGGTTTTCCTTAAGCGACCGCCCTGCCCCGGACACTGCGCATTTCAGGTCCAGAACGATATCGTCCAGATCAATCACTTCGGCGCTGATCAGCGGCCGCAGCACATATTGCCCGGTTGCCGCGTTGCAACCCGTGCCAGCGACCAGCCGCGCTGTGCGAATGTCGTCTCGGTAGAATTCAGTCAGGCCGTAAACAGCCTCTTCCTGCTGTTCCAACGCGCTATGCGGGTTGCCATACCATTTCTCGTATTCATCCGGGTCCTGCAGCCGGAAATCCGCAGATAGATCGATGATTTTAAGGTCATTTGGCAAATCCCGGATGACTTCCTGACTGGTCTTATGTGGCAAGGCGCAGAAACACAGATCGATCTGCGAGAAATCGATTTCCGAGATTTTGCACAGATCCGGCAGGTCCATATGGCGCAGATGCGGAAAAACCTGCGCCATTGACAGCCCGGCCTTACGCTCGGCGGCCAGGGCAACGATGTCCATATTCGGGTGCTCGGCAATCAGCCGCACCAGTTCAGCGCCGGTATATCCAGAGGCACCCAGAATTGCGATTTTGTGGGTCATATCAGACCTCTTCTTTTCATGTGTCACGGGATGTGACCGCCGATGTGACGGTCTTTATATTCAGAATTTCGGAAAGGATGCGCCTTGACCTAGGTCAGGCCGCCTCGAACGTGATTTGTCGTCGGAGGAACTGGGTCGCACGGTCGCTGACAAAACCCGGCTTACCCGTGGTCAGGAACCCGCCAGCGCCCTCGCCCAGCATATTCGGGTGGCGCTGCAGATAGTCCGCCAGGCTTTCGGCAACCAGATCACCCTGGCTGAACACTTGCACATCCGGGCCCAAAGCCGCCTGAAAGGTTTCGGCCATCAAGGGATAGTGTGTACAGCCCAGAATAGCGGCCTGAGGGTCTGGCATCTTGCGTTTCAACGCATCCACATGGCTGCGCACCAGCGCTTCGGCCAGAATCAAATCGCCGTCTTCAATGGCATCGACCACGCCACCGCAGGCCTGTGCTTCGACATCGACACCAATCGCCCTGAACGCCAGTTCCCGTTGAAACGCGCGGCTGGACACGGTTGCAGGCGTGGCAAACAGCGCCACATGCTTAACCGCCACTTCCCGCGGGGGTGAGTTGTCGCCCCACTGCCGTTCTGTCAGCGCCTCGATCAGGGGCACAAAGACGCCCAGAACCCGCTTGCCCTCGGGCACACCGGCCTCCTGCATCCGCCGCAGCGCCGCCGCACTTGCGGTGTTGCAGGCCAGAATCACAAGATTGCAGCCGCGATCCCACAGGTCGTGCACGGCCTTACGGGTCAGCTGATAGATATCGTCGGAATCGCGCACGCCGTAGGGTGCATGCGCACTGTCCGCATAATACAAGAAATCAACGTCCGGCAGGTGTTTCTGCGCGGCGTTCAGGACGGTCAGACCGCCCAAACCGGAATCAAAGATGCCTACTGCCATTTGCCCCTTCAGGCGCGATGCCGTTCCTCGAATTCATAGCCGTAGTCATAAGACTTCAACGGCTTCGGAGACAGCTCATACGTGGCTTTGCGCAGGAAATCCATCATCTTGCGCGTATCCTTGCCAAGTGGGTCCAGAACGTCACGCCCGATGGGGTCGCCAATCACTACTTTTACCGGGGTATCGACGCGTTTCTTGAACTCTTTGATCAAAAGCCCCATGCGCAATGTGTTGTGCAAATGACTGGCGATCTGGAACAGGCGCGAGGTGTGGCCGTCAAAGAATACCGGCACTACGGTCGCATTTGATTTGGCCACCATCCGCGCGGTGAACCCTCGCCAACCCGGATCCATCGGATAGGCGAACGGGTTGACTGCCGTGCTCACTGTTCCGCCCGGGAAAATGCCTATCGCCCCGCCATCGCTCAGATAGTTCAGCGCAGTTTTGCGGGTTTCGAGGTTCAGCTTCATCGCCTCTTTCGTCTCGTCGAACGAGATCGGCAGGATAATTCGGTTCAGCTCTTCCGCCTTACGGAACACGCGATGCGCTAGGATGCGAAAATCCCCACGCATCTCGGACAGCATGTGCCCCATCATCAACCCATCCAGGATGCCATAGGGATGGTTTGCAATCAGGATTAGTGGACCGTCTTTTGGGATGTTCGACAGCGCCCCGCCAACGACATCCAGTGTCAGACCATAGCGTTCAACCATGACGGCCCAGAAGTCACGCCCACTGGCGACGTCTTTTTCATACCCATCCGCACGTTTGATCAGACGGATCCGACCAGTCGTGTTTTCCATAAGCTTGATAACCATCCGGCCACCCTTGGTTTCGGCAGAATGGGCATAAGAAATGTCACGAACAGCATGACGGCGCGAGGGCATCTAATATCTCCGGTATTTCGCCTGCATTATAAATTAGGCGACACTTTTGCCTAGCTCTTGTGACAGATTTGTGACGCCTCATTCCGCCGCAGCGCGCAATTCGGGGCCTCCGCTGCGGATGCTTGCCAGCAATTCTTCACGTCGTTTTGCAGCTTTGGCCTCATTTTCCAGCAAAACAGGGCCGAAACCTCGGATTTCCAGCGGTAAACGCGCCAAGGCTGCAATGGCGTCGTGCGTGTCCTGCGATAGCAGAGGCAGAACCTGTTTCATGTCACTTTCATATTGCTTGATCAGCGCACGCTCCATCCGTCGTTCAGCTGTGTAGCCAAAGATATCCAGCGGCGTGCCGCGCAGCGTTTTCATCCGCGCCAACAATTTCAATGGCCCCATCATCCATTCGCCGAAGGCACGTTTGCGGGGTCTGCCAGTGCCATCCGTCCCGCCTAGGATTGGAGGCGCCAGGTGGAAGGTCATTTTGAAATCGCCGTCAAACTCTGCCGTGGCCTTGTCGCGACTGCTCAGCAGCAACCGCGCGACTTCGTACTCATCCTTGTAGGACAACAGCTTGTGATAGCCTTTTGCAACGGCTTCACGCACCGTTTCATCCTGAATGTCATCGACCAGCTTGCGGTAGCGTTTAGCCAGACGAGCCGATTGATAATCGGTCAGATGCTGGGCCCTGAAATCGATCATTTGATCCAGAGTCTTTGGCATCTCAGCAACAGACCGAGACAGGATCGATTGAACATCAGCCGGAAACAGAACCGCCCAACGGCCGATATCAAAGGCGCGTTTGTTCCGTTCGACCGCTGTGCCGTTCAGTTCGATCGCAGCCAAGATTGCCGAATGGCTAACCGGCAAG
This sequence comes from Ruegeria sp. AH12, assembly GCF_056541465.1. Lineage (NCBI taxonomy): Bacteria > Pseudomonadati > Pseudomonadota > Alphaproteobacteria > Rhodobacterales > Roseobacteraceae > Ruegeria > Ruegeria sp. AH12. The sequence continues at coordinate 651,722 of NZ_JBQFYL010000001.1, read as the reverse complement.
ATGCCCCGCTGCCAAGCGGCCCCGAACACCATCATATTTGAGTAGATCGAATCCCCCATGACGGTTTTGGCCAGATCGGTCGCGTCAAACAGGCTCACCCCATCCTTCAGACGTGCCTGCAACGCCAGTTCCAACTGATCGCTGGGGATACGGAACTCGGTATCGCGGGTGAAATCACCTGTCACCGTTTCGTGATTGTTCACTACGGCGCCGGTTTGACCCGTCCGTGTCAGGCCCAAAGTCTTGGCCCCGGCAGAGACAACTAGATCGCCGCCAATCAGCGCATGCGCCTCACCAGTGGCCACACGAATGGCACTGATATCCTCGGGCCTGTTGGCCAGACGGCAATGGATATGCACAGCGCCGCCTTTCTGGGCAAGACCGGCCATCTCCATCATGCCGGCGCCTCTACCGTCGATTTGCGCAGCCTGCGCCAGGACGGCCCCAAGCGTGACAACACCCGTGCCGCCAACACCAGTGATGACGACATTATGCGTGCCGTCGATCTCGGGCAGATCAGGCATAGGCAGATCAGGTAGATCAAGTTGCTTCGTGGCTTCTTTTCGGATTTTCGCACCTTGCAGCGTCACGAAAGACGGGCAAAACCCGTTCAAGCACGAGAAGTCCTTGTTACAGCTGGATTGGTCAATCGCACGTTTGCGGCCAAGTTCGGTCTCTTTCGGTACGATTGAAACGCAGTTGGATTGCACCCCGCAATCGCCGCAGCCCTCACAGATATCGGTGTTGATGAACACGCGCTTGTCCGGGTCTGGGAATTCGCCTCGCTTCCGCCTGCGACGTTTCTCGGCAGCACAGGTCTGGACATAGACGATGACCGAGACACCTTCGATCTCGCGGAACCGGTCTTGAACCTTCATCAACTCTGCGCGTTCAAAGCTTTCCACGCTCGCAGGCAACGCGCTCAGGTTCACGTCTTCCTTTTCGTCATAGACTAGTGCGACATGCTGAACGCCCATGGCCTTTACCTCAGCGACGATCCGTTCGGCGGTCAGATCACCTTCGTTCCCCTGCCCACCGGTCATAGCGACCGCGTCGTTGAACAGGATCTTGAACGTCATGTTGGTCCCCGCTGACAGCGCCGCGCGGATCGCCTGGACGCCCGAATGGTTATACGTCCCATCGCCCAGGTTCTGGAACACGTGTTTGGTGGTCGAAAACGGTGCCTCACCGATCCAGTTCGCGCCCTCACCCCCCATCTGGGTGAAACCGGTCGTCTCGCGGTCCATCCACTGCACCATATAGTGACAGCCAATGCCCGCATAGGCGCGGCTGCCTTCGGGTACTTTGGTCGAGCTGTTATGCGGACAGCCCGAACAGAAATACGGCAGGCGCGTTGCGATTTCCTGTGCATTGTCGGCTCGGCGCGCCTCGGACAGTTTTGACAGACCGGCGCGCACCCCGTCTGTGTCGCGGCCTTCTTCGATCAGAATCTCGCCCAGCTTCTCGGCAATCATGATAGGATCAAGCGCATCGCGGGTCGGGAACAACTCTTCACGATGCAGCGCGCCCGCACCGCCTTTGTACCAGCCATAGACCCGACGACCACGCCGATCGTCAAAGATGGCCTCTTTGACCTGAACCTCGATAAGTTTTCGTTTTTCTTCAACGATCACAATCAGGTCCAGCCCCTCGGCCCATTCATGAAAACTGGTCATATCCAGTGGGAAGGTTTGACCGATCTTGTAGGTCGTGATGCCCAGACGCTCTGCTTCGGCTTCGTCGATATTCAACAGCGACAGCGCATGGGTCAGGTCCAGCCAGTTTTTGCCTGCCGCGACGAACCCGACCTTGGCACCTGGTTTGCCCCAAACCCGTTTGTCCAGCTTGTTGGCCCTGCAGAACATCTCGGCCGCAAAGCGTTTGTAATCAATGACCCGCGCCTCTTGCAGATGCGGTGTATCGCCCAGCCGGATGTTCAACCCACCCTCCGGCATATCAAATTCAGGCATCACCAGTTGCATCCGATCCGGCCTGCCATCCACAACCGAGGTGACCTCGATCGTGTCTTTCATGGTCTTCAACCCGACCCAGACACCGGCAAAGCGACTAAGCGCAAAGCCATAGATGCCGTAATCCAGTATTTCCTGAACGCCTGCCGGGCTGACCACCGGCATATACATATCGACCAGAGACCATTCCGATTGGTGCAACACGGTCGAGCTTTCGCCCGTGTGGTCGTCGCCCATGGCCATCAGCACACCGCCATGCTGTGCAGTGCCCGCCATATTCGCATGGCGCATCACGTCGCCGGACCGATCAACGCCCGGACCCTTGCCATACCAAAGGCCAAAAACCCCATCGTATTTGCCATCGCCACGCAGACCCGCCTGCTGACTGCCCCATAGCGCAGTCGCGGCCAGATCCTCGTTCAATCCGAATTGAAAAGTTACATCGCTCTGGGTCAGATATTTTTGAGCGCGCATCATCTGCTGATCGACCGCCCCGAGCGGCGAACCACGATACCCTGTCACCAGACCCGCTGTATTTAGGCCCGTATGCTGGTCGCGTGCCTTCTGCATCAACATCAGCCGCACAAGCGCCTGCGTCCCGTTCAAAAGAACAGGTGATTTCTCAAGATCAAACCGGTCATTCAGCGAAATCTGTGGCTGACTCATCAGACGTCTCCCTTCGTCAGATCAGTGTGCTTTATCTTCGCGCATATTAGGTCACAATTGCTGACCTGTATAGAGTTTATCCACTGAAACCTAAGCATTTCGTGGTTTGTTTGTGGAACTTGTTACCTATTTCATATAGGTCTTCCCGAGGATAACGAAAGTTGCGGCGATGGATTGGGACAAGCTTAGAATATTTCACGCAGTTGCGGACGCGGGCAGCCTGACCCATGCGGGCGACAAGCTCAATTTGTCTCAATCCGCCGTGAGCCGACAAATCCGCGCTTTGGAAGAATCACTCGACGCAACCCTGTTTCACCGCCATGCCCGCGGCCTGATCCTGACCGAACAGGGTGAGTTGCTGTTCGACGCCACCTCGGCCATGTCCAAACGTCTTGATACAGCAGCTGCCCGTATCCGCGACAGCGAAGAAGAAGTTTTTGGCGTTTTGCGCGTCACCACGACCTTTGGCTTTGGCACATTGTGGCTCGCCCCGCGCCTACCCAAGCTTTATGAGGAATACCCCGATCTGAACATCGACCTCATGTTGGAAGAACGTGTACTGGACTTGCCCATGCGCGAAGCGGACGTTGCCATTCGCATGAAAGAGCCCAGCCAAGCTGATCTGGTACGCAAACGCCTTATGACCGTTCAGATGATGCTGTATGCAACACAGGAATACATCGAAACACATGGCGGGATGTTGAATGCGCTGGAGGACATCAAGGATCATCGCCTGATCTGTCAAACACCCGCGGCCCCCCAGGTGGGTGCAAGTGCCTCGATGGTGCAGCACCTGATGACCTACAATCCGAGGTCACTTTTGACTGTGAACAACTACTTTGGTGTGCTTCAGGGGGTTTTGCACAATCTGGGAATTGGCGTTCTACCTGATTACGTGACCCAGGACTTCCCGCATTTGCTGCCGGTTCTGTCCGATATCGAAACTGCTGATGTCCCCGTCTATTTGGCATATCCGGAAGAATTGCGGCATTCCAAACGCGTCGCAGCATTCCGTGATTTTGTTCAAGATGAGATCATTGAGCAGCGTAAGCAAATGAAAAGAATGGGTAAACTTTAGATATGCACTGACAGCATATCGGACATGACCAATCTACAGGCCGTTATTCCTTGAACGTTCACAAACTGCCACCTAAATGAACTCTCGAAGGCGGTGATGCTGAAACGCTCATCATCTTCATACCTCCCTGTTGGACTACGGCCGAGCTTAGTGCTCGGCCTTTTTTTTGGTTTTCCGCCAATTGCATCCCTCAACGCGCGAATAAGTCTGGGAAAACAGGCGGGTGCGCTCTAAGATCACGGAAAAATGATCGAATTTCTAAGATCGAGGGATAATTCATGCTCCACCCACTTCGCCTGATTTTGGCGCTGGTATCTGTCATGTTCCTAACCCTGCCGCTTCATGCGCAGGTAGCAGGGACCACTTCGAGCGACACGTCGACCAGCGTGACAATTCCGGAAGACCTTACGCCGGAACAAGTGGATGATCTTGTTGCGCGCATGTCAGATGACCAAGTCAGGTCGATCCTACTCGAACGTCTAGACGCCGTTGCTGAGAAAAACGCAGCCGACGCTGAAGAGCGAGATGACCCGATCACCGAAATCAACGAGATTTGGGCCGAAATGGTCGCGTCTTGGACTCATGTTATTGTCACGATTCCGAATTTGTTCAGCGCCCAAGCCCACGCCGTCGAGAATTTTATCAAAAAGTTCGGCGGCAATGGTGCTCTACTATTGATCGCTCTCGTCGTCAGCGTTCTGGTTGTCGGGTTCGTGGCTGAAAAACTGTTCGGCCTGCTCACGAGAAAGTGGCAACCCAATGCAGAAGTTGCGGATGAGAACGATCTTAGGGGAGCGGTAAGTTATCTCTTTGTCCGGTTCTGCAAGGAGATCGCCGGGCTCGTTGTCTTTTATGTCGTCATTCGGGCCGTTGGTCGCGGGCTTCTGACGACCGAGCAAATAACCTACGCCGCGCCGTTTGTATTCTATTTGATCTGGGTTCCACGCCTTGGCGCCGCGGCATCGCGGTTCGTTCTTGCGCCAAACAAAGCGGAATTCCGGCTGGTCAATATCGACGACCATTGGGCGAAATACTTGCATCGCAATTTGATTGGCCTTCTGATCCTCGTGGGCTTTACCTTGTTCCTGCTGCATTTCAACGGCCTGAACGGAGTAACAGGTGGTGAAACACGTATCGGTTTCTGGCTCAATGCAGGCATCCACATCTACATTGGTTTGATCGCATGGAAAGCGCGCGAAGGCTTATCTCAGATGATGCTGGGTACTGACCCTGATCACACCAAGTTTGACCAGGAAATCGCCCACTACTACCCTTACTTCGCAATTGGTGTATCGGCGGTGATTTGGCTTCTGGTGGAATTCCTTGCTGCTCAGCGCGATCCGGCGATCCGAGTTATCTTGCTGCAAGGTGCTCATTTCACGACCATGTTCTGGTTGTTGATCGCTCCGGCGCTCGACACATTGATCAGGGGTTTGGTCCGCCACCTTCAACCACCAATGCTAGGCGATGGGCCTGTAGCGGAACAAGCGTATAAATCTACGAAGCGCAGCTACATTCGGATTGGTCGAGTTGTGGCAGTAATTTTCGTGATCCTAATGATCGCCCGCGCCTGGAACCTGAACCTCAGCGAAATCGCTGGTGGCGGTGGGGAAGAAGGCAGTCGCGTCATCCAGTTCTTCATTATCATCGCGGTAGGCTACATCTTGAACGAGGTTGTCTCGCTTTGGATCAACCGCCGCTTAGCGAAAGAGATGACCGCATCCGAGCAGAGCCCTGATGAAGAGGCCGGTGAAGGTGGCGGCGCAGGTGGCTCTCGATTGGCGACCGTTCTGCCACTGCTGCGCGTGACGGCACAGGTTGCAATTGCAGTCATTTTCGCCCTTCTGGCACTCGGGGCCCTTGGGCTGGATATCACCCCGCTTCTGGCCGGTGCTGGAATCTTGGGCCTCGCCATTGGTTTCGGCGCTCAGAAATTGGTTTCCGACATCGTCGGCGGGATTTTCTTCCTGATCGACGACGCTTTCCGTGTGGGTGAGTATGTCGACGTTGGTGGCACCACGGGTACGGTCGAGAAAATCTCGATCCGCTCGATGCAGCTGCGCCACCACCGCGGGCCGGTACACACTATTCCCTATGGTGAGATTCAGAAACTGACCAACTACAGCCGCGACTGGGTCATCATGAAGCTGAAATTCACCGTGCCTTTCGACACCGATCCCAACAAGGTTAAGAAGATCTTCAAGAAGATCGGCGCCGAGATGATGGAAGACGAGACCCACAAGGATGGCTTCCTGCAACCCTTCAAGTCGCAAGGCGTCTTTGATTTTGACGACGTCGGCATGATCATCCGCGGCAAGTTCATGGCCAAGCCGGGCAAGCAGTTCACACTGCGCAAGGAGATTTTCAACCGGGTCAAGGCATCTTTCAAGGAAAACGGTATCGACTTTGCCCGCCGCGAGGTACGCGTTGCGATCCCCGGGCTGGATGACAATGATGACCTGTCTGGCGAGCAAAAGACTGCTATTGGCGCAGCGGCAGGAGCTGTTGCTCAGCAGGCCCAACAACAGAAAGATCAGCCCAAATAAGCTGCAGATCATTCTGTGATCCAAAGATCAAACACGGGGTCGCCATGAGGCGGCCCCTTTTTTCAGCAGACATCGCACACACACACTCAAAACCCTGCCTCAATTGGCAGAGCCGCCTTTCCTCTTCCCCCCGGCGGCTGCTTCCCCTAAAAGGCGCCAAACATTGCCATCTCGGGGACGGATACAGGATGCAAGAGCCAGCCATCACACCGGATTTGATTGCCGCACACGGGCTTAAGCCCGAGGAATACGACATGATCCTAGAGATCATCGGGCGTGAGCCGACCTTCACCGAGCTGGGCATCTTTTCTGCCATGTGGAACGAGCATTGTTCCTACAAGTCGTCCAAGAAATGGCTGCGTACTCTTCCGACCGAGGGCCCTCAGGTCATCTGCGGACCGGGGGAAAATGCTGGTGTGGTTGACATTGGTGACGGTCAGGCTGTGGTCTTCAAAATGGAAAGCCACAACCACCCATCCTACATCGAACCCTATCAGGGCGCGGCGACCGGCGTTGGCGGCATTCTGCGCGACGTCTTTACCATGGGCGCCCGTCCGATTGCGTCGATGAATGCCCTGTCCTTTGGCGAGCCAAGCCACCACAAGACCCGCCAGTTGGTCAACGGCGTGGTCGAAGGCATCGGTGGCTATGGCAACTGCTTCGGCGTGCCTTGCGTGGGTGGCGAGGTGCGTTTCCACCCGGCCTATAACGGCAATTGCCTTGTGAATGCCTTCGCGGCCGGCCTCGCCGATAGCGATAAGATTTTCTACTCCGCCGCCTCGGGAGTCGGCATGCCTGTCGTCTATCTTGGCGCGAAAACCGGGCGCGATGGTGTTGGCGGCGCGACCATGGCCTCAGCCGAATTCGACGTCACCATCGAAGAAAAACGCCCCACCGTCCAGGTCGGCGACCCCTTCACCGAAAAACGCCTGATGGAAGCCACGCTGGAGCTGATGCAAACCGGTGCCGTGATTTCGATTCAGGACATGGGGGCGGCTGGCCTGACCTGTTCCGCCGTTGAGATGGGTGACAAGGGCGGTCTGGGCGTGCGCCTTGATCTGGAAAACGTCCCCCAACGTGAAGAAAACATGACGGCGTACGAAATGATGCTGTCCGAGTCTCAGGAACGCATGCTGATGGTCCTCAAGCCCGAGCTTGAGGCCGAGGCCCGCGCTGTGTTCGAGAAATGGGATCTGGATTTCGCCATCGTCGGCGAAACCATCGCCGAAGACCGCTTCCTGATCATGCATAATGGTGAGGTCAAAGCTGATCTGGTGCTGTCGAAACTCTCCTCCACCGCGCCGGTATATGACCGCCCGTGGGTTGCGACACCCGAGGCTGAGGAACTGGCCGAAGTCCCTCAGATCGACCCCATCGACGGGCTGCGCGCCCTGCTCGCCTCGCCCAATTACGCAGGCAAGCAATGGGTTTACGAACAGTACGACACTATGGTCATGGCCGACAGCACGCGCACACCCGGGCTGGGTGCAGGCATGGTGCGCGTCCACGGAACCGACAAGGTGCTGGCATTCACTAGCGATGTAACCCCGCGCTATGTCCGCGCCAACCCGGTCGAAGGCGGCAAGCAAGCTGTGGCCGAGGCCTACCGAAACCTGACCGCCGTTGGCGCTAAACCGCTAGCCACAACAGACAACCTGAACTTCGGAAACCCCGAAAAGCCCGAGATCATGGGCCAGTTCGTCGGTGCCATTCAAGGCATCGGTGCAGCCGTTGGCGCGCTGGATATGCCGATCGTGTCGGGGAACGTCTCGCTGTACAATGAGACCGATGGACAGGCGATCCTGCCTACCCCGACCATTGGTGCGGTTGGCTTGCTCAGCCACAGCGATGAGATCATCGGCAACGAGGTTCGTGAGGGCCATGTGGCACTGGTGATTGGCGAAACCCTAGGCCATCTGGGCCAATCTGCCCTGCTGGCCGAGGTGTTCAACCGTGAAGATGGCGACGCACCTCATGTCGATCTGGATGCGGAAAAGCGCAATGGCGACTTCATTCGCGCCAACCGCGAATTGATCAAAGCCTGCACCGATCTGGGTGATGGCGGCCTTGCATTGGCGGCGTTCGAATTGGCCGAGGCCGCTGGCGTTGGTGTGCATCTCGATGAGGCCCCGACCGAATTCCTGTTTGGCGAAGATCAGGCCCGTTATCTGGTGGCTTGCAACTTTGATCAGGCAGAGGCGCTGATGATTGCCGCCGGGCAGGCCGGTGTTCCGCTGGTCTCGGTTGGCCGCTTCGCAGGCGACGCTGTGAAGATCGGCGGTTCCGAAGCAGCTTTAACCGACCTGCAGGACACATTCCGCAGCAGCTTTGCGGCAGCCGTCGCCTGATCACACGCGAGCAACGCGAACCAGCCTAATGCACTCCTGCGCTTTCGTGGCGCAGGATTTGGCGTCCTAGGCGATCCGTGCCATCTTGCACGCCCCCGCCCATCGCTCTACATCTTGGGAAAGACTTTCAGGAGTAACCTACATGCCGATGAGCGCCCACGAAATTGAAACCCTGCTGCGCGAGAGCTTTCCGAATGCGGAAATTCAGGTCGGCGGCAGCGATGGCGTGCATATGTCCGCCATGATCGTGGATGAAAGCTTTCGGGGCAAAAACCGGGTGCAACAGCAACGGGCCGTTTACGCGGCCTTGAAAGGCAAAATGGACGGCCCGGATGGGGAGCTGCACGCACTGGCCTTGACTACAAAAGTGCCGGAGTAAAATGGAGCATGCGATTGTAGTCTCAATTGCGGTCTCCGTCTTTGTTTTGCTCATTGCGCTGTTAGCGTGGAGCCATTCAAAGACCAGACACAAGACGAGGCGAGGATCGCCGCCCGGACGCGGACAGCATCTGTTGCATTCCTCTTACAATTCACATGATGGTGCAATTAGTTCGTCGCAGACCCATATGCCCAAAGACCCACAAGACTACGCCAAAGCGATGATGCCGAAGAGCAAAGGAAACGCGAAATGACCGACGTGAAAACCCAGATCGACGAAACCGTCAAAGCCAATGACGTTGTGCTGTATATGAAAGGCACGAAGGAGATGCCTCAGTGCGGTTTCTCATCCCGTGTGGCAGGTGTGCTGAACTATATGGGCGTCGACTATGCCGATGTGAACGTTCTGGCTGATGAGGCTGTGCGTCAGGGCATCAAGGATTACTCCGACTGGCCGACTGTCCCTCAGCTATATGTCAAAGGCGAATTTGTCGGTGGCTGCGATATCATTACCGAGATGACTCTGTCGGGTGAGCTGGACACGCTATTTGACGAAAACGGTGTTGGCTACAACAAAGACGCTGCAGACAAAATCCGCGAGGCGAACGCCTGATCCGCCCTTAGCGGCTGGAGCAATTCTGATAAATGACCTGCTCGTCGGCGGCACCTGAGGCCGACGCGTAGCTTACGCTGGCATCCCACCCTTTTGAGCGCAAAATATACGTTCCGTTAGTGTCCACGGATTCATATCGGATGCCCGATCCGCTTTCGACCTGACGCATTGAAACAAGGGTGTTGTCCACAATCGTCGCCGCCGCGCCCGATCCGTCCGCCGCGTTGAAATAGGTCACCGGCAGCGGCACGCCATTCTCACAAGTGAAACTCACGGTCAGAATGTCGATCTCTGCCGATGCAAGTGATGCAGACAGTGTTAGAATGGCAGTACAGGCCAAAGAACGCATGAAGGTCATTGGGTTTTCTTCTCCTCGATCACGGATGCCAAAGCCTCGGCCCGTGCGGCCAGTTCAGCCAATGTGTCAGTTACCGACGGGGGCACCACAGCCACCTCAACCCGTTCCGGTTCTGGCGCAGGTGCTGCGCGCAGCGTATTCAACTCGGCCTCAACCTCGGCCAATTTGCGTTCCAGAACTTTGACCTTGTCATCCGTCGCGGCGGTTTTGTCGGCCAGCATCAAACCCGCCATAAGCAGCATCCGCGCCTCGGGCATCCGGCCAATCTGATCTGACAGAACCTGCGCTTCGTCATCCAGCATCTTGGCGGCAGTGTGCAGAAACGCCTCTTCCCCGTCCTGGCAAGACACTTCGAAACCACGTCCGCCGATATGAATGGTCACTTCGGGCATTATTCTACCTCACCTTCTGCCAGTTCTGCCTTGCTGAGCAGGGGCTCAAGTCGGGCCAGAATGGCATGCGCTTCGGATGCGTCCGAGGCCTGTTTTGCGCGGGTGGCCTCCAATTCGGCGGCGGTGACCTGATCCAGCAGTTCGGCAACGGGCTGCCCCTGCTCTGCCGCCGCTCGCAGCTCATCAATCGCGCTTTGAAGCGTCGCGTTCGCCTTGCGCATTCGTTGCAAATCGCTGTCCAGGCGCGACATCGCGGCCCCATGGCTGGCCCGTTCGGCACGCAGCATATCAAGCTCGGCGCTCAGGTCTTCCAGCCGTTCGGTATCGGCAAGTTCCGACCGCAACCGGCTGTTTTCCGCCTCAATCTGCTTGGATCGCTCTACGAGCCCACGCAGCTCATCCAATTCTGCCTGTATCGGAGCTGTGTCGGCAAGCATATCCATTTCGGATCGAAGCTGCGCATTCTCAGTCTTCAATGCATCAAGTTCTTCCGAATTCTCCAGCGCCTCTTTGGCCTCGGCCAGTTCCAGCCGGGCGGCCTCAACGCTTGCAAGCTTGGTCGATGCTTCCGCTAGCTGTTCACGCAGCCCCTCAACCTCGGCGTTGTCACCAGACGAAGCCTGCGCCTGATCCAACTCAGCGCGCAGACTGTCCATTTCCTGATCATGACGTTCTTTCAGGGACTTCAGCCGCTCCTGCAACTGGGCATTGGCAACGCGCTCCTCATCAAGCGCCGTTTTCAGGCTGTCATCGGTCGGTTCTCCGCCGGGGGCCGCGTGCTGCATGGCGTCGACACCTGCGCCGATACGCTCCATCGCGGCGATGATGCGATGCTGTAATTCCTCGATCTGGCTCATGCCCCTGTCACCTCTTTATCAAGGTTCGTTCTGTTACGGGGTGATCCGAATCAACTTCACCCCCCGCCTGCGCCTAGTCTAACGGAATGCGACGGAAAATACCCACTGTTTGGTTTCAACAACTTGGACCGCGCTGTTGAAGCATAAACCTTATGCAAAACCCAGTTCTGCTTGCACTTTGAGGGGTGGATGGTATTGAGCCCGCAATCTGCTTGTAATCCGAAGGAACAACGCCCGTGGACCTGACTGCGCTGCGCAATGCCAACCCCGAACACTGGGACAAAGCTGCGGCCATCCGCACTCTGACCCTTGATGCCGTCGCCGCCGCAAATTCCGGCCATTCCGGTATGCCGATGGGCATGGCCGATGTTGCGACCGTGCTGTTCGAAAAGCACCTGAAATTCGACGCCGCAAACCCCAACTGGCCCGACCGCGACCGGTTCATCCTGTCCGCCGGTCATGGCTCGATGCTGGTCTATTCGCTGCTCTATCTCACCGGCCACGCGGATGTGACATTGGATGAGATCAAGAACTTCCGCCAGTTGGGTGCCAAAACTGCGGGCCACCCGGAAAACTTTCTGATCAACGGTGTCGAAACCACCACCGGCCCGCTGGGTCAGGGCATTTCGAATGCTGTGGGTTTTGCCATGGCCGAGGAAATCCAGCGCGCCCATTACGGCAAGAAGGTCGTCGATCACTATACCTATGTCATCGCAGGCGACGGCTGCCTGATGGAAGGCGTCAGCCAAGAGGCAATCACTCTGGCCGGACGTCACGAATTGGGCAAGCTGATCGTCTTTTGGGACAACAACAACATTACCATCGACGGCACCGTCGATATCGCCGACCGCACCGATCAGGTGAAACGCTTTGCCGCTTCGGGCTGGCAGGTGATCGAGATTGACGGGCATGACCCCGAAGCGATTGATGCGGCCATAACCAAGGCCAAAACGTCGAAAAAGCCGACTATGATCGCTTGCGAAAGCCATATCGCGCTGGGTCACGCGGCGCAGGACACCTCAAAAGGTCACGGTGCGCTGACGGATCAGGATCAGCTCAAGGCGGCCAAGGCAGCCTATGACTGGCCGCATGATGCGTTCGAAATCCCGGCTAATGTGAAATCTGCATGGGAAGCCATTGGTACGCGAGGTGCCGCTGAACGTACCGCCTGGGAAGAGCGTTTCGCGCAGCTTTCCGAACGCAAGCAGGCCGAGTTCAACCGGGCCTATGCGTTTGACGCACCCAAGAAACTGGCCGGCGCCATCCGTTCATTCAAGAAACAGATGTCGGAAGACCAGCCGAAACTGGCCACCCGCGCTTCGTCCGAGAAGGTGCTGAACGTGGTGAACCCGATCATGGCCGAGACCGTTGGCGGCTCGGCTGACCTAACCGGTTCGAACAACACCAAATCGGCTGATATGGGTGTGTTCCTGCCCGAGAACCGCAAGGGTCGCTACATCCACTACGGTATCCGTGAGCATGGCATGGCCGCGGCGATGAACGGCATGGCGCTGCATGGCGGCATCCGCCCTTATGGCGGCACCTTCATGGCCTTCACCGACTATGCCCGCCCATCCATGCGTCTGGCCGCGCTGATGAAAATCCCGTCGGTCTTCGTGATGACCCATGACTCGATCGGTCTGGGTGAAGACGGCCCGACCCACCAGCCGGTCGAGCATCTGGCGATCAGCCGCGCGACGCCGAACACCTATGTGTTCCGCCCCGCCGACACCGTAGAGACCGCTGAAGCCTGGGAACTGGCCCTGACCTTCAAGGACAGCCCCTCGGTCCTGTCGCTGACCCGTCAGGGCGTGCCAACTGTGCGCACGGATCACAAGACCAAGAACCTGACCGCCCAAGGCGCTTACGTTCTGGCCGAGGCCGAAGGCAAACGTCAGGCCATTCTGATCGCCACCGGGTCCGAGGTTTCGCTGGCGATGGAAGCCAAAGCAATGCTTGAGGCCGACGGCATTGGCACGCGCGTCGTCTCCATGCCCTGCATGGAGCTGTTCGCTGAACAGGACGAAGCCTACCGCAAACGGGTTCTACCTGCCGGTGCTGTGCGCGTCGGCATCGAAGCCGCCGTACGTGCCGGTGGCTGGGATCGCTGGCTGCTGGGCGAACGTGGCCGCGAAGCCAAGGCGGGCTTCATCGGCATGTCCAGCTTTGGCGCGTCAGCCCCTGCGGGTGAGCTCTACAAGCATTTCGGCATCACGGCCGAGGCGACAGTTGCGAAGGTCAAAGACCTGCTGGGCTGATCCCTACCTGAGAACCACAAAGCCCCGGTGCGGACCGGGGCTTTTTTGTTAGACGAAGATAATCACAGACTGCATTCCGTCGACCAGCAGATCACCCCCGGTGTTCCAGACCCGCATGACCTGAGAGCTGTAGCCATCACGCCCGGCGGTCAGTTGATGCTCCAGCAAGAACCAACCGTCACCTGTTTGAATATCCTCAGCCAAAACATTGAAAATCCAATTCATTGTCGAGTTTGGACCCGGTTTCTTTAGAGTTGGATAGATTGCAGGTGGCGGCAGATCGGCAACCGAAACTAACCCTTCCATCCGATCCCACATGCGCGGATCATTGTGTCGCGCCCAAAGACGCAGATATCCTTTCTCAGCACCCGAGAACGGCAACGCGCCTTCAACCAGCCGGACATCAAAGTTTTGAAGGAACGGGATAGGAGGTCTGGGCAAATCTGGCGGGAAATAAGGCCCCGTGTCTTCAGGTTTCTCCGCAGGTTTGGCCCGGCACTCAAACGCGACATGGCTATCCTGAGGATGACCAAAGGAGAACGTCGCCATAGCGGCGACTTTCCCGTCGATCTGAGCGCGGGCATTGATGATGGTCACATTCCGCCCCTGCCGCAGCACCTCAGTGCCGATGATTGGCGAAGTTCCAATCGGTGCGGTGAAATTCACCAAAGCCGAGCGCAAGGGTGGCAGATCCTTATGCTGCGCGCGAACCGCATCCAGCATGAGCGCAGAAGAGAATCCGCCAAAAGTAGTCCGGCCCTGCATCCAGTTGGATGGCACGGGATAGCTTAGGCCATCGCCCTGCGGCGTTCGGCTTTCAAGAACCTCGGTTAGCGTATGAGACGACATTTGACTTCCAGTTCTTGTGTTTCAGGTCACAGCCTACCTGCCGTTCGGCTTGCGGCCACAACGACCCAACGTCACAAATAGGATTTTCAATGCAGTTTGCTTGATCCTGAAACCATCCCCATCAACGGAGCAACGATCCTGGTTGCCACCGGGATCAGCGCCAGCCCATAGACCAGACCGAAAATGCCATCCATTGTTGCTTTGGAAATCCACTCGACTGCTCCGACCCATTGCTCGGATGCCATGTGCCCCAGCGCATAGGCCCAATCGTGGATATGGTGACCCAGCCAGCCATAGCCCAACACTTCAAGCCCGTGAATCACAATCGACCCACCAACCCAAAGCATCGCGGCGGTGCCGATGATCGACAGCAGTTTCATCACTACAGGCATGGCCTTGACCAATCCGCGCCCGATACCACGCCCAATCGGCGTGGGTGCGTTGCCAGCCAGGAACAGTCCTACGTCGTCCATCTTCACGATCAGCGCGACCGAACCATAGACTGCCACCGTCACCCCGATCCCAACAACGGCCAGCGTTGCCGCCTGCATCCACAGGTTCGGGGCCTCAATCGCGGCCAGAGCAATGGTCATGATCTCGGCGGACAGGATGAAATCTGTCTTGATTGCACCTTTGACCTTTTGTTCTTCCAAATGTCCCGGATCGCGGTTCTTCATATCCTCGTCGATGGCGTGGCTGCCATGTGGAAACAGCACATGGAATATCTTCTCGGCCCCTTCGAAACATAAGTATGAGCCGCCGATCATCAGCAACGGCGTGATCAGCCAGGGCGCAAAATTGGCCAACAACAATGCAACGGGCAGCAACAGGATCAGCTTGTTAAAAAAGGACCCCCGCGCAATGCGCCAGATGATCGGCAACTCGCGCGCGGGCGCAAAACCCTGAACGTATTTCGGGGTTACCGCCGCATCGTCGATAATCACACCCGCCGTCTTGGCCCCGGCCTTGCCCGCAGCGGCGACAACATCGTCAACCGAAGCAGCCGCAACTTTGGCGATCCCCGCCACATCGTCCAAAAGGGCCAACAGACCGCTCATCGCGCTTCCTTTCCTGTCACCTGTCGCGTTTCGGACCCTACCTGATCCAACAGCTAGCGCAAGCGTTAGCGCAATCGGACCAGGTTTGCGCTAACACCTTCAAAATATGCCGTTTTTGCCCTTTTGAGACTCAGGTTTCACCGCTATACGGCCAACAACACAAGCGCATTCTGGAGACATGTTATGACCATCAAGGTCGGGATTAATGGTTTTGGCCGTATCGGTCGCTGTACCCTGTCGCATATCGCCGCCTCTGGGCGCAACGATATCGAGGTGATCAAAGTCAACGCCACCGGCCCGCTGGAAACCTCGGCGCATCTGCTGAAATATGACAGTATTCACGGCCGTTTCCCCCGCGACGTCTCGATCGAAGGCAACACCATGGATCTGGGTCGTGGCCCGATGCACATGTTCTCGACCTACGACATGAACGAGCTGGACTGGGAAGGCTGCGATGTCGTTCTGGAATGCACCGGCAAGTTCAACGATGGCACCAAAGCAAAAACGCATCTTGAGCGTGGCGCACGAAAGGTACTGTTGTCTGCACCCGGCAAGAACGTCAACAAGACCATCGTGTTCGGTGTGAACCACAACACCCTGACCGCCAATGACAACATGGTCTCGAACGGCTCTTGCACCACCAACTGCCTTGCCCCGCTTGCCAAGGTCCTGGACGAAGGTGTTGGCATCGAACATGGCATCATGACCACGATCCACGCTTATACAGGTGACCAGCCGACGCTGGACCGCCGCCACAGCGACCTGTACCGCGCGCGTGCAGCCGCCATGTCGATGATCCCGACCTCGACCGGTGCTGCCGCTGCACTTGGCGAAGTGTTACCCAACCTCAAAGGCCGTCTGGACGGCTCGGCGATCCGCGTGCCTACCCCGAATGTCTCGGCTGTAGACCTGAGCTTCCGCGCCTCGCGCGATGTCACCGTCGAAGAGGTTAACGCCATCGTCGAAGAAGCCGCCAAGGGCCCGATGCAACGCGTTCTGGGCTTTGAGCCCGCTCCGCTGGTTTCGACCGATTTCAACCATACCGAAGAAAGCTCGATCTTCGCGCCGGATCAAACTCGTGTGGTCGACAACCGTATGGTGCGGGTGCTGGCCTGGTATGACAACGAATGGGGCTTTTCCGTGCGCATGGCCGATGTGGCTGTTGCAATGGGCCGTCTTAACTGAGCCTTTGCACATCGCTTGTACCTTCGGGTCCGCTCAGGTTATCTGGGCGGGCCTTTTTCGTTCGGGGAAAGAATGACAAATCAACTCGCTATATGGCTTGGGCTTCTGATCCTTGGCGCGGTGATTCTGGATTATGCACTGTTCGGACCTGAACATTTGGTGTTTCTCAGCAAAAAGCTCTACGCGTTTCTGGACTGGCTCGCCTTCTGGCGCTGATCTAGGTTTTGCTTGACATTCGTGCCAATCTGCCATTGTTAGCGCTAACCAAGCCTCATATCGGGGCCAGCTGACGAACGGAGCGTGACATGACACTCAAACTGGCAATCAACGGCTTTGGACGGATCGGCCGCGGTGTTCTGCGGGCCTTGATGGAAACAGGCCGCACAGATGTGCAGATCGTAGCAATCAACGATCTGGGGAAACCGGAAATGAACGCGCATATGTTCGAGTTCGACAGCGTGCATGGCCGCTACCCAAACAAAGTCACGCTGACCGAAGCAGGCCTGGATGTTGGTGCAGGTCCGATCCGCCTGACCAGCGAGCGCGATCCCGAAGCGCTGAACTGGTCCGACGTAGATGTGGTTCTGGAATGCACCGGCGTTTTCCGAACGCGCGAGGCGGCAGAACGTCACCTGAAAAACGGATCGAAAAAAGTACTGATTTCGGCCCCCGCGCGCGGTGATGGCGGCGTCAAAACCGTCGTCTTCGGCGTGAATGATCACGAGTTAACAGCGGCGGACACGATCGTCTCGAACGCCTCGTGCACCACCAACTGCCTGTCTCCGGTCGCCGCGGCGCTGGATGCTGGGCTGGGCATTGTGCATGGGAACATGACGACGGTTCATGCCTACACGGCCAGCCAGCCCGTACATGATAATGCCGGTAAGGACCCTTACCTGTCGCGTGCTGCTGCCCTGTCGATGATCCCGACTACCACCGGGGCGGCGTCGGCCGTGGGGCTGGTCCTTCCACAACTCGCGGGTAAACTGACCGGTCAGGCGATCCGAGTTCCGACCCCGAATGTCTCGGTCGTTGATCTGGTGGCCGAAGTGTCGCGCCCAACCACCGAAGATGAGGTGAACGCCCTGTTCACGGAAGCCGCCGCAAAAATCCCCGGCGTTCTGGCTGCAGAGTCCCGGCCGCTGGTCTCGATCGATTTCAACCACGATCCCCACAGCTCGACTGTGTCACTGGATGAAACCAAGGTGACGGACGGCACTTTGGTGCGCGTGCTCGCCTGGTATGACAATGAATGGGGCTTTTCGAACCGGATGCTGGATACCGCTGCCGCCATGGGCGCGCTATCCTAAACGGCCTTTCAACGCATCATTCACGCGGGGCGTGACGAATTTCGACACGTCCCCGTTTAGCCGTGCGATTTCCTTGACCAGTTTTGAGGCAATCGCCTGATGCCGTGCTTCGGCCATCAGAAAGACGGTTTCAATCGTATCATCCAAAGCGCGATTCATTCCGACCATCTGGAATTCATACTCGAAGTCCGCCACAGCGCGCAGCCCGCGCACAATAATCTGAGCGCCAACATCACGGGCACAATCGATCAACAAGTTCTCGAACGGATGCGCAACAATCTCTGTCCCCGTCTGCTGGGTCAGTTGTGCGCATTCCGCCTCGATCATCGCAACACGTTCTTCCAGCGTGAACAACGGCCCTTTGTCGCGGTTGATCGCAACGCCGATCACTAACTTGTCCACCAGCGCAGCGGCCCGGCGGATGATATCGATATGACCCAAGGTTATTGGATCAAAAGTTCCAGGATATAATCCAACCCGCATCAGGCTCTCCCGCGCAACAATATTTCTGCGCTAGCAAACATAACTTTGCCGCAGGTGCAAGGGGCTGAAACGCCGCTGCCTCGTCAATGGCCCATGATCATGCCTTGCAGGGCGTCTTTCTCCATCGCCAGTTCCGCAAGCTGCGCCTTGACCACATCGCCCAGTGTCACAATCCCGATCAGCTTTCCATCCTCAACCACGGGCATATGGCGAAAGCGGCCCTCGGTCATACGGGACATGATGTCCTGCACCGTCGCTTGACGCGTGGTCGTCACAAGCTCTTTCGTCATGTAGGAACTGACGGGTTCGTTCAGACATCCGCTACCGCTGGCTGCCAGTTCGCGGACAACATCGCGCTCGGACAGAATACCCTTGGCCGTCTGCCCGCCATCGTCCGAAACGATAACTGTACCGATCCGCTTTTCCGCAAGTATTTTCGATGCTTCCGAAACGGTCGCCGAAGGCTTGACCGTCACAACACCCTCGGTGGCTTTGGATTTCAGAATGGCTTGAACGAGCATGAAAAAAACCTCCGGCAATAACGTACTGTTTTCCAAAGCGTTGCGCGATTAGGGCACCCTGTCAAGTTGCAGTGGCAGCTTCCAGCCGGGCGACCTCTTCCCGAATGCCCTGGGTCAGGGCCTCGGCAAACCGATTCAATCGCTCATTCCGCTGATCACCCTGATGCCGAACCAGATGAAAACTGCGCGTCAAACTCACCTGATCTGTCAGGATTTGCCGCAAGCCCGGATGGAACGGCAGTGTAAAATCATGCGCGACGCAGACGCCGGTCCCCAGAGACACCTGCCGCAGCTGAACAGAAACCGAGTTTGAGGCAAGTGCAACGCGGTCGATACCGATATCGTTCAGATAATCCAGTTCTCGGTCGAAGATCATGTCCGGGATATAGCCGATCAGGCGATGTCCCTGCAGATCAGCAACCGAACGGATCGGGTTGTGGCGGTTCAGGTAATCTTGCGTGGCCACCATGTGCAGCTGATAGTCGCAGATCTTCTGAACCAGCAGTTTTCCGGCTGTTGGTGCACTGACCGTGACAGCCATATCCGCCTCGCGCCTGGACAAGTTGATGATCCGTGGCAAAGCGAGGATTTGAATATCCAGATCAGGGTTCGCGTCGCTGATCTTTGCACAGACTTGCGGCAAAAGATAATTGGCCGATCCATCCGGCGCCCCGATCCGAATTTGTCCGCTGAGCGATTTGCTTGATCCGACCACGGCCCCTGTGGCTGCACGCATCGCTTCTTCGGCCTGTTGTGCATGATCCAGCAAGCGTTCCCCCGCGCTGGTAAGCATGTAGCCTTGCTGAGATTTGGTAAACAACGGCGCATCCAGTTTGGCCTCGAGCCGTGCAATGCGGCGACCGACCGTTGCGGGATCAATCTTTAGGATGCGGCCCGCCGAGGACAGGCTTTCCTCGCGCGCAACAGCTAGAAAAATCCTCATATCATCCCAATTCGGGTTCACGCATCACCTTTTGCATTTTTGCAAAGCCCTTTTGAAACATTGCCTCTGTTCAGGTAATTTCTGCAAGCCTATTCTGCGCGCAACAGATTCAGAGGAGTTTTCGATGCAAGACCTGACCCATTTCCTGAATGGCGCGCAAGTCGCCGGCACCTCGGGCCGGTTTGACGATGTCTTCAACCCCGCAACGGGCGAAGTTCAGTACAAATGCCCGATGGCCAGTGCGGCCGAAACAACTGCCGCGATTGAGGCCGCCGCCGCAGCGCAACCCGCATGGGGCGCGACAAACCCTCAGAAACGTGCGCGCGTCATGATGGCTATGGTCGGCCTGATGAACCGTGACATGGACAAGCTGGCCGAAGCGCTGAGCCGCGAGCACGGCAAGACCATCCCCGACGCCAAGGGCGATCTGCAGCGTGGTCTGGAAGTGATCGAATACTGCATTGGCGCGCCACAGATGCTGAAGGGTGAGTTCACCGACAGCGCGGGCCCCGGTATTGACATGTATTCGATGCGTCAGCCACTGGGTGTTGTCGGCTCGATCATGCCTTTCAACTTCCCGGCCATGATGCCCCTGTGGCACGTGGGCCCAGCACTGGCCTGCGGCAACGCCGTGGTTCTGAAACCATCCGAGCGTGACCCCTCGGTGCCCCTGATGCTGGCCGAACTGTTCATCGAGGCTGGCTTGCCCGCAGGTGTGTTCCAGGTCGTCAACGGCGACAAGGAAGCCGTGGACACGATCCTCGACAGTGAGATCATTCAGGGTGTCAGCTTTGTAGGCTCGACCCCGATCGCGCAGTATATCTACAGCCGCGCAACCGCCAATGGTAAACGCGCGCAGTGTTTTGGAGGCGCCAAGAACCACATGATCGTCATGCCTGACGCTGACTTGGATCAGGCCGCCGACGCGCTGGTCGGCGCTGGTTTTGGCGCTGCAGGCGAGCGTTGCATGGCAATCTCGGTCGCTGTTCCTGTGGGCGAAGAAACTGCGGATCGCCTGATCGAAAAGCTGATTCCTCGTGTCGAAAAGCTCAAAGTTGGCCCCTATACCGCGGGCGACGATGTCGATATGGGCCCTGTTGTAACCGGCGCCGCGAAACAGCGTATCCTTGGTCTG
Organism: Ruegeria sp. AH12; assembly: GCF_056541465.1. NCBI lineage: Bacteria > Pseudomonadati > Pseudomonadota > Alphaproteobacteria > Rhodobacterales > Roseobacteraceae > Ruegeria > Ruegeria sp. AH12. The sequence goes on along the minus strand of NZ_JBQFYL010000001.1, from coordinate 630,774 downwards.
ATCAACTCGGGTGTTGAACAAGGCGCGAAGCTGGTTGTCGACAATCGTGATTTCAGCTTGCAGGGCTATGAAGACGGCTTCTTTGTTGGTCCGCACCTGTTTGATCACGTGACGCCCGACATGGACATCTACAAGCAGGAAATCTTTGGACCGGTTCTGTCGACTGTCCGTGCGGGTTCCTACGAAGAGGCGATCGGCCTGGCCATGGATCATGAATACGGCAATGGAACCGCGATCTTCACACGCGACGGTGACACTGCCCGTGATTTTGCCAGCCGGATCAACATCGGCATGGTTGGCATCAACGTGCCAATCCCTGTTCCGCTGGCCTATCACACCTTCGGCGGCTGGAAGAAATCTATGTTCGGTGACTTGAACCAGCACGGCCCGGACAGCTTCAAGTTCTACACTCGCACCAAAACCGTGACCGCGCGCTGGCCGTCGGGCATCAAAGAAGGTGGAGAGTTCAACTTTAAGGCCATGGATTAACCCTATATAATTTAATCCGAAAACGAAAACCGGCCCCATCAGGGCCGGTTTTTTTGTGCAAAGACTTGCCCAGACTTCGAGATAGTCCTGTGCCCTCACGATAAATTCAGATCGCTTGGGCTGGAATTTAAAGCCCTGCGGAAATATCTTACTCGCGATTTGTTGATCGAGCAGTTTGAATATTCGGAGGCCAAATTGTCTAATTCCCGCATGACCCGCCGCTCTGCCTTGTTGGGTGCAGCGTCCGTTCTGGCGACACCCGCAGTGTTGCGCGCCCAAAGCCTGGATGCCTTTCCGCAGGCCGAAGACCCAATCAGCACTCAACCCCCGGTGCGCCGCAATGTATCCTCGTTCTCACAACAGAACTGGCAGGATCACTTTGACGAATTGGGATCCGGATGCTTGCTGGCGGATATCACCAGCCGCGCTGTTCACTATTGGGGGCCCGACGGGACCTACAAGCTCTACCCAAGTTCCGTTCCGATGAGCGAAGAGCTGACAAAACGCGGCTATACCAAAGTGGTGCGCAAGGCCGAAAACCCCAGCTGGACCCCGACCGCATCGATGCGGGAACGTGATCCTTCGCTGCCTGTACGGATGGATGGCGGCGATCCCGGCAACCCTCTGGGCACCCGCGCGATGTATCTGGGCTGGCCCGCCTATCTGGTACACGGCACGCATGACACACGTAAAATCGGACGTCAGAGCTCGTCCGGCTGCATCGGTCTGTATAACCAGCATGTTGAAGAACTGTATCCACTGGTGCAGGTTGGCACACAGGTGCGGCTGGTCTGAAATTCGATACACCAAGCAACAACAAAGCCCCGGCCAGCAGGACCGGGGCTTTTTCGTAAGCGGGCAGCGACTATTCCGGCAGGATCACTTCGTCGATGACGTGGATCACACCGTTGTTGGCCTCGATATCAGCCTGTACCACCTCGGCGCCGTTGACCTTGACGCCATTCTTGGCATTCACGCTCAGACGGTCGCCCTGCACGGTCAGAACCTTCGCGCGCTTCCCTGCGATGTCACCCGACATGACTTTGGCAGGAACCACGTGATAGGTCAGGATCGCAACGAGTTGATCCTTGTTTTCGGGCAGCAGCAGGCTTTCAACGGTGCCTTCAGGCAGCGCAGCGAATGCTTCGTCGGTTGGAGCGAACACTGTGAACGGGCCATCCCCCTTCAGCGTTTCGACCAGCCCGGCGGCTTGTACAGCTGCAACCAAAGTGCTGAATGATCCGGCCGAAACGGCAGTGTCGACAATGTCAGCAGCCTGGGCCTTTAGCGGCATGGCAAGTGCAATTGCGGCGGCAGCGCCCATAAACGTACGACGAAACATGGCTGTCTTCTCCTCTCCAGCTTGTTATGGAAAGGGGTACGGGCCTTCTTCAAACCCGGATCACTTTGCGATCACCGTTCCTTGATCTGGACCCAGATACTCTGCGCGCGCCCGTCGGCGAGAAACGGCAGAGCCTCGACCGCATCGGGGCGATCCTTTTGCAGGTAGTACCCCGGCCAAAGCATTGAAAACGCACCTGATTGCAGCATTGCATGTAGCATGTACTGCTCGCCCCAACCCGGACAATCATAGAAGAACCGCTTGGGATACTCATAAGGCAAAAAAACATCGTGCACATGGATCACAACACCGGGTTTCAGCGCAGGAATAATCCGACAAAACAGGTGCGCCACGTCGTTGGACATCCGCACGACATGGCTGGAATCGATAAACAGGACATCGCCTGCCTCAAGCTGGTCGAACAGCGCCGGGTCCACATCCTCCAGCCGTTTTTGTTCGAACGCATCAACCACATGAGCGATATCGGCACGAGGATACGGATCAATGGCCGTGATCGTTGTGTTCAAACCACCATCGATGATCGCTTGCCGCGTCACGCGGGTCGAGTTTCCGCATCCAACCTCGATCACCCGTTTTGGCTGAAACCTGCGGATCATCAGATAAAGCGCATCCGCATCCGGACTGTCATAGTAGCCATTGCCAATGTGATAGCCGGTTTTGTTGCGCGCGGGGTCTTTCAGCGCGGCCAGAGCGTCATGATGCTGAGCGAACTCTTGTTTTAGCGGCTCGATATCAAACCTCTCCATCCCCGGTGACAGGGCATAGGCCGGGCGCGTCAGCCCTCCTGCCTGCTCAAAGGTTTCGAGCCGCGCACGCTCCTCCTGCTCGGTGACCTTGTCGACCAGTTTGACGCCAAAACGGTCCAACGCGGCATTGATCCGGGGGAATTTTCTGGGTTTCACTCGGCGGGCTCCGATCTGAGGGGCGTTACCGCTCCTTACCTGTGCAGGGCCGGCCTCTGCAAGCGGCAGAACCCCAAACCCTTGGCAAAAGGCCAATTTCCGTATTCACTGAATCAACACGATAAAGAGAGGTCAGCCCATGCAGCAGGATTTCACGCTGGGCATCGAAGAAGAGTATCTGCTGGTCGACCGCGACAGCCTGCAACTGACCGAGGCACCCGCCGCCCTGATGGAGGCCTGCCAGACCGATTTCGAAGGTCAGGTCAGCCCCGAATTCCTGCAATGCCAGATCGAAGTTGGAACCCGGCCTCATACCACCGTCAAAAGCGCGCGTGAGGATCTAAAGCGTCTGCGCAGCTGTGTTTCGAAACACGCGGCGCACTACAATCTCAGCCCGATCGCCGTGTCCTGTCATCCTTTCGCCAATTGGAAAGACCAGCATCACACGCGGAAAGAGCGCTATGATGCCCTTCAGCACGCACTGGGCGGCGTTGCGCGGCGCATGCTGATCTGCGGGATGCATGTGCATGTCGGGGTCGAAGATCAGGCGCTGCGGGCCGATCTGATGCCTCAGCTGTGTTATTTCCTACCACATCTTCTGGCGCTGTCCACCTCGTCCCCCTTCTGGAACGGGGAAGATACCGGTTTGTCCTCGTACCGGCTGACTGTCTTTGACAACCTGCCCCGCACCGGCCTGCCGCCGGATTTCAGCGGCTGGTCGGAATACGAGCGTACAACAGGCGTTCTGGTCGAGCTTGGCGTCATCGAAGACACCTCCAAAATTTGGTGGGATTTGCGCCCCTCACATCGCTTTCCCACGCTTGAGACGCGCATCATGGATGTTCAACCGCGGCTGGAACACACCTTGTCTTTGGCCGCTTTGGTCCAGGCCCTGACCCGGATGCTCTGCCGCCTAAAAGCGCGAAACCTACGCTGGCGGCAATATGATCGCTTTCTAATCGGCGAAAACCGTTGGCGCGCACAACGCTATGGGGTCGGCGAAGGCTTGATTGATTTTGGAGATCGTTCGGTCAAACCCATGGCCGAGCTCATAGGTGAGCTGATGGGCATGCTGGCTGAGGATGCCGAGGCCTTGGGCACCATGACCGAACTTGCCCGTTTGCGCCAGATCGCCGAAACCGGAACCTCAGCCACCCGCCAACGCCGCGTTCATGCTGAGGCTGTCGCCAAGGGAGACGACCCGGGTCAGGCGGTTGTGCGGCACCTGATCGAGGAATTCCACGCGGATTTGTGACCCCGGATCAGGACTGAAAAACCCGCGCCGCCTGCAATTGCCGACCTTGAAAAATTTCTGTAACGATTGAGAAATAAACAACCGTTCAATTCAATGCCGACGGGAGGGTAGCAATGGATTTCGGGCTGACCGAGGAACAGACCGCAATTTTCGATATGGCCTATGGGTTTGGGCAGGAAAACATCGCCCCATTCGCACGGGAATGGGAAAGTGACGGCATCATCCCAAAAGAGCTGTGGCCCCAGATCGGCGAGCTAGGGTTTGGTGCGCTCTATGTGTCCGAGGACAGCGGCGGCTCGGGCCTGACCCGATTGGACGCCACGCTGGTGTTCGAGGCTTTGTCTATGGCCTGCCCCTCGGTTGCTGCGTTCCTCTCGATCCACAATATGTGCGCAAAGATGTTGGACAGCTTTGCCAGCGACGATTTGAAGTCCCGCATTATGCCCGACGTACTGAGCCTGAACACAGTCCTCAGCTACTGCCTAACCGAACCAGGCTCCGGCTCAGACGCCGCTGCGCTAAAAACCCGCGCGGAACGCACGAATGAGGGCTACACGCTAAACGGCTCCAAGGCCTTCATCTCCGGTGGAGGGTATTCGGACGCCTATGTCTGTATGGTGCGTACCGGGCAGGATGGCCCCAAAGGCATCTCAACCGTCTATGTCGAGGATGGCACACCGGGCCTAAGCTTTGGCGCGCTGGAACAGAAGATGGGTTGGAAAAGCCAGCCCACTGCGCAAGTTCAGTTCGACGACTGCAAAATCCCTTCGGGCAATCTTGTCGGAGTCGAAGGCGACGGGTTCAAATATGCCATGATGGGTTTGGATGGCGGGCGTCTGAACATTGCCTCTTGCTCGCTGGGTGCCGCACAAGCCGGGCTGGACATGACGTTGCAATACATGTCAGAGCGCAAAGCCTTTGGTCAATCCATCGACCAGTTTCAGGCCCTGCAATTCCGTCTTGCGGATATGGAGATCGAGCTTCAGTCCGCCCGCACCTTCCTGCGCCAAGCCGCCTGGAAACTGGATCAGGGCGCGCCGGATGCGACCAAGTTCTGCGCCATGGCCAAGAAACTCGTGACCGAGACCGGGTCGAAGGTTGTGGATCAATGTCTGCAACTGCACGGCGGCTACGGCTATCTGGCCGATTACGGCATCGAAAAGCTTGTGCGTGATCTGCGGGTGCATCAGATTCTGGAAGGCACGAACGAGATCATGCGCGTGATCGTTGCGCGCCAGATGATTGCACAAGGCTAAAGGTTTCATGTCTGACATCGACATCCGCACAACCGGCCGCGCCGGTCGCATCACCCTGACCCGCCCCAAAGCGCTGAATGCCATGACCTATGACATGTGCATGGCCATCGATACTGCCCTGCGCAACTGGCGTGAGGATGATGCGGTTGATCTGATCATTTTCGATGCCGAGGGTGACAAAGCCTTTTGCTCCGGGGGGGACATTGCCGAACTTTATCAGACAGGAACGCAGGGCGATTTCACCTATGGCCAGACGTTTTGGCGCGACGAATACCGGCTGAACGCACTGATCTTTGAATATCCCAAGCCTGTCGTCAGCTTCCTGCAAGGGTTCACCATGGGCGGCGGCGTTGGCATTGGCTGCCATGGCAGCCACCGGATTGTCGGCGAAAGCGCGCAGATTGCGATGCCGGAATGTTCCATCGGGCTGGTTCCGGACGTTGGCGGAACCCTCATGCTAGCCCTCGCGCCCGGCCGGTTGGGAGAGTTCCTGGGTACCACAGGCCAGCGCATGGGCCCGGCCGATGCGATCCTTGCCGGGTTTGCCGATCACTTCATCCCACAGGATCAGTGGCCCGATCTGATCGAAATGCTCGAGGCGTCTGGCAATGCCGATTTGATCGCCGAACACGCTGTGGCTCCGCCCGCGGGTGACCTTGCCAATCTGCAATCCGAAATCGATAACAGTTTTGGCGGTGAAACACTTGGCGATATCCTAACCAATCTGCGCGGAAGTGATTCAGAGTTCGCGGCGAACACTCTGGCCAAACTGGAACGCAACGCGCCGCTGTCAACGGCCTGTACGGTTGAGATGTTGCACCGCCTGCGCGGGAGTTCTTTGACCATGCGCCGCGCGCTGGAGATGGAATACCGTTTCACCTTCCGCGCCATGCAGCATGGTGATTTTTTGGAAGGCATCCGGGCGCAGATCATAGACAAGGACCGTAGTCCGCGCTGGCAATACGCCGATATGGCCGTGCCTGCGGTCGCGGTTTCAAAAATGTTGCAGCCCCTGGGCAAGGACGCCCTGACATTCGAGGAGGAATAAGTCATGCAAATCGGGTTCATCGGGCTGGGAAATATGGGCGCGCCCATGGCGGCCAATCTGGCCAAAGCAGGCCATCAGGTGCGGGGGTTCGACACCGCCGGGGTCAGTGTCGATGGTGTGACAAAGGCTGAAACCGCCGCCGAGGCCGTGGCGGGTGCCGAGGCTGTAATCACGATGCTTCCGAATGGCGCCATCCTGCGGACCGTCGCAGACCAGATCATCCCTCATATGCAATCTGGCGCAGCACTGGTCGACTGCTCCACGGTCGATGTCGACAGCGCGCGCGCCGTGGCTGATCAAGCCAATGCCGCTGGCTTGCTATCGGTCGACGCGCCCGTTTCGGGCGGGATCGGTGGCGCCTCTGCGGGTACATTGACCTTCATGGCCGGCGGGTCTGAAGACGCCTTTGCCAAGGCCGCGCCGCTCTTCGACCTTATGGGGCAAAAGGCTGTGCATTGCGGTGAGGCCGGAGCCGGACAAGCGGCCAAGATCTGTAACAACATGATCCTCGGCGTCACCATGATCGCCACTTGCGAAGCCTTTGCCCTGGCTGACAAATTGGGGCTCGACCGTCAAAAGATGTTCGACGTGGTGAGCACCTCCTCCGGCTACAGCTGGACGATGAACGCCTATTGCCCCGCCCCTGGCGTCGGCCCGACCAGCCCCGCGGACAATGATTATCAACCGGGCTTTGCCGCCGAGTTGATGCTGAAAGACCTGCGCCTCAGCCAGCAAGCCGCGGAAAGCGCCGATGCGGACACCCCGATGGGCCAGGCCGCCACCGCACTCTATCAGCAGTTCGTCGAAGCCGAAGATGGTTTGGGCCAGGATTTTTCGGCCATGCTGCCCAGATTTGAGAAACGCAGCCGAGAATAAGGCGCAAGGATCCTTCATTCATCTGGCCAAAAATATCCCGGAGCGCGAGGCAGAGCCTCGCAAAAACCCGTGTCGCAGCCTATTCAGCCGCGACACGGGTGCCTGAAAGCATTGGTTTGAGGTAGCGCCCGGTGTGGCTGCGCTCAACTTCGGCAACCTCTTCCGGCGTGCCTGTTGCCACAATTTCACCGCCACCATCGCCACCCTCGGGGCCGATATCGATGATATGATCAGCTGTTTTCACAACGTCCAGATTGTGTTCGATCACAACAACAGTATTGCCCTGATCGACCAATTCATGCAGCACTTCCAAAAGCTTACGCACGTCCTCGAAATGAAGGCCTGTGGTGGGTTCATCCAGAATATATAGCGTCCGCCCGGTTGAGCGTTTCGACAGCTCTTTCGACAGCTTGACCCGCTGCGCCTCACCCCCGGACAGAGTCGTGGCCTGTTGACCAACCTTGATATAGCCCAGCCCCACACGCGCCAGCGCATCCATTTTATCCCGGATCGAGGGCACGGCCTTAAAGAACTCCTGCGCGTCCTCCACCGTCATATCCAGCACATCAGCAATGGACTTGCCTTTGAATTCGATCTCCAGCGTCTCGCGATTGTACCGCGCGCCCTTGCAGGTCTCGCAGGTCACGTAGACATCGGGCAGAAAGTGCATTTCAATCTTAATAACGCCGTCGCCCTGGCAGGCCTCACACCGCCCCCCTTTGACGTTGAAGCTGAACCGTCCCGGCTTGTAGCCGCGCGCTTTGGCCTCGGGCAATCCCGCGAACCAGTCGCGGATCGGGGTGAAGGCCCCGGTATACGTCGCTGGATTCGACCGCGGGGTGCGCCCAATCGGTCGCTGGTCGATATCGATGACCTTGTCCAGATGCTCCAACCCTTTGATCGTCTCGCAGGGGGCCGGGGTTTGTCGCGCACCGTTCAACCGCATCGAGGCGGTTTTGAACAGCGTTTCAATGGTCAGCGTGGACTTGCCCCCACCCGATACGCCCGTGACACAAACAAACTTCCCCAGTGGAAAATCAGCAGTCACATTCTTAAGATTGTTGCCCGTCGCCTTGATGACCGAGACCTTTTTCCCGTTACCCTTTCGGCGTTCGGCAGGCACTGCGATTTCGCGTGTTCCGGCCAGATACTGCCCGGTGACCGAGGCTGCATCTGCGGCAATCTCACACGGGGTTCCCTTGCTGACGACCTGCCCGCCATGCACACCGGCACCGGGGCCGATATCGAACACATAATCCGCCTCGCGAATGGCTTCTTCATCATGCTCGACCACGATCACGGTATTCCCCTGATCCCGCAGGTTCTTGAGCGTTCCCAGCAACCGGTCATTGTCACGCTGATGCAGCCCGATTGAGGGCTCGTCCAGCACATAGAGAACCCCTGTCAGGCCCGAGCCAATCTGGCTGGCCAACCGGATACGTTGGCTTTCGCCACCAGACAAAGTACCACTCGAACGTGACAGCGTAAGGTACTCCAAACCAACATTATTCAGGAATCCCAGTCGTTCGCGGATTTCTTTGAGAATGGCCCGCGCGATCTCGTTTTTCTGAACACTCAGATGGTTCGGGGCGTCCTCGATCCAGGCCAGAGCCTCACGGATCGACATCTGAACGACCTGACCGACATGCAGGCCGGCAATCTTGACGGCCAGCGCTTCGGGGCGCAGGCGATAGCCTTCACAGGTTCCACACGGGCGGTTGTTCTGATAGCGTTCAAACTCTTCCCGGATCCACGCGCTGTCGGTCTCGCGATAGCGGCGTTCCATATTCGGGATCACACCCTCAAAACTGCGCGTGACCTGATAGACCCGACCGCCTTCATCATAACGGAACTGGATTTCCTCCTCACCTGAGCCGCGCAGGAACACCTGCTGTACCTTCTTGGGCAGGTCCTTCCACGGTGTATTCTTATCGAACTCGTAGTGCCGCGCGATGGCCTCGATGGTTTGCAGAAAGTACGGAGATTTGCCCTTCCGCCACGGGGCCAAGGCCCCGTCATACAGTTTCAGTGTCTGGTCCGGCACGACCAGTCGTTCGTCAAAGAACAGCTCTACCCCCAAACCATCACAATCCGGACAAGCGCCGAAGGGTGCGTTGAACGAAAACAGCCGGGGTTCGATCTCAGGAATGGTGAAGCCACTGACCGGGCAGGCAAAATTTTCGCTAAACGTGATACGCTCTGGGTCACCTTCACGCGGAGCCGTTTCTAGAACGGCAATGCCATCCGCAAGGTCCAACGCGGTGCGCAGACTGTCGGCCAGCCGGGTCTCCATCCCTTCGCGGACCACCAGCCGGTCGACCACCACGTCGATGTCGTGGCGGAATTTCTTGTCCAATGTGGGTGGTTCATCCAGCTCATAGAAGTCGCCATCGACCTTTACACGCTGAAAGCCCTGTTTGCGCAGTTCCAGAAACTCTTTCTTATATTCGCCTTTCCTATCCCGCACGATGGGGGCCAGCAGGTACCCCCGCGTCCCCTCCTCCATCGTCATGATCCGGTCGACCATATCCTGCACCTGTTGTGCTTCGATCGGCAGGCCCGTTGCGGGGCTGTATGGCGTCCCTGCACGCGCAAAAAGCAGACGCAGATAGTCGTAAATCTCGGTCACGGTCCCCACAGTCGAGCGCGGGTTTTTCGACGTGGTTTTCTGCTCGATGGAAATCGCCGGGCTCAAGCCGCTGATGTGATCCACATCCGGCTTCTCCATCATGTCCAGGAACTGACGCGCATAGGCCGAAAGGCTTTCGACATAGCGGCGCTGACCCTCGGCATAGATCGTATCAAAGGCCAGCGAAGACTTGCCCGAGCCCGACAGACCGGTGATCACCACCAGCTGATCCCGTGGTATATCCACGTCGATGCTTTTGAGGTTATGCTCGCGCGCGCCGCGCACCTCGATATTTTTCAGCTCAGCCATTCTGGCCCCCAACAAACACGTCCCTCAGAAATAGGCGAGTGGCGCTGAGTCTCCAACAGAAAAGTTAGAACAAAGGCGGAACTTTTGGATTATTGCCGACACATCCTGACAAGATGCGATGCAGATAGGCGCGATACGACCAGCGCTCTGGTAACGTGACATGATCAAGGGAAAATGGCGCGGTTGACGGGGCTCGAACCCGCGACCCCCGGCGTGACAGGCCGGTACTCTAACCAACTGAGCTACAACCGCGCATTTTGGGTCTATGTCCGATCCGTTTGCCTGGATCAAAGGCTGACAGTGATGGCGCGGTTGACGGGGCTCGAACCCGCGACCCCCGGCGTGACAGGCCGGTACTCTAACCAACTGAGCTACAACCGCCCACTGCCCGTTCCCGATGGAACGTTGGGGTGTATTATGGCCCCGCCCCGACATCGTCAAGCGGCGTTTTGAAGTTTTTTGACAGAAGCCTGATTTTTCCATGCGGCCCAAATCGAAGGCCCCATTTTCGTGCCTCACACAGCATTTCCGAGCAGCTCGGGCTTGCGCAGCCTTTTAGGACACGATAACAGCACGCGCTATGGGTGATTAGCTCAGTGGTAGAGCGCTTCGTTCACATCGAAGATGTCAGGAGTTCAAATCTCTTATCACCCACCATCTTACCCTTGCGGATTGTTTTGAAGCGCTCCTATGTCCTGGGTTTTCGGGTACGCCATCAAAAAAGGCGAGCATGTCTGCCCGCCTTTTTGAGTTTAGTTAATAGTCTTAGTGCGCCGTCGCTGCTGGGCCTGCACTTTCAGCCGCTTTCGCTGCCGCGGCGGCTGCTTCCTCAGCGGCCTCATCCCATTCGATGGGCTCAGGATCACGCACGAGCGCCAGCTTCAACACTTCCGAGACGTGTTTGACCGGGATGATTTCCAGCCCTTCTTTCACGTTGTCCGGTATCTCGGCCAGATCCTTTTCGTTTTCTTCCGGGATCAGAACCGTCTTAATGCCGCCACGCAGCGCCGCCAGCAGTTTTTCTTTCAACCCACCAATGGGCATAGCGTTCCCGCGCAGGGATACCTCGCCCGTCATGGCGATGTCTTTGCGCACCGGAATACCGGTCAGGACCGAGACAATCGACGTGACCATCGCCAGACCAGCCGATGGACCATCTTTGGGCGTTGCCCCATCCGGTACGTGGACGTGGATGTCCAGCTTATCGAATTGCGGAGGCCTCACCCCGATCTTCGGCGAGATCGACCGCACGTAAGACGACGCCGCGTCGATGGATTCCTTCATCACGTCGCCCAGCTTACCGGTGGTCTTCATCCGACCCTTGCCGGGCAGTTTCAGCGCTTCGATATGCAGCAGATCACCGCCCACGGAGGTCCAGGCCAGACCGGTCACAACGCCGATCTGATCGTCTTGCTCTGCCAGGCCATAGCGGAACTTGGGCACACCAAGGAAGTCATCCAGATTTTCAGGCGTCACGGTAACCGAGTCCGCCTCTTTCTTGATGATCTTGGTCAGCGATTTCCGCGCCACCTTGGCGATCTCACGTTCAAGGTTCCGCACACCCGCCTCGCGGGTGTAGGTGCGGATGATCGATTGCAGCGCCTCATCGGTCAGTTCAAATTCCTTGGCCTTCAGACCGTGGTTTTTGACCTGCTTGCTGATCAGGTGCTGCTTGGCGATCTCAGACTTTTCCTCTTCGGTGTAACCGGCCAGCGGGATGATCTCCATCCGGTCCAGCAGAGGCCCGGGCATGTTATAGCTGTTCGACGTGGTCAGGAACATCACGTTGGACAGGTCATATTCGACCTCAAGGTAATGATCCATGAACGTGTTGTTCTGTTCAGGATCCAACACCTCCAGCATAGCCGAGGCCGGGTCACCACGGAAGTCCTGCCCCATCTTGTCGATCTCGTCGAGCAAGATGAGCGGGTTCGTGGTTTTCGCCTTTTTCAGCGCCTGAATGATCTTGCCGGGCATCGAGCCAATGTAAGTCCGACGGTGGCCGCGAATTTCGGATTCATCGCGCACACCACCCAAGCTAATGCGAATGAACTCGCGTCCCGTTGCTTTGGCAACGGACTTACCCAGCGAGGTCTTACCCACGCCCGGAGGTCCGACAAGGCAAAGGATCGGGCCTTTCAGCTTTTTCGAGCGTTGCTGAACCGCCAGATACTCGACAATCCGTTCTTTGACCTTCTCAAGGCCATAGTGATCGGCATCCAGAATATCCTGCGCCCGGCCCAGATCCTTTTTGACGCGGGATTTGGTGCCCCACGGCAGCGACAGAATCCAGTCCAGATAGTTGCGCACGACGGTGGCCTCAGCCGACATCGGGCTCATATTACGGAGCTTCTTAAGCTCGCCTTCGGCCTTTTCGCGCGCCTCTTTCGACAGCTTGGTCTCGTTGATCTTTTCTTCCAGCTCGGCAACTTCGTTCGAGCCGTCCTCACCATCGCCAAGCTCTTTCTGAATGGCCTTCATCTGCTCATTCAGATAATACTCGCGCTGCGTCTTCTCCATCTGGGATTTGACGCGGGTCTTGATCTTTTTCTCGACCTGCAGAACTGACATTTCGCCCTGCATCAGGCCATAGACCTTCTCAAGCCGCTCGCTGACGCTGAGGGTTTCCAGCAGTTCCTGCTTTTGCTCGACCTCAATACCAAGGTGACCTGACACAAGGTCAGCCAGTTTGGCGGGCTCGGTGGTCTCACCAACGGCAGTCAGCGCTTCCTCGGGGATGTTTTTGCGTACTTTGGCATAGCGCTCGAACTCATCCGCCACAGTGCGCAGCAGCGCCTGGGTCGTGGTTACATCGCCCGGGATTTCAGTCAAATATTCGGCGCGAGCCTCGAAAAACTGATCGTTTTCAAGGAATTCGGTGATCTGCACGCGCGCCTGCCCTTCGACCAACACCTTCACGGTGCCATCGGGCAGTTTCAGCAGTTGCAGCACATTGGCCAGAACGCCGGCCTGATAGATGCCGTCCACTTCCGGGTCATCAACACCGGGGTCGATCTGGCTGGACAACAGAATTTGCTTATCATCCTGCATCACCTCTTCCAGCGCGCGGACCGATTTGTCTCGGCCCACGAACAGCGGCACGATCATATGTGGGAACACCACAATATCGCGCAGCGGCAGGACGGGGTATGAGGAATTCAGAGGCTCTTGCATGCTCTATCCTTATCGTTGGCAAGACGACTCTGGTCCCTGCTTGAGGCAACCGCTGGCCGTCTCCTGTCTTGGATGGTTAAAGGTGGGGCTGTCACCGCCCTATTTCAACCTCACCATCATGTCTCAGTTCGCAGCATGACCCGAGGTTTTCCGGACTGCAAGGCGCCCGACCGAGATATCCACCGAAATTAGAGCGCCACGCATGCAAAATACGCAGCCAAAACTCAGAACACGCGCTGCACGGCGCGAGACAGGAAAAATCCGTGGCCGTCCTGATTGCGACACTCAAGACCTTTCCGAGAAGAACTGCACGTAAACCCACCAAACTGGCCCGTGACCCCATATTCCGCGCGGTCAAACCCGCCGCGGTTTCGATTTAGCGGCTGGCACAGCATTTCCACGGGGCCGGTATCGAACATCAGGAAATCATGGCCCCAGTCGGATTGGCAGTCCGAAGGCCGCGGCAACGCGGGCTGGCCAGACTTTTCGATTATCGTGCACTGGATATCAGAAGACTCAGCGCCTTCCCCTACCGAACACTGAATATTTTCGGATGGGGTTTCAAAGGTCCAGACATCTGGAATGGCAGGTGTCGCGCAGAAAACAGCTGCACCGAGAAAAAGGCGAAACATAAAAACTCTCCGGGTCACGAACAAAAAATAGCATTGCTTGAAGTGGTCTTAGACTACCTGAAAACCACGCAATTGTCACCCGAACGGGATGGCTACAGCGGCTCGATATCACCCTGCGCGCGTGTTGCATGAAACTCAGCCTGCCACGCGTCGAAGGTTCCGGCGGCGATCGCATCCCGCATGCCCTGCATGATGTCCTGGAAGTAGTGCAAATTGTGCCAGGTCAGAAGCATGCCCGAAATCATCTCATTAGACCGGAACACATGATGCAGATAGGCGCGTGAATAGTTCGAACAGGCCGGGCAAGAGCATTCCTCGTCCAGCGGGCGCGGATCATCGGCATGGCGGGCGTTTTTGATGTTGACGACACCACGTCGCGTAAACGCCTGCCCCGTGCGCCCAGAGCGTGATGGCAATACGCAATCCATCATGTCGACGCCGCGCGCAACGGCACCCACGATATCGTCGGGTTTACCCACGCCCATCAGATAGCGCGGCTTGTCCGTGGGCAGAAAGTCGGGCGCGTAGTTGAGGCAGTCGAACATCGCCTCCTGCCCCTCACCCACGGCGAGGCCTCCGATGGCGTAGCCCTCGAAACCGATGGCTTTCAGCGCCTCGGCGCTTTCTTCGCGCAGGTCTTGTTCTAAACCACCTTGCATGATCCCAAACAAGGCATGGCCCGGACGTTCGCCAAACGCATCCCGGGACCGCTCGGCCCACCGCATCGACAGCCGCATCGACTCAGCGATCCGATCCCGATCAGCAGGCAGCGAAGGGCATTCGTCGAAACACATCACAATATCCGAGCCCAGCAGGCGTTGGATCTCCATCGACCGTTCCGGCGTCAACTCATGTTTGGATCCATCCACATGGGATTTGAAGGTCACGCCCTTTTCGGTCAGCTTGCGAAGCCCGGCCAGAGACATAACCTGAAACCCACCCGAGTCTGTCAGAATGGGCCGGCCCCAGTTCATGAACTTGTGCAGACCACCTAGCCGATCGATCCGTTCAGCCGTGGGACGCAGCATCAGGTGATAGGTGTTTCCCAGCAGGATATCGGCCCCGGTGGCACGCACGCTTTCCGGCATCATCGCCTTGACGGTCGCCGCCGTCCCGACCGGCATAAACGCTGGCGTGCGCACTTCACCACGGGGCGTGTTGATCACGCCTGTACGGGCCTTGCCATCGGTGGCTTTGAGGTCAAATGAAAACGGCTGGGTCATGTCAGTAACTCGGATAGCGGAACCGGGCAGGCTTTGCCCGATCCGCTGATGCATTGCAACCCGTCAAGGCAGCGAAGCGACCCGGGCCGTGAAGAGGTCAACCACCCCTGCCCCATCCACATCTCGACATACGGTCACGGGCGGGCGGCCATCCTGCGGTATTGTCGCGCCCAACGCATCCCCTTCGGTAATCACCTGCACCCCGGTTTGAACCAAGTCGAACATATGGTCATGGGTGCAGGCAATCACCGCGGTGGAATCGTGCAGGCCACAGCCATCCAGGCCGCCGATCTCCTTGTAGAACTGCAAATAGAACTTGGAGATGTCGCGCAGGAACACCCCTATATCGGTTGACTTCTGCGCCAGCGCCTCGAAATCCGCGTTTTGATACAGCGTTTTCAGCGTCACATCCAAACCCACCAGAACCGTTTCGGGCGGCGCGGCAAAAACCGCATCGGCGGCCTGCGTATCGTGATAGATATTGGCTTCGGCATGCGGGGTGATGTTTCCGGGGCAATAGACAGCGCCCCCCATAATCACCAAGCGTCCAAGGTTCTTTGAAAACAGCGGGTCCAGCGCCATCGCATCAGCGATATTGGTGAGCGGACCAATGGCACAGACAACCAACTCTCCGACATGCTGCTGGGCCATTTCGACCAGAAACTCAGCCGCCGTCAGATCATGGTTCTGCCCGATCTCGGGAATATCGGTCAGATCACCAAAGCCTTCTGGCCCGTGCACATGCTCGGATGGGTTGTGATCGTCTTTGCCATGAGCCGCGCTTGCACCTTGGGCAACAGGAATATCCAAACCCAATTTATTGACCAAAAATCGGGCGTTCCGGCTGGATTGGTGGACATGTGTATTGCCAAAAACGGTGGTCAGGCCGATCAGGTCTATTTCGGGCGCGGCGGCAGCGTAGGCGATGGCCATCGCGTCATCGATGCCGGGGTCTGTATCAATTATCAGTTTCATTCCGTTCCGATACCGCAGTCACATGCAGATGCAAAGCGATCACTGTCGTCGTCGCCAAGGCACGACACTATTTGCAACCAACCACATTCGCGCCATACCAGAGTTGAAATCGGGCGACTCAATCCCCAAATGTATACTATAGTACACAATAAAAGAGGACAGATATGACAGAAGAGCAGATCATCGGATTGCTTTCATCGAATATTATCTACCTGCTTGGCGCCGTTCTGGTCGTCATCGTTATTCTCAAGGGCATTAAAATCGTGCCACAATCTGAGAAATACGTAGTTGAACGGTTCGGGCGTTTGCACTCGGTGCTGGGCCCCGGCATAAACTTTATCGTTCCATTTCTGGATGTTGCACGCCACAAGATCTCGATCCTGGAACGTCAGCTGCCAAATGCAACGCAGGACGCGATTACCAAGGACAACGTGTTGGTGCAGATCGACACATCGGTATTCTACCGGATTCTGGAGCCGGAAAAGACTGTCTACCGTATCCGCGATGTGGACGGCGCGATTGCCACCACCGTCGCCGGTATCGTCAGGGCGGAAATTGGTAAAATGGATCTGGATGAGGTTCAATCGAACCGTTCGCAGCTGATCAGCCGTATTCAGGAAAGCGTCGAAACCGCCGTGGATGACTGGGGGATTGAGGTGACGCGTGCAGAAATTCTGGACGTGAACCTTGACCAAGCAACACGGGACGCGATGTTGCAGCAGCTGAACGCCGAACGCGCACGACGCGCACAAGTGACCGAGGCCGAAGGTCAAAAACGCGCGGTTGAGCTGCAGGCAGATGCCGAGTTGTATGCCGCCGAGCAATCGGCCAAAGCCCGCCGTATTCAGGCCGATGCCGAAGCCTACGCTACCGGTGTCGTGGCCAAGGCCATTCAGGATAACGGGATTGAGGCCGCCCAGTACCAGGTTGCCCTGAAACAGGTGGAATCGCTCAACGCATTGGGCAATGGTTCGGGCAAACAGACTATCGTTGTTCCGGCCAACGCCTTGGAAGCATTTGGAGATGCGTTTAAGATGCTGAAAGGAGCAAAGTAATGGCTGATCCCTTTTGGCTGACATGGTGGATCTGGTTGGCGGGCGCCCTGGCGCTCGGCATACTGGAACTGGTTCTGCCCGGGTTCATCTTTCTGGGCTTTGCCATCGGAGCCGCGATCACAGGTTTGATTCTGGTCATCCCCGGAGTCACGCCGTCGCTGCCCATCCTGTTGCTGATTTTTGCGGTTCTGTCCCTGATTGCCTGGCTGATTTTGCGCCGCATGTTCGCACTGCCGCATGGCCAAGTGAAAACATTCCAGCACGATATCAATGACTGACACCATTCTGGCATTGCCCGGACGGGATGACTGGACGCTGGGCAGGCCATTCCCTATATAAAAAGTCAGGCAACTGACCCGAGGCTATGATGACCCATCCCAGCGAACAGTTTGAAGGTGCACCCTTGATTGCGCCCTCGACAATCGAACATCCTCTATACGATCAAGTGGTGGATGCATGCCGAACGGTTTATGACCCTGAAATTCCAGTCAATATCTATGATCTGGGCCTGATCTACACGATCGACATCAAGGAAGATAATGCCGTCAAAGTCATCATGACCCTGACCGCTCCGGGATGCCCGGTTGCCGGGGAAATGCCCGGCTGGATTGTCGAAGCCATCGAACCCGTTGCTGGCGTGAAAGAGGTTGATGTCGAACTGACATGGGAACCCCCTTGGGGCATGGACATGATGTCTGACGAAGCGCGGCTAGAACTCGGCTTTATGTAAATCAGCCTGAACAGCCTGCTGAAGGCTGATTGTCACAAAACATTAGCTTTTGCGTTACCTTGCTGTGTGCTGCCTGTCACATTGCTGCGGGACATTTACGGCGCATCTGCAATCGCACAGGTTGAACGCAGTGATGCACTTGGGCCGTGACCAATGCGCCGCCCCCCCGCCGCCCGGCCCCGAATCTGGACCGCTCTTGCCCGAGAGCGGTCTTTTCAATGTCTAACAAACACTTATGGTATGCCACAAGTCGATCTGATCTCGGCCGCGCGTGCATCAAGCTGTTTGATATAGTCGCCTGCTAACATCTTAAGATGTTTGTTCTCAGTTCCCGTCACCAGACCCAGCAGAGCACCCGCGGGCAGAATCGAAACAACACTTTCAACCTGCTGATCTTCGGCATGTCGTTTCTCAGCCGCGATCGCGCGTAAATCACCGGGTGCAGTCGCGCAGTTAACGGGATGCCGCTTTGTATCATCGGCAGCCATCGCCGGTTGCGCAACAGCGAAGCAGAGCAAACCCATCAAGATGCTTTTTCTAACTATGTGTTGCACCGTCATCGCGTCTGACCTCCTTCAAAACAATCTGCTCGCAGGCTAAAGCGAGCCAGCCACCGATGACAACCCGCAGCAGAAACAGAAATTGAATGCGCGCTCTCTTGAGCCCGGCCCGTGTCGGGCCTAGATTAAAACAAACGCGTGACGACGGAGACACAGATGTTCGGCATTCCCGGCAAACAAGCCGTGACCATGACGCCCAAAGCTGCAGAGCAGATCACCCGCCTGATGACAACAGGTGGGCATGCCGGTTTGCGCATCGGCGTCAAAAAGGGCGGCTGCGCGGGCATGGAATACACCATGGACTATGTGGATGAGGCCGACCCCCATGACGAGGTCGTCGAGCAAGACGGCGCACGCGTGATGATCGCCCCTATGGCGCAGATGTTCCTGTTCGGCACCGAGATTGACTACGAGGTCTCGCTGCTTGAATCCGGTTTCAAGTTCAGAAACCCGAACGTGGTCGACGCCTGCGGATGCGGTGAGTCAATCAAATTTGACGAAAGCCTTTCTTCAGAGGCTTAGGCCGACTTTAAATGCACATAGGTTTCGTTGAAGCGTTTCGTCAGGTGCTCACCTGCCGAAATCATCTGATCTGACTCAGGCGGCGCGACATTGGTGTCGTAGGACGGGTTAAAGAACAACGGGACCGAAATCCGTTCATGAGCCCCGCCAACCACCCGGTGTTCCGTCGCCTTGACGCGGCCTGCGGTCCAGAACTCAAGCATTTCACCAAAGTTGATGATGAACGTACCTGGCGCGGCCTCGACCTTTTCCCAGGTCCCGTCAGGCATACGAACTTCCAGGCCTGCGGTTCCATCGGTTGCCAGCAGGGTCAGGCAGCCATAATCGGTATGGGCCCCAATGCCAAAATCCCTCTCGCCCGCCCATACAGGCCGCTGCGGATAATAATTCCCGCGCAGCAGAGCCATTGGCGTGTCAAAGGCCGTGTCGAAACTGTCAGCATCTCGACCCAGGGCCACGGCGATGGCGCGTAGTACCCGCATTGCTACACCACACGCATCCGAATAGTAGGCACGGATGGTCTGCTCGAAGCTTTCTGGTGCCTCGGGCCACTGGTTCGGCGCATAAACGCTCAGTTTGCGCGCGCGATATGGGCTCAGTTCAGGCAGTTCATAGCCGCAATCAAAGACCTCTTTGAAATCCGGGTTGGCGTTCGGATCCACCTGTTCAGATTTCGGCGCGCCCCACCCCCGGTTTGACCCGGTCGCAGCCATATCGACCAGTTTCTTATCCTGCTCAGGCAGCCGGAAGAAGTCGAAGTAAGTCGAAATCACCTGCTGCACCCGTTCAGCGCTCAGCCCGGTATTTCCGATGGTTAAAAAACCCACCTGCCCGATGGCTTGCTGAAGCCGGGCAAGTTCGTCCTTGTCGCGGCTATCCAGTTTTTCGAGATCAAGATTATCAATCATGGCGCCCTCACCGAATCACGGCGGACCGTGCCGAGGTGCAGCCGGAACTGCAACCGGAATTGTAAGGCCCGATCAACGGTGATATCCGGATGGCAAATCACAGATGCAACGGGAGAAACGGGTATGCGGCGCAAGCTGGCGGCGGGAAACTGGAAAATGAACGGAACCGGCGCGGCCCTTGCCGAGCTTGAGGCGTTGGCAGCGCGTTATCCAACGCCCGAGGTCGATATCCTGATCTGCCCGCCAGCCACGTTGCTAGAGCGTGCTGCGACAACCGTCGAAAGCTCTGGTGTGGCCGTTGGTGGCCAGGATTGCCACGCGGAAAGCGCGGGGGCACATACCGGCGACATCAGCGCCGAGATGCTGCGGGATGCGGGCGCCTCGGCGGTGATCCTGGGCCATTCGGAACGCCGTGTGGACCATGGCGAACAAAATGAAGATATCCGCGCAAAGGCCCGTGCTGCCATGGACGCAGGGTTGCAAGCCGTCATCTGCGTCGGTGAAAGCTTGGAACAGCGCGAAGCGGCCAACACGCTGGACATCATCGGCGGTCAGATGTCAGGCTCGATCCCCGATCAATCTACTGGCGAGAACCTGATCGTCGCCTATGAACCGATCTGGGCCATTGGCACCGGCAAAGTCCCAACGCTGGACGAGATTGGGGCCGTACACGATTTTATTCGTGCCCGTCTTGAACGCCGATTTGGTGAGGGTGTCGGACGTTCGGTCCGTGTGCTCTATGGGGGATCGGTCAAGCCGTCGAACGCGGCGGAGATTTTTGGCGTATCCAATGTGGATGGCGCGCTGGTGGGCGGCGCCAGCCTGAAAGCAGATGATTTCTCGGGCATTATCGACGCATTGCGTACGATGTGAGGCGGATGTTACTCAGCGATATCTTCCGCCCAAAGCTCGGGCTTCTCCGCGATAAACCGCTTCATCAAGGCGATACATTCTGGGTCTTCGGCTAAGACAACCTCAACGCCGCGTTCACGCAGAAACGCTTCATTACCGCCAAAGTTCTGAGTGTCCCCGATAACTACGCGTGGGATTCCGAATTGCACGATGGTGCCCGCACACATCATGCAGGGTGACAAAGAGGTATAGAGGACCGTATCAAGATAGGTCTTCTGTCGCCCCGCTTTGCGCAAGGCATCCATTTCGCCATGGGCGATCGGGTCACCACGCTGCACCCGTTGGTTGCGCCCTCTGGACACAACCTCTCCACCCCGCGCCAACACCGATCCGATTGGGCAGCCACCTTCGTCAAACCCCGCTTTCGCCTCATCATAGGCAATGCGCAGTAGGCGCATGTCGGTGTCTGTCATCATGTCGCGTAAACCTCCTCGGATCGGTGTTTTGTCAGCAGCGTGACGAATACAGATGCAGGCGTCAACGCCGCCATCACGCCAGCTTCATGGTTACGATCCCCGCAATGATGAGGGCCGCGGCCAACAAGCGCATAGGAGTCAGCGCTTCACCCAACACGGTGACGCCAACCACAAACGCGCCAACCGCACCAATACCGACCCAGATCGTGTAGGCGGTGCCTAGCGGCAGGTCTCGCATCGCCAGCGACAGTAGTCCAAACGACCCGATCATCGAAACGCCCATGATCGCGGTCGGCCAAAGCCGCGTAAAACCAGCGGATTGCTTCATCGCACCCGCCCAGACAATTTCTAGTATTCCGGCAAAAACAAGCATGATCCATGCCATGAGGTGACCCCGTATCAAAGCGGGTCGTCCCGCATGATCTGCCCGTGGTGGGGAGGTCGTCCTCTGATCCAGAGATGGGTATCCCTGTCCCGACGTTCAAGTCTGGCCGGGCAACATCTGCTGCCCGGCCATCCACGCGCTAGTTCGTTATGATTTCAGGCCCCATGACCGAGTTCGGCAGGAAGGTCGAAATCCACGGGATGTACGTCACCATGATCAGGAAGACGAACAGCACCGCCAGGAAAGGCAGCGCAGCCTTCACGACACCCATCATCGGCATGCCGGCAACGCCGGACGTCACGAACAGGTTCAGCCCAACCGGTGGTGTGATCATCCCAATCTCCATGTTCACCACCATGATGATGCCCAAATGGATCGGGTCGATGCCCAGTTCGATTGCAATCGGGAACACCAGAGGTGCAACGATCACCAACAGACCTGAAGGTTCCATGAACTGACCACCGATCAGCAGAATCACATTCACCACGATCAAGAAGGTTACAGGACCCAGGCCAGCAGACAGCATCGCCTCGGCAATGTGCTGCGGCACCTGTTCGTCGGTCAGAACATGTTTCAGGATCAACGCGTTGGCGATCACGAACAGCAGCGTGACGGTCAGCTTTCCAGCCTCGAACAGCGTGTGCTTGGTGTCAGGATGGAAGAACGCTGTGATCAACGCGTGGGGTTTTTTGAACAGCGAGATATTCGCGGTCCCTTCTTCCGTGCTAAGCGGCCCCATATCCTTGTAGACAAAGCTGGCAATCAGAAAGGCGTAGACAGCGGCCACGGCTGCGGCCTCGGTTGGTGTGAAGATACCACCATAGATACCGCCCAGGATGATCACGATCAGGAACAGGCCCCAACCAGCCTCGCGCGCCGAGACGAAGATTTCGCCCCAGCCCTTCCAATCGCCCTTCGGCAGATTCTTAACCTTGGCCATGACATAGATGGTGATCATCAGCATCAGACCGGCCATCAGGCCCGGAATAACACCGGCCAGAAACATGCGCCCGACCGAAACCTCGACGGCCGCGGCGTAGACAACCATCACAATCGACGGCGGGATCAGAATGCCCAGAGTTCCCGCGTTACAGATCACACCGGCGGCGAACTCTTTGGAGTATCCAACCTGCCGCATCCCTGCGATCACGATGGACCCGATGGCGACCACAGTCGCTGGCGACGATCCGGACAGTGCTGCAAACAGCATACAGGCGAACACACCCGCGATTGCCAGACCGCCCGGCAAATGCCCCACACAGGCAATCGAGAACCGGATGATCCGCCGCGCCACACCGCCCGTGGTCATGAAGGACGAGGCCAGAATGAAGAACGGGATCGCAAGAAGGGTAAAGTGCCCCTCGAACGCCTCAAACAGTGTTCCTGCGACAGAAGCCAATGAACTGTCGGAATAGATCAGCAGGAACAGGGTCGAGCTAAGGCCCAAAGCCACGGCAATCGGAACACCGATCAGCAGGAGGCCAATGACCATTGAAAAGAGAAGTACGACGTCCATTAGTTGTGCTCTCCTTGCTGAGCCCGGACCTCTTCGATCTCGTCCTCGACCTCGTGACTGGCGACCAGGCGGTCGGTCTCACCACGCCAGATCTGAACGGCGACCTGCGCAAAGCGGATCACCAGCAGCAGCATCGACAGGGGTAGGATGAAGTAAGGAACGACCTTGGGTAGTTTTTCGTAGTATTCGCCGTAGTTGATCAGGCCTTCCAGAAACCGCAGCGGAGCGATCATCGGGATGTCGTCAACTTCGTAAAAGCTCTGACTGCGCGCATCAAAATTCAGACCCGTGGGAAACCAGCGGCCTGAGGTCGGCGGCAAATCCGCGAACACCGCCCAGTAGTCATAGGACCCTTTGAGCAGCAAAAGCGAGAAAACCAGACAACAAGCGACGGCAATCAGCGCCAATACGCGACGCGGTGCCGGGGCCAGCATGTTCAGGATCGCATCAACGCCCAGATGCGCGTGCTTTTTCACCGCATAAGAGGCGCCCAACAGAACCAACCAGCCGAACATGAACACTGTCAACTCCAGCGCCCATAGAATATTGGAATTAAAGAAGAACCGGGCGATCACATTGGCAAAGGTCACGGCCGTCATCAGGCCCAGCAGCAATGCAATCAGGGTTTCTTCGATATGGTCGACCAGCCCGGTCGGGCCGGATTTCGCACCAGACATCTTTCTGTCCCCGCAATTTTTGTGATGAGAGTGATAGCGGGCGGGCTTTCACAGCCCGCCCGGCCGACGCGTCGAATACTCCCCAGTCCCCCGACGCGTGGCCCGATCCGGATCAGAACCCGGCGTTGATCGCCTGAGCGGCGTCGATCTTGTCCTGACCTACGTCGCCAGCGAATTGATCCCAAACAGGCTTCATCGCATCGACCCAGGCTTGACGCTGTTCAGGTGTCAAATCGCGGATGATGCCGCCCGCGTCGGTGATCGAAGCTTTGGCCGCTTCGTTCACTGCGAAGGCTTCCTTATTCCGTTGCTCGGTCACTTCGGCCAGAATAGTTGTGAACTGGTCGCGGACTTCCGGGTCCAGGCTATCCAGCCAGTCCACCGAGGTCACGACCAGATAGTCGATGATACCGTGATTGGTCTCGGTGATGCCGTCCTGCACCTCAAAGAACTTCTTGCCGTAGATGTTCGACCAGGTGTTCTCCTGCCCGTCTACAACGCCCTGCTGCAGCGCGCCATAGACTTCCGAGAACGCCATTTTCTGCGGGCTGCCGCCAATGGCTTCCATCTGAGCAACCAGAACGTCCGAAGATTGCACACGGAACTTCAGGCCATCTGCATCGGACGGATCAACCAAAGGCTTGTTGGCCGACATCTGCTTCATGCCGTTGTGCCAGAAGGCCAGCCCCTGCAGGCCACGACGCTGCATGCTGTCTTTCATCGCCTGACCATCTGCTGATGCTTGGAACGCATCCACAGCATCGATGTTCTTGAACATGAACGGCAGGTCAAACAGGCGGAACTGCTTGGTGAATTTCTCGAACTTCGACAGCGATGGCGCGGCCAATTGCACATCGCCCTGCAGCATCGCCTCAAGCACTTTGTCATCGTTGTAGAGGGTGGAGTTCGGGTAGACCTCCATGCACATCACGCCCTGCATCTCGTCATTGACGCGCTGCTCTAGCAGCGAGGCAGCGATACCCTTGGGGTGTTTGTCGGTGTTGGTCACATGCGCGAATTTGACAACAATCTCGCCGTCATCACAGGCCGTCATGCCTGCTGTAGCGGTTACCGTAAGCGCCATCGCCGTTGCGGCGGTTGCTAGAAGTTTCATCTGTCTTCCTCCCTGACTTCAAAACAGTTCAATAGGTGCCACACGGGCACCGCATGCCGGGCAGTCAAACGAATCAATTCTAACGGCACAACGATTTGATCGACTTCAGCTGAGATCCTATTTTAATAAATAATAACAATGTATTATATCTAACTTCGAACTTCCCCCCTTACACATGGCAACTCGCTTGTGCGAAAATTCGCACATCAAAATTCTTGTATGTGCGGATTTTCGCACGGATTTCGAATCAATTGATACGAATCGCATTTGATGCCCAAAAGCACCGACCGCAGCCCGCGCCAGCGGGCTGCCCGGTCCAACAACTTGCCCGCATGACATGCGGGTTAAGTTGGCGGGAGTACCTGCTTATCTTCGGTAGTCTTCCGGTTTGATCTGGTACCGCGCGAGTTTGTCATAAAACGTCTTGCGTGGCAGCTTCAGTGCCTTTGCCGCGTCCGAGGCTTTGCCGTTGTGCCGCCCTAACGCAGCAATCAGCAATGATCGTTCGACCCGCGCCATCTGATCGCTGAGCCCAAGCTCAGCCGCTTGCGCCACATCGTCCGGCATCCCCAGAACAAAACGCATCGCTGCCGACATCAGAGACCGCGCATTGCCCGGCCAATCACGCGCCATCAGCGAGGCAAGGTGTTCCGAAGTGATCTCTGGCTCGGGAATGCCTGCCTGTTCAGCCGCTTGCGCAACATAGTGGCGGAAGATGACAGGAATATCTTCAGGCCGTTCTGCCAGTGACGGAATACGCACCCGCATCACATCCAACCGATAGAAGAGATCGGCGTTGAACTGACCTTGGTCTGAAAGCGCTGACAGATCAGCCGTTGTTCCCGCGATAATCCGCGTCTCAGTGCCTTGTTCCATCAGCTCAAGCGCGGCGTATTGGGTTGCCACCGGCAGCGCGGATATCTCATCCAGAAACAACGACCCGCCGACAGCAGAAGCAGCACTTTGTACCAGATCATCAGCGCTCAGCCCCGAGGACGGGCGTTTCACAAACGATCCTTGGGCAACGGCTGACATCAGGTGCACAACTTCCGCAACCTTGGAGATGCCGCTGCCCGGCGGACCGGTGACCAAAACCTCGGCGCCGGTCATTGCAACATTGCGGACCCGGTCACGCAAAGCCGCTGCCTGCGCGGACAAGCCAAACAACAGCCGTGCGGCTGGGTCACCGCGCTCCAACTCGGTTTTTAGTGCACGCTCACGCAGAACTTCACAGCGCGCCGAAAAAGCGCGTTCAAGCACGGTCAGCAAATCAGCAGCGGCGCAGGGCTTCTCCAGAAAATCGAAAGCCCCCTGCCCCATGGCTTTTACCGCCATGGGGATATCGCCTTCGCCGGTCAGCAGGACAACCGGCAGGTCTGGGTCAATCTCATGTGCATAGGCCAACAGATGAAATCCATCCCGACCCGGCATTCTAATGTCTGACAGGATCACACCCGGAAAATCGGCGCGTATATGATCCTTGGCTGCCACAAACGATCCCATGGACAGAGGCTCACATTCCGCCAGCTCCAGCGTCTGTGACAACGCCTCGCGCACCGCTGCGTCATCATCCACCAACAGCACTTTGCGCGTCATGCCACCTTACCCTCTGCGAAATGCTCCAGTTCCACACTGAACACAGCACCACCTTCCGCGTTTGCACCCCGGATATTGCCGCCAAAGCTTTGCACCAATCCGTAAGAGATCGACAACCCAAGCCCCAAACCTTCGGACGAGCCTACGGATTTTGTTGTGTAGAAGGGCTCAAACAGCTTGTCCGGATCTTCGATCCCCGGGCCTGTATCGCGGATGAACACAACCAGACGATCCCCGTTATCGATCTGAATACTGATCCGTTTGTCCGCCTGACCGTGCATGGCATCGATAGCGTTGTTGATCAGGTTCACAAAAACCTGCGCCAGACGGACCTCTCCACCCCAGGCGTTCATGGGATGGGAGGGAGGCCACCAATTTAGTGTCACCCGCTCCTCTCGCAGGCGAGGCTCGGTCAGTTCTATTGCCGACTGGATGACCTGCACCAGATCGACCTTCCCCATAGGCTCGCTCTCATTACGAGCAAATGCCCTGAGGTTTTTGATGATCCGCGCCATGCGTGCCGCCATTTCTGAGATGCGCCCAAGGTTTTTCCCAGCTTTCTCGCCTTGCCCGCGCTCCATATAGGCCGCGCCATTGTCCGCAAATTGCTGGATTGCCATCAACGGTTGGTTCAACTCGTGACTGATGCCTGCCGACATCTGACCCAAAGCGCTGAGCTTACCGGCCTGAACCAATTCCGCTTGCGCTTTCTTCAGCGCCGCTTCGGCCTCCTGCCGCTCTGCCACTTCGCGCCGCAAAGCGGTATTGGCCGTGGTCAGGTCACGCGTTCGTTTCGCCACGCGGCCTTCCAGTACCGCATTTGCCTCAGTCAGAGTGCGCCGTCGTTCGGTTGCCAGAAACAACAACGCACCGAACGCGAGGCAGATCGCTGCAACCGCCGCCGCCTGCAGCCCAGCCAAACGCCGCGCCGGCGCCACGTCCATCAGCACTTCAGCCGTCATGTCGATCACGGGCAGATCAAGTGTCAGATGCAGAGCCCGTTGAGGCAAATAGCGACCCCAGTTCAACGACCAGAGCTCGTGCCCATCCACCCAGGACGTGGCAAAATCAATCGGGCTCCCATCGGGCGGTGTCAGCCCCCGTTGCCCCTCAGCCCGTGACCAGAACAAAAGATCGGACCGGTTCGAGATAAAGACAACCCCGTCATTGTCCACAAAAAACACCGCTTCTGTACTGCCGCGCCAGGTCTGTTCTACATCCTGAACATCCGCGACCACCATAAGCGCGCCGTCAACCTGACCTGTGGGGCCGAAACTGGGCGCGGCATAAGAATACGTCCTGTTTCCGCTGTCCGGTTCAACGCCATGCGCGCTGCCCATGGCCCCCTGCAGGGCGCGCTTGAAGGCTGGATGCTCGGCCATATTACGTGGCCCCATGGGCTTTGCGGATGCCAAAACCCGGCCCGTCTGATCCAGATAGATCATGTTGATCGCGGCCGTCTTGTCCGCCACATCCAGCAGCATCAGACGGGCCGCCAGTTCTTGCTCAGGAGTACTGAGCTCTTGCAGCGTCGGATGGTTCGCCATCAGGACCGCAAGCTCTTGATAGACCTGCATCTGCGTGCTCAGCCGGTCGGCGGCGAGTTCCAGATCGGCCTCAGCCTTTTGGCTCAGCTGCGACAAGGCCTGCCGATACCCATAAGACCACACAGCCGTCGATAACAAACCAACCGCCAACAGGAATCCAGCAATGACCCAAAGCCTCTGCATGACATAGGGTCTTGCATTCACCACGCCCGATGGCAAGTCTGCGCGACATGAAGACCCTGTCACAATCCCCGACCGACATCGCTTTTGTCCAAAACCCGTACCCGTTCTACGACACGGCCCGCGCCTGTGGCGATCTGTTCTATTGGGAGGACTACCAGATGGTCGCGGCAGCCTCACACAAAGCTGTGCAGGCGCTGTTTCGTGACAGACGATTTGGCCGTGAAGTTCCACCCGAACACGCCCAACCCTCGCCCGATCATCTGGCCCCGTGGCTTGCGGTCGAGGCGCATTCGCTGCTCGAAGCTGAACCGCCCCGCCACACGCGCTTGCGCGCCTTGGTCACCCGCGCCTTTACGTCTCGGGCGATTACCAGCCTTGCGCCTTCCATCGAAACGCTCTGCCACGAACTGATCGATCACTTTCCTGATACGCCGTTCGACCTGCTGCAGGCTTACTGCACCCAAGTTCCGGTCATCACAATCTGCCGCCTTCTGGGTGTACCAGAGGCAATGGCCCCGGATCTCTTGCGCTGGTCCCATGATATGGTCGCCATGTACCAGGCCAGCCGAATAATCGAAACAGAACATCGGGCAGCGCAATCCTCGCGCGAGTTTGCCGACTTCCTTCTGGGGTATATCGATCAACGACGTACGGACCCGCGCGATGATCTGATCACCCGCCTGATTGCGGCTGAGGAAGAAGGAGAGAAACTGTCGACGGATGAACTGGTCGCGACTTGTATCCTGCTTTTGAACGCCGGGCATGAGGCAACGGTGCATTCGCTCGGCAATGGGGTCAAAACCCTGTTGCAAACCCAAACTGACAAGGCGGCTCTGGCATCTGATGCGATAGACTCCACGGTCGAAGAAATCCTGCGCTACGACCCGCCCCTACATATGTTCACACGCTACGTCTATGAAGACATCGAAGCCTTCAGTCATCCATTCAAACGCGGCGATCAGGTGGCACTGCTGCTCGGGGCCGCCAATCGAGACCCTGCGGCTTGGCCTGATCCAACCCTTTTCGATCCAACTCGGCCCGTCCAAACCAATTCCAGCTTTGGCGGCGGTCTTCATTTCTGCGTCGGCGCGCCGCTCGCCCGTCTTGAAATGCGCATCGCCCTGCCGATCCTGTTCGACAGATGCCCCGATTTGCAATTGACCGAATCTCCGCAGTTTTCAAACAGCTACCACTTCCACGGCCTGGAAAAGCTGATGGTTCAATACTGAATCGCGCGTGCCGCGCGATGCCTCCGGCGGGGATATTTTTGGCCAGATGAACAGGGGATCCAGACTTCATCTGGCCCAAAATATCTCGGGGGGGTCGCCCCTTTAGGGGCGTCGGGGGCAGAGCCCCCAAGACATCCTAACCATCTGCCAATGCGCTCAGGGGCAGCATTGTCGTCGATTTAATCTCCTCCATCGACAGCAAAGCGGTCACGTTGTGAACGCGCACTTCGGCGATCAGGGATTGATAGAACTGATCGTATGCGCGGGCATTTTTAACCCGCACTTTCAGGATGTAATCGATATCCCCAGCCAAGCGGTGCGCCTCTTGCACCTCGGGCTGATCCCGTAGCGCTTTCAGGAACTTTCGCTGCCAGTCTGCCTCATGCTCCGAGGTCCGGATCAACACAAAAAACGTCGCTTCAAACCCCAGCGCCTCAGCATCCAGCAAAACCGTTTGCTGGCCAATAATGCCAGCACTTTTCAGTTTACGGATTCGATTCCAAACAGGTGTCTTGGAACTGCCTACCCGGGCCGCTATTTCATCCAGCGACTGACTGGCATCGCGTTGCAACTCAGCCAAAATTTTCCGATCTGTGCTGTCTATCCGCACTGTCATTCCGGTTTCCCTTCGATATTAGAACCCGCGTCCCGCTATTTTCAATCATTAGAACATTTGTTCTTATTTGATCACCAATATGGCACTTTGACGGGAATATTTCCTATATTGAGAAGCAAGTCAAACCACGCTCTGGACGATCTGATGCAGCTCGAACGCAAAACAGGATATGTCGAATTTGTCGGCGCGGGACCCGGTGATCCGGACCTGCTTACGCAAAAGGCGCTCAAAGCCTTCGCAGCTGCGGATATTGTCCTGCATGATCGGCTGATCAGCGCAGAGATTCTGGCGCTTGCCGGTCAGACTGCGACTCTCGTCGATGTTGGAAAAGCCGGGTTTGGACCCTCCTGGAAACAGGAAGATATCGACGCTCTTCTGGTCGACTATGCGCTCAAGGGCAACCGCGTTGTGCGCCTAAAATCTGGTGACCCCACAGTGTTCGGGCGGCTGGATGAAGAAATCGACGCCGTCGATGCTGCTGGCATTCGTTGGAGCATCGTTCCGGGCATCACAGCCGCGTCTGCCGCTGTTGCAGGAATTGGCCAAAGCCTCACCCG
The DNA here is from genome assembly GCF_056541465.1 of Ruegeria sp. AH12. Classification (NCBI taxonomy): domain Bacteria; kingdom Pseudomonadati; phylum Pseudomonadota; class Alphaproteobacteria; order Rhodobacterales; family Roseobacteraceae; genus Ruegeria; species Ruegeria sp. AH12. Next base: position 600,120 of record NZ_JBQFYL010000001.1, on the reverse strand, counting down.
CCGCGGTCGCAATTCATCGGTTCGCTTTCTGACCGGGCATGACATGAAAGGCTTTGCCGATCACGATTGGTCTGCGCTTGCCCGCAATGGTTCGGTTGCTGCGATCTATATGGGCAAAAAATCCGCGCGTTTCATTCAGGGCCGTCTGATCATGCATGGTGCGGATCGCGCGACCCCGATCACACTGGTCGAAAACGCCTCGCGCCCCGATCAGCGCGTTCTGACCACCAACCTAGATCAATTGCCCGCCGACCTGAGCGCCGCCGAACTGGATGGCCCGGTGCTGACATTCTATGGCCTTGCCCCGCGCCAGGCGGCTGAGGCCTTGACCGAATTCAATAAGGAGCTTGCCTGATGGCCCGCGCTTTTACCCCCAAAGTTGTCACCGCCAATGACCTGTTGGAAGGCGATGTGATCTATCAGACCGAGGATGACCGCTGGTCGCGTGAGCTGTCCGAGGCCGAGTTGATCACAGACGAGGCCCACGCACAGGTGCGTCTGTTGGATGCCGCCCGTCAGGCCAACAAGATCGTCGGCGCCTACCTGGCCGATGCGGTTGCTGGCGACAACGGCCCCGAACCCACCCATTTCCGCGAGGAGTTCCGCCGCACCGGACCTTCGAACTATGCCCATGGCAAGCAGGAAACCGAAACGCAGCCCCGGGCCTGATTTCTGGCCCGCCTCTCTCCCCATAAAAGGCCCCAGGTTTCGGGGCTGCAACTAAGGACAGCTAGATATGTATCGCTACTCCGAGTTCGACACAGCCTTTCTGGCAGAACGCAACAAGCAGTTCCGCGCGCAGGTTGAGCGTCGTATTGACGGCTCGCTTACCGAAGACGAGTTCAAGCCCCTGCGCCTGATGAACGGCCTTTATCTGCAACTGCACGCCTATATGCTGCGGGTCGCAATCCCCTACGGCACGCTCTCAAGCGCACAGATGCGCCAACTGGCCCTGCTGGCCGAGAAGTGGGACAAGGGCTATGGCCACTTCACTACACGTCAGAACATCCAGTACAACTGGCCGAAACTGAACGACGTGCCGGATATGCTGGACGCGTTGGCCGAGGTTGGCATGCATGCCATCCAGACCTCAGGCAACACCATCCGGAACGTGACCGCCGACCACTTTGCCGGCGCCGCAGCAGACGAGGTCGCCGACCCGCGCCCCTATGCCGAACTTCTGCGCCAGTGGTCCACCGACCACCCCGAGTTCCAGTTCATGCCGCGCAAATTCAAGATCGCCATCACCGGCAGCGAAAATGATCGCGCCGTGATCAAGGCCCATGACATCGGGCTGCAATTGGTCGAGCGCGATGGTGTTCTGGGTGCCCGTGTCATCGTCGGCGGTGGTTTGGGCCGCACGCCTATGATTGGCAAGGAACTGTCGGACTTCGTCGCCTTTGACGATCTGCTGGCTTATCTTGAGGCCACCGTTTCTGTGTGGAACCAGATCGGCCGTCGGGACAACAAGTACAAAGCGCGCATCAAAATCACAGTGCATGAGCATGGCATCGACGCCATCCGTGCCAAAGTGAACGAACGCTTCCTGAAGGTTCGCCCGCAGTTCAAAGGCGCGGATATGAACCTGCTGGAAGAAATCAAAGGCCACTTTGCGCCCCCGGCTTTCCGTGAAGGTTCGGTTGCCTCGTTCGAGAGTGCCTACACCAATGATCCGGTTTTCCGGTCGTGGGTCGACACCAACATCGCGCCGCACAAGAATGCGGACCACGCGATCGTTACGATCTCGATCAAGAAACACGGTGCAACACCGGGTGATGCAACTGCCGAGCAGATGCGCGTGATGGCCGATCTGGCCGAAGAGTTCGCCTATGACGAGCTGCGCATCAGCCATGAGCAGAACGTGATCCTGCCGCATGTTCACAAATCGGACCTGCCTGTGATCCATGCCAAGCTGAAGGAATACGAGCTGGCCACCGCCAATATCGGTCTGATCAGCGACATCATCGCCTGCCCCGGCATGGACTATTGCGCGCTGGCCACGGCGCGGTCGATCCCGGTTGCCCAGGAAATCGCGACCCGGTTCGACGAGCTGAAGCTGGAGCATGATATCGGCCACCTGAAGATCAAGATATCGGGCTGCATCAACGCCTGCGGTCACCACCACGTGGGTCACATCGGCATTCTGGGGCTGGATCGTGCAGGCGTCGAAAACTACCAGATCACTCTGGGCGGCGACGGCACGGAGAACGCAGCCATTGGAGACCGCACAGGCCCCGGCTTTGCCTATGATGAGATCGTTCCGGCCGTGGAACGCATCGTGGGTACCTATCTTGAACTGCGCGAGAGCGCGGAAGAGGAGTTCCTGCAAACCTACCGTCGCGTCGGCATGGCGCCGTTCAAGGCCGCACTCTACCCCGAGGCGCAGGCGAATGCCGCTTGATCTGATCCAGACGGAACTGGGCAGGGATCGGCGTGAACTGACCGAAAAGGTTAACGCGCTGAATGCCCGGTTCCGCCATCACTCGGCCCATGACGTGATGCATGGAGCCATCGAAGAGATCGAAAGGCTTGCCCTCGTCTCAAGCTTTGGTGCGGAATCGGTGGTATTGCTGCATATGGTGGCGGTGGTCGACAAGATGACCCCGGTATTGTTCATCGACACCCAGATGCTGTTTGCCGAAACGTTGACATACCAGCAGGACGTCAGCGAGCGTTTGGGGTTGCAGAACGTCCAGATCATCCGCGCGGATGAGGGGGATGTGCAGCGAGAAGACCCATATGGCGCGCTGCGTCTGCGTGATACGGATGCCTGCTGCAACCTGCGCAAAACCTTCCCGCTGCAACAGGCCCTGACGGGGTATTGCGGTTGGATCACCGGGCGCAAACGGTTTCAGGCCGGCACGCGGGCCGCGCTCGACTTTTTCGAGGTCGAGGACGGCACCGGTCGGATCAAGGTGAACCCGCTGGCCCATTGGGCGCCCGAGGACGTGCGCACATATATGGACGAAAACAACCTGCCCCGGCATCCGCTGGTGGCCAAAGGATACCCTTCGATCGGCTGTGCGCCCTGCACCTCGCCGGTCAAAGCAGGCGAAGACCCCCGCGCCGGACGCTGGCGCGACCAGAGCAAGGAAGAATGTGGCATTCATTTTGTAGATGGCAAGATGGTGCGCGCCGGAGAGACAACATGAACGTAATCGTAAACGATGAGGGCTTTGCCCCCGATGACTGGACCGACGGGTTCGTCACACTGGAAGACGCCGCAAATGACGTTGTGGCACTGGATGTGGCCTCGGACACCGACCCGGATGAGCTGATTGACCGCCTAGGCGGCGCCAAGATGGTCCGCGTGGACTTTCCGTCCTCGGCGGATGGGCGCGGCTTCACTATTGCTCGTGTTCTGCGCCTGAAAGGCTTTACTGGTCGTTTGCGCGCAAAGGGTCATGTCCTTGCGGATCAGTACGCCATGGCGCGTCGCAGCGGCTTTGACGAGGTTGAAATCGACAACGCACTGGCCGCCCGCCAACCCGAAGATCAATGGCTAGCGCGGGCCGATTGGAAAAACAACAACTATCAGGCCCGTTTGCGCGGCTAACCCAGCTATCGACAGCCAACCAGAACCGGGGGCAATCTGTCCCCTTTTCCTGACCTGGATCAAAGATTAAACGGAGATGTCGGTTTAACAAACCGGCAGTGAAACGATGACAGAGATGAAACCCGTGAGTGAAGCCACCGCCGTGAAAGCCCCTGTCCTGCCTGACGCGCAGACCGTGACCGATGTAAAGCATTGGACCGACAGCTTGTTCTCGTTCAAAGTATCGCGCCCGGCAACGCTGCGTTTCCGCTCGGGCGAGTTCGTGATGATCGGCCTGATGGGCGACCCGGACCCCAAGACCGGCCGCCAGAAGCCTTTGTTGCGCGCCTATTCCATCGCTTCGCCTTCGTGGGATGAGGAACTGGAATTCTACTCAATCAAGGTGCAGGACGGCCCGCTGACCTCGAAGCTGCAGCATATCAAACCCGGCGATCAGATCATTCTGCGGCCCAAGCCCGTCGGCACATTGGTCCATGACGCCCTGCTGCCTGGCAAGCGCCTGTGGTTCTTTGCCACCGGTACCGGCTTTGCCCCCTTCGCCTCGCTGCTGCGCGAGCCTCAGACCTATGAGGATTACGATGAGATCATCATCACCCATACCTGCCGCGAAGTGGCCGAGTTGGAATATGGTCGTCAGCTGATCGACAGCATCCGTCAGGACGAATTGCTGGCGGAACTGATCGGCGAAGGCTTTGCCGACAAGATCCGCTACTACCCAACCACCACGCGGGAACAGAGCCCTAAGATGGGCCGCATCACCGAGTTGCTGAAAGATGGCACCGTGTTTGCCGATTTGGGCATCGAAGGCGGCATCAAGCCGGAAACCGACCGTGCAATGGTCTGCGGATCATTGGCTTTTAACCTGGATATCAAGGAAATCCTGGAAGGATTTGGCCTGCGCGAGGGCGCAAACTCGGAACCCAAAGAGTTCGTGATCGAAAAGGCATTTGTCGGCTGATAGACAAGGCTGGCCGGGCCTTTCCTGACCCGGCCAGCCGATTCCCGCGATAATTCACGGGAATTTCCGACTAACAGGCGTTTATGCTGCTTGAAACGCTGCCCGGCCCGGTCTAAATTCCGGGCTCGAAATTCTGCAATCATCAAAGGAATGAACCCATAGCTCGCAGACCCCACAACGCGCCGCCGCAAAGAGACACCGGACCGCGCGTCAATGACAAGATCCGTGCCCCCGAAATTCGCCTGATTGGCGCTGAAGGCGAAAATGTCGGGGTGGTTCATCCCGCCAAAGCCATGCAACTTGCTGACGAAGCTGGTCTCGACCTGGTCGAGATTTCGCCAAATGCGAATCCGCCGGTTTGCAAGATCATGGACTTCGGCAAGTTCAAATATGAAACGCAAAAGCGTGAAGCCGAAGCCCGCAAGAAGCAAAAAGTCATCGAGGTGAAAGAGGTCAAATTCCGGCCCAACACCGACACTCATGACTATGACGTCAAGATGCGCAACGTTTTCAAGTTTCTGGAAAACGGTGACAAAGTCAAAGTCACGCTGCGTTTCCGCGGTCGTGAGATGGCACACCAGAACCTAGGCCGTGAGCTTCTGGAACGGGTGGCCGAGGATGTTAAAGAAATCGGCAAGATTGAAAACATGCCGAAGATGGAAGGCCGTCAGATGATCATGATGATCGGCCCGCTTCCACAGAAATAAAACCGATTGCAGAAGCCCCCTTGATGCCAAGGGGGCTTTTTTGCGCGCGCATTACTGCCTTTTGCGGTCTTTGTTCCACAAAATCGCGTCTCGCAGGTCAAAGCCCAGCGAAATAAGATCGACCACCAGCAGCACAAGCAAAAACTGCGCGTAGATCGGCAGAAGATCGGTATGCGTGTTCAGGACGTAGACGATGATCAAAACCATCGGCGTCCAGAACAGCAGATGCGGAAGCGCCATGGCGCGCGACATGCCACGCTCTGCCATCATGATCGGCAGGTTCAATGTCATCCCCAGAATGGCCAGCCCCGCAATCACCGTCCCATAGGGCTGATCCAAAAACGCCAGCGGCACCAAATTGGCCGGAACCAGAACGACCGACATCCAAATTTGGACCCAGGCCGGAAGGTTTCGGAAGCTGATCCAGATATCTCTGAGCATTTTCAAGGACCTTACTGTCTTTATTTCAGGTCGAGCTTAATCAGGCCCTCGCTGGCGGAAAGGCCCCTCACAGAATTGTCAGAGGGACGCGTCCAACGCCGCCGAAAGCTTGGTGACCAACTCGTCGATCTGGGCCTCTTCGATGATGAAAGGTGGTGCCAGCAGGATGTGATCACCGGTATTACCATCGCGGGTACCCGACATCGGATAACAAATCAGACCTTCGGCCAACGCCGCTTTCTTAACCTTCCCCGCTAGCCACAAAGATGGGTCAAACGGGGTTTTGGTCGCGCGATCAGTCACCAGCTCCAGCCCCCAGAACAGCCCTCTCCCGCGTATATCCCCCACATGAGAATGCTGACCAAAGGCCGCGTTCAGCGCCGCTTCCAGTTTATCGCCCATCGCCGCGGCGCGTTTTGGCAGGTCTTTGGAGGTCAATTCCTGAACAACAGCCAGGGCGGCTGCGGTGGCGACTGGGTGGCCGATATAAGTGTGGCCATGTTGAAAAAAGCCTGAACCGTCCCGAATGGCATCATAGATTTTACCGGTACACAACATCGCACCGATCGGTTGATATCCGGCCCCCAACCCTTTGGCGATGCACAATATATCCGGACTGATCTGGTCATGATCGCAGGCGAAAAGATGGCCGGTTCGCCCCATACCGCACATGACCTCATCCAAAATCAAAAGCACGCCGTATTGATCGCAAATCTCCCGAATCCGCTGGAAATACCCATCAACGGCTGGAACCGCCCCCAAAGTCGCGCCCACCACCGGCTCTGCCATGAACGCCATCACGGTATCCGGGCCAAGGCGCAAAATTTCGGCCTCAAGCTCATTGGCGACGCGCTGGCCATAATCAAAGCTGCTCTCATTGTCGGGCTTTTCAGCATATTCGTAACAGGCCGCGATATGGGACATACCGATCAACATGGGTGCAAACTGCGCCCGGCGCCATTCATTGCCGCCCGCTGACAACGCGCCCAACGTGTTGCCATGGTAGCTCTGCTTGCGTGCAATCACATGGCGGCGTTCGGGCTGCCCGATCTCTAAATAGTACTGCCGTGCCAGTTTGATCGCTGCCTCGGTGGCCTCGGACCCACCGGATACAAAATAAACCCGCTCCAAATCACCCGGGGCGTGTTTGATCAGCAAATCCGCCAGCGTTTCAGCCGGTTCCGAGGTCATGAAGCCGCTATGCGCAAAGGCAATCTGCTCAACCTGCTGCTGCACGGCCCTAGTGACCGCAGGGTTCGAGTGCCCCAAACAAGACACTGCCGCATCACCACAATCCAAATAGCGTTTGCCATCTGCGTCGATCAGGTAACACCCCTCGCCCGCCACTGCGACGGGCAAAGTGGATTTGGTATGTCGGGGAAACACGTGGCTCATTGGGAAGCTCCTTTAAGCAAAGCCATGAGTCCTGTGACCGAGGCTGCATTGTCAGGCCAAGGCTGGCCGTCCGAATTCGTCAAGCTGTTTTCAAATCCAACCCGCAGATCACCGCCCTGCCGCGCCGCCTCAGCCAGACACGCATGTTCGAGAGGCCCAAACGCGCACACCATCCACGGGGAAGTATCCTGCGGAAAGGATGCGATATCTTCGGGTGAGGAGATTTGATTGACTGTGTACCGCCCCAGCACCAGCAGGCGATCCACCTGCCCGTCTCGCACGACGCCCGCGTTCTGCCATTCGTTCAGCAGCGCCGCGTCCTCAGCGTCATACAGAATATGCTGCACCCGTGTGCCCTGATCATGACACAGCCCATAGACGCGTTCGGCCAGATCCGGCTGCCGGGCGATTTCTCGTACCGAGATGGAGGCCCATTTTGGTTGCACTCGGCGCAAACACTCAAACTGCGCCTCAACATCATAGAGACCTGCCGCCTCAGTCGTGATCTGAACATCCAGCTTAGGGAGTTGCCTGTTCAGCTCTGCGACCGCCTCAAGATATCGCGCTACATCCAGCGAATGCCGCCCATCCGCGCCCCGAATGTGAAGATGCAGACCATCCGCCCCTGCCAAATGACATGCCCGTGCGGTTGATATGGTCTGATCCAAGGTGACCGGCAGCTTGGCGTGATCCTCAGGTCCACGCCGGGCACCATTCGGCGCGACTAGAATATAAGGGGTTGTGGCCACCGGACCCTCCGCAATTGCCTCAGCTCGACCTACTCTGTTCCAGCTTGTTTTCAATTGGCAACATAGAAAACATATGTTTTCTTTGTTCAATGACCGATACGTATAGCCATTTGATCAGAACCCTCCGGCACGACATTGATCACATGCCGCCACAACTGCAGGCGGCTGCGAAATACGTGATCGATCATCCCGGCGATTTCGGCCTTGATCCGATCCGCACAACGGCCCGGAAGATCGGCGTCAGTTCTAACGTTCTTGTCCGCCTTGCTCAACGGATGGGCTATGACGGCTACGACGCATTTCGCCACCCGTTTCGTCAAGCCCTGGTCACGGATGGAGAGGATCGGTTGCACCAGGATTGGTTATCGCTTCAATCGTCCGACGGGCCGTTCAGCGCGGCCCAAGCCGATTTTGCCCGCAATGAGTTGAACGTGGTCGCCCGATCCCTGCGCCTTGTAGAACCTGGACGGGTCAAGGCCGCAACAGATCTCATTCTGAACACGCAACGGTGCTTTGTCACAGCAACACGGGCCAGCTATGCCCTGGCCTATTACTTTCACTATGCAGGTCGCATGGCCCATCCCGGATTGCAGCTGGTTCCCCGGCATATGGGCTCTGCAGCAGATGATCTGCTGGATGCGGGCAGCGGCGATTGCCTGCTGGCTATTACCGTCAGGCCCTATTCAGCCGAAACCATCCGCACCATGCGCTTTGCCGCTGATAAGGGCGTCCGGATCATCCTGATTTCAGATAGTGATGTGATCGCACCGGGAGTGCGCCCCGATGTCAGCTTACAGATCAGCACACGGTCAATGCACCATTTCTCTAGCTTTTCCGGGGCGATGGCCGTTCTGGAATGCCTGCTGAGCCATCTCTTTTCTGCAGGTGGTCAAGATGCCCTTCACCGAGTCGAGGCCTATGAGAAAGCCCGTGAAGACACAGGCGCTTATTGGCAGCCGCAAAAATTGCCCAGACTACGCCGCACGTGAAAAAGCCCCGGTTTTCACCGGAGCTTTGCTGTGTCTATCGGTTTTCTACAAACAAGCTTGGACTGCGCGTTTGGTCATGACGGAGACCAGATGTGCGCGGTAGTCTTTGCTTCCGTGCAGGTCGGCGATCATGTTCATCGGGTTGACCTTCAGCCCCATCAGGGCGTCGGCGCGAAACTCGGTGTTGAGCGCGGCTTCCGCCTCGGACCAGCGGAACACGCCGTCCTCGCTGGCGCCGGTGACGGCCACCCGCACACCATCGGCAAACCGGGCCAGATAAACCCCGACCAAGGCAAAGCGCGAGGCGGGTTGCAGGAACTTCTGGTAGCTTGCCGCTTGCGGCACCGGGAATCGGACCGAGGTGATGATCTCGCCCTCATCCAGCGCAGTACTGAACATGCCTTCAAAGAAGTCATCCGCCGCAATCTGGCGCGTGTTGGTCACAACCGTCGCGCCCGACCCCAAAACACCCGCCGGATAACAGGCCGCCGGATCGTTATTGGCAACTGACCCGCCGATGGTGCCGCGATTGCGCACCGCCGGATCACCGATCTGACCCGCCAGCGCGGCCAGCGCCGGATAAGACCCCGCCGCCTCGCGCGCGACCGTGGCATGGGGCGTCGCCCCGCCAATGGTGACCGAGCCGTCATCCTCGACACAGACCCCCTGCATCTCGGCAATCCCACTCATGCTGACCAGCACGGATGGCGCCGCCAGGCGCTGCTTCAGCGTCGGGATCAGCGTCTGACCCCCACCCAGCGCCTGCGCATCCTCGGCCCCCATCGCGGCAACCGCGTCGGCAATGGTCGTGGGCTTTTCAAACTCGAAACTGTACATCTCGTCTTCCTTTCCGAAAGGCGCGGATCCGCCCTTCATCTGGCTAAAAATATCCCGGGGGTCTGGGGGCAGAGCCCCCAGCTACCCCAACCTCTCAGCTGTTCATCGCTGCCCAAACGCGCGACGGGCTCACCGGCATGTCGATGTGATCCACCGCCTTGCCGCCCGCGTTCAGCGCATCCAGCACCGCATTGACCACAGCCGGAGGCGAGCCGATCGCCCCGGCCTCACCACAGCCCTTCACCCCCAACGGGTTATGCGTGCAGGGCGTCTGGCTGGAATGATCGACGCCGTAGAAGGGCACATCATCGGCGCGCGGCATGGCGTAATCCATGAAGGACGCGCTTAGCAACTGGCCATTCTCGTCATAGGCGCAGTTCTCCAACAGAGCCTGGCCGATACCCTGACCAATACCGCCATGAACCTGGCCATCCACGATCATCGGGTTGACGATGTTGCCAAAGTCATCCGCCGCCGTGAACTTCTCGATACTGACCTGCCCGGTCTCGGGATCAACCTCGACCTCGCAGGCATAGGCCCCCGCCGGGAAGGTGAAGTTGGCCGGGTCGTAAAACGCGGTCTCCTCCAGCCCCGGCTCCACCTCCAGCGGGAAGTTATGCGGCACGTAAGCCGTCAGGGTCACATCGCCCCAAGCCACCGACTTGTCGGTGCCTGCCACGCTGAACTGACCGTCCTTCAGCTCGATATCGGCCTCGGAGGCTTCCAACAGGTGAGCGGCGATCTTCTTGGCCTTGTCGATCACCTTCTCGGTCGCCTTGACCATCGCTGAGCCACAGACCGCCAGCGAGCGCGAGCCATAGGTGCCCATGCCGAACGGGATCTTCGAAGTGTCGCCATGCACGATCTCGACCATCGACTCGTCGATACCGATCATGTCAGCCACAACCTGCGGGAAGGCGGTCTCATGCCCCTGCCCGTGGCTATGTGCGCCGACCATGACGCTGATTGAACCGGTGGCATTCACCCGCACGGTGGCCGCGTCATAAAGACCCGCTCGGGCCCCCAGCATGCCAACGATGTTCGAGGGCGCAATGCCGCACGCCTCGATATAGCAGTTGATGCCCAGACCCCGCAGCTTGCCCTTGGCCTCGCTTGCCGCACGGCGCGCGGCGAAACCTGACAGATCGGCGGCAGCCTCAAGCTTGTCCATCGTCCCGTTGTAATCCCCGGTGTCATAGGTCAGCGCCACCGGTGTGTCATAGGGGAACTGGGTGATGAAGTTCTGGCGGCGCAGGGCAATCGGGTCGACTCCCAGCTCGCGCGCGGCCTTGTCCACCACGCGTTCCAACTGGAACGTCGCCTCAGGCCGGCCCGCGCCGCGATAGGCATCCACCGGCACCGTATTGGTGAACATCGCCTTCACATTCACCTGAATGACCGGCGTCTTGTAATTGCCAGCCATCAGCGTGCCGTGCAGCCATGTGGGCACGGAACTGGAGAAAGTCGACAGATACGCCCCAAGGTTCGCGTAGGTGTTGGTGCGCAACCCGATGAAGTTATTGTCTGCATCCAGCGCCAGTTCGATTTTGCTGACATGATCCCGGCCATGGGCGTCCGACATGAACGCCTCGGACCGGCTGGAGGTCCACTTCACAGGCCGGTTGCAGGCCTTGGCGGCGAAGGTACAGAACGCCTCTTCCGCATAGTGGAAGATCTTGGTGCCAAAACCACCGCCCACATCCGGGGCCACCACGCGGACCTTGTGCTCGGGCAGGCCCAGCACAAAGGCGCACATCAGCAGGCGGATCACATGCGGGTTCTGCGAAGTGGTATAGAGCGTGTACTCATCCGTGCCACGTTTATACTCGCCCACCGCCACGCGCGGTTCCATCGGGTTGGCGACCAGGCGGTTGTTGACCAGATCCAGCGTGGTCACATGGGCCGCATTGGCGAAGACCTCGTTGACCTTGGCGTCATCCGCTTCACCCAGCTGCCAGTCATAGCAGATGTTGTTCTTCAGATCGTCATGGACCAGCGTCACGCCCTCTTGCGCGGCGGCTTTCATGTCGATCACGGCGGGCAGTTCCTCGATATCCAGATCAATCGCCTCGGCCGCGTCGCGCGCCTGTTCCAGGCTGTCGGCCACGATGGCGGCGATGGGATCGCCCACATGGCGCACCTTGCCTTGGGCCAGAATGGGATGCGCAGGCTCCTGCATGGGCGCGCCGTGCTTGTCCGTCACCTCCCAGCCGCAGGGCATGCCGCCCACGCCTTCGAAATCTTTGCCGGTAAACACCTTGACCACGCCCGGCATGGCCTCGGCCGCCGAGGTATCAAGGCTGGTGATCCGGCCATGCGCGATATCCGAGCGCAGGAAATGAACATAGGCCTGTCCGGCCACGTTGATGTCGTCGGTGTAATTGCCTGCTCCGGTCAGAAAGCGCACGTCCTCGCGCCGCTTGGAACTGGCTCCGATGCCACTGTCTTTGGGCATTGCTTGTTCTCCTCCCTGAGGCCGCTTATTCGGCGGCGATGCTGCTGACGTCCTGGCCCGAAGCGGCCATGATCGCCTTGACGATGTTGTGATAGCCCGTGCAGCGGCACAGGTTGCCCTCAAGATATTTGCGGATCTCAGCCTCGGTCGGGCGCGGATTGTCCTTCAGCAAGGCCGCCGCGCTCATCACCATACCCGGCGTACAAAAGCCGCATTGCAACCCGTGGTGATCCTGAAACGCCTGCTGGATCACGTTCAACAAGCCATCCGGGCCAGACTGGCCTTCAATCGTGCCAACCTCAGCTCCATCCGCCTCAAGGGCCAGCATGTTGCAGGACTTCACCGCCTCGCCATTCACATGCACGACACAGGCTCCGCATTGAGCCGTATCGCACCCTACATGGGTGCCGGTAAGAGACAGATGATCGCGCAGAAAGCTGGACAGCAGGGTCCGGCCTTCGACATCACCGCTAACGGATTTACCGTTCACGGTCATTGAGACCTGTGTCATGAATTCCTCCCAGTTTTGATTTTCTCCCTGTGAACAAGTTAAGCACGGGAATTATTGTTTGAGAACAAAAATTTTGTCGTATTCGACGCGCTATGCGCCGCTTAGCACTCACGATTTAGTGCGATAGCGAAACGGGTCAAAATACCGTCGCGTTACGGCTTGCGATGCGCGCGTGGTTGGGGGCGTGTCGGGATTTCCTTGAGCAATCCGCCGACCCCCATCGCGGCGATATCCGCACCAGTTGTCTCAACGCCGCAAGCCACGCGGGACAGAACCCAATCCGCCCCGTTTAAGGCAGGGGACCGCGCGCAGCCCGGTAGCCCGATTACAGGGCGCTTACCCAACGACCCCAGAAACAGCAGATTGCCGGGATCGACCGGCATCCCAAACCGATCCACCACCCCTCCGGCCTCACGAATGGCTGACGGGGCCACATCATCCACATCCGACGTTGCCGAAGCGGTCAGGATCATCAACAGGTCCCCAGGCATCTGGGCGATTGCCGTAGCGATCCGGCCGCTATCGTGAGGCACGATCTGAACGTCGCTCAGCTCCATCCCCAACAGCTCGACCCGCCCTTTTATGGCCGCGATGCCTTTTTCATTCCGTGGGCCACCAGGAATATCAGTGACGATAAGCCCTGCAGTTTTGTGGACCGGTGCAATCAATCGAACCGCGCTTAGCGCATAGTTTGCGGCACGCCGAACGTCAGCCACGGGAACCGCATAGGAGATGATCTTGATCGTTGCGACCATACCCCCATCGTTCATTTGCTGGTGCTGAGGCACGGTAGCGACGGTGATCATCGGGTTGACCCGATTGAACTGTTCCAGTGCTTCGACATCTAAGATCACAACGCCCGGACTATCAGCCAAAAGGTTCACGCGCCCGGTAAACGCTTCGGTGATCCGCAGATTGGCGGCCTCTGCATCGGGAACCAAAGCGCGCGCCAAAAGACCAGCCGCCTCATCTTCATGACAGTCTCCGGGATCCAGTTGCGCGACGGTGACTTCGGTCAACCCCGCTTGGGTCAGTTCCGCAATGTGATCATCTGAGAGCGTCAATCCCTTGCGCAGCTTGCGCCCGTTTGCTGAAACTGAATGCGCAAGGATCGCTCCCTTCGCCTGATTGACGGGCATTGGGCCAAACTTCATGCCTTGCCCCGCAGAACAGCCGTCATCTGGGCCAGGATGGCCACTGCAATCTCTGATGGATCAGACGCTCCGATATCCAGGCCGATAGGTCCATGGATCAGATCGATCTGTGCGTCGGTAAACCCGGCGGCTTGCATCCGCGCTACCCGTTTCGCGTGGGTCCGGGTCGAACCCAGCGCGCCGATGTAGAACACATTCGCCTCAAGCGCGGCTTGCAGTGCGGGATCATCCAGCTTTGGGTCATGGGTCAGCAACACGACCGCGGTACGCGTATCCAATCCCAGCTTGGCAACGGCCTCATCCGGCCAATCCGTGAGAATAGTCTCACCCGGAAAGCGGGCGTCAGATGCGAAGGCCTCACGCGGGTCGACAATTGCGGGATCATATCCGGCGATCCGGGCCATCGGCACAAGCGCCTGCGCGATGTGAACTGCGCCGACGACGATCAGCCGAAGCGGCGGATTGTGGACGGCAACAAAGGTTTTGCCATCTTCTTCGAAACCTGACCGGTCAATGCGCAAACGGTCGGGATATTTGTTGCGCCGCAGGGACCGGTGGCCGCTGTCGATATTGACTTCATAGGCCAAGGGCTCGCGCGCTGCCCGCGCGGAGACCAGTTCGGCCAGCATGGGTTCGGGCAAAACCTCGCCCACCGGCTCGACCAAAACCCGGATGGTGCCGCCGCAAGCCAGACCGACGGCAAAGGCGTCCTCGTCGCTGACACCAAACTCCAATAGGCGCGCCTCACCCTCGTCGATAGCTTCCAGTGCCTCGACAATCACAGCCCCTTCGACGCAGCCACCCGAGACAGAGCCTTCGATCCGACCATCGCCACCGATGACCAACTGCGCTCCAACGCGACGCGGCGCACTGCCCCAGGTTTCGACAACAGTTGCAAGGGCCGCGCCGCGCCCGCTGCGATACCAGTCCAGAGCCGTTTCAGGGCTGTTATCGAATCTCTGCATCAGAGCCTCCTGCGGTGTATCGGTTCAACATAGTGAACCATGATACAAAGAAAAGCGTAGGCGGGTTGTTGTGATATCAGATTGATCCTATCTCGCCCGACTTCTAGTCTGTCATCATGCTTGGAATCAAATCCGGCAGACCCCCAAAATTTCAGAACGGAGACACAGAGTTGAAACGCATTCTTACACTCGGCGCCGCAATCGGCATGTTGGCTGCAACCACAGCCTCTGCGGATACATATGAACGCTATGGCGAGGTCGAAGGCTGGAAAGTCTTCATCGATAATGAGCGTAAATCCTGCCTGATCGAAGCCATTGATAACGCTGAAAATGTGGTCCAGATGGGGCTGACCGAAGATCGCGGCGTTGGCTATGTTGGTGTGTTCACCAAAGCCAAGACAAACATCAAACGCGGCGAGAAAGAAGCCGTGGCAATCCTTCTGGGCGACAACCTGTATCTGGGCGAAGCCACAGGCATGAAGGGCAACATCACCAAAGGTTATTCCGGCGGATATGTCCTGTCCGATGACCCTCAGTTCGCGGAAGACATCGCGAAGAAACAGGTGATGATCGTGTTCCCCGAAAAGGAGTTCGCCTTCACCGTCGATCTGACCGGCACCTATAAGGCGATGGAAATGGCACGGGAGTGCAACGCAAAACAACTTGGCTAAATCCTAGCCTGAAAGCGCGGACATAAGCCGCGCTTTCTCACCCATGTCACCGGGTTCCGAGATGACGGTCGCCAAGTCTTCAAGCGAGGCAATGGAGTGACCGGCCCGAAAACTATCAACATGTGGCAACATCGCGGCCACACCCTGCGCCTTGGGCGCAAACCCATCCCAGCGCAGCAGCGGATTGAGCCAGATCAGGCGGCGCGCAGACAGGTGCAACCGTTCGGTTTCCTTGGCTAACGCTTCTGGATCACCCCGATCCAACCCGTCCGAGATCAGCAGGACGACTGCACCCTGCCCCATCACTCGGCGCGACCAGTCGCGGTTGAAGGCGTGCAGGCACTCTCCGATACGTGTGCCCCCTTCCCAATCCTGCGCCTCGGCCCCCGCAGCGGCCAAAGCGGCATCCACATCGCGTTGGTGCAGGTGGCGGGTGATATTGGTCAGCCGCGTCCCAAAGGTGAAGGCATGGACCTTTGCCCAACCCGCCCCCTTGGCATTCGAAACCGTGTGCAGGAAGTGAAGGATCAGGCGGCTATATTGGCTCATCGACCCGGAGATGTCGCAAAGCACCACCAGATTGGGCCAACGCTGTCGCTGTTTTTGCCGGGCAATTTCGTGGAGTTCACCCCCTTGTCGCATTGCTGCACGCAGGGTTCTGGCCCGATCTATCCGATGACCAACATGACTGGGCTGTCCACGGCGGCTTTCAATAGGTTTAACAGGAAGGCTGAGACGCGCCAAAAGGCGTTTGGCTTGGGCAATCTCTGCCGTGCTCATCTGTTCGAAATCCAGACTGCGAAGCCTTTCTTCGGAGGATGCGGTTTGTGACGCGTCAATATCGAGTTCGGTCTCACCCTTATCATTCGTACTTTCGGGCTGGTCGCGCTCGACCCCATCTAGCAACGCCTCTGCCGCCCGTTTTTCGGCGGCGTCCGCTTTGCGTTCCTCCTGCACCCCACGAATGGCAGGCAGCATCATGGACATCATATGCTCCAGATATCGCGGGTCGCGCCAGTAGAGGCGAAAGACCTGAGCAAAAACGGTGCGATGTTCGGGCCGGTTCACAAAGCAGGCGTGCAGGGTCCAATAGAAATCCTGCCTTTGGGTAAAACCGGCAGCCTGCACCGCCCGGATCGCATCCACCACCCGCCCCGTCCCAATCGGCAATCCCGCTTTGCGTAAGGCCCGTGCGAAATGCGTGATGTTCTGAGCCAGCTTCGGGTCTTCGGGGATATCCAACGGGAGTTGCTCAGCCACGCGACGCCTCCAGGTGCTGGACAATGAACGCCGCCGCAGCCTCCGCCGTCATATCTGTTACATCCAAAACCACCGCTGTGTCGGGAATGAGCAGCTTTTCTGAGTTTCGAATACTTGCAAGGATGTGAGGATCAGTCAGTTTGGCCCCACCAACACGTGTCGGATCCATCAGCCTTCTTTGGTTCTCTTGAACGGTGGCATCCAAGACAAATAGATGCAAAGGCGCTTTGCGATCTTTCGCAAAATCAAGCGTTGGTTGAAACAAGGGAACCGCCGCAGGTTCATCCGCTAACGCATCTGTAAAAACAATGGCTATGTCCTTGGGCAAATTCTTGGCACGGTCGAGTATGAGTTTGCGAACCTCCTCACGCATTTCAATACTCTCGAGCGTGTTGCGCGCGTAGAGAGCGCGCGAGGCGTCTAGCATCAAATGATTGTGGATCAGACGTCCGCCCAAAGTCTCGGCCACGATCCGACCGATTGTCATTTTGCCAACACCTGGCCAGCCACCGATATGAATAACGGGAGCGACGGGCATTGAATCAGACCGGTTCCAAATCCGCTTTGGCCTCATCCAGAATGCGTTTCGCTTCCGAACCCTGCAGCTTCTGGATGTCATCCTGGTATTTCAAGATCGCGCCCAGCGTGTCGCCGATCACCTCGGGGCTGAGGTTGATGACGTCCAGCGCCAACAGGCATTTAGCCCAGTCGATGGTCTCTGCCACGCCGGGTTTCTTGAACAGGTCTTCGGTGCGAAGACGCTGAACAAAGGCCACAACCTCGCGACTAAGGGCCTCAGCGGCTTCGGGCGCGCGGGCGTGCAGAATTTCAATCTCACGATTGAAATCAGGGTAGTCGACCCAGTGATACAGGCAACGCCGTTTCAGGGCGTCATGCACTTCGCGGGTGCGGTTCGAGGTCACGATGACGATGGGCGGTTCGGGTGCCTTGACGGTGCCGAGTTCGGGGATGGTGACCTGAAAATCGCTGAGCGCTTCGAGAAGGAAGGCCTCGAACGGCTCGTCGGTGCGATCCAGTTCGTCGATCAGCAAAACCGGCGCACCGTATTCATCGGGCCTCATCGCTTGCAACAACGGGCGCTCGATCAGGAAATCATCCGAGAACAGTTCTGTTTGCAATGCGTTTCGATCTGCACCCCCGGAAGCCTCGGCCGTGCGGATCGCCACCATCTGGGCCGGGAAATTCCATTCATAGACAGCGGAAGAGGCATCCAGTCCTTCGTAGCACTGCAGACGGATCAGGCGGCGGTTCAATCCGGCGGCCAACGCCTTGGCGATCTCGGTCTTGCCAACCCCAGCTTCGCCTTCCAGAAACAGAGGCCGACCCAGTTTCAGCGATAAGAACACCACGGTCGCCAGAGCCCGTCCGCAGACATAACCCTGCTCTCCCAACGTTTTCTGAACCGCATCAATCGACTGCATCTTTGACATGGCATCCCTCCGTCCGACCAAAAGGTCACGCTGGGCGCCGGTCGTCAACCCGGCCCGATATGGTCCCTTAGTCGCATTCCAGGCTCTTTCACAGCGGCCCGCGCTATGTTAGCGGGGCGTCATGACCGAAAGCATCACGATCCGCCGCCCCGACGATTGGCATTTGCATCTGCGCGATGGCGCGATGCTGAAGGCCGTCCTGCCCGAAACCGCACGCCATTTTGGACGTGCGATCATTATGCCCAACCTAGTGCCCCCGGTTGTGACCGGTGCGCTGGCTGCCGCGTATCGGGATCGTATTCTGGCTGCGCTGCCAGAAGGCATGCATTTTGAGCCGCTGATGACTCTGTATCTGACCGAGGATACCGACTCGAGCGATCTGGCTGCGGCCCATGCCAGCGGATTGGTCAAGGCTGTGAAGCTTTATCCGGCCGGGGCCACGACTAATTCAGCCTCGGGCGTGCGAGATTTTGACAAGGTTCGCCCGGTGCTTGAGAAAATGGCCGAGATTGGTCTGCCCCTATGTGTGCATGGTGAGGTCACAGACGCCGAGATCGACATCTTCGACCGTGAGGCGGTGTTCATCGACCGCGTTCTTGACCCGATCCGCAAGGCCACACCGGGCCTGCGTGTGGTGATGGAGCACATCACGACCCGCGATGGCGTTCAGTATGTTGCCGCCAATGAGGCCGATCTGGGTGCGACGATTACGGCGCATCACCTGATCATCAACCGCAATCACATTCTGGTAGGCGGGATCAAACCGCACTACTACTGCCTTCCGGTTGCCAAGCGCGAAGAACATCGGCTCGAGTTGCTGAAAGCTGCGACATCGGGTGACCCACGTTATTTCCTGGGCACGGACAGTGCGCCGCATACGGATGACAACAAGGAAATGGCCTGTGGTTGCGCCGGGTGTTTCACCGCAACTAACACGATGTCACTGGTGGCTGAAATGTTCGACCGTGAAGGGGCCATGGACAAGTTGGAAGGGTTCGTCTCGCTGAATGGACCCGCGTTCTATGGCCTTCCGGTGAACGAAGATACCATCACGTTGGCCAAAGGCGACCCGGTCGAATATCCCGACAAGATCGAAACCGAAGACGGCCCCGTTACGGTTTTTGATCCCGGCTTCCCTCTGCACTGGCGTGTGGTCTAACCCGCCAGTTTTGCCGCAAGATCGCGGGCGCGACCTCCGGTGCGCAGCATCGACCAGATCGCGTCCGCCTCATCCGTGCCAATCAGTTTCGAGGCTTTGGCGCGCACACGATCCTCTCGATCCGGCAGAGATATCGGGGTCATCAGGTCATGTGTTGCCTCAAGCCGAGCCCCATCGCGGCGCAGCAGGGCCAGTTGGGCTTGCGTCTCAGACAAAGCCTCGTCTGCTTCGACCACGATACGATCCTGCAGCGATTTGACACGCGCGTCTGCACAGACTTTCTGAGAGTAGCTTCCGAGCAAGGCGGTATCATAGCCAAGGGCCTGCATGGCGATCACGGCACGGTACGAGAACTTGGCTTCGAGCCCTGTGGTGGGTGACATCTGGTTGCAGACGCTCATCCAGCGCGGATGCGTTTTGACCTTGATCTCAGCGACTTCGGGTTCGGCGATATCCAGATCACGTGCCGCTTCAAGCGCCGCATGCAATCCATGACAACAGGCGTGGAACTTGTGGCTAACGGATTCGAACAGCCATTCATCTCCGAGACCGTCCAGCGCTGCGGCGTCATCGGCAGCCCCTTGATGGGTGGCGCCAAAACCAAACGGGCCCTCCATAGCGTTCTCGTTAGGCTCAAACCCTTTGTGAATCAGAAGCGCAGCCTCGACGCCCGCAGCAGAGGCCATCCCAGCGTTATAGGGTTTGCCCATTGTCCCGAATTGCGCCTTCAGACCCGCCGCGCGGGTCGCCGTCAGGCCCAGCACCTGCCGCATCTGACCCGCGCTGAACCCCAGAATGCGCCCGACCGCAACCGCTGCCCCAAAGGCCCCTGCTGTGGCCGTTTGATGAAACCCGTTCTGATAGTGACCACGGCCCAGCCACAGCCCGATACGGATTGATGTCTCCATCCCAACCAAAGCCGCCTCCAGAAGATCGACCAGGATACGATCATCCCACTCTGACACGGCCAACGCCGCGGGTAGGACAGCGACCGAAGGATGGCCGATATGGGCAAAATGGGTGTCGTCATAATCCAACGCATGGGACACTGTACCATTGACCAAAGCCGCAGTACGTAAGGGCGCGGCGCCTCCACCGAACAGATGCGCCTGCGCTGCACCATTCTCGTCCATCGCCATGTCGCGGACAATCGTCGAAACGGGCTCGTTAATACCGGCCCGGCCAACAGCGACCCAATCCAGAACAGAAAGCGATGTGACGATGCGCGCCTGGGCGGTTGTCGTGATCGGGCCTGCGGCAAATGCCGCCAGTGTTGAGGTGAAATCTGACATGAGGCGCAGTCTAGCGTGCGCCAAGCGCGGGTAAAGCCTTAGCTGTAAAGCGCGGCGGCGCGCGCCTCGAACGCACGCACGATGCGCTGCATGGCTTCGTTAAATACAACGCCGATAATGCCTTGCAGGATGGCGTTCTTGAACTCGAAATCCACGTGGAATGAGATGTTGCACCCACCTTCAGGCGCGTCCTCGAACTGCCAATCGGATTTCATGTATTTGAACGGGCCATCCAGATACTCGGTATCGATTTTCTTCTGATCCGGATACAGGGTCACCCGGCTGCCAAATCGTTCGCGGAACACCTTGAACGAGATGACCAGATCAGCCTCCATCACTTCAGCCTCGCCCACCGCATAGGTTTTGCGAATACGGGCTGCCGCGCACCAGGGCAGAAACTGCGGATACTGGGCGACATCCGCGACCAGATCATACATCTGTTGGGCGGTGTATGGCAGGTGGCGGGTTTCCGAGTGGATAGGCATGGCATTCAGGCATTTACAGGTGACAATGGCGCGTCATGTCGTATGTTGCGCGCCAAAGATCAAGGGGGCAGCGATGAGCGACCGCGCATATGTGATAGATGAGATGATCTCGGCCAAGGCCATCGCGGCGCGGATCGAGGAGTTATGTCGCGAAATCACCGAAGAGTTTGGCGATACCGACAAGCTGGTCGTGGTCGGCCTGTTGCGCGGTAGTTTCGTTTTCATCGCCGATCTGGTGCGTGAGCTGGACCTGCCGATCGAAGTGGATTTCCTTGAGGCCTCGTCTTACGGCGATTCGATGGAGAGCAGCCGGGAAGTCCGTATTCTCAAAGACTTGCGCGGCGCAATTGAAGGGCGCGATGTACTGGTTGTCGAAGATATCGTTGACACCGGCCATACGCTGAACCACGTCACAAACCTGCTGCGCAGCCGCGAGCCAAATCGCCTGAAATCCATTGCTCTTCTGGACAAACCCAGCCGGCGAGAGGTCGATTTCCGCTCGGACTGGATCGGGTTTGAAATCCCGGATGAGTTTGTCGTGGGCTACGGCATCGACTACGCGCAGCGCAATCGCAACCTCCCCTTTATCGGCAAGGTCAGGTTCACCCAAGACGGGTAAGCAGCGGTTTCAGCCCAGAATCTGACGGATCGCGTTCAGGAAGATACCCGTTCCGACCGGGATCAAGGCGTCCGGGAAATCGTAGTCCGGATTGTGGAGTTGCGGGCGATCTCGCCCTGACCCAAGCCAGAACATCGCCGCTTTCGCACCTTTGCCGAACTGTCCAAAATCCTCGGAAAACCGTTGCGGTTGGTCGGTCAGGTCACAGGTAACGTTTTGTGTCGCGCATGCATGGCATAAAATATCGACGGCATCCGCATGATTGGTGCAAGCGTCAAAGACATCTTCGTAATTGATCGAGGCGCTAAGCCCTTCGGATCGCGCGACCTTTTGCACCAGCGCTTCGGCGTCTGATACGAGCTTGTCCATGCGTTGATCAGATACCGTGCGTAACGTCACCCACAATTCACCCTGCCCGGGGGCAACGCCAAATGTTCGCTCTCCTAAACGCGCATGAGTGATAGTCGTGAGCGCGTAGTCCTCGCTTAGGTCGCCACCCGTGCCGAGGCCCGTGAGCCTGGGAATCAGGGCTGACACCGCATCCGCCGGGGACACCCCATCCTGAGGCGCTGCGGCGTGCGAGGTTTTGCCCGTCAACCCAATTCGCATCCCGCGTGAGGCGCAATTGGCAGGGCCTTTGCACAGCTCGACCCGACCAAGCGCAAGACCCGGCAAGTTGTGCAACGAAAACACGTAGTCTGGCGCGATCTTTGCAAAACGCGGATCAGCGCGAAAGGCTTTGGCCCCCTGCCCGGTTTCTTCAGCGGGCTGGAAGATCAGGGCAGCACGTCCGCGTATTGGGCGTTGCTGTTGCAAGGCCAACGCCACACCCAGAACCATCGCCATATGGCCATCGTGACCACACAGATGCCCTTTGCCCGGAATCTGTGATTGATATGGAAGATCCGAAAGCTCCTGTATCGGCAACCCATCCAATTCACACCGAATCGCAACACAAGGACCTGTCTGGCCGCTGTCGAAGATGGCGGCAACGCCATGCCCTCCAAGCCCCGTTAGAACCGTGTCCGCGCCTGCGTGCCGCAACTCATTTGCCATCCGCGCGGCGGTGGCCTGTTCCTGTCCGGACAGTTCGGGCTTTAGGTGCAGTTCGTGGCGCAGCTGTGTGAGCCGCGCCAGATGGTCTGGCGTCACGCCTGCCCCAGCTTTTCTTGCCGAGCAGCGCGCAGGCGGGCGAAATCATCACCGGCATGGTAGGAAGACCGAGTCAACGGTGTAGCCGAAACCATTAGGAATCCCTTGCCATAGGCCGCCTTTTCATAGGATTCGAACTCTTCGGGTGTCACGAAACGATCCACCGCGTGATGTTTAGGCGTCGGCTGCAGATACTGCCCGATGGTCAGGAAATCAATGTCGGCTGCGCGCATGTCATCCATGACCTGGGCAACCTGCTGTTTGTCTTCGCCTAACCCAACCATAATGCCGGATTTGGTAAAAATCGACGGGTCCAGTTCTTTGACCCGCTGCAACAGACGCAGAGAATGGAAATACCGCGCACCAGGACGCACCTCGGGATAAAGGCCCGGAACGGTTTCCAGATTGTGGTTGAACACATCCGGTTTCGATTCCACCACAGTCTCCAGAACTTCCGGATCACATTTCAGGAAATCCGGCGTCAGAATTTCGATGGTTGTCTTGGGTGATCGATGACGCACCGCGCGAATAGTCTGCGCAAAATGATCTGCACCACCATCCTTTAGGTCATCCCGATCGACAGAGGTGATCACCACATGGTTCAGACCCAATTTCTCAACCGCATGCGCCACACGGCCTGGTTCAAACACGTCCAGCGCGTCGGGACGCCCGGTCGCGATGTTGCAGAAGGTGCAGCCACGGGTACAAATCTCACCCATGATCATCATGGTGGCGTGACCCTGGCTCCAGCACTCGCCCACATTGGGGCAGCCGGCCTCTTCGCAGACGGTGACCAGATTGTTTTCTCGCATGATCCGATGCGTTTCGGCATAGCCTTTACCACCGGGCGCCTTCACACGAATCCATTTGGGTTTTTTCGGCTGCGCATTGTCCGGGCGGTGAGCTTTTTCCGGATGACGTTGTTCTGGGATCTTCAGATCTCGCACGGGCCGCTTTCCTAGCATTGGGTCAACTTTGTGTACCTATAGCATAGTGCACTGAGGCCGGTTACGCCAGCGCTGCATAGCCGCTATGCATGCACACCGCGCAAGCGCAGAACGCGGCGGAAATCAAACTAATATTGTCTTGTTTTTTCGTTTATTACCTATCGCTTAGAGATAACTCGCATATGCAGCATTTCTACGATTGAAGGCCCGGATCAACTGTTCTAATCCCAAGTCAATTCAATATGAATCACAGGAGATCCAGCATGAAATCCGGCGCAAAACTGCCTGATGTTACCTTTCACACTCGCGTCCGGGATGAGGCCATCGAAGGCCCCAACCCCTATCGCTGGCAGGATGTCATCACCGCGGATTATTTCGCGGGCAAGCGGGTTATCCTGTTCTCGCTGCCCGGTGCGTTTACCCCGACCTGCTCGACCTACCAACTACCGGGTTTCGAGAAGGGCTACGGCGATTTCGTCGCCAAAGGCGTTGATGCTATCTACTGCATGTCGGTCAACGACAGCTTTGTGATGAACAAATGGGCGCAGGATCAGGGGCTGAAAAACGTCAAGGTCATCCCGGACGGGTCCGGTGAATTCACCCGCAAGATGGGCATGCTGGTCGACAAAGACAATCTTGGTTTTGGCATGCGGTCCTGGCGCTATGCAGCGATCATCAATGACGGTGTGGTCGAAGCCTGGTTCGAAGAACCCGGCCTGATGGATAACTGCCCCGAAGATCCGTATGGGGTTTCGTCGCCCGAGAACCTTATGAAACACTTGGAACAGGCGGCAGAGCCTGAATTGGCCTAAGCCAACTTCGACACCCACGATCTGGCCCGCCCCTTGG
The DNA here is from genome assembly GCF_056541465.1 of Ruegeria sp. AH12. Classification (NCBI taxonomy): domain Bacteria; kingdom Pseudomonadati; phylum Pseudomonadota; class Alphaproteobacteria; order Rhodobacterales; family Roseobacteraceae; genus Ruegeria; species Ruegeria sp. AH12. The sequence continues at coordinate 575,518 of NZ_JBQFYL010000001.1, read as the reverse complement.
CGGGCCATTTCATGTTCGGGTGGCCGTTACGATCTGTTCACCCACATCGCGGATCACGTGTTCCAGCCTTTCGGCCCAATCGGCCTTACCGCTCGAAGCACGGCGAACCAGCCCGACAGTACGTGCGGGCTGAGGGCTGCCGAACCGCAACAGTCGCAGGCCCGGTACGGCCTCAGCCTCCGCATGGGCCGCGAGCTCAGGCATCAGGGTCAAACCAAACCCCTCGGCCACCAACCGCGACAACGTTGCCAGGGATGAGGCCCCCATGTTGATCTGCCCGCTGCCCCGGTCCTGACCGCAAACCTCGAGCGCCTGATCGGTCAGGCAATGACCATCTTCAAGCAGCATCAATTGAGCGGATTGCAGATCAAGTGGGCGCAGCATATCCGGGCTTGCTGATACCTTTTCAAGACGCGCAGCACTGCCTGCCAAAAGGAACTGATCCTGAAACAGAGGTGTTTCCCGGAATTCGGTGCCACCAACCGGCAAGGCCAGCACAGCCGCGTCAATCTCGCCCGCGCGTAGCAAGGCCAACAGACGCTCGGTTCTGGCCTCACGTATCTGCACCCGCAGCGAAACATCACCCGAACGCAAACCAGCCAGAACGCCAGGCAAAAGATAAGGTGCAATCGTTGGGATAATGCCAATGGATAAGGACCTGTGCCCGCCCGAATGATCGCGCGCAAACTGATCCAGCCGGTCGGCGGCGCCGAGGATCAGGCGCGCGCGCTCCAGCACATCGCGCCCCAATGGCGTCAGCAAAATGTCGCGGGCCTGTCTTTCGAACAGAACACCGCCCATAATCTCTTCCAGCGCTTTGATCTGAACCGATAACGCGGGTTGGGACACATTGCAGACCTGAGCCGCACGACCAAAGTTGCGCTGTTCGGCGACGGCCTGAAAATATTGCAATTGTCTGAGGGTAAAGCCCATAACCCCTGCTTATCAACACCAGGCGATTCCGCAAGGGTTGTATATGGCCATTATCCGATCATCTGGTCCCGTTCCGTCTGGCCCTCGTAATGGCGTTTCAGGCGTTGCAAGGCGATACGCAGAACGATCTTGCCGGACCGTGCAGACCAACCCATTCGCTTCTCTGCTGCCTCCAACCCTTCGAGGTAACAGCAACAGCGTAAGGCCACGTCGCTCAGCCCCGGCCCCAAATCCGACAATGCCCGCGCGACCCGATCTCGCGCATCCGAAGATCCGCGCCCGCCATGCGATTCACTGTCAAATCTGCCCCTGCCACCCCCCGTCAAGAATCGATCCCAGTTCTGCGCGACCTGCGGCCCGATCTGTGCCAGTTCGAAATCCTCGCGCAGGCGCTCTCCGGCGCTGACAAGGCTTTCGTCCAGAAAGGGTTTGCCATCGCGATCCTTGCGACGCGCCAGCGCGACCAAGGGGCTTTCGGCGGCACAATAACGAATCCGCCGCGTCCGATCCGTTTGCGGTGTTGTGGCTTTGGCCTGAAACGGCATCTGAGCCTCAGCCATTCCAAAATCATTCTTGGTGCGGGCCTCGTTCTCTGCTTCTGCCACCAGACGGTTCAGCGCCGCGCGCCCCGATGCCGAAATCCGGTATCGCGAGATGCGACCAGGATTGTCGCAGCTGATCCAATCCTGCAGCGCTAGCGCCTGCGCAATCTTGCAATCGACAACGGCCGTTCGGGTTGCCGCGGCATCGCCGGTATCCCGAACAACAACCGCCTTATCCATATCTTCCGCAACGGCAAGAACCGATCCGGTTTCGCACAGACGACGCAGTATCCGCATCGCTTCCTGATCAAAATTCTCTGCGTCTTCTGACTCTTGCCCAACCCGGTGATCTTCCGAGATCGAGAAATGCGTTTCGGCCAGCGATTGCAACGCAGCATCCACAAGTGGATCATCCCGACGCATTTCGATACGTCTGATTTGTCGCAGAATAGTTGATGCATGGCACCCCTCGGATCGTGCGATATCTCGTATCGATCGACCGGTCTCGGTATGCGCAAGGTATCGCTGCGCCCCTTCGGGCACCCAAGCCGGTATGGTGAAAGCCATGTAGTTTTCCATATTCATTTGCCCTCGTCGACAAAATTGACTGCCACTTTTCGCCCGCGGAATTTGAGTTAACCAAATCTAACTAGAGGTGCTTTCGTTACTCGTTCGTTAACCCCAACGGTTGCTAACCAGATTTGATTCAAAATGATAAACAGTCGTGAAACCATAGTTCGGAGGGAACCCGCACCAAGCAACACCCGCTTAGGTTGTGTGACAAACAGGCCAAATCAAAACCGCGTAAAGGAACACGGAAGATGCAGGACCTGATGACCATGATCACGACACTTCGCCGCCCACGGCTGCTGACACGGGCGGCAAAACTCGGGGTGCAGGACTACAATCGGGACCGACATCTGCAGCGCATTCTGGGCTATGGATCGCTACCCAGTACAGGCGCGGCGCTGATGCGGCTGATGGATCTTGAGCGAGAGGTAAACACGCAACGAAAAGAAGAAGATGCCGCTTACTCATTGGTGCGGCATCTGGATCTTCTGATCGCGCTGTTGGGTGAGGCGCAGTTGTATCAGGCCAACCGCGCCTCGGCCCTGAACTGATCAGGTAAACGCATCCGGCATCGAGGCTTTCTTCTCAGCGATGTAGGCCTCAAGCGCTGCGGCTGTGTCCGGGTCCATCTGTGGCTGCTGATAGTTGGCCAACAGATGTTCTACCCGGCTCGACGCCAACTGCCGGGTATCGCGCGACCCTTCGTCCTGCCAGGTCTCGAACGGCTTGTAATCCAGAACGTCGGATTTCCAGAAGGCTTCTTTGAAGTTGGCCTGCGTATGCGCGCAACCCAGATAGTGCCCGCCCGGACCAACCTCGCGGATCGCATCCATGGCCTGAGCGTTTTCATCATAAGCCACGCCTTTGGCCAGCCCATGCAAAACACCCAACTGGTCGGCATCCATGACGAACTTTTCAAAGTCGGCAACCAGACCACCTTCTAACCAGCCACAGGCATGCAGCATAAAGTTCACACCAGCCATCAACCCCATGTTCAGTGAGTTCGCCGTTTCATAGGCCGCCTGCGCATCCGGCAGTTTCGAGCCGCAGAACGATCCGGCAGAGCGGTACGGCAGGTTCAGGCGGCGGGCCAATTGACCTGCGCCATAGGTGATATGCGCCGCCTCTGGTGTACCGAATGTCGGCGCGCCAGAGTTCATGTCGATCGAGGTCACAAAGGCCCCGAAGATTGCCGGCGCGCCGGGCCGAATGATCTGGCTGTAAGAAATACCCGCCAGCACTTCTGCCAGAACCTGCGTCAGCGTGCCCGCAACCGAAACAGGCGCCATTGCACCGCCCACGATAAAGGGCGAAATGATACAGGCCTGGTTGTTCTTGGCATACACCTCCAGCGCGCCCATCATTACGTCATCGAATGTCATCGGTGAGTTGATGTTGGTCAGCGAGGTCATGACTGTGTTGTTCTGAACGAACTCTTTGCCGAACAGAATCTCGCACATTTCAACAGAATCCTGCGCCCGGCTAGGATCGGTGACTGATCCCATGAACGGCTTGTCAGATAGGGTCATATGCGCCTTGAGCATATCCAAGTGCCGCTTGTTCACCGGAATATCGGTCGGTTCGCATACGGTACCGCCCGAATGGTGCAGCCACTTGGACATATAGGCCAGTTTCACGAACTTGTTGAAGTCATCCATGGTCGCATAGCGGCGGCCACCTTGAGCATCCCGCACAAACGGCGGGCCATAAACCGGAGCCAGCACCAGATTGCGGCCGCCAATCACCACCGATTTCTCGGGGTTGCGGGCGTGTTGCGTGAACTCGCTGGGGGCGGTCTTGATCAGCTCGCGCGCCAATCCACGGGGGATGCGCACGCGTTCGCCATCAATATCGGCGCCGGCATCGCGCCAGCGCTCCAGCGCGGCCGGATTGTCGACAAAGTTGACACCGATCTCTTCCAGCACGGTTTCCGCGTTGTGTTCGATGATCTCCAACGCTTCTTCGTTGAGGATCTCGAAATTCGGAATGTTGCGTTCGATATACTTCGCCGTTTCGATACGAACTGCGGTGCGCTCGGCACGGCGGGCGGCGCCACCGCCACCTCTCGCCCTGCGTCGGGTGCTTGCCTCTGCCATGAGAAATCCCGTCTGATGTGTTTAGATTGACAGCTTAGTTACAGGATTGAGCACCCGCAGGCATATGGTTTACGGCGCTCTGGGGGGAAAAGCGACATTGGGCGCAGCGTTCGCAATCATCTGATCCGTCGCGGCGATGACGCTACGCTTCCGAGATCGTATCCCACTCGATACTGTCGATGCTTGGCTCTAACATCAGTGGAGCCACAACCTTATGCTGCAGTTCTTCGGGATGATCCTCCATCGAGACAAGAACAGCAATTGTTCGCTTGCCCTCAATTGCGTCGCCTTTTTCAAAGCCCACGATCCGAACATTGTTCTGCGCCAATGCCTTGAGAACAGCGACACGGGCATCTGCCTGCGCCTCTTCCAAGCATTGAAGAACAACCTTAAACTCTTGCGTCAGAGGCACCCCGGCACGCGTCGTGCGTTTTAGCCACTTCACCAACGGCCTGAGGCCAAGGTTCACGAAGATGACGAAGCCCGTCATCATGACGGCGAACACCCAGGCACCCGCCCCCGCCATCATTCCAACTGCTGCCGAACACCACAGCGTTGCCGCGGTATTGAGGCCGTGAATCGTGAACCCGTGCCGGAAGATTATCCCGGCCCCCAAAAAGCCGATGCCCGAAACCACCTGAGCCGCAACACGCGTTGGGCTCACCTCATCGGGAAAAAGCGCTGAGAATACAACAAAGGCGGCGGCACTTAGCGCAACAAGGGCATTGGTGCGCAGTCCCGCCATTCTTTGACGCACCTGACGCTCTGACCCGATCAAAGCGCCACAAAACAGCGCCAGTCCCAGGTTTAATGCGGCTATCTCGATGGAAATCGGCAATTTCTGTCCCTTGTCTTATCGGGGCATTCCTTGACCCAGCCGAGCCGTCATATTTTCGTTACAAAACTTTTACAATTCCTTTTTTGGGTTCGCAGAACTTACCTGAGGATCAGAGGTTGCTCTTGCGAAACTGATGCGCTTGGCCTAAGGCGCGGATATGACCCAAGACACCCATGACCGCCTTCTGATCATCGACTTCGGCAGCCAGGTGACGCAGCTGATTGCACGCCGCCTGCGCGAGTTGAATGTCTATTGCGAAATCCACCCTTATCAGAATGTCACGATGAACCTTGTGCGCGAAATGGCCCCGCGCGCCGTGATCTTCTCGGGTGGGCCCGACAGTGTGACGCGCGAAGGATCACCCCGCGCCCCGCAAGAGATTTTCGACTACGGCGTTCCAATTCTTGGCATCTGCTATGGCCAGCAGGTGATGATGCAGCAACTGGGTGGGAAGGTCGAAGGTGGTAAAATTTCGGGCGGTGGCGGCACTGCGGAATTCGGCCGTGCTTTTGTCAGCCCTAAGGGTGCCTTGTCCCTGCTGGACGATTGGTTTGCTGAAGGTGACGAACAGGTCTGGATGAGCCACGGTGACCATGTCAGCCAGTTGGCACCGGGGTTCGAGGTTTATGGCACTTCGCCTAACGCGCCCTACGCGATCACAGCCGACACGACACGCCATTTCTATGCAGTCCAGTTCCACCCCGAAGTGCACCACACCCCAAAGGGCGCCAAGCTGTATGAGAATTTTGTAAAGCTCGCAGGCTTCAAAGGCGATTGGACCATGGGTGCCTATCGTGAGGAAATGATCCGCAAAATCCGTGAACAAGTCGGCGACAAAAGGGTCATCTGCGGCTTGTCCGGCGGCGTTGACAGTTCGGTCGCGGCGATCCTGATTCACGAAGCCATCGGCGATCAGCTGACCTGTGTGTTCGTCGACCACGGGTTGCTGCGGAAGAACGAGGCCCAGGAAGTCGTTGGCATGTTCCGCGATAATTACAATATTCAGTTGATACACGCCGACGAATCCGAACTGTTTCTGGGCGAGTTGGACGGTCAATCCGACCCGGAAACCAAGCGCAAGATCATAGGTAAGCTGTTCATCGACGTGTTCCAGAAACATGCCGATACCATCGAAGGGGCCGAATTCCTGGCTCAGGGAACGCTGTATCCGGATGTGATCGAGTCTGTTTCTTTCTCGGGCGGTCCCTCGGTGACGATCAAATCGCACCACAATGTGGGCGGTCTTCCTGAAAAGATGGGCTTGAAACTGGTTGAACCCCTGCGTGAGCTATTCAAGGATGAGGTCCGCGCCTTGGGTCGCGAACTGGGTCTGCCCGCCAGCTTTATTGGCCGCCACCCCTTCCCCGGCCCCGGCCTGGCAATTCGTTGCCCCGGCGAGATCACCCGCGAAAAGCTGGAGATTCTGCGCGAGGCTGACGCCATCTATATCGACCAGATCCGCAAACACGGGCTCTATGATGATATCTGGCAGGCCTTTGTTGCCATTCTGCCCGTGCGCACCGTGGGCGTGATGGGCGACGGCCGCACCTATGACTACGCCTGCGCCCTGCGCGCGGTTACTTCGGTCGATGGCATGACGGCGGATTATTATCCGTTCAGCCATGAGTTTTTGGGCGAAACCGCCACGCGGATCATCAACGAGGTCAAGGGCATCAACCGCTGCACCTACGATATCACGTCTAAGCCGCCCGGAACGATCGAGTGGGAGTAGTCCCAAACTGAACGAACGGGAAATCGTGCTGAAAATCCCTTCGCCTGTACGGGCAATCTACCCACCTCAGCGCGATTTCTTGCGCTCAGGATTGGCTTGCAATCCAATCCCTTATCACTCACCTTATGAGCGGCTCGTCTGGTGTGTACGACCCGGCCAATTGATTTTTTGTTACTAGGTCCCGCCCAAGGCTTTGTTTATGGCACTGATCCGAAACGCTTTTTATATTCTTTTCATGACTATCTTCACACTGATCGCGCTTGAAGTGGTCCTGTTTGCCGCGTTTTCGATGCGGGACATGCTCAGTGGAAACGAAGCCCCCAAAACCTCCAATAATCCCAATCAAGATGAAGAGACCCGGCAGTTCCAAAACGACGCTCAGAGCTTTCAGGGCTATCCCTATAAGGCTTTTGTGGGGTGGCAATCGCCACAAATCTCAAGCGAGACGCTGAACATCGATGAAAATCTGCGTCGGATTACAGTAAATTCGAACCCGCCGACGGATCACAAGGTACATTTCTTTGGCGGTTCCACCATGTGGGGGCACAGTGTTTCCGACAAAAATACAATCCCATCCCATTTCAGCAATTTAACGGGAAAGACGGCGATCAATTACGGGGAACAAGCCTATAATTCGCGCCAGAGCCTCAACAGGCTTCTCAACACCCTGGACAGTATCCAACCCGGCGACAACGTCGTGTTTTTTGATGGTGTAAATGACGTTTATCACAACTGCCTCAGCCTGAACTCTCCTGACGGGCACCCGCGCGAGGGGTTTATTAAGGAGAAGCTGCGTGGGAAGTCCGGCGGCATCTGGGGGCTGGTATCATCGACCTCAACTTACCGCTTGGCCCGGCGGTTCAGTGAGAAGCTGGGCTCGGGCGATAACGGCCAGCGTTTTGACGATCTGAACCAATGTGGTGATCCGGCCTATGCCGAGCGTGTCGCCGATTTCCTCGTCAGCAGCTGGGCTGCAACCGAAGCCATTGTAAATTCACGGGGGGCACGTTTTTCCTGCGTCTTGCAACCAAACCCGTATACCCTGCCCGACCGTCCGTTCAGCCACAGCGACACATATGCCGCGCAGATTCAACAGGTCTATCCGCTGATCCGTGAAAAGGCGCAAAAACTCGACTGTTTTCAGGACTATTCCGGCATCCTGCAGCAGGATTTCTATATCGATCATTGTTGCCACGTAAACGCACAGGGAAATCTGGCAATCGCCCGGCGTTTTGTACAGGACCTCAACTAATCCAGCCATTTCTTCCTACACGGAAAGATTCAGAGTGCCAGAGCGGAAAAAATCCGGTTAGTTCCAGTTGCAACGTCAAGAAATTGCGAAGGACACCGGGTGGATAAGGGCTCAATTCAAATCGGCAAGGCGGCCCTTTGGATGACAGGGGCCATTCTGTCATTTTCCTCAATGGCAGTGGCCGGGCGAGAATTAAGCCTGCATCACGATACGTTCGAAATCATGATGTATCGCAGCTTTGTGGGCATCGTGCTGGTCGCTCTGGTGCTGAGCGTATCCGGCAAATGGCATCAGGTCACAACCCAGCGACTTGGCCTTCACGCCGTACGCAACGTGCTGCATTTCACCGGGCAAAACCTTTGGTTTTATGCAGTAGGAGTGATTCCCCTGGCCCAGGTGTTTGCACTGGAATTCACGCAACCGATCTGGGTGATCCTTCTTTCGCCTCTGTTGTTGAAAGAGCGTCTGACTCCGCTGAAAATGCTGGCCGCCCTCATCGGTTTTGCCGGTATCTTGATTGTCGCGCGCCCCGGAACGGCGCCGTTAAGCCCGGGGCTGATAACCGCCGCAGCGTCTGCAATTTTCTTTGCGTTTACAACGATTACCACGAAAAAGCTTACGCGCTTTGCCAGTATCGGCTGCATCATGTTCTGGCTAGCGGTCATGCAGGCCGCACTCGGCGCAGCAGCGGCCGGTCTGGATGGTCAGATCGCCCTACCAAACGCCCGAACCGCACCGTTTCTGGTTCTGGTGGGATTGGCCGGGTTGCTGGCACATTTCTGCATTACCAATGCCTTAGCAATCGCGCCTGCAACAGTGGTCGTACCGTTTGACTTTGCCCGCCTGCCCACCATTGCGGTGGTTGGCATGCTTTTGTACCATGAGCACATTGATCATTGGACCATGCTGGGCGCCGCAGTCATTTTTTCGGGCATCTTTCTGAATGTCTGGTCTGAAAATCGTAACAGTTTAGCAACAGTCCATAAGTCTAGTTGCAATAAGTAACGCTCCGTCACCCGTTGACCTTAAACTAACCGAAAAGAAAGTATCGGGCACTAATCAGCGGGTCAGTGTCGAACACACTCAGTTCTATTCACGAAAACCCGCATCGAAAGCAAGGGAGGACAGCAATGAAAAAGGCACTACTCGCCACATGCGCGCTGTGCGTGGGGGCAACGGCAGGCTATGCAGGTGGTATCGACCGAAGTGGTCAAGGTATCAACCTGATTTTTGAAGAAGGAACGGTTGTTCAGTTTCGGCTTGGATATACCGATCCTCGGGTAAGCGGGACGCTTTTGGATGCGAACCCTGCAAGCCCAACCAACGGACAGGTCGTAGACTCGGGCAACGTAACGGAAAGCTTCTTCACCCCGCATTTGGGTTTTAAAACATCGCTGACCGAGCAGCTTGATTTCGCAATCATGTATGATCAGCCATTCGGGGCAGACCTCTCCTATTCGTCAGCTTACCCGCTGTCGATTAACCCGTTGGCACCGACAGTGACCAACACGCTGAACGCGACCGCAGACACCGATGCCATAACTGGCTTGTTCCGCTACAAGTTTGATAACGGTTTCAGTGCGTTGGCGGGTCTACGCGTTCAACGGGTTGAAGCTACTGTGAATGTTCCTGCTGTTAGGGGCTACAATGTTCAAACAAGTGCAGATACTGCATTCGGCTATGTAGTTGGTGTCGCATGGGAAAAGCCCGAGATCGCAGCGCGCGTATCGCTGACATACAATTCCAAAATCTCGCATGACCTGTCGCAAACCGAGACAAGCCTTTCAACTGGAACTGCCGCTACAAACAGTGAAATTGAAACACCGCAATCGGTAAACTTGGACTTCCAGACAGGTGTCGCACCTAAGACACTGTTGTTTGGGTCGGTCCGATGGGTTGATTGGCCGCAATTGCTGTATGCTCCGCCGGTCTACACTGGCCCACTTGGGCAAGCAAACCTGGTGGACTTTGAGGATGACACCTTCACCTATACACTGGGCTTGGGCTATCAGTTCACCGATGAGTTTTCGGGGGCAGTAACCCTGGGTTACGAATCCAAAGGCGCCGAACCTGTGTCAAACTTAGGACCGACCAACGGCTTCTGGAGCATCGGACTTGGCGGTACTTACTCGCTGGAAAAAGCCAAGATCTCAGGCGGAGTTCGTTATACTGACATCGGTGATGCCGTTGCGGATGGTGGATTTGGTCAAAACGCCAACTTCACCGGCAACAGCGCTTGGAGCGTTGGCTTCCAGGTTACCTATCAGCTGAATTGATCAGTCCAAATCGCAAGTCTAAGACCCCGCCCACCCGGCGGGGTCTTTCTTTTTCGCAAGAACCGGGTCGCGACGCCTGTCATCAAATGACAAGTTAAGGCCATGGAACCTCAAAAACATCTCTCACACCGAGCTTGGGCCGAACTGCTGTTGCTCGGCCTGATCTGGGGCGCGTCCTTTTTGGCGATCCGCATCGCTCTGGACACTATCCCGGTTATGACTTCGGTTCTACACCGAACCTTCTGGGCCATGGCCGTGCTATGGTTTATTGTCTGGATCAAAGGCATTGAGATTCCAAGAAATCCAAAGGTTTGGCTCGCGTTCCTGATCATGGGCCTTTTGAACAACGCTATCCCATTTTCACTGATGGCCTGGGGGCAGCTTTACATCGACACCGGCCTGACTGCGATATTGAACGCCGCAACAGCAGTCTTCGGCGTACTGGTCGCCGCGCTGTTCTTTAAAGACGAACGGCTGACACCAAACCGGTTGATCGGTGTGGTCCTGGGGTTTCTCGGCGTCTCAATTGCCATTGGGTTAAACAGCTTCACCGGTTTCAATCTGCAAAGCCTTGCCCAACTGGCCGTACTGGCGGGCACGGTCTCTTACGCATTTGCCAGCGCGTGGGGCCGCGAACACTTGTCGGGTCTGTCTCCTATCCTCGCGGCTGCTGGAATGCTGACGGGGGCAACCTTGCTGATCCTGCCAATCAGTATAATACATGACGGGCTGCCCACTCTTGCCCTTCCGGCAGTGACATGGGCTGCCATCGGATATTATGCGATCATCGCAACGGCGGCGGCCTATCTACTCTACTACCGGGTACTTGCCATGGCAGGCAGTGGAAATCTGATGCTGGTAACCCTTGTGATCCCTCCTGTTGCCATCGTTCTCGGCTCGCTTTTGCGGGACGAAACGCTTGGCGCAAACGCCTATATCGGCTTTGCGATCCTTGCACTGGGTCTGCTGATCTTGAACCGCCACGGCAAGCATGATTGACGCGCCCCCTCGCCCGTTCTAGCAAAGGCGAAACAAGGGGACAGCGGATCATGATCTACGGCTCGGCAAAAGACTGGCGCACAGCTGCGCGCAAGAAAGTGCTGTTTTTCGGCATGTCGGGCTTGGGCAAAACCTATGTGTCCAACATCCTGCGCGATTCAGGCGATTGGTTCCACTACTCGATCGACTATCGGATCGGCACACGATATATGGGCGAATACATCACCGACAACGCCAAGGCCGAGGCGATGAACGTGCCCTTTCTGCGGGACCTGCTTCTGTCGGATTCCATCTATATTGGCTCGAATATTTCGTTCGAGAATTTGACCCCCGTCGCCGCCTATCTGGGAAAGCCAGGCGATCCGGCCAAGGGTGGGCTTGAAATGCCCGAATACCGGCGCCGGCAAGAACAATTTCGACTGGCCGAAATTCACGCCTTGCTGGATACTGAATATTTTATCGATCGCGCTCAGCGCCTGTATAGCTACCCTCATTTCATCTGCGACACCGGCGGCTCGATCTGCGAATGGGTCGACCCGGACGACCCTTCGGATCAGGTGATGACTGAGTTGTCAAAGCACACGCTGATGATCTGGCTCAAAGGCGATGAAGAGCACACGGCCGAGCTAATTCGCCGCTTCGACAAAGCCCCAAAGCCGATGTCCTATCAGTCCGAGTTCCTGACCCGCAGTTGGACTGAATATCTGGATCAGCAAGGTTGTTCCGAGGCTGAGGTCGATCCCGACGCCTTCATCCGCTGGACCTATGCTCAGGCGCTGGCCCACCGCCAGCCAAGATATGCCGCGATGGCCAAAAACTGGGGCATCGCCCTCACCGCAGCGGAGATCGGTCGCGTGCGTGATGCATCTGATTTCGATGAGTTGATCGAAGGCACCCTTGAGGCCCAGACCAGGAAAGCCTAATTAGCAGTTTCCATTAAACTTATTAAAGCCTGAACCGATGCCGATCAAAATCCCATCAGACCTGCCCGCCTATGATGTCCTTACAAAGGAGGGCGTCATGGTCATGGCCGAGGATCAGGCGATGCGGCAGGACATCCGCCCTTTGCGCATCGGGTTGTTGAACTTGATGCCCAAGAAAATTCAGACTGAAAACCAGTTTGCACGTTTGATCGGGGCGACACCGCTGCAGATCGACCTGTCGTTGATCCGTATGACGGAACACCGCACCAAGAACACGGCTGCCGCGCATATGGCAGAGTTTTACCGGCCGTTTCAGGAGGTGAAGGATCAAAAGTTCGACGGCCTGATCATCACCGGTGCTCCGATTGAGCATCTGGAGTTTCCCGATGTCACCTACTGGGACGAAATCAGCGAAGTGTTCGAATGGACGCAAACCAATGTGCATTCCACCTTCGGCGTCTGCTGGGGCGGAATGGCAATGATCAATCATTTCCATGGCGTGAAGAAACACATGCTGGACGCCAAGGCCTTTGGTTGTTTTCGACACCAGAACTTGAACCCGGCCTCGCCATTTCTGCGCGGGTTTTCAGACGATTGTGTCATCCCCGTCAGTCGCTGGACCGAGATGAAGCAGGCTGAGATCAATGCCGCGCCGGGTCTGAACACCCTCTTGGGCAGCGATGATGTCGGCCCCTGTCTGGTAGAAGACCAAAAGCACCGTGCGCTCTATATCTTCAACCATTTCGAATATGACAGCGATACACTAAAGCAGGAATATGATCGGGACGTGGCCAATGACACGCCAATCAATGTGCCGATCAACTACTACCCGGATGATGATCCTGCACAAACGCCTCAGAACAGGTGGCGCAGCCATGCGCATCTGCTCTACGGCAACTGGATCAACGAAATCTATCAGACAACACCGTTCGATATGGATCAAATTGGCCGCTAAAATACTGATATCATTTGCCGTACTCCTGCTGGGCTTCGCTATTTTTACAACTTGGCGCAGCACCCAGATCGAAGCACGGGCCGAGGCCGCCTTCCCCCCCGAAGGTGAGATTCTGGATGTTGAAGGGATCGCGGTTCATGCCGTTGTGATGGGCACTGGGCCAGACGTTGTATTGATCCATGGCTCCAGCGGGAACACTCGTGATATGACCTTTGCGCTGGCTCCGATCCTTGCGCAGCATTATCGCGTGATCGTATTCGACCGCCCCGGCTTGGGTTATTCGGCCAGCTTCAACCCGAATGGCGAAACTATCATCGAACAGGCCGAAATCCTGCAAAAGGCCGCGGCGCAGCTTGGGGCAGAGAAACCCATTGTCGCGGGGCAAAGCTATGGTGGATCGGTTTCCCTGGCCTGGGCAGTAACACAGCCCGACAACATTTCAGCCCTTGTTCTGATTGCACCTGCCGCAATGCCCTGGGAAACGCCTTTGGATGGCTTTAACCGCCTAGCCTCAACCCCAACTGGCAATGCTCTGGCCTTGCCGTTGATCACATCCTTTGTTCCAAACTGGTATGTGGACCAGGCGATGGATCAAGTCTTTGCTCCGCAATCCACGCCAGAAGGCTATGCTGCGCATTTCGGACCCGAACTGACGATGCGCCGCGCATCTATGCATGCCAATGCCAAGCAGCGAGCAAATCTACTGGACGAAGTCGCCGCGCTACAGCCGCGCTATTCAGAAATTTCGGTTCCGACCGAGATCGTGCATGGAACGGCGGATGACACCGTTGGGCTGGAGTGGCATTCCCACCGTCTGATTGACCAGATACCAGGTGCAGAACTCATCGAACTGCCGGGGATCGGCCACATGCCTCAGGTCGTCGCGGCTGATGCGGTCGCAGCAGCAATTGATCGCGCCGCAGAACGCGCGGGTTTGCGTTAAGCGGTCAGCTAATCCATAGTAACTTATGGATTTATCATGAGGTGAGGCATGGCCCGGACCGAAAAAGACGCGATCACGGCCTATTTCAACAAGAAAGCCCCCAAGGACGTACGCACGCTGATCAGGGCGGCCGAAAAAGGCGATATCCTGAACCCGACCTATCCTTATGCTCGAAAAATGAAGTCGAAAGACTATGACGCTCAGATCGATGCGCTACAGATCGAACTGGTCAAGATGCAGTCTTGGGTCAAAGAAACCGGCGAGCGGGTAGCGATTATCTTCGAAGGCCGTGATGCCGCGGGCAAAGGCGGCACAATCAAGCGGTTCCGCGAAAATCTAAACCCACGAGGTGCACGCAATGTTGCGCTGTCCAAGCCCTCGGACGCCGAGCGCAGCCAATGGTATTTTCAGCGCTACATCCCTCATCTGCCTGCCGCGGGTGAGATCGTGTTTTTTGATCGCAGCTGGTACAATCGCGGGGTGGTTGAGAATGTCTTTGGCTTCTGCACGCACGAAGAACGGGAACGCTTTTTTCGTCAGGTCATTCCACTGGAAACCGGTTTGGTCAATGACGGCATTCGACTGTTCAAGTTCTGGCTAAATGTCGGCCGGGCCGAGCAGCTCAACCGGTTTTTGGCACGAGAGACCGACCCGCTAAAGCAATGGAAACTCAGCCCGATCGACGTGGCCGGTCTGGACAAGTGGGACGCGTATTCTGAAGCGATCTCCGAAACCCTAACCCGTTCACATACCGAAAAAAGCCCCTGGACCATCGTCCGTTCAGACGACAAAAAGCGCGCTCGTATTGCGGCCATCCAGACGGTTCTACATGCTTTGGATTATGATCAAAAAGATCGCAAGGCCTTGGGCAAGGTGGACGCGAAGATTTGTGGCGGGGCCGAGATATGGGAAAGCTGAGCACCTGAGCAATACGTATTCAAAATGACAGAAACTGGCCTCAATTCGGCCACGTCAATGCCGCTGATACAACTCATAAAGCACCAAAAAACCAGCATCGAGACAGGAGCCGATCATGGTTGAAGAGATTTTCGCGGCGTTCCGTCACCCTTTCGAACTGTTCTTCGACCCGACCCAGCGTCTGTCTTTTTTACATATGGGCACGGCCCTGGCCTTTGCGATCTTCGTCTTTTATCGATCCCGTAAGAGCTTGAAAGGGCTGATCAAATGGCTGCTACCTTGGGATATCCTGACGCATAAATCCGCCAAGGCCGATTATGTGATGTTCTTTGTGAACAAATCCATTATCGCGGCCATCTATGCATCGGTTCTGATTCAGGTCTCGGTCTGGTATGCTCTGGTCGAAAAAATCATGGGACCTGCTGGCCCTGGCCCGTCAGAGCCGTCCTGGACCGTATCCGCCTTTTATACACTCGCCGCTGTTCTGGCGGTCGATGGCGCGCTTTGGTTTGGGCACTATATCTTTCATAAAGTTCCGTTCTTGTGGGAATTCCACAAGGTGCATCACTCTGCCGAAGTGATGACACCGCTCACTGCAACGCGCATGCACCCGCTGGAAGAGATCATCTCGACCTCAATGAGTGGTTTTGCCGTTGGCGTTGTCGTTGCGTTGTTGGATCAGTATTTCGGCACTGGCGCGCGTGCCTTTACGCTGTTTGGCCTGAACATCGTGATTTTTCTGTTCTTTGTGGTCGCGTTCAACCTTCGCCACAGCCATGTTTGGCTTCAGTATCCCAACTGGATTCAACATGTCTTTGTCAGCCCCGCCCAGCATCAGATCCACCATTCGAAGGCACGCAAGCATTGGGACAAGAACATGGGCTTCATCTTTGCTTTTTGGGATTGGGGCGCCGGGACACTGTATTCGCCTAAAACCAATGAAAACGTCGAATACGGTTTAGGAAACGGTGAAGACGGAACCTGGAACAATCCTGTGACGCTGTATTTCCGGCCTTTCAAGAACGCGTATGAGCTGTTCAAAAAGGACCCGCGCGGTGCTTTGACGCGCCAACCGGCGAAATCAAAGGCGAAACAGGCGGTTGCACCCGAAAGCTCAGCCGAAACCAATTAGTGTTTTGGTAGCAGCTAGATGAAATCCAGCGCGTCAAGCGTTGGACGAACTCTTGCGGATACTCTATCTCTTTAGATTCAATAACCTATTGAACAAAGAGCTCTGAGGCCGGGATGACGAAACGCGGGTACCACCACGGAAACCTGAAACAAGCCTTGATCGAGGCCGCGTTGTCCCTAATCGAAGAAAAGGGGCCAACGGGCTTCACCCTGTCTGAGGCCGCTAAAACCGCCGGTGTCACACCTGCCGCTGTCTATCGCCACTATCACGGGCGCGAGGACTTGATAGCCGAAGCGGCAAAACAGGGTTTTGAGATGTTCGCTGACCTGATGCAATACGCCTATGACCAAGGTCAGCCTTCGGCTTTAGCCGCGTTCGAGGCTACAGGGCGCGCCTATCTGGCTTTTGCCCGAAAACATCCAGGCCACTATATTGCGATGTTCGAAAGCGGCGTCTCATTGAACCGCACGCCCGAGCTGTCGCTGGCCGCGAACCGTGCCAAATCCGTGCTGGAAAAGGCAGCTGCAGATCTGTCGCAGCATATTCCGCCCGAAAAGCGCCCTCCTGCCTCGATGTTCAGCGCACATATCTGGGCGATGAGCCACGGCGTGGTCGAGCTGTATGCCCGCAACACGGGTGCAACATCGCCCTTCCCGCCCGAGGATCTGCTGGAAAGCGGCATCGGCATCTATCTGCGAGGTTTGGGTCTGGTCCCGCAGGACGATTGATTAGTTCAAACGCGCCCGCTGCCCTGAGGGACACGCAGGCCAGGTGTGACATTGATCAGGTCCATGTCACCCATTCCCTTGATCGCAACACGCCCTATATCCGACACTTGGAACTCGTCAATCAGCGCGTATTTCATCTCTTCCGGAGCAACAATATGCATCGGATTTGCAAAGACCTGAAGACGCGCAGCTGTGTTCACCGCAGGCCCGAACACGTCATAAACATATTTCTGAATACCTACTACCGACCCGACAGCTGCGCCCATGCCCAGACCAATCCGGGCCTGCCATTTATGCGGGTGGCTTTCGTTTCGACGCTCGAGATATCGCAGAAAGCGCACGGCGCAATGGGCCACAGAGGTTGCGTGATCAGGCGTGGCGTCCGGCATACCCGAAACAGCCAGATAAGCATCGCCAATCGTCTTGATCCGCTCACAACCGAACTGTTCGACGATCCGATCAAAGGCCGTGAATATATCATTTAATTCGCTGAGTGTGACGGTTGGATCGGTTTTGGCGGCGAAATCGGTGAAGCCAACAAAATCGAGCATTACCACCGAGACTTCTTTGTACAACTGAGGCGTCACTACGCCAAAGGTTTTGAACTCTTCATACACGGCGCGCGGCATGACGTTCAGCAGCAGACGCTCGACCCTCTCTTTTTCACGCTCCAACTCACGGGTGTTGCGCTCTACCATGGTCGAGTAGCTGTCGATCATGCTTTCAAGCTCACGAATGCGTGTGATGTTCTGGCATTCAACAATCAGCAGTTGGTCTGACAGTTCATTGGTCAGCGAAACGGTGACCGCAAAGACCAGTGTGCGGCGCTTTGGTTTGATCTGTAACTCAACAGAGTAGCGTAGTCCGGACTGTTTCACATCATCCAGTTCACGCAGATCAAGGTCAGGGATAAGGTCCAAAAGCGTCTGTTTCTTTTCGGGCGTGCCAAACCATTCCGAGAAAGGACTGTTGTGAAAGACAAACTTCAGGTCCGACGCCCGCACGATTGCTACGCCGACCCCGATCGCGCGTAGTAGTTGTTCATTGATGGCATGAATGCTCATGCAGCGTGCCGAACCACTATGATCGAACGTTTGTTTTCAATCGCGCCAAGGGCCGTTTGGATATCCTGAGCGGATACACCGTGCATCTCCAAAGCTTCACCAAACAGCGCAGCCATCTCGTCAAAATCCGCATGCGTAATATTGAGATGGCTATGAACCGCCTTGATCCGTTCATCACTGAATGAAGCCGGGCCGCCGATCAAAGAGGATACAAACTTGGTCTGATGATCAATCAATCGAGGCATATCGATATCTTCGAAATAGTCCCCGATCTGGTCGGACTCTAACGCCATTTCATAAAATGACATCACCACCCGGCTGATCGTTTTGAAACCACCGTATTTCTCATAAAGCGTCTGTGCCACACGAATACCCGGGTGCTACCTTTGAATAACACCATGAGACTACATCAAATTAATGGTTTTGTTAACGTTTAACGGGTCAATGCACCTGCAACCTGTGTATCTGCCGAAAAACGTGACATCGAATTGTGGGTCATCGCTTATCTGGTTCCGTGTGTTTGATCATATGCGGACACAGCAGGTTGCACATGTGCTGATCGCGCTTCATCGCCCGGATCGTAGACCTCGATCAACAAGGGATAGCACGCGGCGGTGTCCGATGAATGCTCTGACGAACAATCTCCGCCTGGACAGGCTGACAGGCCAACGGTCACGTCGATTTCGGCATAAAATTCAAGATAATCGCCGGGGCGCACCGGGCTGGCCTTCATGAAATACTGCCCGGTTTCCTGTGTGAATCCGGTGCACATGAAAACGTTCAGCACGTCATGCACAAGCGTCTCGGCCTCGTGCAAGGGCAATTCACGATGCTGGGCCAGCGCGCGTGTCAGATTCGAATGGCAGCAATGGTGGTAGTCTTGGCCCGACAGCAAACGCCCCGTGTACGGATCACACCGAGTGCCAATCACATCATGGACCGAGCCGCCAAAAGCGTCGAACCCGTACCAATCCAGCGTATCGTCAACGATAGTGGCTATTGGGCGCAGGAAAGGAAAGCTGGACCACATCCGGTCACCCGTCGACAAATGCGTGCCATGCAACGCGCGGGTTTTGCCGGAATAGAACCGCTCCGACAGGTTATGGGTGTTCCACAGGTTCAAATCCCCAACCTGCGGGCCTTCGACCGAGACAATGCGAAAAAAGGCACCGGCAGGCACGTCGATACAGGCAGCATCGCGCGGTGCTGCTGTCACCTCAGCTGATTTACGGGCTGTTTCGCGCAGTGCCTTTAGCCCATTCAGATTGGGCTGCACCAAGCTATCAGAAGGGTAGCAAATGACCGGCTGAATGGCCTGACGCGCCGCCGCATCAAAAGGCGCTGCGTGGTTGGGATTGTCAGATTTCATTGGCTACCTCCGGACCAAGTATCGATTGTTCCGTAACTAGTTAGCTTAGTTTCCAATCGACAACCATGCCAGCATCGAGCTGCCACAAGAAACACATACCCAAAGCCGCCTACACGCCAATCGAAGATTTCTATCAGCAAGGGGTGATGGCGGAGAGACAGGGATTCGAACCCTGGAGACGGTTTCCCGCCTACACACTTTCCAGGCGTGCGCCTTCGACCACTCGGCCACCTCTCCGTGAGCGGGATACTTGAACCATCGTCAGAGGATTTGCAAGGGGCGAATAGCGCGAAAACTCAACCTTTCACAGGCAGATCTGAAATCGGGCTAAGGCTCATCTCCGTCACCGTCAGACAGATCCGCCTGAGTCAGATCGGCGGGCTTAGAAGAGGCCTGTCTGGGTTTCTCCTCAGGCTTGGTGACAGGCGATTGCGCCTGCAGCACCTCTGGGTTCCGCAGCCAAAGATCACGCTGAGCGAATGGAATCTCAATACCCGCTTCGGTGAAGCGTCGGTTGATTTCGTGGTTCATGTCGGACTTTACTGACAGCACCCAGTTTACATCCCGCAGGATCGCCCGGATTTCAAAATCCAGCGAATCCGCGCCGAACCCCTGGAACACGACGCTGGGCGCTGGGTTCGCCAGAACCATGGGATGTGCGTTTGCAATCTCACCCAGGATTGTTTCAACCTGCTGTGTATCGGTGCCATAGGCGACACCCACCGGCACGATTACGCGGCCAATTGTATTGCCTCTTGTATAATTGGTGACCACGCCGGAAATCAGGTCCGAGTTGGGGACGATCACATCTGTACGGTCAAATGTTTCGATCCGCGTTGACCGGACCGAGATATCGCGCACATAGCCCATCATTCCGTTTACATCGATCCAGTCGCCTTTGGAGATCGGTCGCTCAACCAACAGGATGATACCGGACACGAAGTTCGATACGATGGTCTGCAGACCAAACCCAATACCGACAGACAGGGCACCCGCGACAATAGCAAGCGATGACAGATCAAAACCTGCCACCATAATTGCAACCAAAGCTGCCAGGAAAATCCCCACATAGCCCGAACCGGCCACAATCGCATTTTGCCCACCCGGATCGATACTGGTTTTGGGCAGCAACGAGTTTCGCAGCCCGCTTTGCAACAATCGTGTCAGCCCATACCCGATCACAAATACGGCGACAAAGGTCAGGAAGTTACTGGGCGAAATTGTAATCCCGCCGATGTTGAACCCTTGCAAGAGGCGCGACCAGACTTCTAGCAAGTCCGTTTCACGCGCGCCCCAGTAGATCGCAAGAATTGGCAACGCCAGTATCGACAGGGCAAACCCGACCAAAACAGCGAACAGAGAATCCCGCGCGGCATCGCCCTGCCCTGTGATCCAGCCATAAACCTGGCTGATAAAACGTTGGATGATGACCAACGCAGCGATCAGAACAAGCGTCTTAACAGCAGGGAAGACAATGGCCTCGGCCGCGTTGATATAGCCAAAAATCGCCAGAAAAGGCGTTGTGATACCCAGCAAGAAAACAGCGCGGCGCAAAAATTCGATCACTTGTGTGAAACCGGCGCTGCGCACCGTGCCCGCCTGATCGGAACCCTCGAACCTTATATCGTTGGTTCGAATTTGCCGAACACGTAGTAGCAAAAGTGCAGTGACCACGATCACCGGAAAACTGACAACCGCGCGGGTCGCATCAGAGGTGTTTTCAATCTGCTCGAACAGCAATGCCAACTCGTGCAGGATCAACATGATCGCTAGAAGATCAATGTAGATGCGCAACTCTGTGATTCTGGCAGGGGAAATACGCTTAAAGTCGTTCGCAGCGCTCATCACGTAAATCTGGCGGCCGATCCAGTCATAAAACAGAATGATCGCAGCCCAATAGGGAATCTCATCCAGCAGCAAAGTGCCCCTCAGACCAAGAACATCGGTCATGTCGATTGCTGTCACGATAGCGACGACCCCGATCCAGGGCAGAACAATCCGAAGCAGAGAAATCACAAAGGTCCATGCGCATGCACCCCTGCCGCCGAGCCTGCGCAAGTAGTCCCCGCCTTTTTCGGACCAATGCTTACCAAAGATCAGCAAAACAGCGGAAAGCACCAGCAATATAAAGATGCCTAAACCACGATCGGTGACCTGTTCGCGAACAACGTCTGTTCGCATGTTCTCGACCGTTTCATTGATGAGGCTGCGGAAGGCCTCTTTCACGTCCACCCACGCCGGACCCCAATAAACCGGATTGATCGGAGATGGCCCTTTTTCAAGCAGTTGCTTTTTCTGACGCTCGCGCAGAATTTGATCAATCTCGCTGATCAGCCCATTTGCCCGGCTAAATGCTTCCTCAGATATGATCCGAGGGACCCGCAGACTATTGAGCTGGTTTTCGAGATGTTCGCGCAACGCAGCGATGTCTTCAGGTTCTGAGGCATCACCTTCAGGCTTGGGGCCCAGGGCCTTTAATTGGCTTTCAAGGGTCTGTATCCGCTCGGTGTTGGCGCCACGCGCCCTGTTAAAATCTTCGCGATATCCATTAATTTCCGAGCGCAAGTTCTCCATTGCGGCATTCGATGCTCGGTTTGCATCGATCACCGCCTCAGCCCGGTCCGCCGTCTTGATCCAACCCTGATAATACTCACTCTGCCTGTCGGTCAGTTGCGCGGTAGCCGCGCCAACTAGCC
The DNA here is from genome assembly GCF_056541465.1 of Ruegeria sp. AH12. Lineage (NCBI taxonomy): Bacteria > Pseudomonadati > Pseudomonadota > Alphaproteobacteria > Rhodobacterales > Roseobacteraceae > Ruegeria > Ruegeria sp. AH12. The sequence continues at coordinate 553,552 of NZ_JBQFYL010000001.1, read as the reverse complement.
CGAACATGCAAAAGATCACCAGCGTCAGACACAGGCGGACCTGTTGCAGCATCAGATATCCTCGAAAACGCCGGGGATTTTACGGGGAACTTCGGTCATCCAATCAGGCACCGGCAGCTCTTTTTCCCGCAGGAATTCCGGGTTGAACAGTTTCGACTGATAGCGCGTGCCATAGTCGCACAGAATGGTCACAATGGTATGGCCTGGCCCCAAATCCTTGGCCAGACGCACAGCGCCCGCCATGTTGATCGCGGTCGACCCGCCCATGACCAGACCTTCTTCGCGCAGCAGATCGAAGATATAAGGCAAGGCTTCGTTATCGGTCATCTGATACGCGAAATCGGGTTTAAGCCCTTCGAGGTTCTTAGTGATGCGCACCTGCCCGATGCCTTCGGCAATCGAGCCGCCCTCCATCGCGATCTCACCGGTGGTGTAGTAGGAATACAGCCCCGCGCCCATCGGATCGACCAGACCGATCTTCACGCCTTTGGGCTGCAACGCTTCGGCCACACCGGCCAATGTACCGCCCGACCCGACCGCGCAGACAAAACCATCCACCTTGCCGTCTGTCTGTTCCCAAATCTCAGGCCCAGTGGTTTCGACATGCGCCTGACGGTTAGCGACGTTGTCGAACTGATTGGCCCAGATCGCGCCATTGGGTTCGGTCTTGGCCAGTTCCTCGGCCAAACGACGCGAGTAATGCACAAAGTTGTTGGGGTTGCGATACGGAGCGGCGGGAACTTGCACCAATTGCGCACCCGCAAGGCGCAGCATGTCCTTCTTTTCTTCCGATTGAGTTTCGGGGATCACGATCACCGTCTTGAACCCCATCGAAGCACCGACAAGCGCAAGGCCAATCCCGGTATTGCCAGCGGTACCTTCGACAATCGTGCCACCGGGCTTTAGCTCACCTCGGGCAACCGCATCACGAATGATGTAAAGCGCCGCGCGGTCTTTGACGGACTGGCCTGGGTTCATGAACTCGGCTTTGCCGAGGATCTCGCATCCGGTCTCTTCACTGATGCGTTTCAGCCGGATCAGCGGTGTTTTCCCGACTGCGTCGGCAAGGTCTCGTGCAATGCGCATGGCGCCCTCATGTCATTTGGTATCAGGCAAGATTTACAGCCGCGCTGCCACAACCACAAGCGCGATAGTCACCCGCGCAGCCGGTCCCGGTGGCGGGCCAGCCAATGGGCTAAGGACAGAAGCGGCAAATCCTTGAACGCATGGCTGTCTACAAGGTTAATGAATTCGGAATAAGGCACGATCCTGGTGCGGATATCTTCACCTTCGCTAGCCAAACCGCCCGTATCCGTGGTTTGGGTCAACTCCCCTATTCCGACATAAAGATACAGGTACTCGGTCGAGGATCCGCTGGACGAATAAGCCCCGCCTGCAAACTCCAAAGTGTCAAAGGTGACGCCGGCCTCCTCCAGCGCTTCGCGATATGCAGCCTGTTCCGGTGTTTCACCCGGATCGATCATGCCCGCGACAGGCTCCCACATCCAGGGTTCTGGGTCTTCGATCAGGAAAATCGGTGTCCGAAACTGTTCGACCAGCAGAACCGCGTCACGCACAGGGTCATAAGGCAGAACGACCACCGCACTGCCCTGCAACAGGCTGTTGCGGTTCAGAACCGGCCCCATCGATCCGTCATGCTGGCGATGTTGAAGCCGGATCTCCTCCATCCCGAAATAGTCGACATAGGCGCGGCGGTGGCTGTGGACCACCACGTCCTTTGTGATGTCACGCGGATCACCAGTGCGCCGCTGTCGAGCGAACAGCTTGGCCCAGGCACGGGTCTGGATGGCGGGCATGCTACGGGTCATCTGCTTTGCGTCGACCCTGCCGAAATAGGCCATCTCTTCCTCGGCGGCGAGGGCCGTGACGGGCCCCAGTCTTTCGGCCCATGCTTCCAATGACCACAGACCTGAGGGAACCCAGGCGCCGGGGGCTGGGAAGAACACCTGAGCCTCAGCCTGAACGCCATCCGGCAATTCTACATTCAGCGTCTGCAGGTCATAGTCGAAACCGCCTTCGTAGAACCCAAGCCGCGCCAGATCGACCTCGCTAAGGCCGCGCACCAGCAAACCATTGGCCTGTGTGCCGGGTTTCGGCTGGATCATCGGGAAATCCTGCCCCTGCACCGCGTGAACCGCGTGATCTACAAGGGTTGCTGGTGTGATGCGCAAATCCTCTGCGGAACGGCCCAGGACACGCTCCAGCAGCGGGACATAGCGAAGGGTGCCGTAAAAGAACAAATCTGACACGGAGAGGCTTTCTATTTGGAGTGACGGGTTAGCGCCAGCGGCGGCTGGCGATTTCGGTTGCAAGCCCAGACAAGACGGATCCGACGGCCAAGGTGATCAGGATTTCAGGCACCAGCAGAAGCTTTCCATAATCCACTCCGATCACGAAGATCGCCTTTACAGCCTCGAACGGGCCATCATACCGGTTGCGCATGGCCAGGCGGAACATCTCGTAACAGCCCTGCACGAACAGCGCCCAAAACACCAGCGAGGCCACTCCGGTCAGACCATTGTTGATCCCCGCTGTCCATCCACGCCCGGCGCGCTTGCCCATGATCTTCCACCCACAGGCAACGGCCAGCGCAATGTTCACAAGGGTGAAATAGCCATAGTCTTTGCCCTCTTCGCCATTCTCGATGATCATGGTCGACACCAGAAAGGCCACCACCGCTAGGCAAAGGGCGGCAACAAGACGTGCGGCTGTGGGCATTGCGTATTCCGTTCCTTAACTGGGCTTTGCTATGGTGATCTGTGTCACATCGCAATTGCCCGTGTCAAAGGCGGCGCCACATGCGGTCAAATAATAATTCCACATGCGGCGGAAACGCTCATCAAACCCCATTTCAGCGATCTGATCCCATTTGGCGTTGAAGGTGTCATACCAGCGGCGCAAAGTCAGGTCATAGCTTTTGCCGAACTCTTTCGAGCGTACTAGGTTCAGCCCCGCCAGATCGATTTGTTGACGTAAAACCGTGGGCGATGGCAGCATACCGCCGGGGAAGATATATTTCTGAATGAAATCAACGCCATTCTTGTAGTAATCCCACCGGTGATCGCCAACTGTGATAATCTGTAGCGTCGCCTGCGCCCCGGGTTTCAACCGCTCGCGCACCGTATCGAAATAGACAGGCCAGTATTTCTGCCCCACCGCTTCGAACATCTCGATCGAGGCGATACCGTCATATTGCCCGGTTTCATCTCGATAGTCTTGCAGCTTCAGATCAACCATATCGGAAAGCCCAGCCTTTTCCATACGTTGCTGCGCAAACTTCAACTGCTCTTGACTAATGGTCAGGCCGGTGACCCGAAGGCCACGCTCTTTCGCGGCATATTCGGCAAAACCGCCCCACCCGCATCCGATCTCAAGCACATGATCACCGGGTTTCACGCCCATCTCGTCAATCAGGCTTGCATATTTGGCGGTCTGTGCCTTTTCCAGACTCTCCTGCCCGGTCTCGAACAAGGCGCTGGAATAGGTCATCGTATCATCGAGCCACAGCCCATAGAAATCATTGCCCAGATCGTAGTGATACGAGATGTTTTTTTTGGCCTGAGCCCGGTTGTTCCGATGCAACCAGAACCGCAGACGTTCATAGGCTTGAACAAGGAATTTACCCGTAAACCCGTCGTAAACCGTTTCCGAGCCCAGATGCACCAAGTCCATAAAAGAACGCAGGTCCGGCGTGCTCCAATGCCCTTCCAGATACGCGTCCGAGAATCCAAGTTCGCCTTCGCGGATCAATCGCGCAAACACATCGGGATCGTGAATCTCAACCGCAGCGATAGGACCTGGCTGAGAACCTTCCGTCCGAAACACGCGACGATCGGGCAGCGTAATGTCCAATCGCCCGGCCTCCATCCTGCCGAGCATTTTGAAAACTTGAGCGAAATATCTGGGCAGGTCTTTCTGCCCCTCGGTCGATGTCAGGGTCATCCGCTCTCCCCTCTGCGGTGTTTGATGCAGGCTAGGACGGGTTTTTGTTTCTTGCAAGTTTTCAGTTCCTTACTGGTTTTTTCGGCTGTCATACGCAGACAGAGCGCGGGCGCGGCCTGCGGCCAGTTCAACAATAGGCAGCGGATAGGATTGCCCTAAATCCAGCCCCCAGGACCGGGGAACCGCATCGAAATATGACAGGGCCGTAGGCGTCGGGTTCGAACGGTCTTCGGCGATCCAGCGATCCAGATATTTGCCTTGCGGATCAAACTTTTCCTGCTGGGTTAGCGGATTGAAGATACGGAAGAACGGCGCCGCGTCCGGGCCCGATCCGGCCACCCATTGCCAGCCCATCGCGTTGCAGGCCGGGTCCCAATCAATCAGGCAATCCTCGAACCAGCGCATGCCAATCTTCCAATGGGTCATCAAATGCTTGGTCAAATAGCTTGCAACAATCATCCGGGCGCGGTTGTGCATTCGGCCGGTCACATACATCTCTCGCAGGCCTGCATCGACCACCGGAATTCCGGTTCTTGCCTGCTTCCACGCTGTCACCTCGGGGTGGTCCGCGTCTGTGTTCCACGGAAATGCATCCCATTCAGGCCGCCAGTTTCCAGTGAGCAGATGTGGCGTGTGGTACATCAGATGATAAGCGAACTCGCGCCACACCAGTTGTCGCAAAAAGCTACCAGTGCCCGAAACTCCCAGCATTGCCGCGCGCTGCACCCTGTGCCATGCGCTCCGTGGCCCGATCTCACCCAGCGAAAGGTATTCTGACAGGTTTGAGGTCCCATCGATATCCAGCCGATCCCGGTCATCAGAATAGCGCGCGACACGGTCAAGAAACCCGTCCAAATGATCGAACGCGGCGCTTTCGCCGGGCTGGACATAGGGGCGCACGATCAGCGCACCCCGGTCCATGGATCCCGCTAAATTCCAGTCAGCCAGGGTGTCGCTCTGAGGCCAGTGCAACGGTGCGGTCAGGCGCGTGACGGCCGCATCAGGCTCTGGCACGTCTCTCCCCTGCACCGCGCGCCACATCGGAGTGAACACCCGAAACGGTTGCCCGGTTTTAGTGGCGACGGTCCATGGTTCAAACAACAGATGACCCGCGAAGGATTTCGCATGTACGCCATCCTCGGTGAGCTTCGTCTTTATGTTGGTATCGCGTGCAATCGACTCGGGATCGTAAGCGCGCGACCAGTAAATCTCGGACGCACCTGTCTCGGCAATAACTGCGCGCAACTGCGCCAACGCATCCCCGCGCCGAAGGATCAGACGGCTGCCAATCTGTTCTAAGCTTTTGGAAAAGGCATCCAGCCCCAGACCCAAACGCCATTTGGGGGCAGCGCCCAAACCCTCGGTCAAAGGGTCGAGGATGAAGACCGGCACAACCGGTCGGCCTGACCGCGCAGCAGCGGACAGCGCCGGATGATCGGACAGTCGCAGATCCCTGCGAAACCAGATGATGATCGGAGAGTGCTGTGTCGACATAGCCAGCCTGTTGTTTTCTTCGCACTACGAAACAGGGCTGAAAGTGGATCACAAAACGCGGTCAAGCGCCTCCAGCAATTGATCAATTTCCTGTTGTGAAGTGTAATGCGTGAAGCTGACCCTTAGGACACCCATAGCCGGATCGACACCCATCGCCTGTAACGGGCGCACCGCGTAAAAATCGCTTCCGCCAGCCATTAAACCATATTTTGCCAGCTCCGCAGCAACAGGCTCTGCTGGCCGTCCTAACGCAAGTGCAACCGTCGGTGCACGGCGCGTTGCATCCGAGGGGCCGATCAAACGCACGGTATTGCTGGTTTTCATAGCATCCAAGACCGGTTGCAGCAACGCCTCTTCATGGGCGCGCATCAGATCGTGGACGAAAGCGCCCTGCTCTGCCGCCCCCTGCTTTGGCCCGCCGTGATGCAGGCAAAGCCGTTCGATGTAATCGGCAATCCCGGCGCTGGCCGCAATTTGCGCGTGGTCGGGCCCAGCGGGGGTGAACCGCTTGTACAGGAAATCCCCGTTGAAGTAGTGCGCTTGGTTTGGCAGTAGCTCGCCCAGCCCGCGCCGGATGACCATACAGCCCTGATGCGGACCATAGGTTTTATATGCGGAAAACAGGTAGATATCCGGCCCCAGATCGCCGACATTCGGCAACCCGTGCGGTGCATAAGACACGCCATCCACGCACACAAATGCCCCGGCTGCATGAGCAATCGCGGTGATTTCCGTCACCGGATTGATCTCACCCACCACGTTGGAACAATGCGGAAAACAGACAAGGCGCACCTTCTCATCCAGAAGGTTTTCAAGGTCCTGCGGATCCAGCGCGCCGGTGTCAGGATCGATCTGCCATTCCCGCACCTCGACACCGGCATCCGCAAGCCGCCGCCAGGGGCCGGAATTTGCCTCGTGATCCTGATTGGTGACGACAATCGCCTCGCCTGGCTTCAGCCACTGCCGGAAGGCCTGCGCCAGAACATAGGTGTTTTGCGTGGTCGACGGGCCAAAGCTCAGCTCATCTGTCTCAACCCCCAGAATGGCGGCAATCCGGGCGCGCGCCTCGTCCATCTCAGCGCCCGCGAGTTGACTGACCTCAAACGGCGCATAGGGTTGAACCTTGCGCTGGGTGTAGAACCGGTTCAGCCGGTCGATCACGGGCTTGCAGGTGTACGACCCGCCCGCGTTCTCAAAGAAAGCCTTGCCCAGCAAACCGGGTTCGGAAAAGGCCGGGAATTGCGCCCGCACGAAATCAATATCCAACGGTGCCATGACCGGTCCCTCCCCTATGTGCTTTCGATCGGTTGCGCGGTGTCAGCCCTGAACCTTGGTATAGGTCCCCTCACCCGCCAGAATGCCCCGGAACCCGCCGGGCTCATCAAGCCCAAACACGATCAATGGCAGGTTATTGTCCCGCGCCAACGCAATGGCCGAGGCATCCATGACCCGCAAGCGTTTCGCCAGAACGTCATCATAGCTGACCGTGTCATAGCGCACGGCATCCGCGTGCTCTTTGGGGTCTTTGTCGTATACACCATCGACCCCGTTCTTACCCATGAATATCGCCTGACAGGCCATCTCATTGGCGCGCAGGGTCGCAGCGGTGTCGGTGGTGAAATAAGGATTGCCGGTTCCGGCAGCAAAGATGCAAACCCGTTTCTTTTCCAGATGTCGCACGGCGCGACGGCGGATATAGGGCTCGCACACCTCATCCATGCGAATGGCCGAGATCACACGGGTGAACACCCCGATCTCCTCCAGCGCCGACTGCATCCCCAGCGCGTTCATCACGGTCGCCAGCATCCCCATGTAGTCGGCTGTGGTCCGTTCCATTCCTTGTGCTGAGCCGCTGAGGCCCCGGAAGATATTGCCGCCGCCGATCACCATGCAAATCTCGACACCCAGATCATGAACCGACTTCACCTCTTGCGCGATGCGCTGGACGGTTGGCGGGTGCAGGCCGAATCCCTGATCCCCCATCAGCGCCTCACCAGAGATCTTTAGCATGACGCGATTATACTTGGGTTTTGTGATGTCGGTGGACGGGGACAGGCTCATATTGCGCTCCGGGCTGGCACGGGTTTATTTTCCGGCGCAAAATGAAGCAAAACCTCCGCAGGTTCAATGCGGTTGGTCAGGAATAAGAAACCCCAATATGGCACACCACACCCAAGCACAGATTTGGAACGATTTGCCCCCAATTGAAGACGGCAAACCCGTTCTGATCGCAGGCCCAACCGCATCGGGAAAATCCGAGCTTGCCTTGCAGATCGCGGAAACCTTTGGGGGGGTCATCGTCAATGCGGATGCCAGTCAGGTCTATGATTGTTGGCAGGTCATCTCGGCCAGACCCTCGGCTCAGGACGAGGCACGCGCGCCTCATAGGCTTTATGGTCACATCGCCTATGATCAAAGCTATTCCACCGGTCATTGGTTGCGTGAAGTTGTGCCGCTGCTGACGGGCGATGAACGACCGATCATTGTTGGCGGCACCGGGCTTTACTTTACAGCCCTGACCGAAGGCATGGCCGAAATCCCGGCCACTCCGCTCGAAGTTCGGCAACAGGCGGATCAACTGCCCCTGTCAGACCTGATCAATGGCGTAGATACGGTTACGTTGGCCGGGCTCGACACCAACAACCGCGCGCGCGTCCAGCGCGCGTGGGAGGTTCAGCGTGCCACCGGCCGCAGCCTGAACTCCTGGCAGGCAGACACCCCGCCGCCGGTCCTGCAGATCAAGGATTGTACCCCCCTGGTCTTTGATGTCGATAAAGCCTGGCTGCAGAACCGCATCACCCGCCGGTTTGATCAGATGCTGGAAAAAGGCGCTTTGGACGAAGTTGCTGCCATGCGCGAGCGCTTCGATCCTGCGTTGCCAGCCTTCAAGGCCATCGGCGTGCCCGAGTTGATGTCGGTTTTAGAGGGCCAGATGACCTTGGACCAAGCCCGCGAGCGCGCCACCATCTCAACCCGACAATTCGCCAAACGACAGCGCACTTGGTTCCGGGCTCGAATGAAGAACTGGAATCGCATAGATATCTCAAAGTGATATGAAGTGAGGTTATCGCGCGCCTTCTCGCAGATCGAATACGCGTCTCCCATATTGGCCCGCTGGGCCAAACGTCACCTTAAATCGACATAAGCAGCATCCAGAGCCCACTTGAATCCGATTATTAACAAAACAATCAACTCTGGCCGTTACCGGAAACAGCCCGTTCTGAAGGGCAAAGGATGTCGTTTTTGTACCTTGGATGACGAATTCGAACATTGACGCTGCCATTTTTCTGGTGCCGAATACGCCCATGGGGAGAGACAGAATCCAAAAAACGAGACCCATAGAATTACCTGACGGCGCAAAATGCGCCGCGTAATCTGAATCATCACATCAAAAAAAACTGTAACTCAGGGAGAAGAGTTAATGGCAAATCAATCAACTACCGGAGCAAATGTTCACTGGGCGGCCGAGATGCACGCTCAGGAATGTCGCGACGGTAAACTCAGCCGCCGCGAGTTCATGGCGCGGGCAACCGCGCTGGGTGTTGCCGTACCCACAGCCTATGGCATGATCGGCCTACAAACACCTGCGGCTGCTCAAGAACCTCCGCGCGGCGGCACCATTCGCTATCAGATGGAAGTGCGCGCGCTCAAGGATCCGCGCACATATGACTGGACACAGATCGCCACCTTCACCGCAGGCTGGCTGGAATATCTAGTCGAATACAACAACGACGGTACGTTCAAACCCATGCTTCTGGAAAGCTGGGAAGCCAATGATGACGCAACCGAATATACGCTAAACGTGCGTAAGGGTGTAAAGTGGAACAATGGCGACGACTTCACAGCCGAAGACGTGGCGCGCAACATCACCGCATGGTGTGATGCAACGGTCGAAGGCAACTCGATGGCCGCGCGGATGGCTTCGCTGGCAAATGCGGACACGCAGAAAGCAGCCGATGGCGCGATCACCGTTGTCGACAGCCATACGGTTAAGCTGAAATGTAACGCCCCGGACATCACCATCATTCCAGGCATGGCCGACTATCCAGCCGCCATCGTGCACAGCAGCTTTGACGCCAATGACATGCTGAGCAACCCGGTCGGAACCGGATTCATGCTGCCGGAAAGCCACGAAGTGGGCGTGAAAGGCGTTCTGGTTCGCAACGAGGGCCATGAGTGGTGGGGCTACGAGGCCGGCAAGGGCGGCTATATCGACCGGATCGAGTTCATCGACTACGGCACCGACCCGGCCGCCTTCCTGGCCGCGTATGAGGCCGAAGAGATCGACATGAACTGGGAATCGGTTGGCGAGTTTGTCGACATCTTTGATGGCATTGGCCTGGTTCGTTCGGAAATTCCGTCGGGCTTTACTATCGTTATCCGCCCCAACCAGTTGGCCGAAGATGGGAATGGCAACAAGATCTATGGCGACAAACGGGTCCGTCAGGCCCTTGCGATGGCCGTGGACAATGAGGTTTGCCTGGAACTGGGTATGTCCGGATACGGCATCCCAGCCGACAACTGCCATGTGGGCCCGATGCACCCCGAGCATGACTCGGCCGTGACCCGTATTCCATACGATCCGGCAGGTGCAAAGGCACTGATGGACGAAGCGGGCATGGGTGATTTCGAGCACGAGGTTCAATCCATCGACGATGACTGGCGTCGGAACACCACCGCTGCTGTTGTCGCTCAGCTGAATGATGCGGGCATCAAGGCAAAGCACACCGTTCTTCCAGGATCGACCTTCTGGAACGACTGGACCAAATACGCGTTCTCGTCGACCAACTGGAACCACCGTCCGTTGGGTACACAGGTTCTGGCGCTGGCCTATAAATCAGGCGTTGCGTGGAATGAATCAGGCTTTGCCAATGAGGAGTTCGATACGCTGCTGGCCGAAGCGAACTCGATCGCTGATGTCGATATGCGCCGCGAGGTGATGGCCAAACTGCAGGCGATCATGATCGACGAAGGCGTGACTATTCAGCCTTACTGGCGGACGGCGATGCGCCACCACCGCGATAACATGGTGGGTGTCGAAAAGCACATCGCGGACCTGCCGCAGATCTACAAGTTCGGCATCCTGTCCTGAGCCAATACCAAACACGAGGCCGCGCCACATTGGCGCGGCCTTTTCGTCCTGACTGCGGCGACCATAAAACAGCTACGCGCGAAGCCAAAAGGTATTCACGCCAGCCTACCAACAGGGGCTAACATGGGACTATTTATCCTAAGACGCGTGGGCATCATGCTTTTGACAGCATTGTGTCTGACGTTCTTGGTCTTCTTTCTGACGAACCTCTATCCAAACCTGGAAAAGCTTGCGAAAACGCAGGGCAATTTCCGGATGTCGGATGAGCAGGTTGAGAGTTTTCTGGAAAAAGGCGGCTATCTGCAATCCACGCCGATCAAATACGGCGAATGGCTGGGGGTTCTGCCCTCGTACCGGCATACGAATGAAGATGGCACGGTTCAAGGCCGATGCATCCTGCCCGGTCAATCTGCGGAAGAGGCCCCCAATTTCTGCGGTATCCTGCAAGGATATTGGGGATATTCGACGGTCTTTAAAGAAGAGGTCTCAACCGTTGTTGGTAATCGTCTGGCACTGACCGGACGGCTGATGTTTTGGGTGATGTTGCTGATGGTCCCGTCTGCGCTGATCCTGGGTATCCTGGCCGGGATGAAAGAAGGCTCGGCCACCGACCGGACACTTTCGACCTTTGCCATCACCACCACAGCGACACCAGAATATGTGTCGGGCGTGATCTTCATCGCCATCTTCACCTCATCCGCTGTTGGATTGAAATGGTTCAAGGGCACGGCCACGCAAGCGATGGAGAACCCGACGTTTGAGAACTTCTTCCTGCCGGTGCTGACCATTGCGCTTTATGGTATGGGCTATATCGCCCGAATGACCCGCGCTTCGATGACCGAGGTGATGACGGCGCAGTACATCCGCACCGCGCGTTTGAAAGGCGTGTCTTTCCCGAACATTGTCATGAAACACGCGCTGCGCAACGCGCTGATCGCGCCCTTCACCGTCATCATGCTGCAGTTCCCATGGCTGCTGAATGGCGTGGTGATCGTCGAGACCCTGTTCAACTACAAGGGCTTTGGCTGGGCACTGGTTCAGGCGGCGGGCAATAACGACATCCAACTGTTGCTGGCGATCTCAGTCGTGTCGGTCTTTGTGGTCCTGATAACGCAGCTGATCTCGGATATCGGCTATGTCTACCTTAACCCGCGCATCCGCATTTCTTAAGGAGGGATAGGATATGGAACCATTAACCTGGACCGGCTCTATCGCCTTCCTGAACCCGCTATTGGCCCTGGCATTGGGGCTGATGATCTTGTCAATCGTGGTCTGGATGTTGGCCAGCATCGTGCTGCCAGAGGATCAGATGACCGTGAACCCGGATGGCACGCTGACCTCAAGTTCGGGCTTGAGAAATCTCATCGGCGCGTCGTTGCGCTACAGTTTCCTGGCCAGTGTCGGGATTGCCGTCGCTTATATCGTGCTCGGCATTGTGCTGGGCACCGGCGCGGGCATCATCGGCGCCATGTCTCAGCAATTTCTACCTGTCTGGTTTTCGCTGATCCTGCTCTATGCCATGTCGATCGCCTTCAAACGGAAGCTGGGCCTTTATGGCAAGCTGTTCGACAGCCCCATTGGCATGATCGGTTTCGGCCTTGTCATGTTCTGGGTCTTTACCGGGATATTCGGGGCGGTCGACATGATCGTGACCCATGACCCACTGGCACAGGTCTCGGGGATGAAAAACAAGGTGCCCGGCACTCCATTGTCCAATATCGAAGACGGCCAGTACGCCTGGTACCTGCTGGGTGGCGACAATTTGGCCCGCGACGTCTTTAGCCGAATGGTCAAAGGCGCCTGGATCGTGGTGCAGATCGCGCCGCTGGCAACGATGTTTGCCTTTATGGTTGGCATCACCTTAGGCCTGCCCGCCGGGTATTATGGCGGTCGGTTGGATACTCTGCTGTCGTTCCTGGCGAACCTGATCCTTGCCTTCCCGGTGATCCTGCTGTTCTACCTGCTGGTGACGCCCGAGATCGTGGCAACCGGAGTGCCGAACTATATGGCGGCTGTCCTGTTCATCTTCCCGATCATCTTCTTGGGAGTATTGTTGAACTCGCGCTACTACACGCGTCCAAATTTTCGCACACCTCTTCTGATCGGTGTTCTGGGTGTGGCCTTGTGGTTGTATCTGTCGCTGATTTCGACCGGCGGCTATATCATCAATACGGATAGCTATCGCATCTGGGGTCTGCCCACCTATCTGGACCTGTTCGATATTCCGGGCGGCATTCTGGTGGTGTTCGTCTCGGTGGTCTTTGTGAACTCACCCACCGTGTTCCGGATCGTTCGGGGCCTGGCGCTGGATATCAAGACCCGCGACTATGTGGCGGCGGCGCAAACCCGTGGCGAAGGTCCATGGTACATCATGCTGTGGGAAATCCTGCCCAACGCGCGTGGTCCGCTGATCGTCGATTTTTGTCTGCGGATTGGCTATACAACCATCCTTCTGGGGACCTTGGGCTTCTTCGGGTTGGGCTTGCCGCCCGAAAGCCCGGATTGGGGATCCACGATCAATGAAGGGCGCAAGCTTCTGTCGATCTATCTGCACCCTGCCCTTCCGCCCGCGTTGGCGTTGCTGTCACTGGTTCTGGGTTTGAACCTGTTGGCAGATGGTCTGCGCGAAGAAAGTCTGAAGGACTGATGTGACTGTGGCCGGGGGGCCAGCCCCCCGGACCCCCAGGGATATTTATAGCCAGATGAAGGGGATCCCCCGGACTCTCGCGAGGAGAAACACAGATGAATAAATTGGCGGACTATGATGGGCCCATCCTAGAGATCGACAAGCTTTCGATTTCGTTTTTCACCCGGCTGAGGGAAATTCCCGCCGTTATGGATTTCTCGGTTTCTGTACAACCGGGCGAGGCTGTCGGGCTGGTGGGTGAATCCGGCTGTGGTAAGTCCACGGTGGCGCTGGGTGTCATGCAGGATCTGGGCAAGAACGGGCGCATTGTTGGCGGCTCGATCAAGTTCAAGGGGCGTGATCTGTCTGAGATGACCACCGAAGAACTGCGCGATATCCGCGGCAACGAGATCGCGATGATCTATCAGGAGCCGATGGCCAGCCTGAACCCGGCCATGAAGATCGGCAAACAGCTGATGGAAGTGCCGATGATCCATGAAGGCGTGAGTCAGGAAGAGGCCTATTCCCGCGCGCTGGAGGTGGTCACGGATGTGCGCCTGCCCGACCCCGAGCGGATGCTGAATTCCTTCCCGCATCAGTTATCCGGTGGTCAGCAGCAGCGGATCGTGATTGCCATGGCGCTGATGTCAAAACCGGCGCTTTTGATCCTGGATGAGCCAACCACTGCGCTGGACGTGACAGTCGAAGCCGCAGTGGTCGAACTGGTCAAGGATCTGGGTAAGAAATACGGCACATCGATGCTGTTTATTTCGCACAACCTTGGGCTGGTGCTTGAGACCTGCGACCGGCTGTGCGTGATGTATTCCGGTGAAGCGGTCGAGCGTGGCTCGATCAAAGATGTGTTCGACGAGATGCAGCACCCCTATACGCAGGCGCTGTTCCGGTCGATCCCCCTGCCCGGCGCGGACAAGAACGCGCGCCCACTTGTCGCCATTCCGGGGAACTTCCCCTTGCCGCATGAACGCCCACCGGGCTGTAATTTTGGGCCGCGCTGCGACTATTTCGAAGAAGGTCGCTGTGACGCGCAGAATATCCTGATGGAGGCGGTGCCCGGAAATGACCGACACCACACGCGCTGCCTGAAGTTCAAAGAGATCGACTGGAACGCGCCGATCACAGTGGGCGAGCAGAAGGAAAAGGCCGAGATCGGCCGGACCGTTCTGAAGATGGACAACCTCAAGAAGTACTATGAGGTGGCAGCCAACGCTCTGTTCGGAGGCGGTGAGACCAAGGTGGTCAAGGCCAACGAGACGCTGAGTTTTGAGGCTCATGAATCCGAGACGCTGGCCATCGTGGGCGAATCCGGTTGCGGTAAGTCTACCTTTGCTAAGGTTCTTATGGGGCTGGAAACAGCAACTGACGGGCAAATCCTGTTGGACAATCGCAATATCGAAGATGTGCCGATTGAAGAACGCGACGCGAAAACGGTGGGTGAAGTGCAGATGGTGTTCCAGAACCCGTTTGACACTCTTAACCCCTCGATGACCGTGGGGCGCCAGATCATCCGCGCGCTTGAGATCTTCGGGGTTGGTAATTCCGAGGCTGAGCGCAAGAAGCGCATGCTGGAATTGCTGGATCTGGTGAAACTGCCCCGCGCCTTTGCGGATCGGATGCCCCGGCAATTGTCGGGCGGCCAGAAACAGCGTGTGGGCATCGCACGAGCTTTTGCTGGCGATGCACGGATTGTGGTGGCGGATGAGCCTGTTTCGGCGCTGGATGTGTCGGTACAGGCGGCGGTCACCGATCTACTGATGGAGATCCAGCGCGAGCACAAGACAACACTGCTGTTCATCAGCCATGACCTGTCGATTGTACGCTATCTCAGCGACCGGGTGATGGTGATGTATCTCGGCCACGTGGTCGAACTGGGAACAACCGATCAGGTCTTCTCCCCCCCCTATCACCCCTATACCGAAGCCCTGCTGAGCGCGGTTCCGATTGCGGATACATCCATCGAGAAAACGCATATCGTTCTGGAGGGGGATATACCGTCAGCCATGAACCCACCGCCGGGCTGCCCGTTCCAGACGCGCTGCCGCTGGAAATCCGAAGTGCCGGACGGACGGTGTGAATCGGATGTTCCACCAGTCAGAACACTGGCCGAAGGTCATCAGGTTAAATGCCACCTGGCCGAGGACATTCTGGCACGTATGGAGCCGGTGATCAAAATCGCCGCAGAGTAAGCCACTGACCAGAATTGGAAACGGCCGGTCATCGACCGGCCCTTTCTGTTCGCACCGCGGTTTGTGGGGAGACAGGTGGCGCGCATCGGTATGCGTAAGCGGCAGAAGTCTTCCGAGGTCGGCTCAGCCGGTCATGACGTTGTTCCCGAAATGCATGAACTCCTCACTCATTCCGGCAATTTCACCAGCTTCAAGCTGGAGGCTGGCGCTGTCGAGCATCTGGTAACTCTGCTGTCCTTTGACCCAATCATCGGCGGATTGCAGTGTGGTCAGTGTGTAAGACGTGACCTCGTTCAGGTAGTGGGTCGGGATGATGACCTTGGGCTTGAGCTTAGACACGATGTCGTTTCCCTGATCAAAGCTGAGAATGTGTTCTGAACCATCCACCGGCAGTGTCAGAACATCAACCTGCCCGATGGCATCCCAGAACTCCTGCGGCGGGTTATGGCGATTGTCGCCCCAGATCAGCGTACGGATGCCGCCGGTTTCGACCAGATAGACCACCATATCCATATGGCCCACATTGTTCGGCGGGCAAGCTTCCACCCCAAACTCGGCGAGCGCGTTCGTCCAGTCATACCAGCCAGGTGCAACGCAAGCGTGTTTATCGGCAAAGCCCGTGATCTTGACGTCGGCAAACTCGAAATTGCCCACCATCCGATCCAACACCATGGTCGAGCTTGGACGCTCAATCGCATCATGGTCAAAATGCGCATGGGTCGACAACGTGATGTCGACAGGGATTTGCGGGAATTCATTGCGGAACCAAAGTCCCCAGGCACCAGACGGATCATCGCGCCACGGATCAAACAAAGCAGTTGCCCCATTGGGTGAAGTGATTTTGATTGCACAATGACCGTAGTAATCGATGCCTACAGCCCCGGTGCTGGCCTGGCCGGTCGACCCCTGAAGATCAATCACATGATTGTTGTTACCCGGCTGTAGCCAGGCCTGCGATTGCGCCTCTGCTGGTTTTGCGCCAAGAACCGAAGCTGTTGCGCCGACACCCGCTGCGCCCGCTGCCATAAAGAAAGACCGGCGCGACAACCCCGGTGCCAGATGATCCCTGTCCCCTTTCAGGAGTGTGGGTTTCAGATCTTTGCGATCCATTTTGATGTACCTCTCTGTTGGTTGTGCGCAGTTAGTCCGCACCTCTCGGCAGAGGGTAACAAGTCAAAGCATATGGGCTCAGACCGGAAAATTAAGGGTGAAATATGGGGGCAAACCCCATATTCGAACATCACGAAATCGAGAGCAGATGGCTGCGCAGGTTCTTGTCGCGCCCTTCAAGGCCCAGTTTGCGACGGATGTTGTTGCGGTGAAAATCGATGGTCGACGTTTCTCGCGACAGCGCCTTGGCGATGTCTTTGGTTGTTTTTCCAAACATCACCATCTGTGCGATTTCAATCTCGGTCGGAGTCATCACGGCGAACGCGTCCGTGAGTTCGTCAGAGAGTGACGATGTAATTTCGTTCAGGTTTTTCTCAGCCAACTCAAGGTAAACATACTGTGCGTCGTCCCCTGATAGCTGAGCACGAACCTTTTCGAGATATGGCAATACGCGGCTACGCACCTGATCGACAATTTCGTGATCTCGGCTTTTACGGTCATCATCCAAACTGGACAACAAAACACGCAATGCTGTGTTCGTTTCTTGCAACTCGAGGGTGCGATCCGAAACGCGGGTTTCGAGCTGCGCCAGCGTCTCGTTCAGTTTTTCTTCCAAGGCGCGACGCAGGTAAACCTCTTGCAACAAGGCCAAATCCGACTCGACCATACGCGCAAACTGCGTCAGACCTTCGCGGAACAACAACGCGCGCCTGTTTTGCTTGCGGTCCAAAACACAGATTGTGCCGAACACCGATCCATCCGGCCATTTCAACGGCAAGCCGATGTAAAATGTCATACCGTGTTCAAGGTCGTCATTGTCTGCCCAGACCGGATCGCAGGCGGCATCCTTGACCACCAGTTCTGCGTCGCGTTGTAGAACGCCGTGACAATAGAGTTTCGGGTTAAGCTGAAAACTCATACCAACCGGATATGGGTTTTCTGGATGATCCGATGTGATCAGAACCGCATGATCAGGCGCATCGGTTTTCATGATCAGACTTGCTGGTACATCCGCCAGCTCTGCAACCAGATCCACAAGCTGTTGCCAGTTGGCCAGTGTTTCCTTGGGAATCTGAGGATGATCAACAGGCATGAAGGTTCTCACCAATTGGTGGGCAATACCCTTTCAGGTTAGTTGGACCATCGGTGAAAGATCAAGAATAGGGCGCTCTGCGTCGCAGCATCAGGGCTTAACCGCCCCAGATTACTTTCACATAGTTCTGGGTTTCCTTGTACGGCGGGATACCGCCGTGCTTTTCAACCGCTTTGGGGCCAGCGTTGTAGGCGGCCAGAGCCAAGGGCCAGGATTTGAACTTGCGATATTGCCAGGACAAATACCGCGCGCCGCCTTCAAGGTTCTGTTTGGGATCATGCGGATTCACGCCCAGCAGTTCAGCCGTTTGTGGCATCAGCTGCGCCAGACCCAGCGCCCCTTTGTGCGACTTTGCATGCGGATTCCAGCCGCTTTCCTGTTGCACGAGACGCAAGAACAGCTCCTCAGGGATGCTATGAAGACGGGCGGCTTGCCGCGCCATTGTCAGATATTGGCCGCGATAGCTGCCGGTATAGCGTTTTGCGAAACTACCCTGCGGGGTCTTTGGTTTCAAACGCTCAGACCCGCGATACTGCGTGGCAGCGCGGCCATCCAACACTTTGGATTGTTTCAGGAAAATATCCATTCGACTTTTGGTCGACAAGGTATCCGCCTGCGCAGCACCCGACAGCAGCACAATGCCCAGAACCGTTAAACCAACACACACAGAACGCATCAAAGCTTATCCCGCTCGCTCAAAAATCAGTCGGAGTATAGGTATTCCAGTCAAAAATGAAAGCTTGGTTAAGGCTGGCGCAAGATTTCTTGCCGAACGATAGTGTGATCAATCATGTTTTAACCATGACGCAGGCGATATAGGGTCGCAAAGATATCCGGCGTCAGATTCGGCGCATTCAAAGTAATACAGAACGGGGAAATACATGGCGGGTTCAGTCAACAAGGTCATTCTGGTCGGCAATCTTGGCCGCGATCCCGAGGTGCGGTCGTTTCAGAACGGTGGCAAAGTGTGCAACCTGCGCATCGCCACATCTGAGAACTGGAAAGACCGTAACACTGGCGAGCGTCGGGAACGGACGGAATGGCATTCGGTGGCCATCTTCTCGGAACCGCTGGCTCGTATTGCCGAGCAGTATCTGCGCAAGGGCAGCAAGGTCTATATCGAAGGTCAGTTGGAAACCCGCAAATGGCAGGACCAGTCTGGGCAGGATCGTTACTCGACCGAAGTTGTTCTGCGCCCCTATCGTGGTGAACTGACCCTGCTGGACAGCCGTGGCGAAGGTGGCGGTGGTGGCCAGTCGGGCGGTTATGGCGGCGGCGGTCAGGCCGGTGGCGGCTATGGCGATCCCTATGGCGGCCAATCCAGCGCCCCTGCCCCGGCATCCGGCGGAATCGACGACGACGAGATTCCGTTCTAAGCAAGACGGAGACAACACATGACATGGTCCTTTTCGCTCGGCCGACTACTCGGGTCCGAACTGAGGGTCCATGTCACCTTCTTCCTTCTGCTCGCCTGGGTGGGGTTTGCGGCCTATTCCAGCGGCGGCTGGCCAGCAGCTATCGACAATCTGCTGTTTGTGCTGGCCCTATTTGCCTGCGTCGTGGCGCACGAGTTCGGCCATGCCTTGATGGCCCGGCGCTTTGGCATCAAAACCCCTGACATCACCCTGTTGCCCATCGGCGGTCTGGCGCGACTGGAGCGGATGCCAGAAAAACCGATGCAGGAAGTCCTCGTGGCCCTTGCAGGCCCAGCGGTGAATATCGTCATCTGGCTGGTGCTGGTTCTACTTGGCGCAGGGATGTCGCTTGGGTCTTTCGCCGATCTGGATACGACCAGTTCAGGGCTATTGCAGCGGCTGGCTTACATCAATCTGCTATTAGCGGCATTCAACATGATCCCGGCCTTTCCCATGGACGGGGGGCGTGTCTTTCGCGCCCTGCTCTGTCTACGCATGGATCGCAGTAGCGCCACCCGTATCGCCGCAGTCAGCGGCCAGATCGTCGCAGTTGGCTTCGGGTTTTGGGGGCTGAGTTCAGGCAATCCCGTTCTGGTTCTGATCGCAGTCTTTGTGTTCATCGCAGCCAATTCCGAAAATCAGGACGTGGCGCTTAGGTCAGTGGCACGGCGCGTTCTGGCACGCGACGCCATGATCACCGCGTTCCGCTCTCTTTCGCCTCAGGACACTTTAAACACAACGGCCGAGGCCGTGATCCACACAACTCAGCATGAGTTTCCGGTGCTGGAATCTGACGGAGCACTGCTGGGCTTTGTCACACGCGATCGGCTGTTTGCAGCGCTGGCCGGGGATCACCCGCGATCCGACCCGGCAACATCGATCATGGAGGCCGATATCCCGCAGGTTGCGCTGACCACAGGGCTGGAAACGGTGTTGGGCGAGTTGCACAAAGGCGCGCCTGCCGTCGCGGTGATGAGCCAAACCGGGAATATGATCGGCTATATCACGCGCGAGAACATTGCCGAGTTGATGATCATAGGTGGACGCTGAATAGCGGCTCAGCGCGCTGCCAACGCATCCTGTAACACCGACATCACCGCATCACGCGGTACGTCCGAGGTGACAAAAGCCTGACCGATCCCATGCGCCAAGATAAAGCGCAGTTGACCGTCGATCACTTTTTTGTCCTGCGCCATCAGGTCGACCAGCGCTTTGGCATCCGGAAGCTCTCCGGGGATATCGGACAGGTCGGTTTTCATCCCCATGGCCTTTAGATGTGCCCGAACTCGGCTTGGGTCTTCCTGCGAACACAGACCGAGACGGGATGACAGCTCAAACGCCAGCGCACAGCCGATGGCAACGCCTTCGCCATGCAGCAGGCGGTCGGAATAGCCGGTCGCAGCCTCCAGCGCATGGCAGAAGGTATGGCCGAGGTTCAGCAGCGCCCGGTCACCCTGCTCTGTCTCATCCCGCGCGACGATGTCGGCCTTCATCTGCACCGAGCGTGTGACCGCCTTGACTCGCGCGGCCATGTCACCGGTCGAAACATCTGGGCCGTTGGCCTCAAGCCAGTCAAAAAACGCGGCATCGCCGAGCAGGCCGTATTTGACGACCTCACCATATCCAGACAGGAAATCCCTCTGGGTCATTGTGCCCAGAACCGATGTGTCGGCCAGGACAAGCGAAGGCTGATGAAACGCGCCAATCAGGTTCTTGCCCTGCGGCGCGTTGATCCCGGTTTTTCCGCCCACCGAACTGTCGACCTGCGCCAGCAGAGAGGTAGGGATTTGCACAAACCGAACCCCACGGCGCAGCACGGCGGCAGCAAAGCCCGCGAGGTCTCCGATCACGCCGCCGCCTAAGGCGATGATAATATCGCGGCGTTCGACTTTTTCGGCCAGCAGCCATTCAACGGCGCGTTCAAAATGCGGCCAGCTTTTGGTCGCCTCACCTGCGGGTAGTGCAAGCGCAGACATCTGAATCCCGGCAGCGGCCAGACCTGCACGCAAAGCCTCCAGATGCAGCTTGGCCACGTTTTCGTCGGTTAGAACCGCAACCTTTGGGCGATGCAGCAAAGGCGCGATCCGTGCGCCCGACTGCGCCAGCAGATCAGGGCCGATCTCGACATCATATGCGCGTTCGCCCAGCTCTACATGTACGGTTTGATGCATTTATTTTCGTTCCAAAACATCCGGGCGGGCCAGCAAGGCCTCGACCACGCGGTCCACCATATTGTCGATCGAAGTTTCGCCATCCGAGTCCGCGATCAGATCGGCCTTGGCATAAATCGGAACGCGTTCGTCGTACAGGGCCTTGAGCGTGGCGTATGGATCGGCGGTGTGCAACAAGGGGCGCGTATCCTTGTGACGCACCCGGTTCCAAAGCACAGTCAGATCCGCGCGCAGCCAAACCGCTGCGCCGCGTTCACTGATCATGCCGCGATTCTCGGCAGACATAAACGCGCCGCCACCGGTGGAGAGTATCCCCCGCTTCTCATCCAACAAACGACCAATGACCTGGGTTTCCTTTTTACGAAAGAACGGCTCTCCATCGCGTTCGAATATCTCGGGGATCGTCATGTTGGCCGCCGATTCGATTTCGGCATCACTATCGAGGAACGGAACACCCAGCCGCGCGGCCAAGGCCCGGCCCACAGCTGTCTTTCCGGCCCCCATCATCCCTACAAGCACAACCGTTTTGTGCAGATCATATGATGATCCGTCATCCGCAAGTCGCGTGTTATGCTTAATTTCGCTCATTTCATCGTGAATGACGTGATCTTAGAAAAAATGCCAGTTATAACTTGGCCAAAATCAAAAATTGAGGCAGCGTGACGCCATGGGCCGTCTGATCAAGTTCCTGATATATATAATTTGCCTGTGCTTCATCGGGCTCGTGGGCTATGCCTATATCGGCCCGTTCTTTGGGGCCGATTTCTCGGCCCCTCAAAGCGAAATCCGTGAGCCGGTTACACTGGATGTCGACTAAGCACATTGCGGTGGCAGTGCTGTTGGCCGGGGCCGCGAGCGCGCAGGAGCCCCTGTCGGCTATCGAATGGCTGACCGAACCGCCAGAAAACTTACCCGGCACGGTCCTGCTGGAACCGCCCGTAACCCAAAATGGAATTCAGCCCGAGGTCGAGGTGACGCCGCTTGAGGCACTGTCTCAGCCGCTGGGCCTTGTGTCATCCTCGGTCACCGGGCTGCCGGTCGACCTATGGCAGGGCAGCGATCCCGCGCGTCTGGCTGAACTGATCGCGCGCGTTCCGGTCAAGACCAACCCGGCCATGCAGCGCCTGCTGTTTACGCTTCTGCTGTCGGAATCCCGTGCGCCTGCTGGGTCAGGTGCTGAGGAGACCCTGTTGCTGGCCCGGCTGGATCGTCTGATACAGCTTGGCGCCGCCGACCCCGCGCAGTCGCTCGTTCAACTGGTCGGCCCTACTGACACGATGGCGCGATTTCAGCGCTGGTTCGATGCCACGCTGTTGACCGGGGATGAGGATCGCAGCTGCACCGCTCTGATCGCGCAGCCGCACCTGTCTTCTGACTATGCGGCGCAGATCTTCTGCAAGGCACGCCGGGGGGATTGGGCGTCGGCTGCTCTGACGCTTGAGGCCGCACATGCGCTGAGCCTGCTGCCGCCGGAAGAGCTGGACCTACTGGATCGGTTTCTGAGCCCCGAACTTTATGAAGACGCGGCTTATCTTCCCCAACCGGACGATCCGAACCCCCTGACCTTTCGCCTGTTCGAAGCGATCGGAGAGCGGTTGCCTTCGGCGCCGTTGCCGCGCGCTTTTGCCAATGCGGACCTGCGCGATGTGGCTGGCTGGAAATCCCAGATCGAAGCTGCAGAACGCCTGACCCGGATCGGCGCGCTGACCCCCAACCAGTTGCTTGGACTTTACACCGAGCGTGAGCCAGCCGCTTCGGGCGCCGTCTGGGATCGAGTTGCTGCGATGCAGCGCTTTGAAAGTGCGCTGAAAACCGGCAGTGCCGAGGCAATCGGCAAGACCCTGCCCCGCGTCTGGGACCAGATGCGCAGCGTCGGGCTGGAGGTTCCGTTTGCAGAGCTGTTCGCCGATCAGTTGGCGCGCGTGACCTTGCCAGTGCCCGCAACCGACGCGCTGCGGTGGCGCATTCTGATGCTGTCCGAGCTTTATGAACAGGCCGCCATGTCCCCGCCGGACACTTCAACCGAGACGCAGTTCCTGACCGCCCTTGCACAAGGCGACCCGGGGCGCGCGATCTCTCCGTCACCCTTGGCGGATGCGGTATCGCAAGGGTTCCAATGGGCGGCTCCGGTTCCGCCGGATGTCGACGCTTTGCTGGATCAGGGCCAATTGGGTGAGGCACTGCTGGAAGCCATGCAGATGTTCGCACATGGCGCACGCGGGAACCTTGTGGACCTTTCTGCCGCCATCGCTGCTTTTCGACGTGTGGGTCTGGAAGACACGGCAAGACGCGCCGCACTAACCCTTTTGATCCTGCAACGGTGACCGTGATGAGCGCGCCAGCCTCTCATGAATTGTGGATTTCCACCTTTCTCCAGGCGCAAGCAGCCGAACTTGGGGCAGCGACAAACACGTTGCTAGCCTATGGGCGCGACCTGAAGGATTTTGCCGCATGGCTGGACTATCGGAAGATTGCGCTAGGTGACGCAGACCGCGACCAGATCGAAGCCTATCTGATCGATTGCGACGCCCAAGGCTTATCGAAATCCACGCGCGCGCGCCGTCTGTCAGCGATCAAACAACTCTTTCGATTTGCCTTTGAAGAAGGATGGAGAGACGCCAACCCCGCAATTCAGATCAAAGGCCCCGGCCGGTCCAAGAGGCTACCAAAAACGCTCGACGTCGCAGAAGTGGACCGCCTGCTTGAGGCCGCACGTACAACCGGGCGCAGCGCATTAGACCGGATCCGGAACACCTGCCTGATGGAGTTGCTATACGCCACCGGCATGCGCGTGACCGAACTGGTTTCGCTGCCAGTCTCCTCGGCGCGCGGCGACCCACGCATGCTGTTGGTTCTGGGCAAAGGCGGCAAGGAACGCATGGTGCCCCTGTCCCCACCCGCCCGCGACGCGCTGGCCGATTGGCTGGTGCAGCGCGATGAGGCCGAAGAGAAAGCACTTGAGAAAGGCGGGCAGAAATCACGGTTCCTGTTCCCCTCGCGCGGGAAATCGGGGCACCTTACGCGGCACCGCTTCTTTCTTCTGGTCAAGGACCTGGCGGTTGCTGGCGGCGTTTCCCCTGCAAAGGTCACGCCGCACACGTTGCGCCATGCCTTTGCCACGCATCTTCTGGCCAATGGGGCTGATCTGCGTTCAATCCAGACCCTACTGGGCCATGCCGATGTCGCCACGACCGAGATTTACACTCATGTTCTGGACGAAAGACTGGCCGAACTGGTGCTAGAGCATCACCCGCTGGCCAAAGACCCCAAAGATCAGGGCTAAACCCTTGATCCATAGGGACAGCATCCCCATAACGGGTGCAGATACACGAACAACCAAGGACCGATGGAACCCACATCCTCTCTGATCGACGGCGCATTCTGGCTTACCGCTGGCGCCATCCTGCTTTTGCTTTTCCTGTCAGGCTTCTTTTCCGGCTCGGAAACCGCACTCACGGCCTCATCCCGCGGCAAGCTGCGCGCACAGGCCGATAAAGGCTCTCGCGGAGCGAAAAAGGCGCTGGAAATTACCGAAGATAATGAACGTCTGATCGGATCGGTTCTGCTGGGCAACAATTTGGTGAACATTCTAGCGGCCTCGCTCGCCACTGCTATGTTCACACGGCTGTTCGGCGAAAGCGGCGTGGCGCTGGCGACGCTGGTCATGACCCTGCTGGTTCTGATCTTTGCCGAGGTTCTGCCCAAGACCTATGCGATCACCAACTCGGAAAAAGCGGCCTCGGCGGTTGCGCCGATCATCGGCGTTGTCGTCACCGTGTTCTCGCCCATCGTGGCCGCGGTACGGCTGCTGGTGCGTGGGGTTCTGCGCCTGTTCGGTGTGCGGATTGACCCCGACAGTAACATCCTTGCGGTCCGAGAGGAGATCGCGGGCGCCCTGCAGCTGGGCCATTCTGAAGGCGTGGTTGAAAAGGAAGACCGGGACCGCATTCTGGGCGCGCTCGATTTGGGCGACCGGGTGGTGGAAGAGATCATGCTTCACCGATCCAACATCGAAATGATCGATGCAGATGACGCGCCCGAGGCCATTCTGAAGCAGTGTCTGGAGAGCCAGCATACCCGCCTGCCCGTCTTTCGCGACGAACCTGAAAACATCGTTGGCGTCGTCCATGCCAAAGACCTGTTCCGCGCCATGTATGCGCAGGTTGGCGGCACCGATGGCGATGCGGATCGGCTGAAGTCTTTCGATATCGCCAAGGTCGCCAATGACCCCTATTTCGTTCCGGAAACCACCACTCTGGATGACCAAATGCGTGAGTTCCTGCGGATGCACAGCCACTTCGCGCTTGTGGTGGACGAATACGGATCACTGAGAGGGTTGATCACCCTCGAAGACATCCTCGAAGAAATCGTGGGCGAGATCGCAGACGAATTCGATATCGAAGAGGATGTGCCAGTGACCCGGTCCGAGGATGGGCAATACCTTGTCGAAGGGGCAATGACGATCCGTGACGCGAACCGCGCGCTGGATTGGTCCCTGCCCGATGAAGAAGCCAACACCCTGGCCGGGCTGGTCATCCATGAGGCTCAGATGATCCCCGTTGTGGGTCAGGTCTTTTCGTTTCACGGCTTCCGGTTCGAGGTGACGTCGCGCGAGGGCAATCGGATCACGGAGCTGAAGATCAGACCTCTTCCCACGCTGTAACATGCGCCAATCAGAGCGCATTGGTAAAAACTGATGCGCTCTAACCGACAAACTTTGTCGTATTTTCACATGCAGAACACCACCCTCCGATCAGACTGAGCGCAATTCTGACGGAGGTATTCATGAAACTTCAAACCCGTGTGGCCGTGATCGGCGGTGGCGTTGTTGGCTGTTCGGTGTTGTATCACCTGACCAAACTGGGTTGGGCAGACGTGATGCTGCTGGAACGGTCCGAGCTGACCTCGGGCTCGACCTGGCATGCGGCGGGCGGATTTCACACTCTGAACGGCGATACCAATATGGCGGCGCTGCAGGGCTATACGATCCGCCTGTATAAAGAGCTGGAAGAGATCACCGGCATGTCCTGCGGGCTGCACCATGTGGGCGGGGTGACGCTGGCCGACAATCAGGATCGGTTCGACATGCTGCTGGCCGAACGCGCCAAGCACCGGTTCATGGGGCTGGAAACCGAAATCGTCGGCCCGGATGAGATCAAGAAGATCGCGCCAATCACCAATACGAACGGCATTATCGGTGCGCTTTATGATCCGCTGGATGGGCACTTGGACCCATCGGGCACCACTCATGCCTATGCCAAGGCGGCCCGAATGGGCGGTGCCACGATCGAGACCCATTGCATGGTGCGTGAAACGAACCAGCGCGCGGATGGCACCTGGGATGTAGTCACTGACAAAGGCACGATCCACGCCGAACATATTGTCAACGCAGGCGGCCTCTGGGCGCGCGAGGTCGGCGCGATGGCGGGTGTCTATTTCCCGCTGCACCCGATGGAGCACCAATATCTGGTCACCGACTCGATCTCTCAGATCGAGGCCATCATCGACGCGGGCGGAGAGCATCCGCACGTAATGGACCCTGCTGGAGAGAGCTATCTACGGCAAGAAGGGCGCGGGTTGTGCATCGGGTTCTACGAACAACCCTGCAAGCCTTGGGCCGTGGACGGAACGCCGTGGGAGTTTGGGCACGAACTGCTGCCGGATGACTATGACAAGATCACCGACAGTATCGAGTTTGCCTATAACCGCTTCCCTGTTCTGGCCGAGGCCGGGGTGAAATCGGTGATCCACGGGCCGTTCACCTTTGCGCCGGACGGGAACCCTCTGGTCGGGCCAGTGCCCGGAATGCGCAACTATTGGTCGGCGTGCGGGGTGATGGCCGGGTTCAGCCAAGGCGGCGGCGTTGGCCTGACGCTGGCGCAGTGGATGATCGAGGGCGAGCCGGAACGCGATGTCTTCGCCATGGACGTCGCCCGGTTCGGCGATTGGATCAGCCCCGGCTATACCCGCCCGAAGGTCATTGAGAATTATCAAAAACGGTTCAGCGTCGCCTACCCGAACGAGGAACTGCCCGCCGCGCGTCCCAACCGCACTACGCCGATGTATGACATCTTCAGCGAACTGGACGCGGTCTGGGGTCAGCAATATGGGCTGGAAGTGCCGAACTATTTCGCGCAAGGCGATGAGCCCGGCTTTGAGACTCCCTCTTTCCGCCGCTCGGATGCATTCGAGGCGACGGGCCGCGAGGTCCGCGCCGTCCGCAACGGTGTTGGAATCAATGAGGTGCATAATTTCGGCAAGTACCGGATCTCGGGGCCAGAGGCGCGTGATTGGCTGGATCGGATAATGGCCGGGCGGATTCCGCAGCCGGGGCGCCTGTCGCTGACACCGATGTTGTCGCACAAGGGCAAACTGATCGGTGATTTCACTGTGTCTTGCCTGAGTGAGACCGAATTCCGCCTGACCGCCTCTTATGGCAGTCAGGCCTTCCACATGCGCTGGTTCCAGCAAAACGCAATCGATGGAGTTTCCATCGACAACATCAGCGATCAACTCAACGGCTTCCAGATCGCGGGCCCGAAGGCCGCACAGGTCCTGTCGGCCTGCACACGTGAGGATATTTCGAACCTCAGATTCATGGATATGCGCCGGATGACAATCGGCATGACCGATTGCATTGTGCAACGGGTCAGCTACACCGGCGATCTGGGCTATGAGATCTACTGCGATCCGATGGCGCAACGACAGCTGTGGTGGAGCTTATGGCAGGCTGGGCAGCCGTTTGGCATAACACCCTTTGGCATGCGCGCCATGATGTCCCTGAGGCTGGATAAGTTCTTTGGCTCCTGGATGCGGGAGTTCTCGCCCGATTATACTGCGGCTGAAACCGGGTTGGATCGCTTCATCTCATTTTCGAAGAACGCAGATTTCATAGGTCGCGCTGCCGCAGAAGAGGATCGCGCAGGGGGTGCCGCACGCAAACTTGTGGCCTTCGAAGTCGATGCGGCAGATGCGGACGTCAACGCCTATGAGCCAATCTGGTTGGACGGCGCTGTTGTTGGGTTCTGTACTTCCGGCGGCTATTCCCACCACGCGCACAAATCCATTGCCTTGGGGTTCCTGCCAACTGACCGTGCGCAGGACGGGCTGGACGTTGAAATCGAAATCCTGGGGGATCTGCGCAAGGCCCGTGTGATCTCGACCCCGCTGTTTGATGCGGATGGCGCGCGCATGAGGGGATGACTTGCCGCCACTGGGGCGGCATGTTGTCCACATGATACAGATACCGATCCTGCTGCTGGCCGCCGGGCAATCAAGCCGTATGCGCGGCGCCGACAAGTTGACGCAAGAGATTGACGGTATTCCCCTGTTAAGACGCTCGGCTTTGGCCGCGATGGCGGCCGGACCGGTCATTGTCGCGCTACCGCCACGGCCTCATCCACGGTACGAGGCATTATCGGGGCTTGATGTGCAGATCGTACCAATCCCGGATGCAGCCGAAGGTATGAATGCAAGCCTGCGGGGCGCTTTGGCCTATGTCAGCCCCGTTTCACCCGCGGCTATGGTTATGCTCGCAGACCTACCGAACCTGACGCCCGAGGATCTGAAGGCGGTGCTGCGCGCTCGTGAGCGGAACCCAGACCATCTGATCTGGCGAGGTGCTACCCAAAGCGGCAAACCCGGTCATCCGGTTCTGTTCGATCAAAGCCTTTTTGCCACCTTATCGCAATTGACCGGAGATACTGGTGCGCAATCCGTCATACGTTCGAACGGTGCGCGCCTTTGCTTGGTGCCCCTTCCCGGTCGAAACGCGCTGTATGACCTGGATACACCGGAAGACTGGGCGAACTGGCGAGAAGTTCAGGACAGCAAAACCCAGCCGCCAAAATAGTTGCGACCCGGTTGTTGCCAACCGGGCCGCGTACCCAATAAAGGACTACCACTTTCTTCAATCTCAAATGCGCAACCTAACGCCAAACGGGCTGGTCGACTATGCTGCGAAACCTAAACAAGACCCCCTCGTTAACATGCAACATACACTACCTGAGATCGAGAACACCGTCGGCACCCCCTAGTGCTTTCGGCTCCCCCTCACTTGGGTAAGATCATTTACCCCGATCTGATCTCTCAAAACAATATAAAATTGGGCAAAACGAACCAGTTCAGGACTGCTCTTCTGGCTTTTGAGCAACATCCCGCTTTTGTCAACATTACTTTAAGTTGTGTCCAAGATGGAACCCTTGCGGCGAAACACCATTTATGAGCACGCATAATTGATCCAAAGGCAATAAAAATAGCCAGTTAGTACATGAATTTCTGCACCAGTAAATTCAACGCTCAACCCAAGGACGATCACCTAATTTTCGAATTTTGAGTGGTGCGCATTGTCCCCAAAAGAAAGGCAATGCAATAAATTTGATTGTTTGACGCCGATTTTGGCAACAATCCACTGATTCTTCGACGCGGCCATTAAGGACTCAACGAATCCCCAAGCGGCGATGATCTGCACTCAACTGCCCCTTTGTGGCAAAATTAAGTTTTCTTAACGAAACCATCAGGTAACACCCAGATTATCGGCATATCTCCGGCTTTAACGCGCGGTTGCAATCGCGTGAAACACACAGGAGACCTAAATGAGCATCCGTAAATCCTCGCTTCTTTTGCCGCAGAAATCCGGCTGGATCGGCGCAAGCGCACTGGGCGCCGCGTTGCTTGCATCCACTGCCCTGCCCGCGCTGGCGGATGAAGCGCTGGCTGATCTGGTCGAAACCGTATCCCCTTCGGTCGTGACCATCATCGCCGAACAGGACCCGACCACTCGCCCCGCATTCGGCCAAGACTTTGACCTCGACTCCCATCCGTTTGGTGAGTTTTTTAAGCGCTTCGGTGGACCCGAAGGCTTCCAGGCACCACAACGCGGTCCGGCACAGGGTTTGGGATCGGGGTTTGTGCTGGATGAGACCGGGTACATCATCACCAACCACCATGTTGTCGACAATGCCACAAGCGTGACCGTGCGCCTGAACGATGATCGGAGTTTTGAGGCTGAAGTGATCGGCACCGACCCGCTGACCGATATTGCCGTTCTGAAAATCGATGCGGGCGAAACGCTGCAAGCCGTTGAACTGGGTGACAGTGACTTAATCCGTGTTGGCGAAGATGTGGTGGCCATCGGCAACCCGTTCGGGCTCAGCTCGACCGTGACCACAGGGATTGTATCAGCCAAGGGCCGCAACATCTCGCAAGGGCCATATGCCGAGTTCATTCAGACAGATGCAGCAATCAACAAAGGCAATTCCGGCGGCCCCCTGTTCAACATGGAAGGCGAAGTTGTTGGCGTGAACTCGGCCATCTATTCGCCAAGTGGCGGATCTGTCGGTCTTGGCTTCGCCGTCACCTCGAACATTGTTGAACATATCGCAGCCGACCTGCGCGACGATGGTCAGGTCAGCCGCGGTTGGCTGGGTGTTTCGATCCAGAATGTCAGCCCGGAGCTTGCCGCTGCCTTGGGCATCGACCAATCTACCGGTGCGCTGGTCTCAGATGTAGTGGCAGGCAGCCCAGCGGAAGGCGTCCTGCAGCAAGGTGACGTGATTCTGAGCTTCAACAATAACGCCGTTGATAATAGTGGCGATCTGCCGCTTTTGGTTGGCACCACCAAGGTGGGCACTGAAAGCACTCTGACGGTGCTACGCAATGGTGACCAGCAAGAGCTTCAATTGACCATCGGCCAGCATCAGTCGGCATCAGCCGAGGCGGATATTCCGGTCGATCCCGAGGTCTCGGGCACCCAACTGGGTGTGACCGTCGCTCCGCTGACCGATACCGCACGGGCCGAGATGGGCGTGGCACAGGGTGTAGACGGCGTGGTTGTGACTGATCTGCAACCAGACAGCCCGGCGGCTAAGGCCGGTCTGCAGCGCGGTGATGTCATCGTCAAACTGGGCAGCCAGGACACGCTGACACCCGACGCGCTCAAGGCCGCGTTGGACAGCGAAAAAACTGATCCGGCACTGGTGCTGATCAATCGCGGTGGCAACCAGATTTTCGTTGCGGTCGAGATCGCCTGATCCCAAACCCGCGCACGCCTCATGATGGGGATATTTGGCGTGCGCCTCCCGGCCGGATTGGTTTGTCCGCAATCCGTCGGGCGTGCCGGGTGCGCGAGGCTGCACCCGGCACAGAGTTGTTGAGGCAGCCCCGTCAAAACCATGTGCTTTGTACGGAAATTGTGTTTAAATTCCGATAGAAAGGAACCCGATCATGAGCCGACGCCTTCTGATTGTTGAAGATGACGAAGACACACGGGACTTCATCGCCAAGGGCTTTGGCGAAGAAGGATATGTGGTCGAGGTTGCCGCTGACGGCCGCGAGGGTCTGTATCACGCCACCGATGGTGGATTCGACGCCGTCGTGCTGGATAGGATGCTGCCCGGGTTGGACGGGCTGTCGCTGATCAAATCCATGCGCGCAGCCGGTTTGAAGACACCGGTTCTGATGTTGACCGCGATGAGTGCGGTGGACGAGCGTGTGAAGGGGCTCAATTCGGGCGCGGATGATTATCTGGTCAAACCCTTCTCGTTCCAGGAACTACATGCGCGGATCGAGGCGCTTCTACGCCGCCCTCAGGAATCGGAAGAGACACCAACCCTGACCTGCAAAGACCTTGAGATGGATTTGCTGACTCGCAAGGTCACCCGCGACGGGCATGAGATCACCCTGACCCCGCGCGAGTTCCAGATTCTGGAGTTTTTTCTGCGCCGCAAGAACCGCGTCGTGTCACGCACCATGCTGCTGGAAGGCGTTTGGGACTACCACTTCGACCCGAACACCAACGTTGTCGACGTCCATATCTCGAAACTGCGTCGCCAGTTGGACGAGGGCGGAGAAGCACCGTTGATTGAAACCGTCAGAGGTTCAGGCTACATGATGTCTGATGGATAACCTTCGGCTTTCTCTGAATAATTCCCGAACGCGGCTGGTACTGGCCAGTATGGTGCTCAGCATTTTTCTGACGGCAACCGTACTGGCCTTGGTCTATTTCACAGCAAATCGCAGCATTGAATCCGAGACCCGATCAGTGGTTTCCGCTGAATTAACTGGGCTGGCAGATGAATATGAACGTCGTGGGTTGATCGGCCTGATCACAGCCATCGAACGCCGCCTTCCCAGCGCATCGGAGCGCGATGCGCTGTACCTGCTGACAGATCGGTTCGGCAACAAGCTGGTTGGAAACCTCAAGCAATGGCCCGAGCATATTACAGCTGGTAGTGGCTGGGTGGAACTAGAACTGCGCCGCGCTGACAACGACCAACTTGTTCCCGTCTCAGCCGCCTCGATCCGCCTGCCCGGCCAAGAGCGCCTGATCGTCGGTCGAGACGCTGTCGCACGTCAGCAGTTTGATCGGGTTTTGCTGAGATCCGTGGCGCTGACCCTTGGCATTGCTCTGGTTCTGAGTGTGCTCACCGCATGGCTGTTCACCCGCTTGGTCTTTTCCCGCCTGTCGGACATCGCCAGCACAGCAGAGAACATCGTCTCGGGTGATCTGTCCCGACGTATGCCCCTGCGTGGTACCGGCGATGAGTTCGACCAGGTGGCGGGGACGCTGAACAACATGCTCGACCGGATCGAGGAACTGATCAGCAACCTACGCACGACATCAAATTCGATTGCGCATGATCTGCGATCCCCCCTGTCGCGTCTAAAACAACGGGTCGAGGCGCTGTCTGACCCGGGTAAAAGCGAGCAGGAGCGCGAGGCTGATATCACCCGCGCTACTTTGGAAATCGACCACGTCTTGCGTGTGCTGGGGCAGCTAACCGAAATTTCACGGGCTGAGGCCGGCTTGGGCCGCGAACAGTTCGAAGAGGTCGATCTGCAGCACCTCGTTAGCGATGTGATTGAACTCTACGACCCGGTTGCCGCTGACCAGAACATCCAGCTTAAGGTCGAAGGAGAGGCCGCACCAGTGCAGGGTCACCGCCCGTTGCTATCACAAGCGCTGTCGAACCTGTTGGAAAACGCAATGCGATACGCGCCGGAGAACACGACCATTGCCATCACAATTGGTGAGGACGACCAGTTCGCCCAGCTCAGCGTGCGCGATCAGGGGCCAGGCGTCCCCGCCAAAGATCTGCCCCGCCTGCAATTGCCTTTTGTCACGCTCGACCCTGCCCGAACCGAGCGTAATGCCGGGCTTGGCCTAGCACTGGTTGCTGCGATCACGCATATGCATGGAGGGAAGTTCGTGGCCCGCAACTGTGATCCGGGCCTTGAGGTTACGCTGAACCTGTCACGCTGAGTCTAGCCAGGCGCCCCATCAATGGCCAGGTTCTTGTTTTTATAGCGTTTATCTTCGGTCACATCAGCACCAAACCACGCGGGCGGCGTGAAACCAAGTGCCTCGGATTCGCTGGAAAATTCCACTTCGACCAGTCGCAATGGTGCCAACGCACCCTGAAAGATATCCAGCTCGAACTCCCGCCCATCTGGCAAACTGTTGGTAAAGCGTTCTTTTTCAACACGTCGCCCCTCGGTTTCGGGCCAAAAGGTTTCGAACTGTTCAGCGGACATCTCGGTCTCACGCTCCACCCGAACCAACCCCCCTGCACCTTTGAGCGTCAGGAAATACTGGTCATTCTTCTGCCGCAGGCGCAGTTCGGTCGAATCCTCGGGGGCGGTCAGATAACCCTGTCGCACCACAGCCTTTTGTGCACCGCTCAGGTCTGGCAGGCTGTTGACCAGAAACTTACGTTCGATTTCCTTGCTCATTCGGTCGAAACCACCCCGTTTTCCACCTCGTTATAGAGTGCCTGATAGGCCGCCCCCGCCGCACTGCGCGGGGCATAGGTCAACACCGGTGCGCGATGTTGACCCATCTTTTCGACATCCGCCGCAAAGGGAATGCTGCTGCGCATGAACCTTTTTCGATAGGTCTTTCGCATCGCCGCGATCGTCTGCTGATGTAACGTTTTGCGCTGCTGCACCATCGAAAAGAACGCTTTCAGCTTCTTCTTCGGCAGTTTGTGCTGGTCGAAGAACCCAACCAGCTGCTCAAAGGTCCGTTCGGACAACGTTGTCGGGATCACCGGCACAACGATCTGGTCTGCGGCCTTAAAGATGTTTTCGGACAGGGTCGAAAAGTTGGGCGGACAGTCCAGGATGATGACATCGTAATCACTGCCCGCCGCCGTCAGAGCCTTTTTCAAGCGCGACCGACTGTTCCGCATGCGCGACAGAAACACATCAAAGTCACGAAAGGTCAGGTTCGCGGGAAGAATATCCAGCCCTTCGAAATCACTTGCACGAATGGCGCTGGTGAAGCGCTTAACATCCTCGAAGAACCGCGCATCCGTCAGCTTCTTCGAAGGTTTCACACGGAAATAGAACCCTGACGCCCCCTGCGGATCAAGATCGCACAGCAAGACCAGCTTGCCCGCCGCCGCATAGGCGTGGGCCAGATTGACCGAAGTGGCGGTTTTTCCAACACCGCCTTTGTTGCTGTAACAGGCAATGATTTTCATTCCTCACTCCTTGGACCGATGAAACAGGTGGCGAAACATCTGACGGGTGTCAGGGGCATCAAATTGCTGGAAATTGGCGATTACACGGTCACGCTCGGCCCGCTGACGTTGGTCCAGCACGGCGATCAGCCCTCCAACCGCCAGACCAATCTTTACATCAACGCGTCGTTGGGCATTGGATTGCTGCGCGGCAAACTGCTGCAACGCCTCTTGCTGGACCGAGTAATCATTGAACAGCCCCAGATTATCCTGAAGCTTTTTCAGGGGCTTGAGAATGGACTTGAAATCTTTCGCATCGAAAAGGGGCGCAAAGAATTCCATCAGATAGCGCAATTTCTTACAATCGATCCGCAGGTCATGCACAAGCTCATCCGGTGTTTCAGGCGTGATGCTGCGCGCAATCTTGCAGACCTTGCGATAGCGCTTCCAGATCAGGGCGCAAGCATGATCATAAGCCCGGCGCTGCGCGTTTGGACCTGGCTGTAGACGTTCGGTGGTGCTGAACAGCGCTGTTAGCTCTGCCATCTGACTTTGGTAGGCTTTGCTGCGTAACCTGCGGGTCAGCCGCGAGAGTTCCTGCATGCGTTCCTTCTGGAACTGCCCAAACATGGCATCCAATCCGGGATGAAGTGTGTGCGGCACAAGGCTGTAATATATGTCTTTTTCCAGAAGATAGACATCCAAATCCCGCACACGCCCGGTCGGGGTCATCATATCTGAGAAGGTCTTTTTCAGCGTCGCAGTTTGATCGTCAGAGAAAACTCCTTTGAACAAGCTGATGACAGATCGTATTCGGCGCAGAGAAACGCGGTAATCATGCAGGAATTCGGTATCGATATCAGCGATAAGTCTACTTTCATTTTGCTGCGCAACTTTTAGAAAAGTATGAATAATATCAGTAGCCACCTGAATCGAAGGCTCTGATCGCCCCAAAGTGATCTCGGGCTTTGCCCGATATGGGACCTCACCCGGCTCTAAAGCTTTAACAATTGCAGACAGGTCAGCTCTGTCCGAACCAGCCGCCAACATCGCGTCGCAGGCACGGAGGTAGGCCTTGTCATACCCCCGCAGACGACTGAGGCGTATAACCGTCACCTGCCCGTTTGCGGTCGACAAAACCGTGACGCGACCTCGCACCTGTGTTTTCTCGAGATCATCCAGAACCGCAAGGCTGCCTTCCTCGACCACGCCCGAAGTAATTTCCATCAATGCGCGCAATTTTGGAAACCGGTGCAATGCATCGCGGACCGGACCGCCTGGCAGGTCTTGTGCAAAACGCCCCTCACCCTTGGACCTTTGGCTCCAACGCGCGCCTTTACCATCCAGCAGATGCAATGACCCACCGAACTCAAGAAGCGTCCGACCGGATGCGCGGATCGACTGGTCATGACAATCCAGCAGAACAAAGGGCTTGGAGGCCCGTTCCGGATCATATCGCAGGTTCAGCCCGACAAACTTTGCTGGATCAAACGCGCCGCGCAGGACAAACAACGTCTCAGTCTCGAAACTCATGGTGTCATGAAATCTTCAGATCCGTCGGAACACAAGCAAAACCGGAATGCGCCAATGCTGGGGTGACAGCGCTAGGTTGGACGTTTAAACCAAACCCATGTCCGAACCTGTGTCATCGATCAGAAATCTTGGCCCTGCCTTCGAAGAAGCTTGCGCCCGTGCAGGGATACACTCCGCGCAGGATCTACGTGAACTGGGCGCGGATGAGGCCTACACCCGGCTGTTGCAGGCCGGAACCAAGGCACATTTCATCGGCTACTACGTGTTGGTTATGGGCCTTCAGGGTCGCCCATGGAACGACTGCAAAGGTGAAGAGAAAAAGCAATTACGTCAAAGGTTTGACGCGATCAAAGCCAGCGCCAAACCCGCAGCGGAAAGCCAGTTGGTCTCAGACCTGAACGCGATCGGGGTGCGCGTGTCCGCAAGTGATCTGAAACAGGTTTGAACGAAAAAGGCCGCCCCAAACGGAGCGGCCCGAAATCAGCACGAAACAGTGGCTTAGCCGACCAGTTCGATACCCGAGAAGAAATATGCGATCTCAACAGCCGCAGTTTCCGGAGCATCCGACCCGTGGACCGAGTTTTCACCGACCGATTCAGCGAACTCGGCGCGGATGGTGCCGGGGGCTGCATCTGCAGGGTTGGTTGCGCCCATGACTTCACGGTTCTTGGCAATGGCGCCTTCGCCTTCCAGAACCTGAACAACGACCGGAGCCGAGGACATGAACTCACACAGTTCGTCATAGAACGGACGCTCGGCGTGGACATCATAGAATTTGCCCGCCTGAGCTTTGGTCATGTGAATGCGCTTTTGCGCCACGATGCGCAGGCCGGCTTCTTCGAACTTGGCATTGATCTTGCCAGTCAGGTTACGGCGGGTTGCATCGGGTTTGATGATTGAGAATGTGCGTTCCAGTGCCATGTCGGCCTCTCCTTACAATGTGGCGCAGGGTATGCGCCGAAATCCATCGCGCGCCGGGTAACATGGTACGGCGCGTATGAAAAGCGTTATGATGGTTCACGGCTCAGATCGCCTGGGGCAGCGGGTCGATCCTGTCCAACCTGCGGACGTAAAGCACCGCTAACAGCCCAACAAAACTGCTGCCGCTCATCATGCTCAGCACCAGATACGGGCCATTTTCGGGGCTGACGAATGCACCTGTCATCGAGGTCAGGATGGCACCAAGCGCGACGACCATCGCCCCGGACAACCCCGCCGCACTGCCTGCCAGTTTGGGCCGTACCGACATCGCTCCGGCCGAGGCATTGGCGTTGGTCAAACCATTGCCAAATCCAACACAGATGGCCGACCCGAAGAACACCCAGACCGAGCCGTGTCCACCTACAAACAACAACAAACCGAAGAACGGACCAACCGAGGCCACGATCCGTCCACATAAGATCATAGTGGTTAGCCGAGTGTGCGTCGCGATACGTCCAGTGACAAAGTTGCCCACCATGAAGCCACCTGTGATGATCCCGATCCCTAAGCCCAGCATCGCCGGGCTAAGGTCGAACCACGCAGCGGCGACCAGGGGCGCGCCAGTAATGAAGCTGTAGAACCCGCCGATCGAGAACGCGGCACATAGCGCATAACCCCAAAATCGGCGGGCGCGAAGTAAATGCGGGTATTCTTTCAATTGCGCGGCCAAGGTTGATGAACGGTCTGTGTTGGTCTCTCCCATGTCGAACCATAGCAAGGCCAACAGCCCTGCCCCAAGCACCGAATACAGAACGAACCCCGCGCGCCAGCCGAACAGCATGTCCAGCGCGCCGCCCAGCATTGGACCCAGCATAGGCGCGAGCGCCATGGCCATCGCGACATATCCTAGCTTGCTGGCGGCTTCGTTGGGCGGATATCGATCCCGGATCGAGGCACTGGACAGAACCGACCCGGCTACGACGACAGCCTGCAACAGCCTGAAACCCAGAAAAACCCAGATCGACTCGGCCAGCGTGCATCCGATTGATGCGATCACGAAGACGGTCATGCAGATCAACAGAACAGGCCTGCGCCCAAACCGATCTGACAGCGGCCCCATGATCAGTTGCAGCACCGCCGAGACGGCCAGATATCCTGCCACTGACAAGTTCACGAGGCCATAGTCGACCGCGAAGTCGTCGCTCATATGCGCTAGCGAGGGCAGGAACATATTCAGCGACAACACGGAAAGTGCGGTGGCGAAGATCAGCGTGATCAAATTTGGGGGCGTCCGGGCCGCGCGCATGTCGAAAACCGTGTCAGAAAAGCAAACGACACAGCGCTAACACATTGCCCAGCGCTTGAACATGCCAAGCCGCTGGCGGCTGCATCACGGCTCTGCTAAGAGCCCCCTCATGCTACGGATCGAAGACATCACCTATGCCGTTGAAGGCCGCCCCTTGTTCGAAGGGGCCAGCGCGACCATCCCCGATGGCCACAAGGTTGGTCTGGTGGGTCGGAACGGCACCGGCAAGACCACTCTGTTCCGACTGATCCGCGGAGAATTAGCGTTGGAATCCGGCGCCATCTCGATCCCGAAACGCGCGCGGATTGGTGGCGTGGCGCAAGAAGTGCCCTCATCCGATGTGTCCCTGATCAACACCGTTCTGGCGGCTGACACAGAACGCAGCGCGCTGATGGCCGAGGCTGAAAGCGCCACGGACCCGGCACGTATTGCAGATATCCAGACCCGTCTGGCCGATATCGATGCCTGGTCGGCTGAGGCTCGGGCGGCGTCAATCCTTAAGGGCCTTGGCTTTGATGACGAAGACCAGTTGAAACCGTGTTCCGATTTCTCTGGCGGCTGGCGAATGCGCGTTGCACTGGCGGCAGTGCTGTTCTCGCAGCCCGACCTGCTGCTTTTGGACGAACCGACCAACTATCTGGACCTTGAAGGCGCGTTGTGGCTGGAGAGCTATCTGGCGAAGTATCCGCATACTGTCATCATCATCAGCCACGACCGCGGGCTGTTGAACCGGGCCGTTGGCTCGATCCTGCATCTGGAAGACCGCAAGCTCACCTATTACGCCGTGCCTTATGACAAATTCGCCGAACGCCGCGCGGAACGTCTGGCACAGGCAGAATCTGAGAACGCCAAGGCCAAGGCCCGCATCGCCCATCTACAAAGCTTTGTGGATCGCTTTCGCTATAAAGCGTCGAAGGCCGTGCAGGCCCAATCCCGCCTAAAAATGATCGAACGCATCCAGTTGGTCTCGACCCCGCAAGAGGCCGCGTTGCGCGCGTTCTCTTTCCCAAAACCCGAGGAGCTTTCGCCCCCGATCATCCAGATCGAAGGTGGCGTAACCGGTTATGGCGAGACTGAAGTGCTGCGCCGTCTGAACTTGCGCATTGATCAGGATGATCGCATCGCGCTGCTGGGGAAAAACGGTCAGGGCAAATCGACCCTGTCCAAGCTGCTATCCGACAGATTACCCCTGATGGCAGGTCAGATGGCCCGCTCCAACAAGCTGCGCATCGGCTATTTCGCACAGCATCAGGTGGATGAGCTTTATGTGGACGAAACGCCTCTGGATCATCTGCGCCGTCTGCGCCCAGATGAGGCTCCGGGCAAGTGGCGGTCGCGTCTGGCTGGGTTCGGATTGAACGCCGGTCAGGCAGAAACCGAAGTCGGGCGTCTGTCGGGTGGTCAAAAGGCGCGCCTGTCGCTTCTGATCGCCACTATCGACGCGCCACATATGCTGATCCTGGACGAACCGACCAACCATCTGGACATCGAAAGCCGCGAGGCGCTGGTCGAGGCGCTGACCGCCTATTCCGGTGCGGTCGTTCTAGTCAGCCACGACATGCATCTGCTGTCTTTGGTGGCGGACCGGCTCTGGTTGGTCTCGGACGGCACCGTCAAACCATTTGATCAAGACCTCGAAGCCTATCGCGCGATGCTGCTGGCCCGCGACAAGCCGGTGAAGCAAAAGCCTCAGGCAACACAGCCCAAGCGCCCCTCGCGGGATACCATGTTGGCCCTGCGCGCCGATCTGCGCAAGTGCGAGGACCGGATCGAGAAGTTGACAGATATGCACGACAAGCTCTCGGCCAAACTCGCGGACCCGGCCTTGTACGAAGATGACAGGATCGATGATCTGGAAACCTGGAACCGCAAATTCGCCGAGGTGGTGGAGGCCATGCAAAAGGCCGAGGCGCTGTGGGTCGCGGCCGCCGAAAAACTGGAGCAGGCGGAGAATGCCGCATGATTGACGCTGCCTTCTTCATCACCGCCTTCACCACTTTGTTCGTCGTGATCGACCCGTTCGGCACCGCGCCCATTTTTGTCGCCATGACACAGGATATGGACGCGCGCGCAAGGCGGCGCACGGCCTATCGCACCTGTTTGGTTGCAACCGGCATTCTGATTGCCTTCGCCGCCTTCGGAGAGGCGGTTCTGGGCTTTGTCGGCATCTCGATGGAGGCGTTCAAGGTTGCCGGTGGCGCGCTGCTGTTCCTGACCGCATTGGACATGCTGTTCGAACGCCGCACCAAGCGGCGCGAGGATCGGGCTGAGGAAGAGGAACATAACGACCCGTCGGTCTTTCCACTCGCCATCCCTCTGGTCGCCGGGCCGGGATCGATTGCGACGATCATTCTGTTGTCCGGACAGCATCCGGGTCTTCAAGGAATTGCGGCGGCAGTGGCCGTAATGCTGGCTGTCATGGCCGTGGTTCTGTTGTTCTTTCTAGCCGGTGGTCTGATCGCCCGCATTCTGGGCAAAACGGGCTTGAATGTGCTGACCCGTCTGCTGGGCATGCTGCTGGCGGCTCTGTCTGTTCAGTTCATTCTGGATGGCCTCAAGGCCTTTGGGTTTGCGTCGTAAATCCCCATATAGAGTGCAGAATAAACTGTAAGGGCAATGGCATGAATGGCGACGATATCGGGCGTTTGGTGTATCTGGTCGTGCTTGGCGCGGCCATATTGCTGTGGTTTGTCGCCCAGAACCGTCAATCCCTGAACAAGACCCTGCAACAGGTCATGGCCTGGGTTTTTATCTTCGTGGGGGTCATCGCGGTCATTGGCTTGTGGGAGGATATTCGATCCTCGGTCAGCCCAGCCCCACAGATGGCGGTTACCGGCGATATGATCGAGGTGCCGCGTGCCCAGGACGGGCATTATTACCTGCCAGTCACCGTGAACGGCGAACCCATTGTGTTCCTTGTGGATACCGGGGCCAGCCAAATCGTGCTCAGCGCGCAGGATGCGGAGCGTGTGGGCATTGATCCTGATCAGCTGAATTATTTCGGGCGCGCAATCACGGCGAATGGAGAGGTTCGAACAGCACCTGTGCGGCTGGACAGTTTCGAACTGGGTCCAATTGCCGATCGCAATGTTTCGGCCTGGATCAATGAAGGAGAGTTGCACCAGTCGCTGCTGGGCATGGATTACTTGCACCGGTTTTCCAACATTCAGTTCACCGATGGCCGGATGATCCTGTCACGTTAGGCGCGTTCACAACTTGAGAACAAAATAAGAACATGATATATACATATCATGTCTGCTCAGCTTCTTGGCGCCAAGCCCGCGCGTCCCGCGCCGGGGGTCAAACTTCATGATGAGGTCACCCTGCAACAGGGTCGCGTGCACGAAGCCTGCGGCCCCGCCCGGCGCAGCTTCGCCATGTGGCTTGCCGGGCAGACCCAAGGGCCGGTCTTGTGGATTTATCCCGCATGGGAGCTGGGCCAGCTGAACCCCCACGGAATGGTCGATTTTGCTGACCCCGGAAGATTTCTCTTTGCTCGCCCCAAACGGGCCGAGGACCTGCTGTGGTGCATGGAAGAAGCCCTGCGTAGCCGAGCCGTTCCGCTGGTCATCTGCGATCTGCCCGGTGCGCCGGGTCTGACACCGGTGCGGCGGCTGCATCTGGCAGCGGAACAGGGTGATATAGGGCAGCCCCCGCTGGGTCTGTTGCTGACCCCCGGCGACGGTGGTGCGCAGGGGGTCGAAACGCGTTGGCACATGGCCGCTGCACATCGGGATGAGGCGAACCGCTGGATCCTGACCCGCCGCCGCGCCCGCGCCCTGCCCCCAGCGAGTTGGCAGGCCACTATGGCAGCCCCTCGCGCACAGATGCATCTGCAACCTGCGAGAAGCGACGAAGACCGTTCACGCAAGATGTGATTGGCCGGGCCAAGGCGATCGCCCTAGCGTTTCCAACAAATAAGCGCGCTCATCGATTGTTGCCGGCGAACCACCCACGGCAATTGATTTGAGGCCGGAGCGAATAAGACTGCAAGCTCGCGTGTTAACCAATCATTACGTCCTGCGTTCTAGCGTCAGGACAGCAGATATCAGCACAGGGGCGGATCAGACCACATCCGGCATGGGCAACACAGGCGAAAGGGATCGGCATGACCAGAATGACCAGACGCAGTTTCGTAGCTGGATTGGCACTATGGCCCAGCTTGGGGGCGGCACAATCCGTGATGATCCCCTATGCGCTTGCGCCTAAGGGCACATCGGTCGGGTTCACCTTTGATCTGTCCGGAGTGGCGCAATCGGGCACCATGCCGATCCAATCTGCCAACATTCAGCTGGATACAAAACGCCTGCAAAACAGCAAGGTAGATGTCATCCTGAATGTAGCCGCCGCGCGAACACGTTTGCCCTTTGCGCGCGGACCCATGTTGGGCGAAAGCGTGCTCAATGCTGATGCGCATCCGACCATTCGCTTCACCTCGACCAAAATCCAGCTTGGTCCAGGCGGGCGCATCTCGGATGGGGCCTCGATCAAAGGCGACCTGACCGTACGCGGCATTACCCGGCCGGTGACCCTTAATGCAGCGCTTTATCGTGCGCCCGGCAGCGCTGCGGATGATCTTGATGCCCTGTCGATCCAGCTGACTGGTGCGCTGGACCGTCATGCATATGGGGCCTCCGGCTATCCCGATCTGGTCGATGAGACGGTTGGCCTTAACATCATGGCGCAGATCACACGCCTGAACTAATCCGAGAATTCGCAAAAAACGACACCTAGGCGTCGATAAAACGTGCGCAAGTTCTGCAAGACCGGTAGAGCGTGGTCTCATTATGCGCACGATCATTTCCTTTGCCGCCCTCTTCCTGTCCGTCATTCTGTTGCAACTGTCGACAGGTGGCGTTGGGCCACTGGATGCGATCTCGGGCATCACGCTGAACTTCACGACCGAACAGATCGGTCTGCTGGGGTCGGCGCATTTCATCGGTTTCTTCATCGGTTGCTGGTGGGCGCCACGCCTGATGGGCAGCGTCGGGCATTCGCGCGCGTTTGCAGTGTGCACGGCCCTGGGCGCGATGGGCTTGATCGGGCATACCCTGACCGAAAACCCCTATGTCTGGGCCGCGTTGCGGATCGCGTCAGGCACCTGCGTGGCCGGGTGCTATACAGTCATCGAGGCCTGGCTGAACGCCAAGGTCACGAACGAAACGCGCGGGCGGGCGATGGGAACCTATCGCATCGCGGATCTGGGGGCCTCGCTCAGCGCGCAGTTGATCATCGCGGTTTTGCCGCCTGCATCTTATGTTTCGTATAACCTGCTGGCGATCCTGTGCTGTGCATCGCTGCTGCCGTTGACATTAACACGGGCCAGCCAACCTCAGACCCCCAGCGCCCCACGGCTGAGGCCCAAACTGGCTTGGGCCTGTTCACCGCTGGCCGTTGCTGGCGTGATCGTTTCGGCGCTGAGCTCTGCATCCTTCCGGATGGTCGGCCCGGTCTATGGTCAAGAGGTGGGTTTGAGCTTGGATCAGATCGCCTTTTTCCTCGCCTCCTTCGTTTTGGGCGGTGCACTGGCCCAATATCCGCTTGGCTGGCTGGCTGACAAGTACGACCGGCGTTGGGTCCTGATCTGGCTTTCCGCTGCCGCGGTGCTCAGCTGTGGGGTCACAATGGCCGCCAGCGGGGCGGGAACACTGGGCGTGATGCTGGCGGCTGGTTTCTTTGGTCTGACCACCTTCCCTATTTTCTCGCTATCGTCCGCCCATGCCAATGATTTTGCCACCACCGAACAACGGGTCGAACTGTCTGCGGCCCTGATGTTCTGGTACGCGCTGGGCGCAATCGCCTCGCCCTATGTGTCTTCGACATTGATCGAACAATTCGGCCCAGGCGCTTTGTTCGCCTTTGTGGCCGTTGGACATCTGGGGCTAATCGGGTTTGGTTTGGCCCGCATGCGGTCTCGCCCAACACCTGATGCGCGGACCAACTACGTCTATGCCCCGCGCACCTCGTTCACAATCGGAGGTCTGTTAAAACGATCGCGCGAGGGGAAAGAGTAAGCTCGATTGGCATCTCATCGGCCACCATTCAATCCGTCTCTCAGTCGAAATAGCAGCGTTTGCAGTTTT
Source organism: Ruegeria sp. AH12 (assembly GCF_056541465.1). Lineage (NCBI taxonomy): Bacteria > Pseudomonadati > Pseudomonadota > Alphaproteobacteria > Rhodobacterales > Roseobacteraceae > Ruegeria > Ruegeria sp. AH12. Next base: position 509,078 of record NZ_JBQFYL010000001.1, on the reverse strand, counting down.
TGCAGTTCCGATTTGTCCAGCCCTGTTTGCTCAATCATGCAAGAGGTGATTTCTGGCGCTTTGTGCTTGAGAGCCAAACCCTGCTCGGTCACAAAAACCTCCACCGCACGTCCGTCAGCTTGACTGCGCGACCGAGTTACGTGGCCCAGGTTCTCCAGTCGCTTGACCAACGGTGTCAGCGTGCTGGTCTCCATCCCGAGTTTCTGGGCAAGCGTATTGATCTTTTGTCCATCATGCTCCCACAGCAAGGTGAGCGTGATGTACTGCGGATAGGTCAGACCCAATTTCTTAAGGTGTGGTGAGTAGGCACGGTTAATTGCGTGCGACGCGGTATAAACGCCAAAACAAAACAGATCATCCGCCTGCTTAGGAATATCAAAGCTGTCCAATTCAAAGCTCCATTTATATCGCGCACGATATTATTCTTGACATAAACACTGGTTTCGTCAACTTTGCATTTTAGGTCGCGCACGATATAAATGGAGAGTGAAATGTCCTGGCTACCCAGTTTGAAAACCCAAACACCGGAAGAAGGTTATGAGCTTGCAGTGAAGTTATCGCGGATGGCAGTCAAACTGACGCAACCCGATGATGCAGCCCGCAACCGGATGCGTCCTGAATATGCAAACAACGCGGATAGTTTGATTGGTGTCTCTCACGTTGTTGCCGTCAACTTTCAAACCGTCTCGCATGCAAACAATTTCTGGAAGTAGCGCTCTGAAAAGAAAAAAGGGCCGGGAAATCCCGGCCCATTTGGTTTATTGATCGCTAAGCGTTTCGTCTTCGACCAGATCGGCATTATCTGGCGATGAGATCGCTGGCGTTGCCTCCAGCGCCCCGTTCACGGCACCGGAAACACCGTTTTCCATCGACAGGCCAAGTTCTTCACCCAGCTTCTTGAGCGCGGGCATCTGCACCGCCATACCCATGATCGAGTCAAGCGCCTGATTGACCACCGGCTTGTCGGTGCTAGCTGCCCCACTAGGCGCGCCCGCACCGATACCACCAACCTGATGGATCTTGATCGAGTCGATCTTTTCCGCAGGCTTGACCATTTCCGAGATGATCGAGGGCATGGTTTCGATCCGTGCCATATCGACCTTCATGCGGATTTGCGCTGCGGACAGAGCATTGTCAGCCTCAACAATCGCGCGCTTACCTTCCGCCTCGGCCAACATGTCGTTCTTCTTGGCTTCGGCCCGGATGTTCAGCGCATCCGCTTCGGCCTGCGCTTCTTCGCGGCGCGCTTCGGCACGGTCAGCGGCGGCCTCTTTCTCGGCCTGCGCAGACAGACGGATCGCGGTGGCCTGACGTTCCGCTTCACGGGTGGCTTCAATCAGAACGATTTGCTTCTGACGCTCGGCCTCGGCCACCTCGCGTGCTGTTGCAACGGCTTCGGTCGCCTTGGTTGCCTCGGCCCGGGCCAGGTCAGCCGATGCACGCGCGCGGCTTTCCTCTTCGGATTTCTGCGCGATGATGATCTGGCGTTCCTGTTCGGCCACTTCAATCTCACGCTCTTTGGCGATCTCCGCATCGCGGATCTTGCGCTCGCGTTCGATTTCGGCTGAGCGGATGGCCTCTTCCCGCGCAATCCGGGCGCGTTCGGTTTCCCGCACCGAGTCCTCGGTCCGCGCTGCAATCTCAGCCTCTTGCGCCACGCGCAGGGTTTCAACCTGCTGCGTCTGCTCGATCCGCGCTTGTTCTTCATCCTTTTCGATCAACAGCTTCTGACGCTGGGCTTCCATCGCGGCACGGCGCACCTCAACCTCGGCCTCGGCATCGATCTGCGCGCGCTCTTTCTTTGAGGTCGCAATCACCTCGGCCAGCTTGCGCATACCCACAGCGTTAAAGGCGTTGTTTTCGTCCAGCGCCTCAAAGGGCGTCTGGTCCAGCGCAGTCAGAGAGACGGATTCAAGCGACAAACCGTTCTTCAACAGGTCCTCGGACACTGCATTCTGCACCTCTTGAACAAAGTCGGCACGATTTTCATGCAAACCGTCCATGGTCATTTGCGCCGCCACGGCGCGCAAACCGTCGATCAGCTTGCCTTCGATCATCTCGCGCAGCTGTTCGACATCAAAAGTCCGGTCACCCAAGGTCTGCGCAGCGCGTGCGATCCCTTCTTCGGTGGCCATAACCGAGACGTAGAACTCGACACCCACATCAACCCGCATACGGTCTTTGGTGATCAAAGCAGCCTCACCGCTGCGTTGCACTTCAAGGCGCAGGGTCTTCATGTTGACCGGGCTGACCTCGTGCAGCAAGGGCACGATGATGACGCCGCCATCCATGATGACCTTCTTGCCGCCTGCCCCGGTTTTCACCAGGCTGACTTCGCGGGTCGCGCGTTTGTAAAGTCGGCCCAACACAAGGCCGATGAACAGAACGACCGCCAAAATGGTCGCAACTGTGGTGATCAGGAAAGTAAGTTCCATGCAAAATCCTCCGATTTGGGGTTAAATTTTTGTTAGTTCGAAAGGCCGACCAGAACGAACCGGTCTTGCCGTCGGTCGCGCAGCACCAGCACTTCGGTGCCCTGTTCCAGCGTGTCGCTGTCTTGCAGCGGTTCGGCCCGCAGGTAGTGCGCATTGCCAAAGCGATCCATCACGCGCACTTCGGCCGGACGTCCGCGCGATGCGGTGCCTTGCGAGATGAAGCCACGGCGACGGGCCAGCATCCGCTCGGACATCGCCTCGGTCTCGGTCTTGGGCAGAAAGCGCGCAAAGACGCCCCCAAAGCCGCGTGCAAACCAAAGACCAAAGGCTCCAGCAGGTAAGGCAGCCATCCAGCCCGGCAGGTCAAAGCCCAGCAGATCGCGCAGTGCAAGCTGCAGGCCAATGCCTGACAGGCCGAACCCGGCCAACAGAACAACAAGCCAGATCATGACCGGTACCCTGCCGATGCCTAGCCAGGCCAAAGGGCCAGCTGAGGCGACCGTGGGCGCGTCAGGTTCGACATCCGCCAGTTCAAAATCGCCCAGATCGACATCCGCATCGATGTCGAGGTCAAAACTGCCGACATCCAGATCCGGCCCGTCTGCCATATCCAAATCAAGATCGCCTTCGCCCGCCATCAGGCTAGCCCCCAGCAGCAAAGCGATCAGTTCAAGCGCCAGAAGGCCGAACAGCAATGCAAGCGCTAGGGTAAAGGGCGCAAAAGCACCCTCGAGCAAAAAGTCGAACATAAGGAAATAGCCCTCGTTATTGTATACTTTGGTATACCCAAAAGATGGGAGTTCATTGTCGAAATTCAAGAGGTTGTGATTCAATACTACAACCTATGGGTCATTTGGCGCGCGACACTTCGGCAATCGGTGACCTTTGGTCAACCTGTTTTTTCCATATCGTGGCACCGAAAATGTCATCCAGATGAAAGCCGGGGTTTTTCTGGCCGATCACATAAGGTAGACGGGCGCGCAGACAGATACGTGGAAACGCAAAATGGCCCGGATTCTTATTACCTCGGCGATCCCCTACATCAACGGGATCAAACACCTCGGCAACCTGATCGGCTCGCAATTGCCTGCCGATCTTTACGCACGCTACCAGCGTGGCCGGGGGAAAGAGGTCATGTTCCTCTGCGCCACCGACGAGCACGGCACGCCTGCTGAGTTGGCTGCCGCCAAAGCAGGCAAGCCGGTGGCCGAATATTGCGCCGATATGTATGCGGTTCAGGCCGATATTGCCAAACGCTTTGGGCTAAGCTTTGATCACTTTGGCCGGTCCTCCAGCGAACAGAACCGGCATCTGACGCAGCATTTCGCGGGCAAATTGGATGAGGCCGGTCTGATCCGTGAAGTCAGCGAGAAACAAGTCTACTCGAACGCCGATGGACGGTTCCTGCCGGACCGGTATATCGAGGGCACCTGCCCCAATTGCGGCTACGACCGTGCGCGCGGTGACCAGTGTGAAAACTGCACCAAGCAGTTGGACCCGACCGACCTGATCGAGCCACGCAGCGCGATCAGCGGCTCGACCGATCTTGAGGTGCGTGAAACCAAGCACCTCTATCTGCGCCAATCGGCGATGAAGGATCAGCTGGATGCGTGGATCGACAGCAAGACCGATTGGCCGATCCTGACCACATCCATTGCCAAGAAATGGCTGCATGACGGCGACGGCCTGCAGGATCGCGGCATCACCCGCGATCTGGACTGGGGCGTGCCGGTCAAGAAAGGCGATCAGGACTGGCCGGGTATGGAGGGCAAAGTCTTCTATGTCTGGTTCGACGCGCCGATCGAATACATCGCCTGCGCCAAGGAATGGGCCGACGCCAACGGCAAGACGGATGCCGATTGGGAGCGTTGGTGGCGCACCGACAAAGGCGCGGATGACGTGCGTTACGTGCAGTTCATGGGGAAAGACAACGTCCCCTTCCACACGCTCAGTTTCCCGGCCACCATTCTGGGCTCGGGCGAGCCGTGGAAGCTGGTCGACCACCTGAAATCGTTCAACTATCTGAACTATGACGGTGGTCAATTCTCGACCTCTCAAGGCCGTGGCGTCTTCATGGATCAGGCGCTGGAGATCCTGCCCGCCGACTACTGGCGCTGGTGGCTGCTGAGCCATGCGCCGGAAAGCAGCGACAGCGAGTTCACCTGGGAGAACTTCCAGCAATCGGTGAACAAAGACCTCGCCGACGTATTGGGCAATTTTGTTAGCCGGATCACCAAGTTCTGCCGCTCGAAATTCGGCGAGGTCGTGCCCGAAGGTGGAGAATTCGGTGCTCGCGAACAAGAGCTTATCGCCGAGCTGACCCGCCGTATCCGCGCGTACGAAGAACATATGGAATCGATGGAGGTCCGCAAATCGGCGCAGGAATTGCGCGCGATCTGGGTTGCGGGAAATGAATATCTGCAAGCCGCAGCCCCTTGGTCGACCTTCAAGGAAGACCCGGAACAGGCCGCCGCACAGGTGCGCCTGGGCCTGAACCTGATCCGCCTATATGCCGTGCTCAGCGCGCCGTTCATCCCCGACGCTTCAGCACGGATGCTGAGCGCCATGAACACCCTGGATACAGGCTGGCCGGAAAGCGCCGAGACAGCGCTTAACGCCCTGCCCGCCGGACATGAGTTTACGGTTCCGGACGTTTTGTTCGCCAAGATCACGGATGAACAACGCGAAGATTGGCAAACCCGTTTTGCCGGAACGCGCGACTGATAGGCTGGCATATTCGCTCGACTCTATGACCTAAGGCGAAGGTTCCAACCTTCGCCTTATTTGTGTTCGGCATCCCGATTATCCACGGGTTCAGCACCCATATCTACATCTGTTGCACATCTAAGTTGGCCTGCAACCAGAACAATTTCCGGCCCACTCCAACTCACCGCGATATTCAAGGCGCTTGAGATATGTCTCTAAACGAGCCATCCTGACCCGGAAAACTATCGACTCGTCGTGGCCTCGCGCCATGACGCATATTCCTTTTGAACGAGGCGTCCGCCATGCCCCTTGAATTGAAGAACTCTATCCTCCGCTATCAGGGTCCGGCTTTGGCCATCGCCGTCCTGGCCAGTCTGGGCGTCAGCTATACTGCGCTGGCGCAGGATCAAAGCGAGGCGCCAGCCCCCAAAGTGTCAATCGCGGCGGCTTATACGCAAGAGATCACAGATGAGGCGGCGTTCATCGGACGGGCCGAAGCGATCAACAAGGTCGATATTGTGGCGCGGGTGAATGGATTTCTGGAAAGCCAGAATGTCGAAGACGGGGCACTCGTCACCAAGGATGAGCTGCTGTTCACCATCGAACCGGACCTGTATCAGGCCACGCTTGAGGCCCGCAAAGCCGACCTGAACCGGGCTCAGGCCAATCTGGAACTGGCAAAGATCGACCTGGATCGTAAGGAAGAACTGTTCAAGCGCGACGCAACGCCTGAATCCGAACGCGATACAGCCCGCGCGAACGAATTGGTTGCCGAGGCCGAGGTCAAAGCCGCAAATGCTGCAATTCAACAGGCTGAGTTGGACCTGAGCTATACTCAAATCCACGCCCCGTTTGACGGGCGGATCGGCCGCGTGACCACCAGCGTTGGCGATGTGGTTGGCCCCACGAACCCAGCATTGGTCAATCTGGTCAGCGAGGCGCCGATTTATGTGAATTTCTCTCTGAACGAAAAGCAGTTCACCTCGATCCTTGAGCAATTTAACGAAAACGCAGCCTCACTTGCGGAAAGTGACCAAAGCCCGAATGTCCATGTGACCCTGCCGAACGGCACGGAACTGGATGAGACAGGCGAGATCGTCTTTGTCGACAACCGTATCGACCCACTAACCGGCGCGATTACAATACGTGCCGAGTTCGACAATGCCAAACGTCTGATCCTTGACGGAGCATTCCTGACCGTTCACATCGAGGCGTTGGAGCCCACACTACAAGTACTGATCCCGCAGGCGGCCCTGCAACGCGACCAGCGCGGTGAATTTGTTCTTGTGGTCAATGACAAGCAAATGGTGGAACAGCGTTATATCACCACGGGCGATACGGTCGATACTGCGATCATTGTACTGGACGGCCTACGTGAGGGCGAAAGCGTGATCGTCGAAGGTTTGCAAAGGGTACGCCCGGGCGTCGCGGTTGACGCGGTTGTGGCCTCAGAGCAGCCGGGAGAGTAACACATGTTCTCGGCCCTCTTCATCAGCCGGCCCAAGCTGGCGCTTGTCATTTCGCTGGTCCTAACGATCATGGGCGGCATCGGCTATATGGTTCTGCCGGTCGCCCAGTTCCCGGACATCACGCCACCCGTTGTCAGTGTGACCACCACCTATACCGGCGCCAATGCCGAGACGGTGGAAAACACTGTCGCTGCCCCGATTGAGGCGCAGGTAAACGGTGTTGACGACATGATCTACATGACGTCAACGTCGTCCGATAACGGTTCTTATTCATTGAATATTACCTTCGAAGTGGGCACCGATCCGGATATCGCCTCGGTCAATGTGCAGAACCGCGTGGCGCAGGCCATGTCTTCGCTTCCAACCGAGGTAACATCCTCGGGCGTGGTCACGCAGAAAGCATCGACCAACATGCTGTTGCTGGTGACATTGACCTCACCCAACGAGACCTATGACAGCGTGTTCCTGTCGAACTACGCGTCGATCAATCTGAAAGACGCGCTGGCGCGGATTCAGGGTGTGGGCAAGGCGGATGTTCTGACCAATCTGGAATATGCAATGCGCATCTGGATGGACCCAGACAAGATGGCGGCCCTGTCGATCACACCCGGGGACGTGATCAACGCTATTCGGGAACAGAATATCGAGGTTTCGGCGGGTTCAATCGGTTCGCCCCCAGTGCCCAAGGGGCAAACCTTTCAGTACACGATCAAATCCAAGGGTCGCCTGACCTCTGCTGCCGAATTCGGGGATATCGTTATCCGCACAGGCGATGCCGGGTCGATCGTGCGTGTTCGTGACATTGCGCGGGTTGAGCTTGGGGCACAGTTCTATTCGGCCTCGGGCTATTTCCAGTCCGTTCCTGCCACCGTAATTGGTATCTATCAGGCTCCCGGCGCAAACGCGCTGGCTGTCTCTGAACGGGTTCAGGCCGAGTTGGAAAGGCTGTCGCGTTCCTTCCCAACGGATGTGGAATATGATGTGCCCTTCAATACTACGGATTTTGTCGAAGCCTCGTTGAACGATGTGGTCTCGACCCTGATCCTGACCTTCATCCTTGTGATTTCGGTGGTGTTTGTTTTCCTCGGCAGTTGGCGAGCAACAATCATTCCAGCCGTCGCCATCCCGGTGTCGCTGATCGGCACGTTTGCCTTCCTTTTGGCTTTTGGCATGTCGCTGAACACGATCTCGCTGTTCGCTTTGGTGCTGGCCATCGGGATCGTGGTGGATGATGCCATCGTGGTCGTGGAAAACGTCGAACGGATCATCGCAGACGAAGGCCTGCCCCCGGCCGAAGCCACCCGCAAAGCCATGGGCCAGATCACCGGCCCGGTCATCGCCACCACACTGGTTCTGCTGGCGGTGTTTGTGCCCGTGACCTTCATGCCCGGCATTTCAGGCCAGTTATATTCGCAATTTGCGGTGACCATTTCGACCGCTGTTGTGATCTCCTCCATCAACGCATTGACCTTATCGCCAGCACTGTGCGGGTTGGTTCTGAGGGCGCGTTCCGGCCCTCCCAGAGGTGTGCTGGCTCTGTTCGAAAGGCTCATCGGAACAGTGCGGAACGGCTATGTCTTGATCGTGCGCAAGCTGCTGATCTTGCCGATTGTTGCCCTGGGCGTGATCGTAGCGCTTGCGATGGGAACCGGAACGATCATGTCCAACACCTCCAGCGGTTTCATCCCGCTTGAGGATAACGGTTATCTGTTCGTTGATGTTCAACTGCCCGACGCGGCCACGCTGGAGCGGACAGAGACGGTGACCGCGCGTCTGGACGATCAGATACGCGAGATACCCGGTGTTGCCAGTACGGTTCTGGTGAACGGTTTTTCATTGCTCAACGGCACCACCACCAACGGCGCTGCGATTTTCGTCAACCTGGACAACTGGAATGACCGGCAAGAGGATGATCTGAGTGCTGATGCCATTCTCGCCAAGATATTGGCGATTGCGAATGGCGAATCCGCGGCCTCGGTCCTGGCGTTCAATCCGCCCCCCATTCAGGGCCTCGGCATGTCCGCCGGGGTTGAGATGGAGGTGCAGCAAACCGGAGGTGGTACGCCGCAGGATTTGGCCTCGGCCGTAGGGTCCTTTGTCTACGCGGCAAATCAACGGCCAGAAATCGGCCAAGCCTACACGACCTTCCGCGCCAACGTTCCGCAATTGTTTGTCGATCTGGATCGGGAAAAGGCCAAGACCCTGCAGGTTTCAGTGGCTGAGATCTTCCAGACCATGCAGGCGCAGCTGGGATCGTACTATGTGAACGACTTCAACCTGTTTGGCCGGGTCTATCGGGTGATGATCCAGGCAGATGGGACCTATCGGGACAATGTCGAAGATATCTCGAACCTCTACGTGCGTTCTCAACAAGGCGAGATGGTACCACTGGGCACGCTGATCGATGTGGAAAACGTGCTGGGCCCGGTTCTGTTGAAACGGCATAACCTGTTCCGCTCGGCCACGGTCACGGCCGTGCCCGCACCAGGGCTGTCCAGCGGCGACGCAATCAGCGTGATGACTGAGGAATCCGCCACCGCCCTGCCCCCCGGCTATGCCTTCGAATGGACCGGGACGGCACAGCAGCAATTGGCCTCGGGCAGTCTGGTGATCATCATCCTTGGGCTGGCCATCCTGTTTGGCTACCTGTTCCTTGTCGGCCAGTATGAGAGTTGGTCGATGCCCGTGTCGATCCTACTATCGGTGATCGTTGCCCTCTTCGGGGCGGTGGCCGCCGTGGCCATCGTGGGCAGTGATATCAACCTCTATACCCAGATCGGGATGATCATGTTGGTGGGTCTGGCCTCGAAGAACGGGATTTTGATCGTGGAATTCGCCATGGAGCAGCGCGCCAAAGGTCTGTCGATCAAGGACGCCGCAGCCGAGGCCGCCTATCAGCGTTTCCGCGCGGTGATGATGACGGCGCTGTCCTTCCTGCTTGGGGTTGTTCCGCTGCTGGCGGCCAATGGGGCTGGTGCCGCAAGCCAGAAAGCCATCGGTGTTGCCGTGTTTGGGGGCATGCTGGCAGCCACTCTGGTCGGCGTGATCCTTGTGCCGGTGCTGTATGCCCTGATGCAGAGCCTGCGCGAATGGCTAAAGGGCAGCAAACGTGATCCTGATCCGGCGACTGAGACCAGCTGAGATCAACGGCCATGAAACATGATAAAGCCCCGTGCTAGTCACGGGGCTTTCTTTGCTGCGACGCTATGCGGCACCGACCGCTGCCCGGTTGCGTCGCCGCAAAGTAACCTCGCGGATAACGGCCTGCGCTTCTGGCGGTGGGGCCTGCTCAATCCGGCGATAGTCACTACCGTCGATTTGTCGCGTCAGCAGCCCACAGGAGATCATAGTGCGCCGCAACGTCGCCGGGTCATCGAACAGGTGCTCTTGCCCAAGCCGTTCATTGACCTCGGTCTCCGTCAGGCTGATGCCGGCAGGGATGCTGGCCCATAAGGCCCATAGGGCAAGGGTCTGCACAGCACGTCTGGACGGCCATCGTTTCAGATACCCTGCGGCGTCGAATTGAATGAACGCCCGCTCGACCGTTCGCATATCCAGCGGCTCTGCATCGGGTCGTGTTTCGATACGCCGCTTGGCCGCGTTGGCGGCCCGCATATGCTGCAGGTTCTGAAATCCGGCCGCGCGGGCCAGCATATTCATCAGGCTGAGATGAGGCGGGCTGGCCTCACCCAATTGGTGGTTCAAAGCACGCGCGAACCCGGTTAGGTCATCCACATGCAAAGGGATCGGTGATTTGGTCATCATGCATCCATATCGGGCGTTTCATACGCTCGTCGGTCGCTGACTTAACGAAACAACGCCCCTAGGAATTGCGATGTCGTTTCAATCTGAATGGCAGGTTTAGCTCTCCCGCAGGAGCAGCGACGCCTCGGTGACTGCCGACCGTACCCAAGGGCTAACATGCTCAGCCCCGGCAGCCAAGCCTTCGATGGCCTATGCCTGTAGGCGCTGCGCCATCCACTGATCGATCCGTTCGATCTGCTCAGGCTTCAGCCGCAGACCCAGCTTGTTGCGCCGCCAGACCACATCCTCGGCCCTGCGCGCGTATTCCTTGTCCATGAGCCAGGCAACCTCGCGCGCGGTGAGTGTTGCGCCGAAATCCTCGCCCAGATCGGCAGCCTTTGTTGCATCGCCCAGGATCTCTTGCGCCTCGGTCCCGTAGGCACGGATCAGGCGTGCAGCCCATGCGGTGTCGAGGAATGGATAGTCTGCAACCAAGTCGTCCCTCAGCGCCTGCACGCCATCAACAGGGAAATCCCCGCCAGGCAGTGCCACACCCGCTGTCCAGGGGCCTGGCAAATCCGGGAAGTGCTCGCCCACCTTCTCTAGCGCGCTTTCCGCCAAACGGCGATAGGTGGTGATCTTGCCGCCGAACACGTTCAACACCGGCGCGCCGCCGATTGCGTTCACTTTCAACGTATAATCCCGCGTCGCCGCCGTCGCACTGCTGGCCCCGTCATCGTAGAGCGGGCGCACGCCTGAATAGGTCCAGACGATATCGTCCTTGGTCACGGGCTGCGCGAAATACTTCGTGGCAAAGGCGCAGAGATAATCCTTCTCAGCCTCGGTACAGACCGGGTGTTCGGATGGGTTCGCATGATCCTGATCGGTGGTGCCGATCAGCGTGAAATCCTGCTCATACGGAATGGCAAAGATGATGCGCCCGTCTTCGCCTTGGAAGAAGTAACACTTGTCATGATCGTACAGCTTGCGCGTCACAATATGGCTGCCACGGACAAGCCGCACGCCTTCGCGCGAGTTCACGTGGATTTTGGACTGGATGATATCACCAACCCAGGGGCCACCTGCATTGATCAGCATCTTCGCCCGGACGACCCGCATTTCATCGCTGTCGCGATCCCTGACCGTAACTTCCCACAGATCGTCAACCCTGTGGGCCGATGTCACCTCGGTCCGCACCATGATCTGCGCCCCACGCGCCTCGGCATCGCGGGCGTTCAACACGACCAACCGCGCGTCCTCGATCCAGCAATCGGAATACTCGTAGGCGGTTTCGAACTTTTTCTGCAATGGCGCGCCTTCGGGTGCGCTGCTCAGGTTCAGCGAGCTGGTTCCCGGCAGGATCTTGCGCCCACCGAGATTGTCATACAGGAACAACCCCAACCGGATCAGCCAGGCCGGACGCCGCCCGCGCATCCACGGCATCACGGTGCTGAGTAGTTTTGAGGTCGGCGTTTCGGAATCGAACCGCATATCCTTGTGGTAAGGCAGCACAAAGCGCATCGGCCAGCTGATATGCGGCATCGCGCGCAGCAGCGTCTCACGCTCGATCAGCGCTTCGCGTACCAGCCGGATTTCGAAATACTCCAGATAGCGCAGGCCCCCATGAAACAACTTGGTCGAGGCTGACGAGGTGGCAGACGCCAGATCGTTCATCTCGGCCAACGCCACCGACAACCCGCGCCCGGCGGCGTCGCGCGCGATACCGCAGCCGTTGATCCCGCCGCCGATGATGAACAGGTCGGTGATCTGATTGTCGGTTGATGCCATGGTCAGTGATTCCCACTCAAATCCGGTTGTTTGCATTAATCAGAGCACCCTTCGCATAATCAAGCTTTATGTTCGCTTATTTTCGTTTTGCAACAGTGCTATGAATTATACGCAGAGAAACTTGCCAAATTGACAGGAAAGAACATAAACGAAGATGTCTGAACCATACGGAAACGCCGATGTCGCTATCCTTTCGCCAAGCCGATATTCTTGAGATCGCCAGCGCCGAAGGGCGCGTCACAGTCGATGGGTTGGCCGAACGGTTCGGGGTCACAGTCCAAACCATCCGGCGTGATCTGACCGAACTGGCAGAGGCCGGCAAACTCGACAGGGTGCATGGCGGTGCGGTTCTACGGTCGAGCCTGGCCAATATCGGATACGAGGATCGCCGCACCCTGAATGCCGACGCCAAAACCCTGATGGCGCAGGCCTGCGCCCAGCACATCCCCGATGGCGCATCGGTTTTCTTGAACATCGGCACTTCGACCGAAGCCGTTGCCCGCCAGTTGCTGACCCATAAGAACCTTATGGTTGTGACAAACAATATGAATGTCGCCAATATTCTGGTCGACAACCCCGATTGTGAAATCGTGGTGGCGGGCGGCATGCTGCGCCGCTCAGACGGGGGGCTGATCGGCAACCTGACCGTGTCGACCATACGCCAGTTCAAATTCGACTATGCGGTGATTGGATGTTCCGCGCTGGACGCAGATGGTGATTTGCTGGATTTTGACTTTCAGGAAGTCCATGTCAGCCAAACCATCATCGCACAGGCGCGTCACAGCCTTCTGGTTGCAGATCATTCGAAGTTCCAACGTTCAGCCCCGGCGCGGATTGCCTCTCTGGCCGAGATGGACAGCATCTATACCGATCAGGCGCTACCCGGTAAGTTGCCGAAGCACTGTCGCGAGTGGCAAACAGACATCATCGTGTGCGACTAAAGACATACCATTTTCAACGCTTGGGCAAGTTGCGCGGCTTGCCAGATGGAAACTGGCCTGACACTATCCTTGATACAAGAACTTGTGCACGGGAAGGGGAGCACCGGGCCATGATTGCTCTTTTGTTTGCATTGTTTATCGCCGTGATGGGGCTCAACTATTTCAATCTTACCAAAGCGGGCAACGCTCTGTTTTTTGTCACGCTGGCCATGTGTATCTACTGGTTGAAATTCCACGCCACCACGCCACTGACAATTCAACTCTGAGGGATTTTCGATGACACCTGAACTGTCCCGCACCCTCAACGCGATCGGCATGCTGGCCGTAAGCCTCGTTCTGGCGTTGGCGTTTTTCTATCAACTTGTTCTCTATGAACTGCCCTGCCCGCTTTGCTTGTTGCAGCGTGTCGGTTTTGTTGCTGTGGGTGTTGGGCTTGGCCTGAACCTGCTCTATGGCGCACGACCGCAACACTATGCCATCATATTGATCGCAGCCTTGTATGGCGGCAGTGTATCGATCCGGCAAATTCTTTTGCATATCGTGCCGGGAACCGGGCATTACGGGTCTCCGGTTTTGGGGCTGCACTACTATACATGGGCCGGAATCGCCTTTTTCCTTGTGTTACTTGGCACATCAATCATGCTGTTGTTTGAACGCCAATACGAAGGATCTTCAGATCACGAACCTCGTTTTGGCGGCAATACACTGGCAAAGATCGCTTTCTTCGTCATGCTGGCTCTGGCTGTGCTGAATGCGGGTTCGACCTTGTTGGAATGCGGCCCCGGTATCTGTGCTGACCCTCCGACAAGCTACAAGTTGATTGACGAATTGGGTGCAGGCAACTGAAGATAGATTAACCTTCCCAAACCGGAGGCGCGAGCATGGGACTATTGGGACAGCCGTTAGGCTACTATGACTACCTGACTTTCGTGGCATTGATCCTGCTGCTGGCCGCCGTGATGGCGTTGTTCCTGTTCATCATGGGGCTGCCCGGCCGCATAGCGATCAAACGCAACCACCCGCATGCCGAAGCGGTCAAAATCATGGGCTGGATGGGATTTCTGGCTGTTGTACCTTGGGTCCATGCTTTTATGTGGGCGTTCCATGACGGTGTGACTGTCGACATCCGTCGCGGCCCGGACGAAGAAAAAGACGCCATCCGCAAAGATATTGAACGTCTGGGGGGAACGGTGAAAGAAGAATATCAGGCCGCGTCCGACGAGACGCAGAAAAGCTAAGGCCAAAGGAAACACTCGGACATGTTCGTTGCCCTCGGCATTACGCTGTTCTACATCATTTTCGTCTGGTTCATCTTCTTCAAGATGGAGTGGCTTAAGTTCAATATCGCCTGGGGCATCGTCTCGTTCTGGGTCGGCGCGCACTTACTGCTGATCTTCCTTGTTGCATTGCGTTTCTTTCAACCCTTCTCAGTCGACAGCCATGTGGTGCGATCCACCATTCAGATCGTCCCGAAGCTGACGCAGCCCACCATCCTGACCGAAGTTCTGGTTGAACCGAACACACCTGTGACAAAGGGCGATCCGCTTTATCGCTTTGATGATACGGTTTTTTCGTTGGCTGTAGACAATGCGCAGGCTCAATTGGTCGCGGCGCAGCAGAACGCAAAAATCCTGGAACAGGATGTCATTGCCAAGACCGAAGCAGTCGAGCGGGCAAATGCACAGCTGGACTATGCGCTGACCGAACAAGCCCGGTACGAGAACCTGGTTCCGGCGGGTGGCGCACGTCAGGATGAGCTGGACCGCTGGAACGAACAGGTGGCCGAGGATACAGCGGGTGTAAAACAGGCAGCCGCGAACCTGCAAAAGGCGGTTCTGGCACAAGACTCCCAGATCGATGGGGTGAACACCGGCATTCTGCAAGCGCAGGCGCAGCTGGCCGAGGCCGAATACTTCTTGAACAACACGACGATCTACGCCCCAGAAAACGGGATGATCGTCTCGCAACAGGCCCGTCCCGGTCTGGTCGTTGGCGATATACGTCTGGGCGCGATTGCCAGCTTCGTGACCGAAGATAACCCCTATCTTCTGGCCACGTTCCGTCAGCAGAACCTGAAATTCGTCGAGGTTGGGCAAGAGGTTGAGGTTGCACTGGACCTCTACCCCGGAGAGATCCTGCCCGGCAAGGTCGAGGCGATCTGGTGGGCCACACGTCAGGGGCAGTATCTGCCCTCGGGCCGCCTGCCCGGTTTTGAGCTTCCGAAACTGCCCGGCCGGATCGCGGTTCAGATCACGGTTGAGATGCCTGAAGAACATATCTTGCCAGCGGGCGGCCACGCTGCTGTTGCCATCTATACCGGACAGGGCAAAAGTTTCGAGTTTCTGAGGCGCATCAACATCCGCCTCTATTCCTTCGCCAACTTCATCCGACCGCTGGACATTTGAGGACGCAGACCATGAAACGGGCCACCTTTCGCAATTTGATAGGAACGGCTCTGTGCGCGGCGATATTGGTCGCCTGCACTCCGCTGGGCCCCGATTTTGTGCGCCCGAATTCGCCGGTCGTGAAAGAATGGATCGAGGTCAACAGCCCCAGCGCAGGACAAAGCGGCCTGACTGCGCGCAGCGCACCGGTTGTGAAGTGGTGGGAGACATTCAATGACCCCACCCTGAACAAACTTGTGGCCGAAGCCTATGCCCAGAACCTGAGTTTGCAAGTTGCCGGGGCGCGTGTATTGCAAGCGCGTGCCCAACTAGGGATCGCCTTCGGTGAGCTCTATCCGCAATCGCAGGCGCTTGGCGGGTCCCTGCAAAGGCGCGAGATCAGTGACAATCTTGGCCCGATTGCAGATATCAATCGGATCATCCCGCTGGATACAGAGTTTTCGACCTCGCAAGTGGGCTTTGATGCCCAATGGGAGCTGGACGTCTGGGGCGCACAACGTCGCGGCGTACAAGCGGCACGGTCGAACCTCGCCTTGCAGGTGGCAAACTATGATGATGCGTTGGTCACGCTGACCGGGGATGTCGCGGCGCTTTACATCAATATCCGCGCGTTGCAGGAGTCGCTGGCCGTTGCCCGCGAAAACATCAAGCTGCAGCAGGAATCGGCGGATCTGACGCAATTGCGGTTCAACAACGGCGTCACCACTGAACTGGACGTTCAGGAGTCAACCGCCCTGTTGAACAACACCAAGGCGCTGGTGCCCGAGCTAGAGAGCGATCTGCAACAGACCAAGAATGCGCTGGCCGTATTGCTGGGTGCGACACCTTCGCGGATGACAGGCCTTCTGGGCAATTCCGGTCGCATCCCGTCGGCGCGCTCCAATGTCGCCGTGGGCGTTCCGGCCGAGTTGCTGCGCCGTCGCCCTGATGTCCGCGCCGCCGAACTGGCCGCGGCCACCCAATCGGCGCAGGTGGGTATCGCCATGGCGGACCTCTATCCGCAGTTTGTTCTGTCCGGCTCAATCGGGTTGCAGGCCTCGGGCGGGCGCGACCTGTTCAGTTCGAACAGCACGACGGGTCTGGCCAGCGCGGGTGCGGTTTGGAACGTACTGAATTATGGGCGCATCAAGAACAACGTGCGGGCGCAGGACGCGGCTTATCAGGCTTTGATCGCAAACTACCAGAACACCGTGCTGACGGCCTATTCCGAGGTCGAAAGCGCCATGGTCGCCTATGCACAGGCACGCAAGCAGGTCGGGTTCTATCAGCAAAGTGTCGACGCCTCACGCAAGGCTGCCGAGATTGCGATCAGCCAGTATCGTGACGGGATCGCCAGCTATTCTCGCATTCTGAACACCCAGACTGCGCTGCTGCGGTCTCAGGCCAATCTGATCGAGGCGCGGCAAGAGGTGTCCAGCAATCTGGTCGCTGTCTACAAGGGTCTGGGCGGCGGCTGGCAAATCCGTCAGACCCGGGAATTCCTGCCGGATACGGTTCTGGCCGAGATGGCGTATCGCACAGATTGGGGAGACCTGTTGCAACAGACACCAACCGGAGCCAGCCTGAACTAACCCCTACTTGGTCAGTCCGCGCAAACCGCCTGAGATCAGGATGTTCACCTCATAGAGGATGCGTGGAGCAGAGAACCCACCGGGGCTGGCCAGATAATTTGGGCTCCACTCCGGGTCGAACTTTTGTTTGAACGCACGCAGCCCTTCGAAGTGATAAAACTGTTCCCCGTGTTCATACACAAACCCGCCAATCCGGTTCCAGATTGAAGCGAGTTGGCGGTTCTCGATCCCCGAAAACGGCGCCGCGCCAAGTGAAAACCAATGAAAGCCTTGCTCGGAGCCCCAGACCATCATCTCGGCAAACAGCGCATCCATGACAAAGCTGGGGCTGTCGGGCTCGTACCGCATCAGGTCCAGCGAGAGCTCGGATTTATTGCCACCCTGAAACAGATTGGCGAAGGCCTTGATCTGCCCGGTCTCACCGTTTCTCAGCACCGCATGATCGAAATAGGACAGATAGGCGTCATCAAAGCCGCCCAATGCAAACCCCTTTTCAGCCCCCGCCTTCTGCGCTAGCCAATCATCCGAGATTGTCCGAAGTTCCGGCAGCACCGGCGCAAGTTCCTCTTTCGGGATGATCTCAAACACATAGCCTTCCCGCTCGGCCCGGTTCTTTGCCTGCCGGAACCGCTTGCGAGATTTGCCGTCCAACGAGAATTCCTGAAGCGGCACGCGGGCAACCTCACCGATTTTCAGAATCGATAGGCCCAGATCAAGGAAGGTCGGCAAGTATTTGGTCGAAACGCTATAGAAGGCGCACAGCTTGCCCTCTCGATCCGCCATCTCGCGCAGTTGCCAGATCAATTGCTGCCCTGCCTTTTCATCCCCCACTGGCTCGCCCTTGGAAATGATCGCATTTCCAGTGTCCGCGTAGGCAATAAAGGCCGACTCATCCGGTGAAATCAGGAATTGCTTGTCCCCGGTCAGCGAAATCTGGGACTCTGTGTCCTCGCTCTGCATCACCAGCCGTTCCACGACCTCGGGGATATCAACGCGCTCGGGCACCGGAATCTCGCGCCCGAACAACGAGGTGACCGCGACGATGCCCACGATCACGGCCACCACAAGGCTGGAACGTAAGAAGCGTGAGGCATCGCCGTTCCAAGCGAATTCCCACCACAGCGCATTTTGGTATTCGACGTGCGAATAAGCAAAGAGGCCGATCCAGAAAATCACGGCCAACAGAACGACTACACTGATCAGCCACGGGATATTCAGCCGGAAGATCGACGCCCCGCTGACCCGGTAAAACGCCCCGCGGAACAGCGCAAGAACAGCGATTGTACCCAGCATGCTGATGGCTTCTTGAGTATCCAATCCCTTGGCAAGCGATGCGGCAAATCCCGCCGCCATCAGCAACATGGCGACGACCCAAGCGCGGTAGAGTTTGCGGAACAGACCCCTGGAGATCAATAACAGCAAAACGCCGACTGCACTGCCCGCCAGATGCGAGGCTTCGACGAATGACAAGGGCAGCACATCGCGCAAGACGCTGAGGTTTTGCGAGTTCGATGGCAACGCGCCTGAAACCAGCAAAATCACGCCGGCAATCGCTGCTACACCCGCCGCCACCATCGGAACAATCGGGCGGATCGCTCGATAGACCCAGATCGCCGCTCCGCCGATCCGGTGGCGTTGCGTCAGGGCCGAGGCGACGGCGATCGTAAAGCTTGCGATAGCGAAAGGCAGAAACGTGTAGACAACGCGATACAACAGTAGCGCCGCGATCACATCCGACCTGCCCGACGCGCCCAGCCCTGCGATGATAGTAGCCTCGAAGACGCCGATCCCGCCGGGGGCATGGCTTAGGATACCCACCGCAATGGCACCGACATAAATCGCAAAGAAATACGGGAAACCAACACCCAGATCATCGGGCATCAGCACATAGAGCACCATGGATGCGCCAAACACATCGCCCAAGGCTGCAAGAGTCAGCAGGCTGGCCAGTTTCCCACCGGGCAGATCGAATTCGAACCCTGCAAATGAAAACCTACGCCCACCGCTGGACAACCAGACAAAAACCGCCACCAATCCGGCCAGTAAAAACAGGCCAATAGCCGTCTCAACCGTTTCACTGATGGGCAGAACTTTGGATATCCCATCCGGGTGCAACGTCAAAAGCACCCCCAGGATCAAAGTTAGCCCCATCCAGAACGCCACCCAGGACGTGGCGATCACCCCTGCGACCCGTGCCAGATCCAACCCCAGCGAAGCGTAGATACGATACCGGATTGCGGTACCTGTGATGTATGAAAATCCCAGACAGTTCGAAACCGCATAGCCACTGGCCCCGGCCATGCCAGCAACCGGTAATGGTACCTCGCCGTCAGCAACACTTTGGACAGCAAAGACATCGTAGAAGGACAGCGACAAAAAGCTGACAGCCGTCCAGCACAGCGCGATGAAAAACACGGTCCACGGGGTTGCCGCGATATCAGATTGCACATCCGGCCATTTCACATGCGCTGACAGGTCATGCAGTATCGTCAAAGCGACCAGCGTGATCACAACAGGAATGGCAATCCGCACCCACGGCTTTTCCAGAAGGCCTGTTAGCTTTTCAGCCCATTGCAGGGCTTTGGGCTCAACGCCTTGGTCTTGTGCGGTCATGGCTCTGGCCCCTGCCTGTGGATCAGCTTTGGCGGAACTGTGTCACAATTTCCTTCCGGTTCAAAGCGCTAGGGCAACTAAGATGAGGTGTCACAACCGCCCCTTCCGCGTTGACAGCAGCAGGTTGGTTTCGGATCGGGTGATCCCCTCCATCCGTCTGATCTGAAACAGAACTTCATCCAGCTCTACCAGTGTTTCGGTGCCAATCTCAGCAATCAGATCCCAACTGCCATTGGTCGAATGTACGGCACGCACCTGACGCATTGCGCCGATCCGCGCCATGGTTCGTTCAGTGCCACGCCCTTCGATTTCAAGCATCATCAGGCCGCGCACCGGGCTTTGAGCCTCATCCCGCCGGGTCAGCACAGTGAAACCGACAATCTCGCCGGACTGTTTCAGCCGCTGCATCCGACTGCGCACGGTCGTGCGGGTCACGCCCAATGTTTCCGCAAGTTCCGACAGGGATGCGCGCGCATCCCGATGCAAAGCGCTGATCAGGCGCGTATCCAGTTCGTCCATTAGATCTTTCCATTTCGGATTTTCAAAGCCCATTTTGAACAATTTGCGGGCTTCCAGCAAGATATATTGAGCGGCTAAATGAGCCTATGGATAACAAGCAGATTATTTTGGTCGGGGCCCCGATGGATTCGGGAAAACGGCGTCAGGGATGCCGGATGGGCCCCGATGCGCTTCGCGTAGCAGGGCTGGAACAGGCAATTGCCGATCTGGGGCATAAGGTTGCGGACTGGGGCGATGTCGATCCCGATCAGGTTAATCTACCCCAGGATTCGCATCTGTTCTCACTACCCGAATGCATCGGCTGGACTCGCGCCCTGAGCCGAACCGCTGAAAAGGCTGCCTCCGAGGGCACGCCTATCTTTATGGGTGGCGATCACGCGCTGTCGATGGGCACGGTTGCGGGTATGGCCGCGCATGCGCAACAGTTGAGCCGCCCCCTCTTCGTGCTCTGGCTTGATGCGCACAGCGATTTTCATACGCCGCAAAGCACAGACAGCGGCAATCTGCATGGCACGCCAGTGGCCTATTTCACCGGGCAATCGGGGTTCGAGGCCTTCCCCGCGCTTCCAGCAACCATCCCCACAGATCGCGTCGGGATGATTGGGCTGCGCTCGGTCGACCCTGCGGAACGTACCGTTCTGGAACAAAAAAGCGCCATGCTGGCAGATATGCGCAGCATAGACGAACATGGGATCAAAGCCCCGTTGATGGCCTTTCTGGACCGTGTCCGCGCCGAAAACGGTATGCTCCATGTCTCATTGGACGTAGATTTCCTTGACCCTTCCATCGCTCCGGCTGTTGGCACCACTGTTCCTGGCGGTGCGACCGAGCGCGAGGCCCATCTGGCCATGGAGTTGCTGCATGAAAGCGGGCTGGTTTGTTCGCTTGACCTGGTCGAGCTGAACCCGTTTCTCGATGAGCGCGGGCGCACCGCAAAGCTGGTTGTCGATCTGGCTGCCTCCCTGTTGGGGCGCCGGATCTTTGACCGCCCCACCCGGAGCTTCTGATGCTGTCTCTTCAAGCGCCTTCCGCAGTCGTCATGGTCCGCCCGCATGCTTTTACATCCAATCCGGAAACGCGCGATGACAATGCGTTTCAAACACTGGCCAACCGATCGGCCAAAGCCACATCCGCCACGGCACGCGACGAGCATGACAAAGCCGTTGAACAGCTGCGCGCTGCGGGCGTTACCGTGCATGTCTTTGACGACCACGGGGATCTGGACACGCCAGACAGTGTTTTCCCGAACAATTGGTTTTCCACCCACCCCGGAGGCCACGTGGCGATCTACCCGATGTTCGTTCCGTCCCGCAGACGTGAACGGCGCTCGGATGTCATCGAGTTGCTGAAACGCGAATACCGGGTGCAGGATGTCATCGATTATTCGGGGCTTGAGCAAGATGATCTCGCCCTGGAAGGGACCGGGGCGATGGTCCTCGATCACGTTGGCCGCATTGCCTACACGGTGAAATCAAACCGCGCCGACCCGGTTTTACTGGAAAGGTTCTGCACGCATTTCAACTATGAACCCATCGCTTTCGAAGCTCGTGACGCGGCAAATCGCGACGTGTATCATACCAATGTCCTCATGGCGATTGGCACGCAATATGCACTGATCTGTCTGGACATGATCCCTGATGCCGAGCGGCGGGAAACCGTCAAGTCCCGGCTTGAGGAATCCGGACGAACGGTCGTTGATCTGTCTCATCAACAAATCGCTGAGTTCGCCGGAAACGCGATTGAGCTGACCGGTGAAAACGGGTTGGTGCTGGCTCTTTCCAGCCGGGCGTTGGCGGCACTGACGCCTAACCAGATTGCCACGATTGAGGAAAGCGCAACGCTATTGCCTCTTTCGGTTCCAACAATAGAAACTGCCGGTGGATCGGTACGCTGCATGATCGCGGGCATCCACCTGTCCCGCCGATAGGAGCAATAAATGCAGCCGTCAGATAAGGCCCTCGTCCCCTTTGTATCCGTCGACAACATGATGCGGCTGGTTCACCATATCGGGGTCGAGCAGATGATCACCAGGATCGCAGCTCAGATCGAGGCCGATTTTAAACGATGGGAAAGTTTCGACAAAACCCCCCGCATCCCGGCCCATTCTCCACATGGCGTGATCGAGTTGATGCCGACCTCGGATGGCGAAGCTTACGGATTCAAATATGTCAACGGCCACCCGAAGAACACCTCCGAAGGTCTTCAGACTGTCACGGCTTTTGGCCTGCTGGCAGATGTATACACGGGTTACCCGACCCTGCTGACCGAGATGACCATGCTGACGGCCCTGCGTACCGCAGCAACATCAGCCCTTGTCGGCCAGTACCTGGCCCCCAGAAACGCCAAGACCATGGCCATGATCGGCAATGGTGCGCAGTCCGAATTCCAGTGTCTGGCCTTTAAAACCATGTGCGGTATCGAGACCGTTCGTCTTTATGACATTGACCCGAACGCAACCGCCAAATGCGCCGCCAACCTACAGGGCAAAGGCCTGACAGTCGTATCCTGCAAGAGCGCCGAAGACGCCATTGAAGGCGCGCAGATCATCTCGACCTGCACCGCAGACAAGAAGTATGCCACCATCCTGACCGACAACATGGTCGGCCCCGGCGTGCACATAAACGCCATTGGCGGCGATTGCCCGGGCAAAACCGAGTTGCACCGCGATATTTTATTACGCTCTGAAATCTTCGTGGAATACCCCGAGCAGACAAGGATCGAAGGTGAGATTCAAGCGCTTGAAGGCGATCATCATGTGACTGAGATGTGGCAGGTAATGACGGGACAAGCCGAGGGGCGCAAAGATGATCGGCAGATTACCCTATTCGATAGCGTCGGCTTCGCCATCGAAGATTTCTCGGCCCTGCGGGTCATCAAGAACTTGGTCGCCGAAACAGAGTTTTTTGAGCCACTCGATATGCTGGCGGATCCGGACGATCCGCGTGATCTGTTTGGCATGTTGATGCGGGCGCAGTGACACCCGCGTCGTTCGTTTACCAAGCCGCGAAAGAGGGGGCTCTGCCCCCGCCGCCCTTTGGGCGTCTCCCCCGGGATATTTTTGGCCAGATGAAGTAATGGATCATTAACCAAATCCACCGAATAAAGAGAGGCGGTACAGGCAGGGATGCCGATGACCGCGCCAGGTGAAGCTCTCTGGGCGGAAGTTCAGAGAGTGGATCCCTGCTTCATCTGGCTATAAATATCCCGGAGCGCGAGGCAGAGCCTCGCTAAACTCTACCCCGCCAAGGATGGCAGGAAGAGAACAATGCTCGGGAAGGCCACAAGCAGCGCAATTGTCAATGCATCGGCGATGAAAAACGGTGTCACACCTTTAAATACATCCTGAACACTCAGATCAGGCCGCACGCCGGCGACAACGAAACAGTTCAAGCCAATGGGCGGCGTGATCAGACAGAACTCGGCCATTTTGACGACCAGAATACCGAACCAGATTGCACACATCGGACCGGACATGCCAAAGGCGCTGTCAGCCGCGCTGACGGTTTCACCGCCGTTCAAGGCCATCACCGCCGGGTAGACAACCGGAAGGGTCAACAAGAGCATCCCAATGGCATCCATGAACATGCCCAACACCGCATAGGCCAACAGAATGCAGATCAGGATCAGCATCGGGGACATCTCAAGGGACGTAATCCAGTCCGAGAATGCGCCCGGCAAATCTGCGAAGCCCAGAAAGCGCACATAGATCAAGACGCCCCAGATGATCGAAAAGATCATCGCTGTGAGTTTGGCGGTTTCTAGCAGGGCGGATTTGAACTCGGGCCAGCGCATGCCGTGAAACAGGGCAAAACAGAAGACGATGAAAGCCCCTATTGCGCCGCCTTCGGTCGGGGTGCCCCAGGCTTTGTCACCAAACGGGTTGTAGACGAAGCAAATGATGATCAGGATCACGGCCACGATCGGAATGGCACCTGGCAGTGCTGCGAAGCGTTGTTTCCAACTGAAGCCTGTCACCGGAGGACCCACCGATTTGAACACGACCGCGATGCCGACGATCAATAGGCCATAAACAAGCGCTGAGAACGCTCCGGGTATGAACCCCGCCAGAAGCAACTTACCGACGTCTTGTTCGACTATGATGGCGTAGATCACGAGGATCGCTGAGGGTGGGATAAGTGAGGCCAAGGTACCGCCTGCTGCGACGACCCCGGCGGCAAAGCGTTTGTTGTAGCCGACGCTCAGCATCTCTGGGATTGCAATGCGCGCGAACACGGCAGATGTAGCAACCGAGGCACCGGAGACTGCGGCGAAGCCAGCGGTGGCGAAAATGGTCGAAACCGCCAACCCGCCGGGCACCCAGGCAATCCAGCGTTTGGCGGCTTCAAAGAGCGCTCGCGTCAGACCGGCGTAATAAGCCAAATAGCCGATCAGGATGAACGTCGGAATCAAGCTGAGCGTATGGGCCGCCACTTTGGAATGTGGCACCTGACCGGCTGTTTTCACGGCCACTGTAACGGCTTTGCCAAAACGGTCCGGATCGTAGCCGAACTTGGCCCAAAAAATCCAAATCAGCCCGATTAACCCGGCCAGACCCGCAGCAAAGGCCACGCGCATCCCGGTTACAACAAGAAGCAGCAGGCCTCCGGTGACCCAAAGGCCAATCTCAATCGTATCCATGCGCTAGTCCTGCCCTTCGAACTGTTCCGCCTCGGCAGCGGCTTGGGCGGCAGCGTCCTGGATCAATGGAACGGCAACCGGCGTCTCAAGACCCAGCACCAAGGCGCGCCCGTATCCCCAAACCTGCAGAACCAGCCGCATGCACAACACCGAGAATGCGACTGGCGCCAGCAGTTTTGCAGGCCAAAGCGGTATACCAATGTCGATTGAACTGTCGCGGCTCCACAGTGGAGCGCCGAAATCGAAGGACCGGTCGAAATGTGACCAGCTGCCCCAGACCAGGGCCAGCATCAGGAGAAGGATCAGAAGGACCGAAACAAGTTCAAACAGCCACAGGGCCCGCCCCTGCAGGCGAGAGATCACGATGTCCATGCGGATATGCCCGCCATCTCTCTGCACATATGAAATGCCCAGAAAGGCAATCAGCGGCATCGCCTGTTCGATCCAATCCACATAGCCAGGCAGTGGCGCGTTAAAGGCGTTCCTGCCACTAACCGAAACAACGGCCAGAACCATCAGGCTGAACACGGCCAGCCCGCTGATCAGCGCCAAGAATTTTTCAAGCGTCAGCAAGCGCTGATCCAGCTGGCTGAGGCGGCTGCCATCTTCCAGCACCGTGGCTTGACCTGCCATTTAGGCGATCCTTTGTATCAGGGCAGTCCGGGCACTCGGTAAGAGTGCCCGGAGATAAGATCAGTTCCCGCCGCGCTGTTGCTGCAACGTAGCTTGAACAAGATCATAAAGCTCTTGCGCCGGAAGGCCCTGCGCAGACATATCCGCGATCCACTGTTCGCGGATCGGGTCAGCCGCCTTTGTGCGGAACTCTTCGATGACTGCGTCGTCGATCATCACTTTCTGAACGCCTTTTTCGGACAGAACGCTATCCCATTGCTCGAGCAGACCACCGTAATTCGCCAGATAATGCGCAATTGCTTCGTCAATCGAGCTGTCGAGCGCTTCGCGATGCTCTGGCGACAATGCCTCATAGGCGTCGATGTTCACAACAACTGGGCAATTCACAGTGCCGGGGTTCAGGTTTGCCGTCCACCAATCTGCCTCATTGATTGTACCAAAGGACAGATGCGCGTGCTGAGCGAAGGCCACGGTGTCAACAACACCGGATTCCATCGCGTTGTAAGCTTCGGTTGCGGGAACTGATGTCGGAACTCCACCCACGGCCTCGAATGCCTGACCAAGACCGCCGGTTGCACGGACGCGCATGCCTTCGAAATCAGCCAGCTGATCGCGAGGATCGCCGGTGCCCACAAGATTGTATTGCGGCATAGGCGAGGTCATCAGGATGCGCGCATTCCACTGCGCCATTTCATCAGCCACAGCCGGATGGTCATAAACCGCATGGCTGACAGCAACTTCTTCTTCCAGATTGTTCACGCCCAGGAAAGGCAATTCCAGCACGGTGATCGCGCGGTTCTTGTCACGGTGATAACCTGCGCAGAACTGCGCGACTTCAAAAGCGCCGATCTCGATCCCGTCCAGGTTTTCGCGCGGCTTGGACAGGCCACCATAGCTGACATTGATCGTGAATTCGCCACCGGTTTTTTCGTTCACCAGTTCGGATAGCTTTTCAACATGCTCGGTAAAGGCGCGCCGCTTGCCCCAGACCGAGGCATTCCACTCTGTTGCAGCCGCCTCGGTCACAAAGGCAATCCCAAGGGCGGCGACAGCGGCACCGCTCAAATACTTTTTCATTCTGATGTCTCCCTTATGTGCGCCTCTTCCCGAAGCGCTTGGCGAAAAGTTAGCGCCAACCCCCGCATCTGCCAACCCCGCAGACGCGGCAACGGATACCTGAAGCTCTGGACTCGGCTGTGTTTCACGCTTGGGTTTACTCTGACTCTGAGACCAAGCGGCGACTAGAGCTGTTTCAAACGCAGCGATCTGTGTTACAGCCTTCCTTTTGATTTTATATAATTATTTTAGGCGTCCAGGGCCATTTTTACAAATACACTCCAAGCTAAGAAATTTTTTGACAAACAAATGCAGGGATTACGGCAATTTATTTATTTATTTTCAGAACGCAGCAATACTGCGCTCGGGGAGGAATGGGATCGACATTACCCGTTCAGCGGGCAAAGAAGATCCAGAACTATCCAGTCCAGAGGGAGGAGCCTCAAAAATGACTACCGCTGCCCAGGCAGATGCCAAGACATATGCGCCATCAGCAGATACCGTCGCCCGCGCGCATGTTGATGCCGCTAAGTATGACGCGATGTATGCAGCTTCGATCAGTGACCCCGACGCTTTTTGGGCCGAGCAAGGCAAACGCGTCGACTGGATCAAACCCTTCTCTCAGGTCAAAGACGTCAACTACGATTTCGGCTCGGTCAAGATCAACTGGTTCGCAGATGGTACGCTGAACGTTTCCGCCAATTGCTTGGACCGCCATCTTGAGACACGCGGAGATCAGACAGCGATCATTTGGGAACCCGACGATCCAAATGATCCCGCTCAGCACATCACCTATGCTGAGTTGCACCGCCGCACTTGCCGGATGGCTAACGTTCTGGAAACACTGGGTGTGCGCAAAGGTGACCGGGTTGTGATCTATCTGCCGATGATCCCCGAGGCAGCCTATGCGATGCTGGCCTGCGCACGGATCGGCGCCATCCATTCTATTGTTTTCGCAGGTTTTTCACCAGACGCCTTGGCTGCGCGCGTCAATGGGTGTGACGCCAAGGTCGTCATCACAGCAGACGAAGCCCCGCGCGGGGGCCGTAAGACGCCACTGAAATCCAACGCCGATGCGGCCCTGCTGCACTGCAAGGACACAGTGAAATGCCTTGTTGTCAAACGCACAGGCGGTCAGACCACTTGGATTGACGGTCGCGACTGCGACTACAACGAAATGGCGCTGGAAGCGGATGACTATTGCGCACCTGCTGAGATGAGCGCCGAGGATCCGCTGTTCATCCTCTACACCTCTGGCTCAACAGGTCAGCCCAAAGGCGTTGTTCATACGACCGGGGGCTATCTGGTTTACGCGGCCATGACGCATGAGATCACCTTCGACTACCACGATGGCGATATCTACTGGTGCACCGCAGATGTGGGCTGGGTGACCGGCCACAGCTATATCGTCTATGGACCGCTGGCCAATGGGGCGACCACGCTGATGTTCGAAGGCGTGCCAACCTATCCGGACGCCAGCCGCTTCTGGCAGGTCTGCGAAAAGCACAAGGTCAATCAGTTCTATACGGCCCCAACCGCGATCCGTGCGTTGATGGGCCAGGGCACAGAGTTCGTCGAGAAATGCGACCTCAGTGATATGCGTACATTGGGGACCGTCGGTGAACCGATCAATCCGGAAGCCTGGAACTGGTACAATGAGGTTGTCGGCAAGGGCAAATGCCCCATTGTGGATACATGGTGGCAGACCGAAACCGGTGGTCATCTGATGACCCCCCTGCCCGGCGCACATGCGATGAAGCCAGGTTCGGCCATGAAACCCTTCTTTGGCATTCAGCCCGTGGTTCTGGACCCGCAATCCGGGGTAGAGATCGAGGGCAACGGCGTCGAAGGCGTTCTGTGTATCAAAGACAGCTGGCCCGGCCAGATGCGCACCGTTTGGGGAGATCATGAACGGTTCGAAAAGACCTACTTCTCGGACTACAAGGGCTACTACTTCACCGGTGACGGATGCCGCCGGGATGAGGATGGTGACTACTGGATCACCGGTCGCGTTGACGACGTGATCAACGTCTCGGGCCACCGCATGGGCACCGCCGAAGTCGAAAGCGCGTTGGTGGCTCATGCCGCCGTGGCTGAGGCCGCCGTAGTGGGTTATCCCCATGAAATCAAAGGGCAAGGTATCTATTGCTACGTCACTTTGATGAATGATCGTGAGCCTTCAGATGAGCTGTTGAAAGAGCTGCGCACTTGGGTTCGGACCGAGATCGGACCGATTGCCAGCCCGGATGTCATTCAGTGGGCCCCCGGCCTGCCAAAGACCCGTTCGGGAAAGATCATGCGCCGCATCCTGCGCAAGATCGCGGAAAACGACTTTGGCAGCCTGGGCGACACTTCAACCCTCGCAGACCCGTCAGTGGTTGAAGACCTGATCGAAAACAGGGCCAACACTTAGGCCCTGGTCTAAGACGACCTCATCGCCCGCGCTGGAGGACCTAGCGGGCGATGAGACACACGAATGGGAGGAGATAGGCCGCAAGGCTTTGATCCTGAAACCGAATACTTCGATTGAACCGCCTTGGCGGAACAGCGGAGTTTTGCCGGACGTCACGGAGCGTTTGGCACAACCAAGAAGCGGCGCATCGCACTGGAGGAGTTGTGCAGCGTCGCCCAAGAGGGAAGCGAAGGAGGACACCGCATGGCGGATCATTCATCAAACTCCGCGCAGGCTGCCGATGCCGATAAGGGCTATTGGCAGGCCAACCTGCGCCTCATCTACATCAGCCTCGTCATCTGGGCGCTGGTGTCGTTTGGATTCGGCATCCTGCTGCGTCCGCTTCTGTCGGGGATCGCCATCGGCGGCACCGATCTGGGCTTTTGGTTCGCTCAGCAAGGATCAATCCTGGTCTTTCTGGTGCTGATCTTCAACTACGCCTGGCGCATGAACAAGCTGGACGCAGAATACGGCGTGGACGAGGAGTAAGCGAACCATGGATCAGTTTACCATCAACCTGCTGTTTGTTGGCGCATCCTTCGCGCTCTACATCGGCATCGCGATCTGGGCCCGCGCTGGGTCCACATCTGAGTTCTACGCGGCCGGTCGCGGCGTTCACCCGGTCACCAACGGTATGGCGACAGCGGCGGACTGGATGTCTGCGGCCTCGTTCATCTCGATGGCGGGCCTCATCGCCTTCACCGGCTATGACAACTCGACCTTCCTTATGGGTTGGACCGGTGGCTACGTGCTGCTGGCTCTGCTGCTTGCGCCCTACCTGCGTAAGTTCGGCAAGTACACCGTCTCGGAATTCATTGGCGACCGTTTCTACAGCCAGACTGCACGTGTTGTTGCGGTTGTCTGTCTGATCGTTGCGTCGGTGACTTATGTGATCGGTCAGATGACCGGCGTGGGCGTGGCCTTTGGTCGCTTCCTTGAGGTCGACAACACCACAGGCTTGCTGATCGGTGCCGCAGTTGTGTTTGCATACGCGGTGTTTGGTGGGATGAAGGGCGTGACCTACACTCAGGTCGCTCAGTACTGCGTGCTGATCACCGCCTACACCATCCCGGCCATCTTCATCTCGTTGCAACTGACAGGCACGCCGATCCCGGCACTGGGTCTGTTCGGCGATACCGCAAGTGGTGAGCCGCTGCTGACCAAGCTGGACGCGATCGTGACCGAGCTGGGCTTTGCTGAATACACAGCTCACCATTCGAACACGTTGAACATGGTTCTGTTCACGCTGTCGCTGATGATCGGTACCGCCGGTCTGCCGCACGTGATCATGCGCTTCTTCACCGTTCCCAAAGTGTCTGACGCACGTTGGTCCGCTGGCTGGACGCTGGTATTCATCGCCCTGCTGTATCTGACCGCCCCTGCGGTTGGTGCCATGGCGCGTCTGAACATCAGTGACATGATGTGGCCCAATGGCGGCATCGAAGGCGGAGCCGTATCGGTCGAACAGATCGACAATGACCCGCAGTACGACTGGATGGCCACATGGCAGAAAACCGGTCTGCTGGACTGGGAAGACAAGAACGGCGACGGCAAAATCCAGTACTACAACGACAAATCCGAAGCGATGCAGGCCATTGCGGAAGAAAAAGGCTGGGTTGGTAACGAGCTGACCAAGTTTAACCGCGACATCCTGGTTCTGGCGAACCCGGAAATTGCCAACCTGCCAGGTTGGGTTGTGGGTCTGGTTGCTGCCGGTGGTCTGGCTGCCGCCCTGTCCACGGCTGCGGGTCTGTTGCTCGCAATCTCGTCAGCGGTGTCCCACGACCTTGTCAAAGGGGCTATCAACCCGTCGATCTCTGAAAAGGGTGAGCTTCTGGCGGCGCGGATTGCAATGGCTGTGGCCATCGTGGTCGCAACTTGGCTGGGTCTGAACCCACCGGGCTTTGCGGCGCAAACCGTGGCCTTGGCGTTTGGTCTGGCGGCAGCCTCGATCTTCCCGGCGCTGATGATGGGGATCTTCTCGACCCGCATCAACAACACCGGCGCGGTCGCTGGCATGATGGCTGGTCTGGTCGTGACCCTGGTCTACATCTTCCTGCACAAGGGCTGGCTGTTCATTCCGGGCACCAACTCGTTCACCGATGCTGACCCGCTGCTGGGTCCGATCAAGTCGACCTCGTTCGGCGCCATCGGTGCAATGATCAACTTCGGCGTTGCTTACGTCGTTGCCGGCATGACCAAAGAGACTCCGCAGGAGATCAAAGATCTGGTCGAAAGCGTTCGCATTCCCCGTGGTGCTGGCGCAGCTCAGAATAAATGAGCATGATGCGGCGCATGGATAGATTCTATGTGCCGCGTCTTTCGACTTACTGTTCCCGCCCGGCATTCCACCGGGCGGGATTTTTGCTTGGAGATCATCGAGCGTTCTGATGCCCCTGTCCCAATCGCAGATCACCCGGTTTCTGAAATCCGTTCATCCCTATGATGCGTTGCCCGAGGACGTGCTGGAAGATATCGCGCGCCGGGCTGACATTCAGGATGTGGACGCGGATGCGCAGCTTTATGATCTGGGGCACACCCTGCCCGGCGTGTTTCTAATCTACGAAGGGCTGGTCGAGATCACGGATGAAAACGGCGCTGTTGTCTCGCAACTGGGATTGCGCAATTCCTTCGGCGAACGGGGCCTGCAACGTAATGGCAAAGCCGCGACACGTGCAACCGCGCAACGCGCATCTATCCTGATCATCCTGCCGCCCGATCTGGTGCAGGATCTGGTGAACTCGCATGAGATCGTATCCCGGTTTTTCAACCGAACCCGTGGGGATCGTTCCAGCCCGCAGAGCCTGGCCACCAGTGCCATCGACGTTCTGATGGCCCGTGATCCAGCGACCTGCCTACCCGATACCCCCGTCCCCGAGGCCGCGCGCCTTATGCGCGACAAGAAGATTTCCTCCCTTTGCGTGACAAATGCCGACGCGTTGTTAGGGATCGCAACCCTGCGCGATATCTCAAGCAAATACGTGGCGGATTCACTGCCCCCGGATACGGCAATATCGGAGATCATGACCTCAAACCCCATTACGCTTTCGCCCACCGATATCGGGTCTGATGTGCTGCACATCATGATGGAGCGTGGGATCGGTCATATCCCCATTTGCAAGGCCGGTCAGCTGGTCGGGATTGTGACTCAAACCGACCTGACCCATTATCAAGCGGTAAACTCGGCAGAGTTGGTGCGCAGAATTGCCCATGCCGATTCACCCGCCGAAATGGCAACCGTTACGGCGGAGATACCGCAACTTCTGGTCCAGCTTGTGGCCGCGGGGAACCGGCACGAGATCGTGACCCGCCTGATCACCGATATCGCTGATACCGCCACGCGGCGATTGCTCGCGCTGGCCGAGGAGACACTGGGGCCACCGCCTGTTCCCTATCTGTGGCTGGCCTGTGGCTCGCAAGGGCGGCAAGAACAGACAGGTGTGTCGGATCAGGACAATTGCCTGATGCTGGACGACAGCGTTACCGACGCCGATATGCTTTACTTTCAATCCCTGGCCAAATTCGTCTCGGACGGGCTGGATGTCTGCGGATATTTCTATTGCCCCGGCGATATGATGGCGACCAATCCACGCTGGTGTCAGCCTCTACGGGTCTGGCGCGAGTATTTCAGCGGCTGGATCGCTAAACCCAACCCCGAGGCACAGATGCTGGCCTCGGTCATGTTTGACCTGCGCCCCATCGGCGGCACGTTTGAACTGTTTGCCGATCTTCAGGCGAACACGCTGAAAGCGGCCAGTTCGAATTCAATCTTTGTGGCCCATATGATTGCAAACTCGCTGAAGCATACCCCACCGTTGGGGCTGTTTCGCGGGTTTGCCACTGTTCGGTCAGGAGAACATCGCAACACATTGGACCTAAAGCATAATGGCGTGGTGCCTGTGGTTGATCTGGGCCGCATCTACGCCCTACAGGGGCAGTTGACCGAAGCCAATACCCGCGCGCGACTGAAAGCGGCTGAGGCGGCAGGCGTGCTCAGCCCCTCGGGTGCACGGGACCTGCTGGATGCCTATGACCTGATCGCTGAAACCCGTCTGGAACATCAGGTTCGAAGGGTCAAATCAGGCGCGGGCCCGGACAATTACCTGCCTCCCTCGGACCTATCGGATTTCGAACGCAGCCACCTGCGCGACGCCTTTGTCGTGATTAAGACAATGCAATCTGCGGTTGGTCATGGCAAAGGGATGCTGGGTTAGGAACTGCTAACGCTCTGATAGAGCAAATGAATTAAAGAAAGGGCCGTCTGCGCCCTGAAAGTGGAGGAAACAGATGTTTCTGGAATTGATCGGCACCATATTTGCAGGCTTCGCCTTTGCCGGGGTCGTGATGGTGCTGAACAAAGTCACCGGTGGTTTACTTCCTCGTTGGGCAACTCCTGTTGCCGCAGGTTTGGGTATGATCGGAATGACCATAGCCAGCGAGTATTCTTGGTACGACCGCACCCGCGACACGCTGCCTGAGAGTCTGACCGTGATACAAGAGGTTGAAAGCCGTGCAATCTATCGCCCATGGACCTATGCGGTGCCCTTTGTCGATCGCTTTGCCGCCATCGATACCGTCTCGCTGCGGACCAATGATCAGGTGCCGGATCAGCGTCTGATCGACCTTTATTTCTTTGGCCGCTGGGCGCCGCGTTCGATGGTCCCTATTGCGGTTGACTGCGCCCAGAACCGACGCGCCAATCTGGCTGACGGAGCCGAGTTTGGGGCTGATGGACAACTGGTAAATGCCGATTGGTTCACAGCCGGAAGCAGTGATCCAATCATTGAGGCCACCTGCGGAGTGTAATCATGCTGACCCGCCTCAGCCTTCGACTTAGGATTTTCCTGTTCTTCTGTTTGCTCGCCCTGGGTGGGCTATTGGTGACGGCTTTGGCTTTGGGGCTCAGCTATACCCGTGCAGGCCAGCCGGAACTTCTGGATGCATTCATTTTCTCTGGACTTCTGATCGGGTTTGGCCTGCTGGCGCTGGTCGCAGGGATTTGGCTGCTGTTTGACGACAATATCGCAAAACCGATCGAGCGCATTTCGGCACAGCTTCGCGCCCGTGCCCATGCTGGCGTCAGTACGGACATGGATATACAGGCAGCGCGCTACCTTGGCGACCTGGCCCCCGCAGCCGCGGGGCTTGCCGATCAACTATCGGACAAGACGTTAAATATAGCCGAGGCTGTGGCGACTGAAACGGCTGCTTTGGCCGCGGAAAAAGAACGCCTGACCGCTTTGCTCACCGAAATTCCAGTGGCCATGTTGCTGGCAAGTCCGACGCACAAAATCGTTCTTTACGATGCGCAGGCGGCTGAGGTTCTGGCCCAGATTGCGCATCCGCGCCTGAATGCTTCCCTGTTTGAGTATCTCAAGTCAGACTCGTTGGAGGCCGCGTATAAGCGCCTGATGAAAACAGGGCTGGATGTGGATTGCACCTTGCACAGCGTCGACGACAAGCAAAGTTATCAGGCGCGGATCAAACCCTTGGGTGATGCACCGGGATATATGCTGATCTTCGACGATAGCGCGGCCCGCATCGCCCCGGATTCGGCACGCCCGTTGGTCTATGATTTCGACCTGCTGACAAGCGCGGCTGAGGAAGCGCTTGAAACCCGGAACCTGTCGGATTTGTGCTTTGTGGTGTTCGATACGGAAACAACCGGCCTGCTACCCCACAAGGATGAGATCGTTCAAATCGGCGCGGTGCGCGTCATCAAGGGCCGAATCGTTGCAGGGGAACAGCTGGATATGCTGGTCGACCCAGGCATTCCCATCCCTGCGGCTTCGACCAAGGTGCACAAGGTCAGCGACCACATGGTTCAGGGCGCGCCAGATATTGGTCAGGCGGGGCGGGTGTTCCATCAATTCGCTCAGGATGCGGTGATCGTCGCCCATAACGCGCCGTTTGACATGGCTTTCCTGCGCCGTCATGCGCAGCGTATGGGCGTTGAATGGAACCACCCCATTCTCGATACCGTCCTGATATCCGCAGTCCTGTTTGGCGCCAGCGAGACGCACACGCTGGACGCCCTATGCGAGAGGTTGGACATCACCATCCCCGAAGCTCTGCGCCATACGGCACTGGGGGATGCGGTGGCGACGGCGGATGCACTGGTCAAGATGCTGCCGATGCTTGAGGCCCGCGGTATGACCACCTTCGGCGCGGTGATTTCAGAGACCCGCAAACATGGACGACTGCTGGAAGATTTGAACTGAGTTCGAGGCAGCGCTTTAAAACTCGGTTCTTGGGCGCGTGTATCGCTTTCAGAACCCTACCGTCCGATTATGATATCAGCGCACAAACCGCCCAATCGCTCACTTTGAGCCAGCCGCAGAACCCCACCATGCGCCCGTGCCACATCCGCGACAATTGCCAAACCCAGCCCGACGCCGCTGCCTTGATTCTGGTTTCGGGCCGGATCAAGGCGAGAGAACGGCTTTACCGCCTCGGTACGCCGATCCGCCGGAATGCCCGGCCCGTCGTCTTCGACCCGAATTCGCAAGGATTTTGGGGTGATAGACAGGCTCACATCCGCACGGCTTCCATAGCGCACCGCGTTGCTGATCAGGTTCTCAACCGCTCGCCTTAAGGCCATCGGGCGCAGCATGACGGTGCCCTGCCCGTCCACTTCGACCAATGCGGCCGCGTGGCCCGCTCGCTTGGCATCTTCAACGATCTGATGCACCAGGATTTCGATGTCGACCTCTTCCGGCGCGCCTTCGGCTGCCCCGCGCGAGAAATCCAGAAAGGCATCCAACAGAGACTGCATCTCGGTCACGTCCTGCTGCATAGGTGCGGCCTCGTCCTCGGGCAGCATCGACAGGCCCAGCTTCAGCCGGGTCAATGGCGTTCGCAGGTCGTGACTGACACCGGACAGCATCATCGTCCGTTGTTCGATCTGCCT
Organism: Ruegeria sp. AH12; assembly: GCF_056541465.1. NCBI lineage: Bacteria > Pseudomonadati > Pseudomonadota > Alphaproteobacteria > Rhodobacterales > Roseobacteraceae > Ruegeria > Ruegeria sp. AH12. The sequence continues at coordinate 473,198 of NZ_JBQFYL010000001.1, read as the reverse complement.
TTCGATCCGGGCGCGCATGTCCAGAAAGGCATTGCCTGCTGCGCGCACCTCAATCGCTCCGCCGGGTGTGTAGTCGACCACCCGCCCCCGCCCAAAGGCCTCGGCGGCTTTGGACAGGCGCGTGATCGGGCGCAGCTGATTGCGCATATATAGAAACGATATCGAAGTCATGACGATGGCGAAAAACACCATTGTCACGATCAACTGATGCGGTGCCGTGGGCGCAAGCCGCCTGCGGTCAAACACAAGCTCCAGTGTGCCCAATGGTGTGTCCATGTAGAGCCGCGCGTCCGGTCCATTGGGCAAAGCCACCGCCTCAAGATCAGGCAGCAGTGCATGTAAATCCGCCTCAATCTGCGGAGCGATGAAATCGTACCAGCGCCCGGTGCCGATATCCGGCGCTTCGTTGAGATCAAGGAACCGAACGCTCATCTCAAGTGCGGCCAGATCGGGGCGCACAGCAGCCAGCGCCTGTTGCTGAGTCTCAACGCCCTCCATCGCGCCGGTTATCAGATTGACCTCACGCGCGGCGGTGCGGACCATTTGAGCGGTTACGTCTTCGAGATGTCGCTGCAGAAACGCATTTCCAACGACCAGCAGCAGGACGATCACCGGCAAAACCAGAATCAACGCCGCCCGGGCGTAAAGGCTGCGTGGCAGATAAGGTTTGAGCCATTGCGAAGACATGCGCTAAACCTAGCGGGCTGCCCGGGCAAGAGGAAGAGGACAGAATGCAGGCGCCAGATGATTTCGACCCACCCGTCGGGCTTGCGATGGAATTGCAACCCGGACTAAGGCGCATTCTGGCCCCCAACCCGTCGCCCATGACCTATCGTGGGACCAATACCTATCTACTGGGAACACGGGATGTCGCAGTGATCGACCCGGGCCCTGTGTCCGAGGCACATCTGCAAGCGATTCTGGGCGCACTAAAGCCCGGTCAAAAGATCAGCCATATCTTCGTGACCCACAGCCATTTGGATCATTCACCGCTGGCTGCACCATTGGCCAGCCGAACGGGCGCGCAAATCCATGCGTTTGGAGGACCGGAGGCCGGGCGCAGTACCGTGATGACTGAACTGGCGCAGAACGGTCTGGTGGGCGGCGGTGAAGGGATTGATCTGGCGTTTCGCCCGGATGTTGAAATCGCGGATGGTGAGTTGATCGAAGGCGACGATTGGCAACTTGAGGTGATCCATACACCAGGGCATCTGGGCAATCATATCGCGCTGGCCTGGGGTCAGACCTGTTTCACCGCCGATCATGTGATGGGTTGGGCCAGCTCACTGGTTTCCCCTCCGGATGGTGATTTGACGGATTTCATGGCAGCCTGTTACAGGCTGCAGGAGCGCGATTGGTCGGTGTTTCATGCCGGCCACGGCGCACCTATCGCCGACCCTGCCGGGCGGTTGACATGGCTGATTCAGCACAGGCTGGGCCGTGAAGCGCAAATCCTATCTGCGCTGGAAGATCACCCCGGCAGTGCCCGGCAATTGGCCCAGCGCATCTACATCGAAACGCCCAAAGCGCTGCTGCCCGCAGCAGAACGGAATGTCTTTGCCCATCTGGTTGATCTGGTTGGAAAATCCAAAGTAACGCACGCGGGAGCGCTGTCGACCGAGGTCGTCTTTCACCGGCACGCATAGGCGAAAAAGTTTTTTCCCAAATCGAGCGCTTCCCCACTGGACGACAAAAATCGAGGTTGCTATACGGCGCGAACCGTTCCGGCGTAGCTCAGCGGTAGAGCAGTTGACTGTTAATCAATTGGTCGTAGGTTCGATCCCTACCGCCGGAGCCATTCTTCCCCCTAAGAAGCTCGCGAATTCGCCCTCAGGAGCCTTGTCATTTCGGGGCCGCGTTTTTTCGTCGAAAAACTGCCTGTCCCCTCTGGACGGGGCCAAATCTGATTGCTATACGGCGCGAACCGTTCCGGCGTAGCTCAGCGGTAGAGCAGTTGACTGTTAATCAATTGGTCGTAGGTTCGATCCCTACCGCCGGAGCCATTCTTCCTCAAGTACACAGGATCAGTCGGTCAGGGCTGTTTCGAAATCGGCACGCAGGTTCCGTTTCAGCACTTTACCCGTGGCGTTCAGGGGCAAAGCCTCAACAAAAACAACCTTGTCCGGGATTTGCCACTTGGCGATCTTGCCCTCGAAGAAGGCCAATAGTTCCTCTTCGCTGGGTTCCTGCCCGTCGGCCTTGACCGCCACCAGCAAGGGCCGTTCATCCCATTTAGGATGCGGGACACCCACAACAGCAGCTGTCGCAAGCTTGGGATGGGCCACGGCGATGTTTTCCAGCTCGACCGAGCTGATCCATTCGCCGCCTGATTTGATGATGTCCTTGGACCTGTCCCTGATCGTCATGTAACCATCTGAATCCAGTGTCGCCACATCTCCGGTGGCAAACCACCCATCCTGCAACAGCGCCTGGTCCTGCATTAGGAAGTAGCTGTCCAACACCCATGGGCCACGCACCAGAAGATCGCCCTGGGTGACACCATCATGCGGCAGTTCCTTACCATCATCGTCGACGATTTTCAGCTCGACCCCGTAAGGCGGTCGCCCCTGGCTTTCGCGCAGCTTATGTTGTTGGTCGATCGGCAGATCGCGGTGCTTGGCCATTGGTGTATTGGCGGTGCCCAGCGGGCTCATCTCGCTCATGCCCCAGGCATGAACCGTGTCGACGCCGTAAGTGTCGCGGAAGGTTTCGATCATCGACGGCGGACAGGCCGCGCCGCCAATCACGGTGCGTTCCAGACTGGTCAATTCGCTACCCGATTGAGCCGCCTGCGCCAGCAATCCTTGCCAGATTGTAGGGACCCCCATGGCCAGGGTCACGCCATAGGTGTCGATCAGCTTGACCAGAGACGCGCCATCCAAGCCTGGCCCCGGCAGGACCATTCTGGATCCCGACATCGCGCAGGCATAAGGCGAGCCCCAGGCATTGACATGGAACATCGGCACAACCGGCATCACCACATCCATGGCTGAATAGCCGATCACGTCCCGCGTGTTCGACCCAAAGCTATGCAGCACAGTTGACCGATGCGAATACAGAACCCCCTTTGGGTTACCTGTGGTGCCCGACGTATAGCAAAGGCTGGACGCCGTGTTTTCGTCAAAGCTGGGCCAGGCATAGCCTGCATCGCCGGTTTCGATCAGTTCATCATAGAACGCGACCCCATCGATCTGGGCCAGCGCCTCGTCGTTGCGCGGCCCCATCAGGACAAAATGGCGAACCTCGGTCAACGATGGCTTTAGCGCAGCAACCAATGGAATGAAGGTGGCATCAAAGAACAGAACCCGGTCTTGCGCGTGGTTGATGATATAGGTCAGCTGTTCGGGAAACAGTCGCGGATTGACAGTGTGACACACATATCCAGCGCCCGAGGTTCCATAGTAAATTTCAAGATGGCGCCGGTTGTTCCAGGCCAAGGTTCCGATCCGGTCCTGCGGCTCTAGCCCCAGCTTGCCCAGCGCCGAGGCCAGTTTACGCGCGCTAGTGGCCACCTCAGACCAGCTGGTCTGCGTTACGGTTCCATCCGTTTCGACCGAGTGTATCTCGGTCTGACCGTGATAGCGTGCGGCGTGTTCGATCAGCGACGAGATCAGCAAAGGCTGCGTCATCATCTGTCCCAGCATGGACGTCCTCCCCATTTCTCGGCTTGGCCTTTGCGGCCAATGCCGTGTCATCGACACCTAGGGGCAATGCCCCATGGGTCAATTCCATTCTCCTCAGGAGGAACCCTGCCAAGCATTTAATTGTCTGACAATATCAGAATGCAGCCTGCCCTAAGGGCAAGCCACTAGATTTTGCGCTAGTCTCGGTGTTTCAACGCGTAAGCAACCAGCGCCGCAGTCGAGCCATCCTTGCCTTCTGCGCTTTCCTCACCATCCACGATAGGACCCAGTGAGGTTGCCAGTTCTTTGCCCAGCTCAACACCCCATTGATCGAAAGAGTTAATACCCAGAAGAACGCCTTCGACAAAGACACGATGTTCATAGAGCGCGATGATCTGGCCCAGCACAAAAGGCGTCAGTTTCGGGTAGATCAAGGTGGTCGACGGCCGATTGCCCGCAAACACGCGATGACGGGCCTGACGATCCAGCTCATCCCCCTCAAAACCCTTTTCAGCCATTCGTGCGCGGGCCTCGTCCAGCGACCGGCCACGCATCAGCGCCTCGGACTGGGCCAGACAATTGGCCAGCAACAGCCGGTGATGATGGGCCAGTTCTGGTTCGTGCCCATCTGCAGCCACCATGAACTCACAGGGGATGACATCCGTGCCCTGATGGATCAGCTGGTAGAACGCGTGCTGACCATTGGTGCCCGGCTCACCCCAGACAACCGGGCCCGATGGTATGGTCAGAGACGCGCCATCCATCGCCACGGATTTCCCATTCGATTCCATCTCAAGCTGTTGGAAATAGGCTGGAAGGCGCAGCAGGCGCTGATCATAGGGTAGAACGGCGCGGCTGGCATAGCCCAGAACCTGACGATGCCAGATGCCAACAAGGGCCAGCATGACAGGCATGTTCTCAGCCCAGTCGGCTGATAGGAAATGCAAGTCCATCGCCTGCCCGCCGCGCAGGAATGCATCAAACGCGTTCGAACCCAACGCGATCATCACCGGCAGACCCACCGGCCCCCAGACCGAATAGCGCCCACCGACCCAATCGGCGAAGCCAAAGACACGGTCCGCCGGGATGCCAAACGCTTGCGTCTTGTCCAACGCGCTGGACACAGCGGCAAATTGTTTTGCCGGGTCGCCCCCACCGTCGCTCATCCAGGCCCGCGCGGTGCGTGCGTTGGTCATGGTTTCGATGGTCGTAAAGGTCTTGGAGGCCACGATGACCAAGGTCCGCGTCGGATCAAGCTGCCGCAGCGTATCCGCGATATGCGCCCCATCCACATTCGAGACATAGTGGATGCGCGGCCCGTCATGATAGGGTGACAGTGCATGGGTCGCCATCACCGGCCCCAGATCGGACCCGCCGATACCGATATTCACCACATCCGTAAAGCTGCCGCCTACCCCCGCTATGGCCCCTCCGCGAATTTCTTCGGCAAAGACACGCATGCGCTGTAAGGTTGCAAGCACATCTGGCATGACGTCCTGATCATCAACCTGCACAGCGCCGCCATCCAGATTGCGCAACGCCGTGTGCAGAACAGCGCGCCCCTCGGTTTCGTTGATTTTCTCACCCGAAAACATGGCAGCGCGCCGCTCGGCCAGGTTGGCCTCGTCGCACAGTCGGATCAGGCCGTCGCGCATATCAGCGTCGATCCGGGTTTTAGAATAGTCAAAGACCATATCCCCAGCTGAGGCCGAGAAGTTTTGCGCCCTGTCCGGGTCAGCAGCAAACAAATCCACGATGCGGTCGGTCTGCGCTGCGGCCAATGCTTGAAGATTTTTTAAGTCCATCACACTCACTCCGCCCAATGCACCGTCATACCACTCAACACGGCAGCGATTGGCGCCTCTTCCGGTGGCAGCGCCATAGCGCGCTCCAATGCGTCACGTTTGGCTGCCCCAAAAATGATCAGGTGTTTGGACAGAGCCCCATCCAGAACCGGCCCCGTGAGTGTAATACGCGGCTCGGGTTGAACCTGCGTGCGGGCCACGGCGAGCGTAGGAGCATGGCTGTCGAGGGCCGCCTCCAGCCCTTCCATACCCGGAAACAGGGATGCTGTGTGCATGTCTTCTCCCATACCCAGTACCAGAACCGACAGCGGCAGAACCGGTGCGATCAGAGATTCTATTTCTGGCAACGCCGCCTCAGGCGCGGTCCCCGGAACATAAAGCGGGATGTATTGCGCCGCTGACGCACGATTGGTCAACAACCGCCGTCGGATCAGGCGTTCATTCGAACGCTCGCTGTCGGCCGGCACGCAGCGCTCATCGGTGGGCATGACACGCACGCGATCCCATTCCAGATCAGCCGCGCAGAGAACATCGAACACCGGGCCCGGAGTCGTCCCCCCCGGAACCGCCAGCGCGATGGTTTCATTGTGCAACAACGCGGCCTCAAGCTCTCCGGCCAGCATATTTGCAACATCGATGGCCAGCATGTCCCGATCGGCATAATCCTGAATATTCATGGCTTTATTCCTTGCCAGCGGCGACCATCACGTTTCATCAGCAGCTCGGCGTCGCCGGGGCCTGTGCTGCCGCTGTCATAGGGTTTGGGCACGTCACCGCGCGCCTGCCAGCTGGCGATGATCGGATCGGTCCAGGCCCAGGCGGCCTCGACCTCATCGCCGCGCATGAACAGGGTCTGGTTGCCACGGATCACATCCATTACCAAGCGCTCATAGGCGTCGGGCGGGTCCTGGTTTTCAGGTCCCAATGCATCGGCAAAGCTCATATCCAGCGGCACGTCGATCAGGCGCATACCGCCCGGCCCCGGCTCTTTGATCGTCACCTTCAGCGTGATGCCTTCGTTCGGTTGCAACCGGATAGACAAGGCATTTGCGTGCCGCCCCGCAGCCTCACCAAAGATCGAATGCGGCGCATCCTTGAACTGCACATTGATGACCGAGGATCGTGCGACCAGCCGCTTGCCCGTACGCAGATAAAACGGAGTTCCAGCCCATCGCCAATTGCTGACATGCGCTTTCAAAGCCACATAGCTTTCAGTGGTCGATCGGGGATTGTTCACCACCTCACGATAGCCCGGCTCTCCCTCGCCCGCTGCAAATTGGCCCCGCACGATGTGATGCGGCTCGACCGGATCAAGCGCACGAATGACTTTCAGCTTTTCATCGCGCACCGCATCGGGGTCGAACTTGGCAGGCGGCTCCATGGCGATCAGGCAGAGCAACTGCATCAGGTGATTCTGCACCATATCCCGCATCGCGCCTGCGCGTTCGTAATACTCCTCGCGCCCATCCACGCCGACCGTTTCGGCAACAGTGATCTGGATGTGATCGACATATTGGCTGTTCCACAGCGGCTCGAACAGCATATTGCCAAAGCGTACGGCCATCAGATTCTGGACTGTTTCTTTACCCAGATAGTGATCGATCCGGTAGATTTGCCCCTCGTCAAAATGTGCCGCCAGGGTTGAATTCAGACCGCGCGCACTGTCGAGATCATGGCCAAACGGTTTCTCGACGACGATCCGCGTCTGGTCTGAAACCATACCATGCGATCTGATCTGCTCGGCCAAAGGACCAAACAGGCGCGGACCAACCGAGAAATAGAACGCCCGAATACGATCCTTGGTCAGCCGTGCAGCCAAGTCCGACCACCCATCCCCCAACATTGCGTCCAGCACGACATAATCAATCCGGTGAAGGAAGCGATCCAGCGCTTCGGTATTCTCGGCGCACCCAGGCGCCCCACGCCTTAGCGAGTCAGCCACAATCTGTCGGAACGCATCCGCTGTCAGGTCGGATCGCGCAGCACCAATGATCTGTGTATCTTCCGGCCATTGGCCTGCACAAAACCGGCGAAACAAGGCCGGCAAAATCTTGCGCTGCGCCAAATCACCAGTGCCGCCGAAAATGACCAGATCAAATGGGTCAACAGGTATGACACGCGAAACCATGGCTTGTCCTTATCCTGCCCCTATCGACATGTCCAATGTTAGCGCAATCATTTTCGAACCTTTTGGCAGGAAAACTCTCATTCATCAAAACTCTGTCAGAACGCCATCAGACCCTTACCATAGAGACAACAAACAGATAAATCATTCAAACGACTTCAAAGAACCGGATGTGGGAATGAAAGACAACGCCCCTCAGCTTGCCAATATCGGCAAGTTTCAAGACAGATTGGTGACGGCAGACGGACAGACCCGCGCGTCAGTTGCCCTGTCAAACCCGCAGACCCTGTGGTTCAATACCGGTACGCTGTGCAATATCGAATGCGTGAACTGCTATATCGAAAGCAGCCCCACCAATGATGCGCTGGTCTATATCACAGCGATCGAAGTCTCTGACTATCTGGATCAGATCGAACAGCGCACCTGGCCTGTCAAAGAGATTGCGTTCACCGGCGGTGAGCCTTTCATGAACCCCGAGATGATCGAGATCACACGCGCCGCGCTGGACCGCGGCTATGAAGTGCTGATCCTGACAAATGCGATGCTGCCGATGATGCGCCGCAAGATGCGCGAGGGTCTGCTGGAGCTTCAGCACGACTATAATGATAAGCTGACCTTGCGGATTTCGGTCGATCACTATCGGCCCGAACTGCACGACGAAGAACGCGGCAAAGGCAGCTTTGCCAAGACGCTGACAGGGATGGAATGGCTGCGCGATCACGGCTTCAACATGGCCGTGGCAGGGCGCACCGTCTGGGGTGACAGCGACGCGGACAGCCGCGCAGGCTATGCTGCGTTTTTCGATGCCCATGGGTTTGACATTGACGCAAACAACCCAGCGCAGACCGTTCTGTTCCCGGAAATGGACGAAACGGTTGAGGTACCGGAAATCACCACCGCCTGCTGGGGCATTTTGAACAAATCCCCCGATGCGGTCATGTGTGCCAGCGCGCGCATGGTGGTGAAACGCAAAGGCGCCGCGCGTCCGGCCGTTCTGGCCTGCACCTTGCTGCCCTATTCGCCTGAGTTCGAGTTGGGCGAAACATTGGCCGAGGCCGAGGCGGACGTGCATTTGAACCACCCCCACTGCGCAAAGTTCTGCGTCTTGGGCGGGGCCAGCTGTTCGGGCTAGTTCACACGGAATTCCCCGACCATGTTGCGCCATTCCCCGGGCGCGATCATCTTGCGATGCGTGAATTTGACCGAATGCAGCGGTCCTTCGATCTCTCGCTGCCAGAAGTCGATGAATTCAAACAGTTTGGGGTGATCGGGGGCCAGATCATAGTCCTGCCAGATGAAGGTATTCAATACATGGATATAGTCGGGCATATGATAGAAAAACTCCGCCGTCGTCAGCCCATATCCTTTCAGCATTAGCTCGGTTTCGCTCTGCTCCATTCAGACCTCCGGTTTCATGCAAGGTCTCTTGAGGCTACCCCGAAACTGCCTAATTATTAGATAACAATATGTTACTCGGGTGTTACCGGCCTATTTCGACTGCGGCATCGCGGGCTGCTTGCACCTTATATGCTAGGTCTGATAAGGTGCATCCACAAGATATAGATCAAGAACAAGACACGGGCAGCCTACGTGAGCGATACGCCAGAAACTCCTGAAAACATGGACGAAACCCCGCCCGAGCGCCCAGTCTATGACGGCCCGACGGTCTCCATCGAATCCGAGATGCGCACATCCTATCTGGACTATGCCATGTCGGTCATCGTGTCCCGCGCGATCCCCGATCTGCGCGACGGGTTGAAACCGGTGCATCGGCGCATCCTCTATGCGATGCACGAGACCGGAAATACCCACGACAAAGCGTACCGCAAATCGGCCCGTCCGGTGGGTGATGTGATGGGTAAGTACCACCCGCATGGTGACAGCGCGATCTATGACGCGCTGGTGCGGATGGCGCAGGATTTCTCGATGTCACTGCCGCTTCTGGATGGTCAGGGTAACTTTGGCTCGATGGACGGCGATAACCCGGCGGCGATGCGTTACACCGAAGTGCGGATGGACAAACCCGCCGCGTCCCTGCTGGCCGATATCGAAAAAGAGACGGTCGATTTTCAGGACAACTATGACGGCAAGGACCGGGAACCAACGGTTCTGCCCGCGCGTTTCCCGAATATGCTGGTCAATGGCGCTGGCGGCATTGCCGTGGGTATGGCAACCAACATCCCACCGCACAACTTGGGCGAAGTGGTCGACGCAACTTTGGCGCTGATCGACGATCCCGATCTGACATCCGAACAACTGATCGAATACGTTCCGGGCCCCGATTTCCCGACCGGCGGCGTGATGCTGGGCCGGTCTGGCGCGCGCAAGGCCTATCTGGAAGGTCGCGGCAGCGTCATCATCCGCGCCAAGACGCGTACGGAAGAGATCCGCAAGGATCGTTACGCCATCATCGTGGATGAGATCCCCTATCAGGTGAACAAAGCCTCGATGATCGAAAAGATCGCCGAGGCCGTGCGCGAAAAGCGCATCGAAGGTGTCGCTCATGTGCAGGATGAATCCGACCGCAACGGCGTGCGCGTCGTGGTTGAACTGAAGCGTGACGCGACGCCTGAGGTGGTGCTGAACCAGCTTTATCGCTTCTCGCCGATGCAGACGTCCTTTGGCTGCAACATGCTGGCCTTGAATGGTGGTCGGCCCGAGCAGTTGACCCTGCGGCGCTTCCTGACCTCGTTCATCGACTTCCGAGAGGATGTTGTAGCGCGGCGTACCGCATACGACCTGCGCAAGGCACGAGAGCGCAGCCATATCCTGTGTGGTCTGGCCGTGGCTGTGTCGAATGTAGACGAAGTAGTAGCCACAATCCGCTCGTCTGCCGACGCCGCCGAGGCGCGCGAGAAACTGATGACCCGCCGCTGGCCCGCTTCCGAGATCGAGGGTTATCTGCGCCTGATCGACGATCCGCTGTCCAAAATGAATGACGATGGCACCTATAACCTGACCGAGATCCAGGCCCGCGCCATCCTGGAACTGCGCCTGCAGCGCCTGACCCAACTGGGCGTCAAAGAGGTCACGGACGAGCTGGAAGAACTGGCCGGTAAGATCAAGGAATATCTGGATATTCTGTCCTCGCGCGAACGCATTATGAGCATCATCGCAGATGAGCTGCGCAGCGTCCGCGAGCAATTCGCTGTGCCGCGCCGCACCGAGATCGTCGACTGGTCCGGTGACATGGAAGACGAAGACCTGATTGAACGCGAGGATATGGTCGTGACGGTCACCTCGGGCGGCTATATCAAGCGCACGCCGCTGGCCGATTTCCGTGCGCAGAAGCGTGGCGGCAAGGGGCTGTCGGGTATGCAGACCAAGGAAGAGGATGTGGTCACCAACCTCTTCGTGGCCAACACCCATACACAGCTATTGTTCTTCACTACCGACGGGATGGTCTACAAGCTCAAGACCTGGCGCTTGCCGCAATCCAGCCGCACCGGCAAGGGCAAAGCGATCGTCAACATCCTGCCGATCCCAACCGGGGTGTCCATCGCAGCGATCATGCCTGTGGATGTCCCGGATGAAGAATGGGAAAACCTGCAGATCGTCTTCGCCACCAGCGCCGGTGACGTGCGCCGCAATGCGCTAAGCGATTTCACCAATGTCAAACGCAACGGCAAGATCGCCATGGACCTGCCCGAAGGCGTGGAACTAGTCAATGCGCGCATCTGTTCCGAAGATGATGACGTCATGCTGGTCACAAATTCAGGCCGCGCGATCCGGTTCCAGACCACGGCTGTGCGCGTCTTCAAGGGCCGCAAATCGACCGGTGTGCGCGGCATTAAGCTATCCAATGGCGACCGGGTTGTTTCGATGTCGGTGATCCGTCACTTCGAGGCCACGTCGGACGAGCGCGCCGCGTATCTCAAAATGCGACGCCTGATGGCCGGTGTGACCGATGAGACCGAAAGCGATGAAGACGAAGGCAACGCCGACAGTGTCCTGCCCCAGGAACGTTATGCCGAGATGTCGGCCGCTGAAAACCTGATCCTGACCATTACTACTGGCGGCGCGGGCAAACTGAGCTCCAGCCACGACTACCCGGTGCGTGGACGTGGCGGCATGGGTGTCGCCGCGATGGATAAGGCGATGCGAGGCGGTGAACTTGTCGCCTCCTTCCCCGTTGAGATCGACGATCAGATCATGCTGGCCACCTCCAAGGGCCAATCAATCCGGGTGCCGGTTGATGGTATTTCCTTCCGCTCCCGCAGCGCAGGTGGTGTTCGGGTGTTCAACACCGGCAAAGGTGAAGAGGTTGTTTCCGTGGCCTGGATCGCCGATCAGGGGGATGAAGAGGCCGAGGAATAGCCCTCACATTCCACAACAAAACTGAAACAAAACGTCCGCAATGCGGGCGTTTTTTCGTTTCGGATCACGTTATGGGTATCGAAACGGCCCGTTAACTTGCCCGAAACCCTGCTGCTGCTTAACTTTTTCCCATGTGGTCCTTCGCACATATCCGCCCAGCCTATAGCCGAGCCGAGCGCTTGAGTGACGGGGTTGTTCATGTTCTGGGCATATGCGCCGCCGTCATCGGCGTGCCGCTGTTGATCACCATGACCGTGCTTTACCGGTATGATCCGGCGGCGGTTGTCGGGGTGTCGATCTATGGCGTTACGCTTATCCTGATGCTCAGCTTGTCCGCCTTGTACAACATGATTGAAAGCGATGATTGGACCGAGCTTCTACGCCGCCTTGATCATTCGGGTATTTATGTAAAAATTGCAGGCACCTATACGCCGTTCCTGTTGCTATCTGGTACGCAGGCGACCGGGCTTTTGCTGGGTTTGTGGTCTTCGGCCACTTTGGGGTCGGCTCTTAAGATGCTCGACCCAAACCGCTTTCGCTGGTTCGGCCTGGCGCTGTATCTGATGATGGGATGGGCCGCCGTTTGGGCCGGACAATCCATGTTGGCAGAGCTTGCGCCCACCGTTTTGATGCTAATGATCGCCGGAGGGTTGGTGTATACCGCTGGCGTGGTGTTCTACCTGTCCGACTGGATGGCCTATCACAACACGATCTGGCATGTCTTTGTGCTGGTGGGCAGTGTCTTATTCTTTGCCGCCGTTGCCGCGCGGATTGAGTTGATGCCTGGCGTCTAGCGCGTGCGGTCTGCCGTCAACAGATCCTCGACCGCCCAAAGCCGATCCTGCCCCCACAGGCTTTGCCCATCGACGCAGAAGCTGGGAACGCCCCACAGGCCAAGCTCTTGCAGGCGGTGCTGATTAACCTCCACCCGACTTCGCCAATCCTGCGCGTTTAGCAAGGGCCGCGCGACGCTCCATTCCAGACCTGCGCTGGTTACGATCCGCTCCATCCCTTTGTCGGTCGCGGCATCCACGCCTTGCGACCAGACGGACCGCATGAAGGCCGCGCAATATGGTGCCAATTTGCCTTGATCTTCGGCATAGTCGAACAGCGCATAGCCGCGTTCGACCCCAGCCCCCAACGGATCACAAATCCGGCCAAACGGGATACCCAAGCGCCGCGCCTCGCGCGTGCAATCCCTTAGAATGTAACGCGATTTGGCCTTGGAAACCGGCAATCCACGCATAAGCATAGGCAGCACCGGCTTAAGTATCAGCCGGGCGTTGTGCCGCTTGCCAAGATTAACCACTCGTTCGAAGGCCAGATAGGAATAGGGACTGCGGAACGAGAAAAAGAACTCCAGCTCTTGTGCTTCACCTGCAAGAGGCTGATCCGTGGGATCAGAAACCGGAACGATCAGAGGGTCCCCGCCCAACCCTGCCTGCTGCAACCGCTGTTCCAGATAATACAGACGGTCGATCCCCCAATACCATTCGCCGCCATAAAAGAATGTACCGCCCAGATAGTGACCCATTGAGACCAACGTTTGATCCCCCGCAGTCATGCTGGCGCCCGGGTCTACACCGGTTTCCTCCGGCAGCGCGTGACCGGTCCAGAGGGCCGCAGAAACGTCGCTCAATCGATCAGTCCAATCCGGGGTGTCAATCGCGGCTGCGAACAGACGATTGGCCTTCTGTATCCTTTCGATGGAGGGCTTCACAGGCGCGTTCAACCCATGTTTCAACGCCAATCGGGTCGCATCAACCATAGCGTTTTTCTGATAAGCATCGGGTTCGGGCACAGCCTCGGATGGTGGGCCCGAGATGAGGTGCGGACACAACATAACCCCATACTTTGCCTGAAATGCGGGCAGGATTTGCGCGGTCAGCGCACCGTAAGGGTCGGCAGCATCATGGAAGTAGTGCACCACATGATCCGCGCCACGCAGGCGGCGGCGTAGATCATGCACCCGCCTGCGGGCATTCAGCAATTGATCACTTGTGATGGCCGCTGCCAGATTGGATTTCAGATTTGTTTTCAGGGGCAAGCGGCTCTCCGTCGGGTATGGTGCCGCCTACTCTACCGATCCAGACATCAAACGCCACGTTGCCGCACGACAACGTGACGACAACCTGTCAAAGACCGTAGAGCGCCCCGAATTTCTGCTCCAGATAGTCCAACAACGGACCCGGCCCCGGTTCAATCCCGCTGGCCTGCCGAATGATCTCGCGCGGCGCATAGAGACCGCCGTGGCGCTGAACCGTTTCGCGCAGCCATCCGGTAGCCTGCGATGTGTCACCTTCGGCCAGCTGGGCCTCCAGTTCCGGCACCGCCTTCTGAAGGGCTTGATAGAGGCACCCGGCATAGACATTGCCCAAGGAATAGGTCGGGAAATAACCAAACAAACCCACTGACCAATGCACATCCTGCAAACACCCGTTCGAAGGCTTGTCGACCGCATAGCCGAAATCAGCCTTGAACCGGTCATTCCACGCGGCCTCAAGATCGCTGACTTGCAGATCACCCGCCATCAGAGCACGCTCCAGATCAAAGCGCAGCATGATGTGCAGGTTGTACTGCACCTCATCCGCCTCGGTGCGGATGTAGCCGTTGTGGACGCGGTTGACGGTGGCATAGAACGCGTCCGCATCGGCGATGCCAAAGTCACCAAACGCATCTTTCATCTGGCCAAACAACCATCCGGTGAAGGCACGTGACCGGCCCAACTGGTTCTCATAAATCCGGCTTTGGCTTTCGTGCACACCCATTGACACGCCCTGACCCAGCGGCGTCAGCAGATAGTCGCGGTCAATGCCTTGTTCATAGGCCGCGTGGCCGACCTCGTGAATGGTCGAATAGAAGCAGTTGAACGGGTCGGTTTCGCTGGTGCGGGTGGTGATCCGCACATCCAGCCCGCTGCCCGAGCTGAACGGATGCACCGCCTTGTCCACACGACCATTGTTCAGGTCATACCCAAAGGCAACGGCCAGCTTTTCGGCAAGCTGCATTTGAATGCGCTCATCGAATTGACCGGTCAGTTCCGCGGGCTGTGGGCGTGCAAGCACTGCAGCGCGCAAAGCCACCAGACGCGGGCGCATTTCATCAAAGATCGCGGCGATCTGAGCGCCTGTGGTGTAGGGCTCATAATCCTCGACCATGGCGTCATATACGTCGCCGCCCTGCGCCAGCGCTTCACCTTCTTGCCGCTTTAGCCCAACCACCTCTTCCAGCACGGGAAGGAAGGCCGAGACATCTTCGTCCGCCCGCGCCTGCGCCCATTTGCCCTGAGCTGCCGAGGTCACGCGGGCAATTGCAGTTGCCAGATCGGCCGGTACTTTGACCGTCCGTTCATAAGCCCGGCGAATTTCGCGCAGCTGTGCCTTGCCTGCCTCATCCTGAGGGGCGGCCTGATCCAACCATTCCGATACGCACGGGTCAGACCGGCGGGCATGCAGCACAGCCTCGATCGCGGCCATCTCCTCGGCCCGTTGAGCGGCAGCGCCACGTGGCATCATCGTTTCCTGATCCCAGCCCAACCGCCCTGCGATCTGAGCTAAGGCCGAGGTTTCACGCTGAAAGGCCATCAGGTCATTGAATGCGGTCATGGTATCAAACTCCGCGCACTGAAGTTGCAATTGGGTAGGCCGCCAGGAAGCGCGCGCGCAGGATCAGGGTCCAGACGACAACGGCCATGAACTGGTGGAAAATGGCAATCTGCCAGGGTGCTGCGTAGACGACCGTCACGATCCCGACCACCACCTGCAGAGACAGGGCTGCCAAGGCTGCATTGAAGGCGAAACGGGTCTGTGGGTGGGTGCTGCTCTGCCCCCGACGCCAGACGATGATGGCGAAGATGAACAGCAGATATCCCGCGCAACGGTGGATGAACTGCACCAGACCGGGGCTTTCGAAAAAGTTGCGCCACATCGGTTCCAGCATGGTCGCATCTGGCGGCAATAGCTGCCCACCGATCAGAGGCCAGTCGGTGTAAGACCGTCCAGCATCGATCCCGGCGACAAGCGCACCGATGAGAATCTGCAAAAAAGCGAAATGCAGCAAGCCGGTCGAGAGCGAGAACAGTTTCGCCTCTTTCGCGCGGCGGGCCTGCATCAGGTCGCGCTCATCCCGGCGCAGCTCAAAGATATACCAAGCAAGGAACCCAAGGATCACGAAGGCCAAGCCCAGATGTGTCGCCAGACGATAGCTGGCAACGGCTATCATCCCCTCACCCTGTGTCACGCCCGAGGCGACCATCCACCAGCCGACCGCACCCTGAACGCCGCCCAAGGCGCCGGGGATTAGCAGTTTGCCGGTCCAACCCGTGGGGATTTCGCGAGCAGCAAGGAAGCCAAAAAAGCCAATCGCCCAGACCAGACCGATCACGCGGCCCAGTTGGCGGTGGCCCCATTCCCACCAGTAGATGAATTTGAAATCATCCAGCTCCATCCACTGGTTCTGAATGCGCCACTGGTCGATTTCCTTGTACTTGTCGAATTCCGATTGCCATTCGGCCTCGGTCATCGGCGGGATGGCCCCGGTGATCGGACGCCATTCGGTGATCGACAGCCCGCTATCGGTCAGCCGGGTCAGGCCACCTACGGCGATCATCACAACAACCAGAGCGAACAAGATCATCAGCCACGCCCGGATCGCCTTGCGTGCCCCGCCACGGCCCTTGTCAATCATACCGGGTTGAACGGCCTTTTGTTTTTCGGTGTCTGAGACGTCTTCGAAGATGCTGCGCTTGGCGCTCATGCTGTCCTCATATGTCCTGGATTTCGTCGCAAGCTAGGGCCAGTGAGGGGTAAGGTCCAGCCTTACCCTTTGTCTTTCCAACGGACCATCTGACGCATGACACCGTGCAACATCTGCACATCCGCCCGCGTCATCCGCATCCGCGACCACAGGTTGCGCAGATTGGTCTTCATGCCTTCGGCCTTTTCCGGCGGGTAGAAGAAACCAGCCTCTTCCAGCCGATCTTCATAGTGCTCAACCAGCTTCTCGACCTCGATCCCGGTCGCCCAATCGCCCTTGCCCAGATCGGTGGCCTTGTGCACCACATCACCGGTCTGGCGCATCCACTCATAGGCGGTCAGCAAGACGCATTGGCCCAGGTTCAGCGAGGCATATTCTGGATTTACGGGAACCGAGATGATGGCGTTGGCTTTGGCGATGTCTTCATTTTCCAGCCCAGCGCGTTCGGGCCCAAACAAAACGGCGACCTTTTCGCCTGCCGCCACCTTCTCCGCCGCGATCTGCATAGCGCGTTCTGGACTGTAGACCGGTTTGGTCAGACCGCGTTGACGCGCCGTCGTCGCAAAGACAAATGTGGTATCTGCCAAAGACTCGGCCAGGTCGTCATATAGCTGCGCCTCGTCAAGCAGCCGACCGGCGCCGCTGGACATCGCCACCGCCTTCGGGTTCGGCCACCCATCCCGAGGGGCAACGATCCGCATACGATCCAGCCCGAAATTCCACATCGCCCGCGCAGCGGCACCGATGTTTTCACCCATCTGCGGGCGCACAAGCACGAAAGAAGGCTGGGATGTATCGCTGGGCATGGCTGTCTCCAAAAACTTCCGCACGCTCTAATCCGCCAGCCTTAGTAGGGCAACCCGATCCGCTTCATCCATTCGTAAATTCGCGCCCGGCGGGCATATAAGTTTGCTTCCCCGCCGCAATCCGCTAAACCGCGCCAGGAACTGAATGCCGAAGGACGCGCACATGGACACCCCAGAGCAGCCGCAGATTTACCTGATCACGCCCCCGACCATCACGCTCAGCGCCTTTCCGGACCAATTGGCGCGGGTGCTCGACGGGTCCGAGATCGCGTGCATTCGCCTCGCTCTGGCCGGGAATGATGAGGATACCATTGCCCGCGCTGCCGATGCCTGCCGCGAGGTAGCCCATGCGCGCGATGTGGCGATTGTGATGTCTAACCATGTTCTGTTGGCGCAGCGGCTTGGGCTGGATGGCGTGCATTTGGATGACGGGGCACGGTCGGTGCGCGCGGCGCGCAAGGAACTAGGTGCCGATGCCATCGTTGGCAGTTTCTGCGGGGCCTCCAGCCATGACGGCATGACCGCAGGTGAGGCAGGCGTCGACTATGTCGCCTTCGGTCCAGTGGGCACCTCTTCCCTAGGCGATGGCACGCTGGCGGAGAAAGACCTGTTTCAATGGTGGTCCGAAATGATCGAAGTTCCGGTTGTGGCCGAGGGCGGCCTGACCCCCGACCTGATCCGCACCCTGTCCCCCTGCACAGATTTCTTTGGCATCGGCAACGAAATCTGGTCTGCCGAGGACCCGGTGGTGGCGCTGAACACTCTGCTTGAGAGCATAGCTAGCTAAGCAACCAAGGCTGGATCATCCAATAAACGCCCAGACCGGCAATCAGGATCGAGCCCAAAACCGAGATGCGACCGCGCAGACGATGGGATCCGCCCGCGATTACTGTGACAACACCCAACACGGCAGCGGCAGCCGCTGACAGGACCGCCAGATAGCCAATCGCATACCCCAAAAGCGCCGGCGGCAGGTGATCCGGCGGCGCACCGATCGCACCAAGCGATTGGCTTAGGGCATTGCCCAACAGCAGGCCAATGGCAAACACCGCCAACAGGCGAAACACATGAATACCGCGCAGGATCAGATTCCAAAGCGCCAGCACCACAACTGCTGCCGTCAACGACATCGTCGTAACAACGGACGACAGCACCAATGCTCCGTAAGCTGACAACGCCAGCCCAAAAACCGCGCCTAGGGACAAAAAGACCAATTGTAGGACCAGTGACCTTGGGGTCAGCGACAGAAAGACCAAAGCCAGGGCCAACGCAAATACACGCATACCGTCCATTACGATCTGCTCTGCCCCTTTGACCAGAAACACCTGTATCGTTTGTTGTCCGCTCAGTGCCGCGCCACCTTGCAGAGGGATCAGCGGGCTGGTCTCTCCGGCCATCAGGTATCCGGTATAGGGTGCCTCGACACGCTGCTGTTTGATCACAACGGGGCCGTGACCGGAGGGCCACGTCAGCCGCAGCGCCGATGCCCCATCGGGCAAGGGTGCCGTCAGCAAAAGCTTTGAGAGACGGGGCTCGTCCGGATCCCCAACCACCGGGATGCGCACGCCTTCGTAGGAAAGACGAACCGGTCCTTCGACATCAACCTGCAAAGAGGCCGCCCAGTCTTCGACAAAGCCCCGCACCTCGACCTCCAACTCGGATGAGACCAGCCGGCGCAGTTCGCGGTAGCGCGCACTGCCCGCAACATCCGGTTGCGTGTCGGGGTCGAGCCCGGCCAGAAACATCTCGGCATTCAGGCTGATCTCGATCAGCAGGCTATCTGCTTTGGTCCAGAATTCGACAATGCTCGGCGGATGCGATTGCGCCTTAAGCGGCGCAGCAAACAAGGTCAAAACGACCGGCAATATCAGGATAAGGCGGATCAACCCGCTCATGCGCGACACTCTGCGAATAAAATCAAATCAGAAACCATATGTGGCAAGTTTCTCGCTGAACGCGTCGGATCGCAAGCCCGAACACATGGTCGCTCGGCTTTATCTGCGCGCGCCCTCTTGCACGCCCCCCGGTGCTGCGGCATGACAGCAGCATGACTCAGAACAGCGAAATCCTGTGTATCGGTTCTGTCCTGTGGGACGTGATCGGACGATCCGCCAGCGCCATGCGACAAGGATCGGATGTGCCCGGCCGGATCACGCGTTTGCCCGGTGGCGTTGCGATGAACATCGCCATGACGCTGGTGCGCTTTGGCATGACCCCGACCCTGCTGACCGCGATTGGCCGCGACCCCGAAGGTGACGAATTGGCAAACGCCTGCGCACGGCTCGGTATGGTGACCGAGCATATCTACCGCTCGCAAGACCTGCCCACTGACCGCTACATGGCGGTCGAAGGGGCGAATGGTTTAATTGCTGCCATCGCCGATGCGCATTCGCTTGAGGCGGCCGGGGCCAAAATCCTGCGCCCGTTGATGAACGGTCCCTTGGGGTACGAAAACGCCCCCTTTGAAGGCCCGATTGCGCTGGATGGGAACCTGACACTGAACCTGCTGGAAGAAATCGCGCAGAGCCCGGCCTTTGCCAAGGCAGACCTGCGGGTTGCGCCGGCTTCGCCCGGCAAGGCCGAACGCCTGCTGCCCTTCCTGAAACACGCCCGTGCGACGCTCTATGTGAATTTGGAAGAAGCGGGCCTGCTCTGCCAGCGCGAGTTCACCGATTCAGAATCCGCCGCCAAAGGCCTGCTGGATCGCGGTGCGCTGCGGGTCCTAGTCACCGATGGCGGCAGTTCCGCGACCGTGGGATCAGCAACAGGCGTTCTGACCCAGACACCCCCATCCGTTCTGGTGACCCGCGTTACCGGCGCGGGCGACACTTTCATGGCGGCCCATATCGCCTCGGAATCAAACGGGGCCGATGAGCGCTCGGCCCTCACCCGCGCATTGAACGCCGCCGCAACCTATGTTTCCGGAGAAACACCGCTGTGATCAACATCCACTATTCCACCGAGGTCCGCACCGCCAAGGACACTGGTCAGCCCATCGTGGCGCTGGAAAGCACCATCATCACCCATGGTATGCCCTACCCCCAGAACATCGAGGTCGCAGCCCAGGTAGAACAAGACATCCGCGATGCGGGCGCCGTTCCGGCCACGATGGCGGTGATCGAGGGCGCGCTGCACGTAGGTCTTGAACCCGATCAGTTGCAGTCTTTGGGCCAAGCGCAAGGCGTCGCCAAACTTTCGCGCGCGGATATGGCAGCGTGTCTTGCGACCGGTGGTACCGGTGCCACCACCGTCGCCGCGACGATGATCGCAGCGCATTATGCGGGGATCGAGGTCTTTGCGACCGGCGGTATTGGCGGTGTGCACCAGGGGGCTGAAACCTCGTTCGATATCTCTGCTGATCTGCACGAGCTTGGCCAAACCCCAGTCACTGTTGTGGCTGCTGGGGCCAAAGCCATCCTTGATCTGGCCAAAACACTCGAAGTGCTCGAGACGTTGGGTGTGCCTGTCATCGCCCATGGCCAAGACGAATTCCCCGCCTTCTGGTCGGCCAAATCCCCCTATGCCGCGCCCTTGCGGATGGACAGCGCCGAGGCCATCGCCAAGGCCCATGCCACCCGCCGCGCTCTGGGTCTGCCCGGCGGTCAGTTGGTCGCCAATCCGATCCCCGCCGCCGATCAGATCCCAGCCGAGGAACTGGCCCCGATCATCGCCGAGGCGCAGGCCGATGCGGATGCACACCGCATCACCGGAAAGGCCGTCACGCCCTATCTCCTGCAACGGATATTTGAAAAGACCCAAGGCCGGTCGCTGACCGCAAATATCGCATTGGTCCGCAACAACGCGCGACTGGCTGCGAATATCGCTAAAGCACTGGCAAACAGCACGTAATTCTGCCCTATTGCACCGGCCCGCCGGACTGCTTAACTAGTCCGGCAAGCCACTCGGATCTGCAATGAATACACCGTTTGACGAAAAGCCCCATCGCCGCCCCGGTCTGTTCGCGCGCCTGCGTGCGTCATTCCTAACGGGAATCGTCGTGATCGCGCCGGTCTGGCTGACCGTCTGGTTGATCTGGTCCGTCGTTGGCTGGATCGACAGCGCGGTGCTGCCTTTGGTGCCACATCAATTCCAGCCTGAGCAATATGTGGGTATCAACCTGCGCGGCGTTGGCGTCATTATCTTCCTGATCTTCACGATTCTGGTCGGTTGGATCGCTAAGGGCATCCTTGGCCGCTCGTTGATCTCATTCGCTGAAGGCCTGGTAAATCGCATGCCCATCGTGCGATCGATCTATTCCGGGATCAAACAAATCTCGGAAACCGTGTTCGCCCAGACCGAGCGGTCCTTTGAAAAAGCCTGTCTTGTTCAATACCCACGTCGCGGCATCTGGGCCATCGGGTTCGTGTCGACCACAGCCAAGGGCGAAGTCAATGTCAGGGCCGAAACCGGCGGCGACCTGCTGAGCGTATTCATTCCGACCACACCCAACCCGACCTCGGGCTTCTTGCTGTTCTTCCCAGAGGAAGACGTCATCTTGCTGGATATGAGCATCGAAGATGCGGCTAAACTGGTGATCTCGGCCGGGCTGGTCTATCCGAACGAAAAAGACCCGACCCAACCGCCCGAGTGATCAGCCGAACATCGCAGGCAGATCGACGGTACTGTTCTGCCCAAGATCATCCTTGTGCCGTGACAGGAACCCATCCGCAGCATCCCGACCTGCCTGTTTCAGCTTATGCAGGATCACCGGGTTGGGCACCGTCTTGGTGGCAACAGACAGGCTGTTCATCAGGTCGTTATCCGCGATCATGTGCACTAACACACGGCTCATCTCACCCGCTTTCAGTTTACCTTCTTGCAACAAGCGCTGCACAAAACTGATCGCCCGCAACTCGCGAAACAGCGAAGAATTAAAACTAATCTCGTTGATGCGGTTCTGAATCTGTTGCGGCGTGATGGGCAATTCATCTCGTTCCAGCGGGTTGATATTCACAATCACCACATCATCCGGCAGGTCATCACCGAACAAAGGATACAAGGCCGGGTTACCCGTATACCCGCCATCCCAATAGGCTTCGATCCGCTCGGTCTCTGGGTCATAAATCTCAACCGCCTTGAACAAGGTCGGCAAACAGGCCGAGGCCAGAATAGCATCTGTCGATATCTCGCTGCCCGTGAACACACGGATCTTGCCGCTGCGCACGCAGGTTGCACAGACAAACAGGCGTGGCCCCTGATCGGCGCAGACTTCTTCAAAGTTGAACCGGTCAACAACGGGCTCAAGCGGGTTGGAAAAGAACGGCCCATAGGCATAAGGCGACACCATCCGCGACCAGGCCTCGCCCACCGAATAGGGCAGCGAATATTCCATGGTCTGCGCAATGCTGGACGGCTCCAACCCGCGAAACCAGTTGGTCACGCGCATGTCCCCCACAGCGCCCATCTGTTTCCACAACTCATCCAATCGCGCCCGCGCGCCGTCGCGGCCTGCATGCACCATCCCCGATTTGAACGCCGCCCCGTTCAACGCCCCGGCCGAGGTTCCGGTGATCGCCGCAACCTCGATATCCTCTTCATCCAGAATTCGGTCAAGAACGCCCCAGGTGAAGGCCCCATGCGCCCCACCACCTTGCAATGCCAGATTGATCCGTTTCATGGTTCCACCTCTTCATCTGGCCAAAAGTATCCCGGGGGTATGGGGGCAGAGCCCCCATGATAGCTCACAAAGCCGTCCAGCCCCCATCCACCGAGATCGTCGTACCTGTGATCTGCGCCGCCGCATCGGAACACAGGAATTGCACTGTGCCACCCAGTTGCTCGACCGTGGCGAACTCCTTGGAAGGCTGCCGCTCCAACATGACATTCTTGATCACGTCCTCGCGGCTCAAGTTGTATTCCTTCATCGTGTCGGGGATTTGCGCCTCAACCAGCGGCGTCAACACATAGCCCGGACAAACCGCATTACAGGTGATCGGCTCCTGCGCTGTCTCCAGAGCAACCGATTTGGTCATCCCGACAACGCCGTGCTTGGCTGCGACATAGGCCGTCTTGTAGGGCGAAGCCGTCAGACCATGGGCCGACGCGATATTGACGATCCGTCCCCAACCTGCGGCACGCATCAAAGGCAAAGCTGCTGCCGTGGTATGAAAAGCTGAGTTCATGTTGATCGCGATAATCGCATCCCATTTCTCGACCGGGAACTGATCAATGGGCGAGACGTGCTGAATGCCCGCGTTATTCACCAGGATATCGCAAGCCCCGGCCTGCGCGATCAGGCCCCGACATTCATCGCCCTTGGACATGTCGGCCTTGATGTAACGTGTTTTGGTTCCCGTTTCTTTTGCGATCTCGGCAGCGAGCGCATGATCCTCATCCCGATCCGTGAATGAGTTTAAGACCACATCTGCCCCGGCTTTGGCCAGTTCGCGCGCAATGCCCAATCCAATCCCTGAATTCGACCCCGTGATGATCGCTGTTTTTCCCGACAGGCTCATAACCATTCTCCGCTGACCTCTGTTCAAACGCAGCATGCCATGCTGCACCTGCAAAGAAAACGGGGAAAGACGCCGATAAAGTCTCGCGCTGATACGGCTCGCCGTAGTCAAAAAAAACGCCCGCACGAAGCGGGCGTTAAGTTATTGAGGCAGGTTTCATACAGGCAAGAAACCTATCGAGCAGTGAGACCTTTATAAGCAATTCCATGCCTTCATCCAAGCTAAAAGTTTGAAAATAAGAAAAATCATCGGTACGATGATACCCAACAAAATAAGGCCAGAGCAGGATTGTTTCCAAAATGAGCCCGGATTTTCTACGCCCTCTTCGTTCACTCGCAGCGGGAATCGCCTGCATTTTGGCCGCCCCTTTGGCCCAAGCAGATTCGTCACATGGCATAGCTATGTATGGCGATCCGGCTCTACCACCGGATTTTGTGTCTCTGCCCTATGCAAATCCAGATGCGCCCAAAGGTGGCAAGGTCGTTTTTGGGAATACGGGCGGCTATAACAGTTTGAACCCGTTTGTGCAAAAAGGCACCTCTCCCTGGCAATTGCGATTTTGGACCCATGAAAGCCTGATGGGCCGGTCCTGGGACGAACCTTTCACTCTTTACGGGCTGTTAGCCGAATCGGTTGAGACGGCGCCGGACCGGTCCTGGGTCGAATTCACGCTTCGGGAAGAGGCTGCGTTCTCCGACGGAACACCGGTCACGGTCGAGGATGTGATCTGGTCGTTCCAGACACTGGGCACCGAAGGTCATCTGCGTTATCGCGGTCTGTGGTCCAAGATCGACAATATAGAAGCAACCGGCCCGCGCACGGTCCGGATTTCGTTCAATGAACCTGATCGCGAATTGGCGCTGATCGCTGGGCTGCGGCCGATCCTCAAAAAGGCTCAGTGGGAGGGCAAGAGCTTTGCCGACGCCCCGCTGCAAGACATCCCGATCGGCACCGGCCCCTACGTGATCGATGACTTTGAGGCGGGCCGATACGTCAACCTGCGCCGAAACCCTGACTATTGGGGCGCAGACATCCCATTCCGCCGCGGTACGATGAACCTGGATGAGATGAGGATCGAGTTTTATGGTGATGGAACAGTCGCTTTCGAAGCGTTCAAGGCCGGTGAGCTATCGGCCGTGCGTGAGTTCAACGCAGACAAGTGGAACACTCAGTATGACTTCCCTGCAGTGCGACGTGGAGACGTTGTAAAAACCGAAATCCCGCATCAAAAACCCTCTGGCATGACTGGTTTTGTCATGAACACTCGCAAAGCTCCATTCGATGATCGGCGCGTGCGCGAGGCCCTGACGCTGGCGTTCAATTTCGAGTTTATCAACGACACCATCACGGGAAGTGCGCAGCCAAGAATAACCTCTTATTTCTCAGGTTCTGAGCTAGGCATGAAGCCGGGCCCAGCCACCGGTCGTGTGGAACAACTGCTGGAAACGTATGCCTCTGATTTAGCGCCGGGCACGCTGGAAGGCTATGAGCTGCCCGAGGGGGATGGCACCGAGCGCAATCGCCGCAGTATTCGCAAAGCGCTGGGCCTGCTGGAAGAGGCTGGCTGGACCATTCAGGATGGTCAACTGCGCAATACTGATGGTATGCCCTTCAAAATAGAACTTGTGATCAGTCAAGGCAGCCTGAACGTGGTACAGGATGTCAGTGTGATCGCAGAAATATATGCGCGTGCTCTGGAACGTCTTGGGATTCAATTGACGGTCACAAAGGTCGATGACGCGCAGTACACCTCTCGTATCGACGCGCAAGACTTTGACATGACCCCCTTCCGCCGTGCGTTGTCCCTGTCTCCGGGTAATGAACAGCGCCTGTATTGGGGCAGCGAAAGCGCCAATACGCCAGGAACGCGCAACCTTATGGGCGTTGTCTCACCGGCTGTGGACGGGATGATCGATGCCATGCTGGCCTCGGAATCCCGCGAGGATTTCGTGGCCGCCACCCGCGCGCTGGACCGGGTTCTGACAGCAGGTCGGTATGTCATTCCGATCTGGAATTTCGATGTTGGCCGTATCGCGCATATCAGGGAACTGAAGTTCCCCGAAACGCTGCCGATCTACGGCGACGGGCCGCAATACATGCCAGAGATCTGGTGGTACGAAGGTTAAGCCCCTTTGCGTCGCACCAAAAGCCTGACAAAGCGAATGGCCTGTTGAACCGAACACTGGATGCGAGGCTCTGATCGCGCCCCAACCCTTTTGCTATCCTGCTTCGGCAATAATCGGCACAGGGTGACATACGCCCCATGTTTAGTGTGGTGATAAACAAAGATCGGCAACATACGTCTCAGACATCTAAATTTGGTAGGTTTCCGACCATAGTCATCAATTCACTTTACTCATCATATTCTAGTGATATAGCCTGAGCGTAGGGAAACACACGATCCGCAGAAAATTAGCTCTTTCATATCAGACACCTAAACAGGCGGGACATTGACCCTGACCTCGTTACATCGGACCGGCTACCACTCACTCACAAACTCAGGTCCAAAGGCCCGTTGCGGACGACCCGCAGCGGGTTTTTCTTTGGCAAACAACCCGCACAACACCTGCGACATTTTGTCATGTCTCACGTTACTGTAACAGCTTCGTACCCTATCGGTGGGGGAGAGCAGTCCAGGTCGGATCACGGGAGGCTCGCACATGTTGAACTGGGCAGAACTTACGAAAGAGCTGGGCGCTACCTATGCCCGCGCAAAACGGCGTTTTCCAAACCTGAGAGATCAGGACATGGACAGCGTCTGGAACAATCGTGAACGGTTCGAGGCCTATCTGGCCGAACGCCATCATCTGACGGTGAATGAAGCCCATGAAGAGGTCGAGGATTTCCTGTTCACCGAACGCCTAAACCACGAACTGGCGCACGCAGCCTTAGCCAAGTGACGTCACCCACAGGATCGTGGCATCTTCGTCGCTGACCGACACGACATTGTGCCCCATGCTGCCATCATAATAGGCACTATCCCCCCGGCGCATTTCAACAGGCTCGTAAAACTCGGTATACAGTCGCACAACACCCGTCAGCACATACAAGAATTCTTCACCATCATGGCGCACCCAGCCGTCAAACTCGTCCATTGACCTCGCGCGCACCCGCGCGCGGTAGGGCAACATCTGCTTCTTGGTCAGCGTCTCTGCCAGCAGCTCATGCTCATAAGTTGCGGTGGCATGGGCCGTGCCATCCCCTACCCGAGTCACTGCCATGCGCCCGATCACCTGATCCCGCTGTGGTGGCGTGAACAGTTGCGGCACCGAAATCTCCAACCCGATGGCCAGCTTTTTCAACGCATCATAGGTGGGCGACATCTGCCCGTTTTCGATCTTGCTGAGGGTCGAGCGCGCCAACCCGGCCTGCGTGGCCGCCTGTTCCAGCGTCCAGTTGCGCGCCTTGCGCAACTCGCGCACGCGCACGCCAAGGTCCAGAGGTTCAACCTCGGCCTCAACGCCGGATTCGCGGGCAATGCGGATTAGGGATTTGGGATCTTGCGTGCTCATGGCCTTTCTATAGGACCAGCCAGCCCTGCTTGCAACGCAGCAGACGCCGCGTTAGCCAGACTGCATGTTATCGATCTTTGATCAGGGGCCACCCGCGCCCTGCCCCATTCCGTTCAATCTGGCCGCCCATGTGCTGCGCCATGCGGATCGCTTGTCAGACAAAACGGCCCTCTCCGTTCTGGGTGCGAACGGCACGGATGACTGGAGCTATAACCGTTTAAACCGCGCCGTCCTGGGAACGGGCACTGGCCTGTTGCGGGCGGGTTTGAAACCCGGTGATATCGCGTTGATGCGGTTGGGAAACACCGTCGATTTCCCAATCTCTTATCTTGGTGCGATCGCGGTGGGGATCGTGCCGGTACCAACCTCGTCGCAACTGACCGAACCGGAAACGGCGCGCATCATTTCCGATCTTTCCCCGTCTGTCATCCTGCGTGATCCATCCGTGGCCTGCGCTACGCATCCGCATCAAATCGACCTTTCGGCACTGCAAGCGATGCGCGACCTGCCCTCTGCCGAGTTTGATCTGGGTGACCCCGAGCGGCTGGCCTATGTGGTTTACACCTCGGGCACATCGGGCAAACCGAGTGCTGTGGCCCACGCCCACCGTGCCATATGGGCACGACAGATGATGATGGATGGCTGGTATGGGTTGACGCAGCAGGATCGCCTGTGCCACGCCGGGGCGTTCAACTGGACCTACACGCTGGGCACGGGGTTGATGGATCCATGGACCATCGGCGCGACGGCTCTGATCCCGGAACCCGGCACCGACCTCGCCGCGCTGCCTGGATTGCTAGGGCGCAGCCGCGCTACGATCTTTGCCGCCGCACCCGGTGTTTTCCGAAAGATGCTGCAAGGCCCGGAACAGATCGATCTGCCCGATCTGCGCCATGGGCTTTGCGCCGGAGAAAAGCTGTCTCCGCAGTTACATAAACGCTGGCAGTCCGCCACTGGCACCGACCTTTTCGAGGCCTATGGAATGTCAGAATGCTCGACCTTCATCTCCTCCAACCCGGCGCATCCCGCACGTGGTGAAGCGCTGGGACAGCCACAACCCGGTCGCCGCGTTGCGATCCTTGGGCCGGAGGGTCCCGTTCCACAAGGACAGGATGGCACCATCGCCATCCATCGATCTGACCCAGGCCTGATGCTGACCTATATCAACGCACCGGATGAGGTCGAGCAGCGTATGCAGGGCGACTGGTTCCTGACCGGCGATCATGGGGCCATGGCCGTCGATGGGCAGATCACCTATCTGGGGCGGGTCGATGATATGATGAATGCAAGCGGCTATCGCGTCTCGCCGGTAGAGGTCGAATCCGTCCTGTCCCGCTATCCCGGCATCACACAGGTCGGGGCCGCAGCGGTTGAAGTCAAACCGGACACATTTGTGATAGCAGCCTTCTATACTGGGCCCCAAAGGCTGGACGAGGACGCTTTGCGCGCCTATGTCCAAGCCAATCTGGCACGCTACAAACAACCGCGCGCCTTCGTTCACCTTCCCGAGTTGCCGACCGGCGGCAACGGCAAACTCCTGCGCCGCGCATTGCCGGCCTATTTCAAGGCGACCTCCGAATGACTCAGACCGTCAAGCTTGATATCCTGTCCGATCCGATCTGCCCGTGGTGCTACATCGGCAAAACCCATCTGGACAAGGCCTTGGCAAAGGTGCCGGACCACCCCTTTGTAATCGAGTGGCACCCGTTCCAACTGAACCCCGATATGCCGGATGCTGGCATGGATCGGCGCGAATATCTGGAACGGAAATTCGGCGGCAAGGACGGTGCGGTGCGCGCCTATGCACCCGTCGTTGAACATGCCGAGAATGCGGGCCTCAGGATCGACTTTGAAGGGATGAAGCGTACGCCGAACACTCTGGACGCACATCGCCTGATCCACTGGGCCGGGATCGAGGGAAAGCAGAACGCCGTTGTCGATGCTCTGTTCGACGCCTATTTCGTTCAGGCCCGCGATATCGGTGACCCGGAGGTTCTGTCTGACATTGCCGACAGTGCAGGTATGGATGCGGCAGTGGTGCTGAAACTGTTGAAATCCGACGCCGACCGCGAAGATATCCGCAACCGCGATACCCATTCACGCGAAATGGGTGTTGGTTCTGTTCCGACCTTCATCGTTGCCAATCAACACGCCGTTCCAGGTGCTCAACCCCCTGAAATGTGGGAGAAAGTGATTGGCGAGATCATGTCTCAAATTGAGGCTTCCTCTGCATAGAAGCACAGAGCTCTGTGCAAAATTCCGGTCTGGCGCAACCTGATCTGCCGTGATAGCGCGAACAGGTAAGGAGCGCCCATGGCCAATCGCATGTCCCGAGGGGAATTCATTGCGCTGATCGCAATGATGTTCTCGACCATCGCCTTTTCAATCGATTCGATGCTGCCCGCCCTGCCCGAGATTGGCGCGCAGCTCAGCCCGGATGATATCAACCGCGCGCAGTTGATCCTGACATCCTTTGTGTTGGGTATGGGGATCGGGACCTTCTTCACTGGACCCCTGTCAGATGCATTTGGGCGCAAGCCGGTGATCTATGGTGGTGTCGTGCTTTATATCGTGGCCTCTGCCGTGGCTTGGGCCAGTTCGTCGCTCGAGCTGGTTCTGGCCGCCCGCGTGGCGCAGGGCCTTGGCGCCGCAGGTCCGCGCGTTGTGGCGATGGCGATCATTCGCGATCTGTATTCCGGTCGGATCATGGCTCGGATCATCTCGATCGCCATGATGATCTTCACGCTGGTCCCAGCCGCCGCCCCGATGCTGGGCGCAGGTGTTATCGCCCTGTCCGGATGGCGCAGCATATTTGCCCTGTTCATTCTGTTCGCGCTGATCGTCTGCATCTGGATGGGCACCCGCCTGCCAGAGTCGCTGCCGGTCGAGAACCGCCGCCCCTTCCGCCTGCCCCTCATGGTTGCCGCCACGAAAGAGATGTTTGCCCATCCCACCGTGCGTCTCTCGATCCTGGTGCAGACCCTCTGCATGGGCATCTTGTTCACCATGTTGACCATGGTGCAGCCTGTTTATGACGTGATCCATGATCGCGCTGACAGCTTTCCGTTCTGGTTTGGCTTTGTGGCTTTGATCTCAGGTTCAGCCAGCCTGCTGAACGCCGCGTTGGTTGTGCGTATCGGAATGCGCCGTATGGTGACCTGGGCTTTGGGTGGTCAGATTCTGATCACGACGCTGGTGATAACGCTGAGCGTCATGCCAATGTCACCCGACGCGTCCTTCGCCTTATTTGTGGCATGGCAGACAACTGTGTTCTTCATGGCTGGGGTGACCATGGGCAATCTCAACGCCATCGCGATGGAGCCGATGGGCCATATTGCGGGCATGGCCGCTTCGGTGATCGGATCGGTCGCCACCGTGCTGGCCGCCGCCATTGCCGCCCCAATCGGGTTGCTGTTCGACGGCTCGATCACGCCTTTGACAATTGGCATTCTGACCATGTGTATCACGGCCTTTGGCTTGATGGTTCACATGGGTCGGATCGAAAACAGATTTCCGCCTGACCCTGTGCAGACAGGTTAAATCGCGTTACCCTGCTTCCAAATTCGGGGGGAGCTTCTGCAATGAGCTATGATTATGATCTGGGCAGCCATACCTGTCCTGTGACCACGTCCTCAACCGAAGCGCAACAATGGTTCGACCGTGGTCTGGTCTGGACCTATGGCTACAATCACACTGAAGCGGTGGCATGTTTCGAAAAGGCTGTCACACATGATCCCAATTGCGCCATGGCCCATTGGGGCGTCGCCTATGCTGCCGGGCCGAACTATAACCTGCCTTGGGATTTGCAGGACGACCGAGGGCGGCAAGAAGCGTTGGCTAAGGCTTACGATGCGACACGGCAAGCCTTAGCGCTGTTGGATGGATGCACCGAAGTTGAAAAGGTGCTGATCCAGGCTCTGCCCACGCGTTACCCGCAACGCGATCCGGTAGAAGATATGCATCGATGGGATTTCGACTTTGCCGACGCCATGCGCGCAGCCTTCGCCACCCAGCCAGAACATCTGGACCTACGCACCATCTACGTCGAATCCCTGCTGAACCTGACCCCCTGGAAAATGTGGGACCTGAGCACCGGCAAACCCGCCGACGGGGCCGCCACACTCGAGGCGCAAGAGGCGCTGGAATGGGCAATGGAGCATGACCCCGCCGCTATGTCCCATCCCGGTCTGCTGCATCTTTACGTTCATCTGATGGAGATGTCCCCAACCCCAGAGAAGGCTCTGAAAGCAGGCGACGTGCTTCGCACGCTGGTCCCCGATGCCGGGCATCTGGTGCATATGCCCACCCATATCGACGTGCTTTGCGGGCACTATCAGAACGTGGTGCACTGGAACGAAAAGGCCTCAATCGCCGACATTAAGTACTATGAGCGGGAAGGTGCGTTCAACATTTACACCGGTTACCGACTGCACAATTATCACTTCGCCATCTATGGCGCGCTGTTTCTGGGACAGATCGAACCTGCGATCCGGGCCAATCAATCCATGTGGGACACTACGCCCGAAGAAATGCTGCGCGTCGAAAGCCCGCCCATGGCGGATTTCTTCGAAAGCTACATGTCGATGGGTCCTCATATCCTGATCCGCTTTGGCCGCTGGGCCGAGGCCAAGGCCCTGGACCTGCCCGAAGACCCCGACCTGTTCCGCACGCTGACGGCAACCACCCATTACGCCCGCGCCATCGCCCATGCCGCAACCGGCGATGTGGCGCAGGCCGAGGCCGAAGAACAGCTGTTCCTCAGCGCCAAAGCCTGCGTGCCCGAGGCGCGCCGGCTGCACAACAACCGCGTCATCGATCTGCTGGAGGTCGCAACCGAGATGCTGCGCGGCGAGATTGAGTACCGCAAAGGCAATTTCGAGATCGCCTTCGCCCATCTGCGCCGCTCGGTCGAGCTGGACGACGCCCTGCCCTATGATGAGCCGTGGGGCTGGATGCAACCCACGCGCCACGCCCTTGGGGCCTTGCTGTTCGAACAGGGCCATGTGGCCGAGGCTGAAGCGGTTTATCGCGAGGACTTGGGTCTGGGCGGCGACCTCAGCCGCGCCTCGATCCACCCGGACAACGTCTGGAGCCTGAAGGGCCTTCATGACTGCCTGAAGGCGCGTGGCGAGTCAGTTGAAATCAAACAGATCAAACAACGGCTTGACCTTGCGCTGGCGCGGGCCGATGGTGCCGTCGGCGCGTCCTGTTTCTGCGCCCAAGCCGCAATGAGAGCTGCTGAATGAAATCACTTATATCTGCGCTGGCTGTCCTTGTTTGCGCACCAGCCTGGGCAGACCGCCAAAGCTTTCCTCCTGTGGATCAGGCTGGCAATGACCCGTCGCTCGCCGCGTTCCGAGATGATCTTCTGACCAAAGTCGTCGCCCGCGATACCGAGGCCGTGATCGCCGCCGCCTGCCCGGATATCTATATCAGCCACGGCACCGAAAGCGGCCCCGAAGCATTTCGCGAAAGCCTGACGGTGCCGCCCGAAACTTTGGAAGAGGAATATCGGGATCAGGCCGACGATATGCGTGCGGAATACTGGTCCGCGCTAGAAAACACCCTGTCCCAACCCGGTTACTTCGACGATCAGGGCGAGTTCTGGATGCCGCATCAATGGCGGATCAGTCTGCCCGCTGCGCTGGACCCGTTTCTAGCCTATTTTGTCACCGGAGACCGGGTCACACTGCGTCGTTCACCGGCGCGAAGCGGGGCCATCGTGGATTTCATCAGCCACGAGGTCGTCCTGATCCCCGACTATCAGGAAGGGGCCGAATACCAACTGGTGCGACTGACCGATGGCACATTCGGCTATATGCACAGCGATTTTCTGTGGTCCATGGTCGGCTACCGGGCCGCTTTTGTGAAATCCGACGCAGGCGACTGGCAGCTTTGCACCTTTGTAACCGGCGACTAGGCTTTCGCCTTTTTCTTCTGGGCCATCAGCTTTTCCGCCAAATCACGGGCAATGGCGAAGGCTCCTTTGATTTTGTCGCTGTCTTTCTTCCAGTCGCGCCGGACCACAATCTTGTTGTCTTTGACCTTGGCCAGACCGCGCTGGTTCTGGATGAATTCAACCAACCCCTCGGGCGAGGCATATTTGTCATTGTGGAACTGGATGGTCGCACCTTTTGGTCCGCCGTCCAGCTTGGCAATCCCGGCCCGTTTGCACATCGCCTTGATCCGCACGACCAGCATCAATGTGTTCACTTCTTTCGGCAATGAACCGAACCGGTCGATCAGTTCAGCTGCAAAGCCTTCCAGTTCTACCTTAGTCGACAGCGAGGACAGACGGCGATAAAGGCCCAACCGCACATCCAGATCGGGCACGTAGTCCTCGGGGATCAGAACCGGGACGCCCAGATTGATCTGCGGGGCCCATTGATCGTCGGCATCCGACAGCCCCTCCATCTCACCCGCTTTGATCTTGGCAATCGCTTCTTCCAACATCGACTGGTAGAGTTCATAGCCCACGTCGCGCATCTGGCCGGATTGTTCTTCGCCCAACAAGTTGCCGGCCCCGCGAATGTCGAGGTCCTGAGAGGCCAGAGTGAACCCCGCCCCAAGCGTATCCAGAGAGCCCAGAACCCGCAGGCGTTTTTCGGCCGTAGCAGTCAGTTTCTGGCGCGGCTTGGTGGTCAGGTAAGCATAGGCGCGGGTTTTTGAGCGCCCAACCCGACCGCGAATTTGATAAAGCTGAGCAAGGCCAAACATATCCGCCCGGTGCACAACCATCGTGTTGGCGGTCGGGATATCCAGTCCGCTTTCCACAATCGTCGTGGCCAGCAGCACGTCATATTTGCCGTCATAAAACGCGTTCATCCGGTCGTCGAGTTCGCCTGCTGCCATCTGTCCATGCGCGACCACATAGGTCAGCTCGGGCAGCTGTTCCTTCAGAAACTCCTCGATCTCGGGCAGGTCGGATATGCGCGGGACCACATAGAAGCTTTGCCCGCCGCGATAGTGCTCACGCAGCAGCGCCTCGCGGATCGTCACTGCGTCAAACTCGCTGACATAGGTGCGGATAGCCAGCCGGTCGATAGGCGGCGTGCCGATGATCGAAAGGTCCCGCACGCCGGTCAGCGACAGTTGTAGCGTCCGCGGGATCGGCGTTGCGGTCAGGGTCAGGACGTGAATATCCGAGCGCAGTTGTTTCAAGCGTTCCTTGTGACCCACACCGAAATGCTGTTCTTCGTCAATGATCAGCAGACCCAGATTATGGAACCGTACCCCCTTTGCCAGCAGCGCATGGGTACCGATCACAATGTCCACTGTCCCACGTGCCATCCCATCGCGGGTTTGTTGCGCTTCCTTCGTTGAGACGAAACGCGATAATTGCCGGACTTCCAAAGGGAAACCCCGGAACCGTTCCTTAAAACTGGCTGCGTGTTGACGCGCCAGCAATGTGGTCGGCGCAACCACCGCCACCTGAACACCAGACATGGCCGCGACAAAGGCCGCGCGCATGGCGACCTCGGTCTTGCCAAATCCCACATCGCCGCAGATCAGGCGATCCATCGGCGCACCAGAGTGCATATCTTCCATGACTTCTGAGATCGCCCGTAGCTGGTCGTCAGTTTCTTGGTATGGGAACCGAGCACTAAACTCGTCCCACGCGTGGGGGGGCGGGTCCATCACCGGAGCCTTGCGCAAGGCACGTTCAGCAGCAATGCGGATCAGCTTATCCGCCATTTCGCGGATGCGCTC
Organism: Ruegeria sp. AH12; assembly: GCF_056541465.1. Classification (NCBI taxonomy): domain Bacteria; kingdom Pseudomonadati; phylum Pseudomonadota; class Alphaproteobacteria; order Rhodobacterales; family Roseobacteraceae; genus Ruegeria; species Ruegeria sp. AH12. The sequence goes on along the minus strand of NZ_JBQFYL010000001.1, from coordinate 438,090 downwards.
TTTCAGTTTGGCCTTCTTGGCCTGCCATGCGCCGCCGCCCAGACGGTCCAGCAGGCCTTCGTCATGGCCGTATTTCGACAGCAGTTCGATGTTTTCAACCGGCAGATACAGCTTTGATTGTTCTGCATATTCCAACAGCAAACATTCGTGAGCCGCACCTGCGGCGGTTACCACCTCCATGCCCATGTAACGGCCAATACCGTGATCGACGTGAACCACCAGATCGCCGGGGGACAGCGATTGGGTTTCGGTCAGGAAGTTCTCAGCCTTGCGCCGTTTCTTGGGCTGACGGATCAGGCGGTCGCCCAGCACATCCTGCTCGGCAATCACGGTCAGGTCAGGGGTTTCGAACCCGTGTTCCAGTGCCCAGACCGCCAGATGCAGCCCACGCTTGCCGACGCGAGTGCCGTTGGTGACCGGGATGGCCTCGGCCAAACCTTCATCCTCGATCAGGCCTGTCAGACGTTCACGCGCACCCTCAGAATAAGACGCGATCAGGACCGGGCCTTTGATAACCTTGTTGGTGATATGGCTGGCCAGAGCGCCAAATAGGCTAATGCTTTCCTGCTGGCGTTCCGGGGCAAAGTTGCGCCCAATCCGACCGCCTGCATCTATGACGCCCGGCCCGCTGGCCTGCGGCAGCGGGCTGAACTGCATCACCCGACGGTCGCCTACGACTTGCTCCCATTCCGCGTCATCCAGATAGAGCAGTCCGGGCGGGGTCGGCTTGTAAACCGTATCCATGCGCGAGCGATTTTCCAGCGCCAGACGGCGGGTTTCATATTGGTCCTCAATCGAGGCCCAACGCGCCAGCCGCGCTGGAGTGACCTGATCGTCCAGCGAGATGGTTGCACCGGGCAGATAGTCGAACAAGGTCTCAAGCTTCTCGTGAAAGAACGGTAGCCAGTGTTCGATGCCCTGATGTTTGCGACCCGCGCTGACGGCTTCATAGAGCGGATCATCCGTACCCGCCGCACCGAATTCGATGCGATAGTTCTGACGGAACCGGGTGATGGCTGCCTCGTCCAGAATGACTTCGGAGACGGGGGCAAGCTCGACCACTTCAAGCTTTTCGGTAGTAAGTTGCGAGACCGGATCAAAGCGGCGCGCGCCGTCCAGAACGTCTCCGAACAGGTCCAATCGGACGGGGCCGGATTCACCCGGCGGGAAGATGTCGATGATGCCGCCACGTATGGCGTAGTCACCAGGTTCCATCACCGTGGGGCTTTGGGTGAACCCCATGCGCACCAGAAACTGTCGCAGTGCATCCTCATCTACCCGGTGGTTCACACGCGCCGTAAACGCAGCCTCGCGCAGCACATCCCGCGCAGGCACCCGTTGCGTCGCGGCATTCAGCGTGGTCAGCAATACGAACCGATCCGGCATCTGGTGGACCAAAGCCGCCAACGTCGCCACCCGGGCCGCTGCTATGTCGGCGTTAGGAGAAACCCGGTCATATGGCAGACAATCCCATCCGGGAAACACCAAGACGGGCAGATCGGGCGCAAAGAAGGCCAATGCGGCGCGCATCGCCTCCATCCGTTTATCATCGCGGGCGACGTGGCAGACTGGAGCCCCAGAACGCGCAATCTCGTTCAGAACAAGCTGCGCATCATACCCTTCCGGGGCGCCGCCGACTGTCACGTGGTTCGGAGCCTTCATCGCCTTGCCTTTCAGATTTTGCTATCCCAGAACGCCAATCGAGAGGTTCTGATACATGCCCCAGAGCGAAGTGACCAGTATTGAGATCATGCCGATGATTTGCGTGTATAAACGGCAGCGCGACAGGGATTTTGCGACCCTGTCCATGGTCAGTTCATGCTGCCGTAAGCGGCGGGCGTGAAAGATGTTAATCAGCGTGACGATGGCCATTGGAAACATCAATAGGAATAGCGCCTGCGCAAACTCGACCCCATAGTAAAAGCCCATCGTCGCCATGCCGGTAAATACAAAGCAAACCAACGCCAACATAATAACCCCGGACATTTCAAGGAAATAGAGCAAACGATTGGTGTTGATCCGCACGATATCCAGCAGGTCAACTTCGACCTGGCCGCCAACCCGACGCGCGCGAACGACCAAATCGTAGGGCACCCCCATCACCCAATGGCTGGCCGTCGACCATATCACTGCAAGGACGATCCAGAACCACAGATTCGAAAAGCTGCGCATGTCGATGAGTTCGAAGATCGAGGTGTACCAGTCCAAACCCAGCCCTTTATTCAAATCCTCAGGGGGTTCTATCGCAGCGGCGCGTTCATTGGTACCCTTGAGCCCTTGGCGAATTCATGCCACCCAATGCGGCAATGTTCAAGGAGCACGCGCCATGAAACCAACCATCGCCCCCTACCCTTTGACCCGCTTTCGTCGGGCGCGGCAATCTGGTGCAATCCGGGCGCTGGTGCGCGAAAGCACGCTGACCACAGATGATCTGATCTGGCCCGTCTTCGTGCGCGATGGTGAAGGGGTCGAAGAACCTGTCCTGTCGATGCCCGGCGTAATGCGCCGTTCGGTCGATCTGATTGCGAAGGCAGCAGTTGAAGCGCAAGGGCTTGGTATCCCTGCGATTTGCATTTTTCCCTATACCGACGCGGCGCTGAAAACCGAAGACTGCGCCGAGGCCTGGAACCCTGACAACCTGTCGAACCGGGCCATCCGCGCTATCAAAGCGGCGGCGCCGGACATTGCAATCATGACCGATGTTGCGCTGGATCCGTACAACATCAACGGCCATGACGGTTATGTGGTGGATGGCGAGATCGTGAATGATCAGACCATTGAGGCACTGGTCAAGATGACCCTTGCGCAGGCAGAGGCCGGGGCCGATATCATCGGACCTTCTGATATGATGGATGGCCGGATCAGAGCGATGCGTACAGCGCTGGAGGACGCAGGCCACCAAAACGTGATGATCCTCAGCTACGCCGCAAAATATGCCAGCGCCTTTTACGGGCCCTTCCGCGATGCGGTGGGCGCTTCCGGTGCGCTGACGGGCGACAAAAAGACCTATCAGATGGACCCGGCAAATTCGAACGAAGCCCTGCGCCTGATCGAACGCGATCTGACCGAAGGGGCCGATATGGTGATGATCAAGCCCGGCATGCCCTATCTTGATATCTGTCGGCGCGTAAAAGACACGTTTGGCGCACCGACCTATGCTTATCAGGTCTCGGGTGAATACGCGATGATCCAGGCGGCAGCGCAAAACGGGTGGATCGATGGAGACAAGGTGATGCTGGAGAGTTTGCTGGCGTTCAAACGCGCCGGATGTGATGGCATCCTGACTTATTTCGCCCCACAAGTCGCGCGCATCATGCAGGGCTAAAACCCCAGTTTGTCGCGGCATTTCGCCGATCTCCGCTGGACAGACCAAAGCTTTCCCGTGACATGACGCGGCAATCGGCGTATTCTTGCACATAAGATCGGGATCACCCGACATATCAGGCACATAATACAAGAGACAGGAAACATGAGCAGTTCCCCAACCCCCCGACTAAGCCGTCGCGGCTTTGCCTTTAGCATGGCCGGTCTGACCGTGACCGCCGCTTGCGGCAACGGAGTAGGCAACTCGAACGCTGCGACGATTGATGCGCGCGTCGATGCAACCTTGACCGAAATGTATAGCCGTTACCCCAACACAGTTGAAATTGCCAACAAAGCCAATGGCTTGCTGGTCATGCCTTTGATCACCGAAGCCGGATTTGTCTTTGGTGGTGGATATGGTCGCGGCGCACTACGTATCAATGATGCATCGGTTGACTACTACTCGGCCGTCAAGGGCACTGCGGGTCTGCAAATCGGGGCCCAGCAATACGCCCATGTGCTGTTCTTCATGACCGAAGACGCGCTGAATGATTTCCGCCGCTCCAGCGGCTGGACCGCCGGGGCCGATGTGGGCTACGTGGTCAGCGATCAGGGTGAATCCCTGTCGACCGACACCACAACGCTGCGTTCACCGGTTTTGGCCGCCGTCTTCGGACAGGCCGGTCTGCAAATCGGTGCCACGGTCGAAGGCACCAAGTACACCCGCATCATTCCCTGAACCAGTTATACCACCCCCCTTGGCCAACCCCGTCGTTGTATTTGCGGCGGGGTTTGTCTTTGTCCGGGTTTGACGCAAGTTCCCGCCGCGTTCCTCTTTCGGTTAAGGGCCCCATCCTTTAGTCTTGACGCAAACAGAAACTGAACGGGTAAGTGGGGCAACTATGGGTCTTGTTTTTCGCTGGCTGGTGCGTATCACCTCAGGCCTGATCCTGCTGGTGCTTGCAGCGATAGGTTTGATCTACTACCTGGCCAGCCAGTCTCTGCCCGACTATGATCAAACCCTTGAAGTAAAAGGGTTATCCTCCCCTGTTGAGATCATACGGGATACCGCAAACGTCCCCCATATTCTGGGGGAAACGGACCCGGATGTGTTCTTTGGCTTGGGCTTTGCCCATGCTCAGGACCGCCTATGGCAAATGACAGTCATGCGCCGCACCGCGCAGGGCCGTTTGTCCGAGATCTTCGGGGCCCGTACCGTGCCCATCGACAAGCTGCTGCGCCGCCTTGATCTGTATGGCTTGGCCCATCGTTCGTTGGATGCCCAGGATGACTATACCAAAGCCGCGTTGCGCGCATATGCGGCAGGCGTCAACGCCCGTCTGAGCCAAATCAACGAAGACGCGCTGGGGCGCGGCGCGCCCGAGATGTTCTTGTTCAACGCTCCGGTGTCGCCCTGGCAACCGGGCGACAGCATTGCCGTAATCAAGCTGATGGGATTGCAGTTATCCGGCCACTTGCAGGACGAAGTTCTCCGCGCCCGCACCTCGTTGATGTTGAACGACCCAGCACGGCTTGCCGACATTTTGCCAGACGTTCCGGGTGCCGGGATTGCAGCTTTGCCGGAATATGCCGATCTGTTCCCGGGCCTGCCCCAATACGCGGCCGGCACAGAGATGCCCGATACGCCTCTGTCGCCCTTTTCAAAACGCGGGCTTGCGGGGGCCTCAAACGCCTGGGCCGCAGCGCCCGCACGTTCAGCCAGCGGTGGCACTTTGCTGGCAAACGATCCGCATCTGGGGTTCACCGCGCCCGGCATCTGGTATCTGGCTCATCTGGGGCTGGAAAACGGTGGCGTAATCGGAGCGACGATCCCTGGCATTCCCGCCGTCATGAGCGGGCGCAGTGATCAGCTCGGTTGGGGCCTCACCTCATCCTATCTGGACGATCAGGACCTGCATATCGAGCAATTGAACCCAGACAACCCGGAAGAATACCTGACGCCCGACGGATACAAGGAATTCCGCACCCGCCCGTCGATCATTGAAATCAAAGACGAGGCGCCAATCACCCTGACCCTGCGCTGGACCGAGAATGGTCCTGTGCTGCCCGGCAGCCACTACGATCTTGAAACCGTGACGCCACCGGGCCACGTCGTTTCCCTGTCGTGGACGGCGCTGAGCCCCAACGACACTTCGATGACCGCGTCGATGGGTCTGATGAACGCGAACTCGGTATCAGAGGCCATCGAAACTGCCGAACTGTTTATCTCACCCTCGCAAAACCTGTCACTGGTTGATACGGACACCATTGGTATGAAGCTGATCGGCGCAATGCCCCAGCGCGATCTGCGCAATCAAAGCAAGGGTCGCATCCCTACACCTGGTTGGATCGAGGCCAACCGATGGCAAGGCCGCCTGCCTTACGCCAATAACCCGGAATTTGTGTCTCCGGTCGGCGGGCTGTTGGGCAACACCAACAACAAGATCATCGACCGGCCCTTTCCCAACCATGTCTCATACGAATGGGGCGATACCCAGCGCGTCCATCGTTGGGAACGTCTGATGCAATCGCGCGAGGTTCACACCCGCGACAGCTTTATCGAAGCGCAGCTGGACACGGTCAGCTTCACAGCGCGGTCTCTACTGCCGCTGATCGGGGCTGATCTGTGGTTTACCGGCGAATCCGCGCCCGAGGGGACACCGGAACGTCAGCGCCAGATCGCCCTGTCTCTGTTGGCCGACTGGAATGGTGAGATGAATGAACATCTGCCCGAACCGCTGATCTATGCCGCCTGGCTGCGCGCGCTGCAAATCCGTTTAATCGCAGATGAACTTGGCCCGCTGGCCAGTGAATACAAACATGTGCAGCCTTTGTTCATCGAACGCGTTTACCGCGATATCGATGGTGCCTCTGTCTGGTGTGATGTGCGCCAAAGTGCGCCGGTTGAAACCTGCACCGACATGGCGCGACTGGCGCTGGATGATGCGTTGATCTGGATCGCCGAGAACTATGGCCGCGCGCTGGAAACGCTGCGCTGGGGCGATGCCCATCAGGCAACCCATGACCATCCGGTTTTGGGAGAGGTCCCGGTGCTGCGCTATTTCGTGAACATCCGCCAATCGACCAGCGGAGGGGACAATACATTGCTGCGCGGTCGCACCTCAGGCGAAGGGCCTGATCCGTTCCAGAACGTGCACGGCGCAGGCTATCGCGGCGTCTATGACTTCGCTGATCCCGACAGTTCGGTCTTTATCACTTCGACCGGGCAATCCGGGCATTTCCTGTCACGCTACTACGATGATCAGGCACAGCTTTGGCGGCGCGGTGAATATATCCCGATGTCGCTGGATATCGATCTGGCCCGCGCCGCCGCCGTTGGCGTTACAAATTTAGTCCCGCAATAATCCGCCCATTCGGCGACTCCCCGCCCTGTTTGGCGGGGCGTGATGGAACGATTGGGCAATTTCCCCTACCATCCCGACACCGATCTTCTGGGACCAAGGGGGCAATCATGGCCAGCATTCGGGACGTCCTGAACAACCTCGCGCGCGACTATGCCATCGCCTGGAGTTCCGGCGACGCTGCGACCGTCGCCGCTTATTTCGCGGCGGATTGCCAGATGGTGATCAACGGCGGCGAACCTTTGGAAGGCCAGGATGCGATTTCTGCTATGGCGCGAGACCTGTTTGCCGAGATCCCTGATCTTGACCTGAGATGCGATATGCTGCGATGGGCCGGGCCCCGAGCCCTGTTCGTCTGGACGCTTGAAGGCAAACATACAGAAACGGGCAATGCGGTCGTGACCCGCGGGTGGGAAGAATGGGAGCTGGATTCAAGCCACAAGATACGGTCCTCAAACTGGTGGTTTGATCTGGCTGAGTATCAACGACAAGTTGGTCGAGACGGAACTTAAAGCCCTGCGTATTGCGCGGCCTGCTTCTCGGTCCACAAGACGGTGATTTCAAACCCGTCTTCAGTTTGCTCTTCAGATCGAACCACATCCTGACGGAACAGCCAGGCGCGCTTGTCGCCTTCGGAAAAGCCCAAAGACAGCGTGATCTGATGGCGCACCCCTTGCAGTTTCCGCGCGATCTCTGCCAGCAACGGGTCGACCCCTTCGCCGGTCACAGCCGAAATCGCAAAGATCGTCGGATCACGCTCGGCCCGGGCCAGTGTAGCCTCTTTCTCGTCAGCCTCCAGTAGGTCGGTCTTGTTCCAGACCTCCAGCATCGGGCGTTCATCATCTACACCCAGCGCGGTTAGAATCGCCTGCACGTCTTCGGCCTGCGCTTCCGAGTCTTCATGGCTGATATCGCGCACATGGACAATCAGATCGGCGGCCAGAACCTCTTCCAATGTGGCGCGGAAGGCGGCGACCAGCTCGGTCGGCAGGTTCGAAATAAAACCCACAGTGTCCGACAGGATCACCTCAGGCCCATCCGGCAGAACAACCCGTCGCATGGTCGGGTCCAGCGTGGCGAACAGCATGTCCTTGGCCATCACCTCAGCACCAGTCAGGCGGTTAAACAGCGTGGATTTACCCGCGTTGGTATATCCCACCAGCGCCACAATCGGATACGGCACTTTGGCCCGTGCCGCGCGGTGCAAGGTTCGGGTTTTGACCACTTTCTGCAATTGGCGGCGCAGCCGGACCAGTTGTTCATCAATGGCGCGACGGTCCGCTTCGATCTGAGTTTCACCAGGACCACCGACAAAACCCAAGCCGCCCCGTTGCCGCTCCAGGTGGGTCCACGCCCGGACAAGTCTCGTACGCTGATAGCTGAGCGCCGCCATCTCGACCTGCAACACGCCCTCGCGGGTGCGAGCGCGATCGCTGAATATCTCCAGGATCAAACCGGTCCGGTCGAGTATTTTAACCTTCCACGCCTTTTCCAGATTGCGCTGCTGAACCGGGGTCACCGGACCATCGATCAGCACCAGCTCGACTTCAGCATCATGCAGCCGTTCGGCCAGTTCCTCGATTTTGCCGCTGCCGAACAGCAGCCCAGGTTGGGCGCGTTGCAGGCGCACGACTTCGGACCCGATCACATCCAGATCGGGCAATGCGGCAGCCAGTGCCACCGCCTCTTCCAGCGCTGGTTCGGGAACGCGGCGCTGTTCATCTGATTTGATTTCAGGATGCAGCACCCAGGCCCGGGTGCGCGCCCTCTCATGTTCCATCAAGAGGCGTCTTCGCCCTCATACAGGCTGATCGGCTGCGATGGCATGATCGTCGAAATCGCGTGTTTGTATACCAACTGCGACTGTCCGTCGCGGCGCAACAATACGCAGAAATTGTCGAACCAGGTGATCACACCCTGCAATTTTACACCATTGATCAGGAAAATCGTGACCGGGACCTTTGCTTTCCGTACATTGTTCAGGAACGCGTCCTGAAGATTCTGTCTGTCCGAAGCCATATTTTATTAACTCGCCGTTGTTCTTGCTACGCGCTGCGGACCAACGCGCTCCCTCCGGGGGAGTATGGAGTGCTGCGCACAGATATTCCAGATTAAAAATCAGGCAGTAACGCCGCAACCGCTCATTGGCTTAATCCCGCCAGAGCGACGGGGTGATTAGGGCGATGATGGCCAAAGCCTCCAACCGACCAATTACCATTGCGGCGCACAGCGTCAGTTTCGCCCCTGCCGATAGATCGATCAGGCGGATCGGCACGTCGGTCGCCAGTTCGATCAACGGCCCGGTTGTACTCAGCGCGGCCACGCTGAGAATCATGGCCTGTTCAAATCCCGCCCCCATTGCGGCAAGCAACAGGTTGAAGACCGCCAGCGTCAGGGCAAACAGCATCAGGAAGATCCACGCAATAAAGGCGCCGTCACTCTGGATCCGCCGATTGCCGCCATCGGCGCCGCTGACCGATGAGGGATGTATCAGGCGGTCAATCTCGCGCGCGCCATTCAGGTACAGCGCAAAAACCCGCAACAGTTTGACCCCACCGGCCGTTGTAGCCACGCCGCCACCAACCAGCGCCAAACCCATTAGGATCAAGCCTGGTGTCCCCAGACCTGAAATTTGCTGTGCATCATTCCAATTGGCACTTTCGAACCCGGCGGTTGTGAGGAACGACAAGCCTGTAAAAAGCATACCCCATAGGACATGAAGAGCTTGCAAGGGCTGCATCTGGCCCCCGATCTCATTCACACCGGCCCAGACGCGACCAAATAGTAAAACGGCAACCCCAAGTACGATCATCAGGCCAATCCTGAATTCCGGGTCCTTGTCCAAGCGCGAAAAGCCGCTTGTCGCTGTGTCAGTCGAGAAAGTCAGCCGGGACAAAGCGAAGAACAGGAACAAAAACAGGATCGCCTCACCCGTTAAACCGGCCTGTGCGCCTTCAAGCCCGCCCACAGGAGAGATACCAGAAGTCGCCATAATCGACATAGCATGGCAGATGGCGGTCAGTTCCCGCTCTCCGGCGATCAACAACAGCACGCAGATTACAGCGGTCAGCCCGGCATAGATCGGCGTCAGGGTCATGGTCACTCGGATCAGACGACCGCGCGGATCAATCTTCTCACTTTGCGCCACGCCCGAGACCGGGCGTCCGGGTTGGCCCTGCGCCGTGACTTCGAACCCGCCCAACGACAAGGGTGCCAGGATCGCAGCAGCAGAAACCCACATCAGCAAACCGCCCATCCACCCCACAAGCGCGCGCCAAAGGTGCAGCGGAGCACTCAGGCGATCCGGATTTGGAAACAAATCGGCTCCGGTCGTCGTCAGCGCGCTCACCATATCGAAATAGGCGTTCAGAAAGGTGGTGTTGCCAAGCGCGTCGTGAAACGGGATCGCCAGAAAGATCGGGAGGATCGTGAAACATCCCAATAGTACCGCCAACTGGCCCAATGTACCACGCCGCGGCACTCGGTTGGACGCCGCCAGTGCGATAGTCGCCACGAGAAACAGACCCAAGAGACCTGAATAGAAAAAAGACCGGGACGTGTCGTGGTCGTCCAGCACCAATGCAAAGATCGCGGGTATCCACATCGAAACCGAAACGCACCCCCAGATCAGCAGAAACAGCGGCAACCGCCGCAATACCCCAACCCGTTGTGGTCTAACGCGCGCCATCAGAAGAAATCGATCGAGACCTGCATCAGCCGTTCCACCTCGGGCACATCCTTGGCCATGGCAAAGATGGCAACCACATCCTTTTCGTCGATCCGCAGGCTGCCAGTGGGTCGCAACAATTCATCGCCTTTGCGAACTGCCCCAACAAGAACGCCTTCGGGGAAATCGATATCACGCAGTTTCTGCCCGGCCATGGGCGAGGTCGATAGAACCTCGGCCTCGATCACCTCGGCCTCGGCATCGCCGATGGAATAGACCTGCCGCACCCGGCCATGGCGAATATGGCGCAGGATCGAGCTGACGGTTGTCGCGCGCGGATTAATATAGGCATCAATACCAAGCGGGCCCATCAACGCCACCATCGACGGATCGTTGATCAGCGCAATCGCCAAGGCACATCCCTCGGCCTTGGCGCGTACAGCCGCCAGCATGTTGGTGCGATCGTCATCCGTGACGGCCAACATCGCATCGGCGCGGTCAATCCCAGCCTCTCTCAGCAGGTTCGAATCCAGCCCGTCACCATTCAGAACAATCGTACGCTCCAGCGCCTCGGCAGCTTTTTCGGCACAGTGGCGATCACGTTCGATAATCTTCGCCCGAACGCGACCTTCACGCTCTTCTAAGGTATGTGCGACTTCCAGACCAACATTACCCCCGCCAACGATCACCACCCGATCCTGACGTTTCTGCGACTTGCCGAACACCTCCATCGTACGATCCACGTCTTGTACGCTGGCAAAGACATAGCACTCGTCGCCAACAAAAAGCTGATCCTCGGATTCCGGAGCGAATAATGTTCCTTCGCGTCGAACACCCACAACGATCGAACTCAGGGTCGAGAACAAATCCGTCAGCTGGCGCAGGGGTGTGTTGACAATCGGGCAATCCTCTTCGATGCGGATGCCCAACAACTGTGCCTTACCATCTATGAACATCTCGGTGTCAAAGGCCGACGGGGCAGACAGGCGACGCATCGCAGCGGCAGCCACCTCGCGTTCAGGGCTGATCACAACATCGATGGGCAGGTGATCGCGGCGGTAGAGGTCGGAATGGATCGCTTCGAGATAGGATTTCGACCGCAACCGCGCGATCTTGCGCTGGATGGCAAAAACCGAATGGGCCATCTGACAGGTGACCATGTTCACCTCGTCCGAGTGGGTCGCGGCGATGATCATATCGGCATCACGGGCCCCTGCCCGCTCCAGCACATCAGGATAGCTGGCGAAACCTGCGATACCCTGAACATCCAGTGTCTCGGTCGCGCGGCGCACCAGATCAGGATTGTTATCCACCACGGTCACGTCGTTCAATTCGCCCGAAAGATGCCGTGCGATCTGCCAGCCAACCTGACCCGCACCGCAAATGATGACCTTCATGTTTCTGGCCCTTCTGCCTGAAATCTTTGAATGACAGATGCCCCCGATACGGTCAATTGAATTGTCATCCTCACCTGTGTGGGGCAAGATAAGCATATGAAAACGCTTGGGCCCCTTCTGATTTCACTGATGGCGCTGTCCGCCTGTGGACCGCTGTCACTGTATTATCAAGAAGGTGAGAGCGTCTCGCGCATGCAGACCGAGACCACGCAATGTCAGGTTCAGGCGCTCAAGGATGCGCCGGTTGCAAATCAGGTCCGGCAAGGGCCGCCAACCTACTGGCCGGGCAGAACATATTGCGATGGGCGTGGGTCCTGCTATCGCTCGCCCGGCTGGTGGGAGCCCGGTCAGATCTACACGGTCGACGTGAACAAGAACCTGCGCAACAAGGTCGAGGCGCAGTGCATGGCCCAAAAGGGCTATCGCCCGGTCAGTCTGCCGCCCTGCAAACGGGCTGTGAAATCAGGTGTTCCCATGCAGCGCACCACGACACTACCACCGCTGACAACACAATCCTGTTTCGTCAAATTCGATGACGGCTCATTCCAGATCATTTCGCCCGGTCAATCAGGCTGATCCTGTTTGAGCGGCCCGCCTTCGGGCCAGCGCCCAATGCGCCAAGATGGCAAGGGCGTAAATAGCGATCACACTGATCAGCATCCCAGCCTCATCGACCCGCCACAGAACCGCCAGCAAAACCGGGGTGCCCAGCAAATTGCCCGCATTGCCCATCTGCGCCATCGCTCCGTAGCCGAGTGCCTGAGTTTCAGCGGTTTGATTCAGGATCGGAACAGCCGCAAAGCTACCGCCTTGCACAAGGCCCAACACCGCAAACAGTGCGATACAGGTCAACTCCAACGGCAGGCCAGCAAAAACGCCCAAGATAGACAGGATCGCAAGCGCGAACCCCAGGTTAACCACCGCAACACCGGACATCACGCTCAGCAAGACCGGCACTGCCACCAGACTCAGCGCAATCCCGGCCAGCGGCATCAGACCCGCAACAGTCGCGCTGGTGTCATCCGGCAAGCGCCCCGGCAGGATCGCCAGCAGTGAAACGAACGTCAGGGTGTAAAAAAACCAGCCTATGGCCGGCGCCGATACGAAGGGAGAGCGATAGGTGCGCAGATGCACTGCCCAAAGCTCTCGCCAAAGCCACGGTGCGGGCTCGGCCGCCTGTATGTCCTTTAGCTGAAGGATCGGGATCAATGCCGCGATCGCGATCATCAGGATGCCATGCAAAGCAAAGTAGACGGACAGGCCATAGATTTCGACCAAGGGCAGCCCAAGCCACGCATTCAGAGCAAAGGCCACGCCGAAGAAGGTGCTCCACAAAACCATGGCCATGTTGCGCGCTTTGCCGGTTGTGATCTGCGCAATCAAGGTTGGTGCGGCCACAACAATTGCCAGATGGGACAGGCCCTCGGCAAATCGGCTGGCGAGCATGATCTGAAACCCCGGCCCCGTCGCCTGAAAGATTGAAAGTGCACCACCAAGCACAAGGCCGAATATCAAAAGTTTGATCGGCCCCACGCGGCCCACGATTGACCCGGATACGGCGCCAAGAACAGCTCCAAGCAGGCTGATGATCGACAGCAGCCAACCCATCGTTTCGGCGTGATCGGGGTAGAGTTGTAGAACCTCTGGGAATGGCACCGCAATCTTGGCAAACTGCGTCGCCGCGCCCAACCCGGCCAACCAAAGCAAGAGAACCTGAAAAAGCTGCGTCATAAGGCGCTTCTACAGCGCCCGGTCAGGTCGGGGAACGCATAAATTATGCGGCCTGGCGCCGCGACCCGCTGACCAGCCGCACGGGCGTTCCATCCGACAGATACAGCCGTTCCCAAATGATCTCTCCGGCGCTGATGCGTATGCGATCATGCACAGCCTCGGAGGTCAGAAAGGACTTTGGGGTTGGTGTATGGGCCTCCCACCACCCTTCCTGGTCCAGCTCAGCCTCGGCCTGTTGAATTTCCTCGGTTGCAAACTGCCAAAGTGACACGCCTAACAACGCGTTCTGGCTGGTTTTCCAGTCCCTTGCCCGGCTGGCGGAATAGGCAAGGCATCTATGGCTGGCTTCCTCGACAAGATGAAGGCAGTCCGATGAGGTCTCAACCAGTCGTCGCAAGGCGCTGTCATCTACGCGTGTCGGTCCGAACGCAGCAAAGACCGCCTGCTGCGTTTCCGGTGGCGGGGTTTGTCCGCCCCGCTCCCAACGCGAAATAGTTGCCTGATCGACCTGCAACAACTCGGCCAGATGCGATTGCTTATAGCCAGTGGATTGACGCAGGCGCTTCAGGCGTTTGCCGAAACTCGGATAGGCATGGGACCTAAGCTTGAAATTGCCCGATCTTGGCGAAGCTGTGTGCATCGGTCCCTACCCTATGAGAGCCGCAGATTACTCTGCCGGTTCCGGCTCATCTATTTGCGCCACCCGCGCTCCGGATTTGTTCGAGGTCACAACCCCCAGCGATTTCAGCTTGCGATGCAGCGCGCTGCGCTCCATCCCGACAAAACTGGCGGTGCGGCTGATATTGCCACCGAAGCGATTGATCTGGGTCAGTAGGTATTCCCGCTCGAACGCCTCACGCGCTTCGCGCAACGGCAGGGTCGCCAGAGCACCCGACAGGACAACACGGCCCGAATCCTCGGTTTTGTCTTCGTCGCTTGGCAGCTCGCGCGCCTCAATCGGACCGGTGCCATCACCAAGGATCAGAACACGTTCGATCAGGTTCTTCAACTGACGCACATTGCCGGGCCAGGTCATGGTTTGCAACAGGGCCACGGCCTCTTCCGACAGCTCGCGCATTGGCAGGCCTTGGGTTTCGTTGCACATCTCGATGAAATGCTGGGCCAGAACAGGGATATCCTCGCGCCGGTCTTCCAGCGATGGCACGTCCACTGGCACAACGTTCAGACGATGATACAGTTCTTCCCGGAACCGTTCGGCTGCGATCTCTTCGTCCAGATCCTTGTTGGTGGATGATATAACGCGCAAGTCCACCCGTACCTTGTCGCTGCCGCCCACGCGCTGGAACTGCTGATCCACCAGCACCCGCAGGATTTTCGACTGAGTACCCAAGGGCATATCAGCAACCTCGTCAAAATAGACCACACCGCCATGGGCCTCTTCCAGCAGACCCGATTCCACGCCACGTTCAGAGCTTTCGCGCCCGAACAACACTTCTTCGACCCGCTCGGGTTCAATCCCGGCACAGTTGACCGTCACAAAAGGCGCGTTGGCGCGGTTTGAATGCGCGTGGATATACCGGGCCGCAATCTCCTTGCCTGACCCGGCTGGGCCGCTCAGCATCACGCGGCCATTCGATTTTGTGACCTTGTCCAACTGACCCTGCATCGCCCGGAACGAGGCGGATTTGCCGATCATGTCCGAGCTGCTGACTTCTTTGCGCTTGAGCGAGGCATTCTCGCGGCGCAGGCGAGAGGTCTCCATCGCGCGGCGTATCACCACCATCAATTGGTCGATGTTGAAGGGCTTTTCGATAAAGTCATACGCACCCTGCTTGATCGCGGCGACCGCGATCTCGATATTGCCGTGACCGGAAATGATCACCACCGGCACATCCGGGTTGTCACGCTTTACAGCTTTCAGGATATCGATCCCGTCCATGCGGCTGTCCTTCAGCCAGATATCCAGGATCAACAACCCCGGCGGCTCGGAATTGATCGACGACATGCACTCATCCGAGTTTGCCGCCAGCCGGGTGGAATAGCCTTCGTCCTCCAGAATGTCGGACACCAGTTCGCGAATATCGCGTTCGTCATCTACGATCAGAATGTCGCTCATCTTTGGCCTGCTTTCAGTTTGTTGATTTTAATCGCCTGTTTTTGTGGCGCTGAATTTGGTGGGAGATTTGCTCCCGGCAAACGGATCACGGCCATTGCGCCGAAATGGTCCTGTCCGTCGAATACGGGCGCGTCTTCCAAAGTCAGCGCTCCGCCATGTTCTTCGATAATCTTCTTGACGATGGGCAGGCCCAGCCCGGTCCCTTCGTCACGCGTGGTCACATAAGGCTCAAACAACCGCGCACGATCCTCAGGAAGGCCGATACCATTGTCGGCAATCGTGACAATCGTTCCCGCATCATCCGTGGAAACAGTCACTTTGATCTGTGGCCTCAGGTTTTCAGGCGCGCCTTTTTCTTTCAAGGTTCCAATAGCTTCGCCCGCGTTCTTGATCAAATTCGTCAAGGCCTGGTTCAGCATGGTTGCATCCAGATCAGCCGTGATCGGCTGTTCCGGCAAATCCGCATCAATTTGCACATCCGGTTGCCCCGCCTGCTGCAGCAAAACGGCCTCGCGCACCAGAGCAACCACATCCTCCTGTCGCCTCTCTGGTTCCGGCATACGTGCAAATTTTGAGAACTCATCGACAATGCGCCGCAGGTCGTTGGTCTGTCGCACAATCACATCGGTCATCGATTCTAGGGTGTCACAATCTGCCTCATCCAGCTTGGATGAGAATTTGCGTTTAATCCGTTCCGCGCTCAATTGAATCGGTGTCAGCGGGTTCTTGATCTCATGCGCGATGCGCCGTGCCACATCGCCCCAAGCCGCCATACGCTGAGCGCTGACCAGATCGGTCACATCGTCAAAGGCCACCACGTAGCCCTCAAGCGAGCCATCCTCACCCCGCCGCGTGGCCATGCGCACGAGCAGGTTTTCCAACTGTCCTTTGCGGGTCACCTTGATCTCGCCCTGTACGGCCTCTTGCCCGCCCTCTTTCAGGCTTTCAAACAGCGGCAGGAATTCGGGCACTGCGATACCGATCAACAGATGCTGTTCGCCCCGCGACCAGTCCAGCAGACGCTCGGCTGATCGGTTTACGAAGGTCACACCGCCTTCGGGATCAACACCGACGACGCCTGATGTGACCGAGCTGAGAACGGAATCGAAAAGGCGGCGGCGGCTTTCGATCTGGCGTGTGTTTTCCAGCAGTGTATCGCGCTGGCCTTTAAGCTGCCGGGTCATTTGGTTGAAATAACGTCCCAGCATCGCAATTTCGTCGTCGCTGGCCTCTTCAATGACCTGTACGCTCAGGTCCCCGGCACCGACGCGTTGCGCGGCTGTGGTCAGACGGCCAACAGGGCGCGACAGGCGTTCGGCAAACCACATGCCCAAAGACATCGCCGCAAGGATAAGGATCAGGGCAAACCCCAAATATAGAAGGCCAAAGTTGAAAAGCACCCTGCCGCGTTCGCTTTCAAGCTGCTGGTAGAACTGCGCAGTTTCCTTAGTATCGTCCAGGAGGGTCAGTAGCTGACCATCAACATCGCGGCTGACATAGAGATATCGGTCCAGGTAGGCCTGCAGCGGAACAAGCGCGCGGAACTCGTTGTTCTCCCAATCGGCGATGATCAACAGACCGGTATCTGCCGCTTCGACCATCTGTTCGGGTGTGGGCTTTTCGTAGCTGAACAGGTAGGATCGATCCCCGCGCGACCGGATTTCGCCACTCCCATCGATCACATAAGCCTCGCGCAGACCCCGTTGGATTTGCGCCTGCCCCTGTGCCAGAACCTCACGCAATTCCGCATCCGAGATATAGAAATCGCGGGCTCGCGCATTGTCCAGAAACAGCGCCAGAACAGCTGCATCCTGGGTCAGACCCTGCCGGTGTTCCAGCTCATACGCCTCAGCCGCAGTCAGCGATGATCCGACGACCTGACGCACACGGTCCGAAAACCAGCCCTCAAGACCGATATTCACGGTCAGACCGGCGAAGATCGCAACTGTGACCGTAGGCACCAGAGCCAAGAGCGTGAAAGCACCGATCAGGCGCAAATGCAGGCGAGACCCCGCCGATTTCGCGCGTCTGGCTGCGACCAGCGAGCCGAGCTGGCTGAGCACGAGGGCCGCCACGACAAGGACGTAAACAAGGTCGGCAAGCAGAATCAGACGAAGGGTCGGCGCGGTCGCGCCCAGCTCAAAGGGACCAATGACCAGATAGGTCGCAAGCGCCAGCGCGGGCCCTAGAAGAACAAGCCCCAAGGTGCCGAAATTGCGCAGTTTTCGGGACTTTCGCCATCGAATAATCGATGGGATTATCCCGCTCTGTGCTCGGGTTGCCACCGTCTGCCCTCATCCTGATGTGTCGCTTGTGCGACTGACCGCCATATGTCGTGGTCGTTTCCCCGGAGATACCCGGATGCCACGGCTTGTGTGGCGATATTACATCAGTTTGCGACGGCGTGTCACCTGAATATCGAGGTCTGTGATCTTTTTCCGCAGCGTATTTCTGTTAATTCCAAGCAAATCAGCGCATTTTGCCTGATTGCCACCGGTTGCCTCCAATGCGATTTCGATCAGCGGGGCCTCAACCTCACGCAATATGCGCTGATACAGGCCCGGAGGCGGCAGCATATTGCCGTGCAAATCAAAATACCGCCGCAGATGCCGTTCCACCGAGGTGGACAGTTTCTCGCGCTCGCCCCCACCCAGAACAGGTTCAGCCTCGGGCTGGCTGCCCAGCACCATCTCAACCTCGGCTTTCGAGATTTCATCGGCCCGGCTGGTTAGGCTAAGGCGGCGAACCGCGTTCTCTAACTGCCGTACATTGCCGGGCCATGAGTAGCGACGGATCAGTTCAACCGCATCCGGGCTGAGCCAGCGCTTAGTGCCGCTATCACGCTCTTCGCGGGCCAGAAAATGCTCGGCCAGCAAGGTGATATCATCCACACGCTCGCGCAGGGCCGGTACGTGGATCGTCGCGCCGCATAGGCGGTAGTACAGATCCTGCCGGATACGACCACCTTCCATACCTTCGGCCAGATCCGACTGGCTCGTGGCCATGAAACGCGGCACGTGATCGCCAGGGGTGTCCATCATGCGTACGATGCGCGCCTGAAGCTCATCATCCAGATCGGCGATCTCATCAATCAACAGCGTACCTCCACGCACGCGCGCCATGACACGGGCGGGCCCCTCCAAATCACGCAGGTCTGCAGCAGTGGCGGTTACAAAGGGCAATGTACGACGGTCTGAGAAATCGTGAATTGCTCGCGCGATCAGAGACTTACCGGTCCCGCTTTCACCAGAAATCATGACGGACAGATCGGTATTCATCACTCGCGCAACCAATCGATACAGAGACTGCATGACGGATGTGCGCCCGACCAGAGGCAACTCATCCGGGCGCTCATTTGCTTCTGCCTCAGGTTCCGATTGCAGCCGCTGCTTTTGTTCCAGTGCGCGCGCAGTGCGTTTCATCAAATCTGGCAAATCGAAGGGTTTAGGCAGGTAGTCATAGGCATCCGCCTCAGCCGCCTGGATCGCCGTCATGATTGTGTTCTGGGCCGAAATCACAATCACCGGCAAACCGGGACGATCTTGCGCGATTTTCGGCAGCATTTCCAAACCGTTCCCATCCGGCATGACGACATCTGAAATCACCACATCCCCTTTGCCTTCACCTACCCAACGCATCAGCGTAGTCAGCGAAGAGGTGGCATGCACCTTGCATCCGGCCCGTGTCAGGGCCTGAGTCAGTACTGTGCGGATCGTGCGATCGTCATCTGCAACCAGAACGGTGCCATCCATCAGGTGCTCTCCTTCGTTATGCTCTCTGCCGGCGCGCGGCGCAGCGACAGTTTGAAAACCGTGCGTCCCGGAACGGAATCAGCCGAGATCCAGCCGCGATGGTCCGAGATGATCTTGCTGACCAGCGCCAGCCCTAGACCCGTTCCATTTTCCTTGCCCGAGACAAACGGGTCGAAAATGTCGCTGCGAATATCCTCGGGCAGTCCGGGGCCATCATCAATGATCTCAATCTGCAATGGCAGCGAATGACCCGAGCCGTCACTGCGACGCAGGCGGAACGAATGTTCAAAATAAGTGCGCAGGCGAATTGTGCCGCCATTCGGGCCAGCGGCCTCGGACGCGTTTTTCAGAAGGTTCAGAACCACTTGCAGGATTTGATCCGGGTCACCATAGGCCAGCGGCAGCGATGGGTCGTAATCCTCGATAATGGTCATATCCGCGCCGAACCCCAGCAAGGCCGAACGGCGGGCGCGGTCCAGAACGTCGTGGATGTTGACCGGTTTGAAGTCGGGTTGCTGCAGGTTTCCGAATTGCTCAACCTGCTCCAACAGCTTCACGATGCGGCGGCTTTCGGCCACGATAAGGTCTGTGAGTTCAAGATCTTGTGCTGAGATATTCATGCTAAGAAGCTGCGCCGCGCCCGTGATTCCGGCCAGCGGGTTCTTGATTTCATGCGCCAGCATCTCTGCCATACCGATGGCGGATTGCGCTGCTGACTTAACCGTGTTGCCACGTGTCATGCGCCCCGCCAATTCGCGTGGTGAGATGATCATGATCATTGATCCCGGATGCCCGACCAGCGGCGCGATCTGTAGTGCGCATTGCAGCGGTGCGCGGTTACCCGACCCGACATCGACATCATTGACGAACAGGGGCGTGCCTTGATGACGCGCGCGCAGGAACGCCTCTTCCAGTGGGGCATCCACGGCGATCTGGTCCCAGACCGGATGACCGATCACCGATTTGCGCGACGCGTTCAGGAAACCCTCGCCCGAGGAGTTCACATCGGAAATCCGATCCTCCAGGTCGATGATGAAGGCCGGAACGGGTAGCGAGTTCCAGATGCTCTGATCCGAATTCATGCGGCGACCTCAGCTGCGCAATCCAGCGCCTCACCAAGCAGGCGCAACACCTCTTGCGTATCACGTGAGGTCAAAACAGCCCGACGCAAGGGCGCGGGCGTTCCGGCTTCGTCCATGTACCACCCCAGATGCTTGCGCGCGACGCGCAGGCCCAGATCGGTGCCGTAGAATTCGAGCATGGCTTGATAGTGCGCGCGCACCATCGCGACCAATTCAGCGCCCTTGGGGATTTCAGGTGCGTCGGTGCCGTAGATGTCATGGCATATCTGTGCCAGAAGCCAGGGTTTTCCCTGCGCGCCCCGCCCGACCATCACGCCATCTGCGCCGGACTGATCCAGCGCCGTGTGGGCCGCTTTGGTATCAACAATATCGCCATTAGCAATGACGGGGATCGACACAGCCTGTTTCACAGCTCGGATCGCCTGCCAATCGGCGTGGCCTTTGTAGAATTGGCAGCGCGTACGCCCATGGATCGTGACCATCTTGATCCCCGCCCCTTCCGCCCGGCGCGCGACATCAGGCGCGTTCAGCAGCGCATCATCCCAGCCCAGCCGCGTTTTAAGGGTTACGGGTACATCGACCGCCTCAACCACCGCTTCGATCAGGGTCAGGGCGTGATCTGGCGTTTTCAGAAGGGCGGAGCCGGAATAACCATTGGTCACCTTCTTGGCCGGGCAGCCCATATTGATGTCGATTACTCGCGCGCCGCGATCGGCGACCTGACGGGCAGCTTCGGCCATCCAATGCGCCTCGCGCCCGGCCAGTTGAACAGCGGTGTTCTCGACATCCGCCGACAGTTCCGCCCGTTCGCGCACGCCCGGCTTGGCTTGCACCATCTCCTGGCTGGCGACCATTTCGCTGACGACCATGCCCGCCCCAAACCGCATCACCAGATCGCGGAACGGGCGATCCGTGATTCCAGCCATCGGCGCCAGCAGCACAGGTGGGTTCAGAGTTTTGTCAGCAAGATGCAGGGTCAACGTGCCTAATCCTTGAGCAGTTGGGGTTTTGATATCGAATCCAGTGCATATGAACAACAAAACGACCACTCACAAGCCTGCAAAATCATCATTCGCTTAATTTTTAGGCAGATTGACGCAGGTGATTGCCTCTGCATTCACCGCCCCCTAAACAATCCCCTAAACAATGGCCTAAATCGCAGGAGCAAACGTCAGTATGACAACCGCCGCCATCATCGTTGCCGCCGGTCGCGGAACCCGCGCCGGAGGAGGCACCCCCAAGCAATGGCGCATGCTGGGCGGGCGCATGGTAGCCGACTGGACGATCGACAGGTTTCGCACACAAGTCGAACATATTGTACTCGTGCTATCACCCGACGATTCGGGGGCTTGGGAGGCCTATCGGGACAGTGATCTGATCCTCGCCGCGGGTGGCGCGGATCGGGCGACATCTGTCCGCAATGGGCTGGATGCGCTGGCGGACCGGGAAGTAGATTACGTTTTGATTCATGATGTTGCCCGCCCCTGCCTGGGTACGGACGTCATTCAGAACGTGCTGCACGCGCTGAGCAAAAGTCAAGCTGCCGCCCCCGGATTGGCCATTACAGACGCGCTTTGGACCGGGGATGAGAGCACGGTTTCCGGAACGCAGGATCGAACAGGTCTGTTCGCGGCCCAAACGCCGCAGGGCTTTCACTATGACGCAATCACGGCCGCGCATGCGACCCATTCAGGCAGCGCGGCGGATGATGTCGAGGTCGCGCGCGCCGCCGGGCTGGACGTGACCATCGTGCCGGGCGATCCGGACAATATCAAAATCACACGACCCGAGGATTTTGCCCGGGCAGCACGGATATTGGGGCTGAATATGGATGTAAGACTGGGCAACGGCTATGACGTGCACCGGTTTGGTGACGGAGATCATGTGATCCTATGCGGTGTGAAAGTACCGCATGATCGTGGGTTGCAAGGTCATTCCGATGCTGATGTCGGCATGCACGCTGTGACGGATGCGATCTATGGCGCGTTAGCGCAGGGCGATATAGGCCAGCACTTCCCCCCTTCAGATCCGCAGTGGAAAGGCGCCGCCAGCGAGAGTTTCCTGCGCCACGCTGTCGAGCTTGCCCAGACAATGGGCTACCGCATCTCGAACGCCGATTGTACGCTGGTTTGCGAATACCCAAAGATCGGGCCCCATGCCGAAAAGATGCGTCAGGAAATGTCCAGAATCATGGGGTTGCAGGTCGACCAGGTCTCGGTCAAGGCAACCACGTCCGAGCGTCTAGGCTTCACTGGCCGCAGCGAAGGCATCGCGTCACTCGCCACTGCATGTCTGGTGAAAGCATGAGCATCGCGCGCCTGATCGGAACCGTCTGTGGCGTCGGATATCTGCGCCCTGCCCCCGGCACATGGGGATCACTTGCGGCCCTGCCTCTGGTCTGGGGCCTGCACATTCTGGGCGGCTTCCCCCTGCTCGTCCTCGCGACGTTCGTCGTGTTCATCGCAGGGCTTTGGGCCACAAAGGTGATGACCGCCGGGCAAGAGAATCACGACCCATCCGAGATCGTGGTCGATGAGGTCGCGGGACAGTTCATCGCGCTCTGGGCCATATCCTACCCAAGCTGGGCACACGGGATCGAGATCAGCGCGCTCTGGCCCGGCTGGGTCGCTGGGTTCCTGTTGTTCCGACTGTTCGACATCACCAAACCCGGCCCTGTTGGCTGGGCGGATCGTCGCAATGATGCGATGGGCGTGATGCTGGACGATGTGATCGCCGGGGTCTTTGCCGCCATCGGTGTAATGGCTCTGGCCGGGATCGCGCACGGAGTGTTGGGGCTATGACCGTCGCTGCACTGCTCGATTTGGCAAAGGCTCGTGGCGTGATGATCGCCACTGCCGAAAGCTGCACGGGCGGTATGGTCGCCGCCGCGCTAACCGACATTCCCGGCAGCTCCGCGGTGGTCGAGCGTGGATTCGTCACCTACACCAACCGCGCCAAGCAGGACATGCTGGGTGTCCGAGCCAAGACGTTGGAAGCCCAAGGTGCAGTCTCAGAACAGGTCGCGCGCGAAATGGCCGAAGGCGCAGTGCGAAACTCTCAGGCGCAATTGGCCATCTCGATCACCGGCATCGCGGGTCCCGGGGGGTCCGAATTCAAACCCGAGGGGCGTGTGTGTTTCGGGCTGGCTGGTGAGGGGCTGACCACCCACACCGAAACGGTGGAGTTCGGCGCACCCGGGCGCGACGCTGTGCGGCGCGCGGCGCGCGACCATGCGCTGAACCTGTTGCATAACGCGCTTTTAAAATTCACCTAAATGGCATGGATGCCTTGGCGTCAATTGCGCCCCTTGCACCGATCAAACCGGTTGCACGGATCGCCTTAGGTCGCATACACGCGGTGGCCGGAACACGGGCTCGATCAGTCAGCACACCGTGACCGGCCCCGAAGACCCAAGCAGCCAAGCCCACCTTGGCCGCACTGCCCGAAAGGGCAAAAAGCGGACCCGCAAGGGTCCGCTTTTCTTTTGTCGCCCTCTCGACTCCGGCCCAAGGGACAGGCTATCAGCCCGCAACACTCTTTCAGCCCAGAGGTTTGCGCCATGATCCCCAGTTCTTTTCCTGACAGCACCGAAATCGCCCGCCTGACCGCGCGGATGCTGCTGGAGATCAAGGCTGTGCATTTCAATGCGCGCGAGCCGTTCACGCTGGCCTCTGGCCTGCCCAGCCCCACCTATATCGACTGCCGCAAGCTGATCTCATACCCACGCATCCGCTCGACCCTGATGGATTTCCTGACCGTAACCGTGATGCGCGAGGCCGGGTTCGAGGCGTTCGACAATATCGCCGGGGGCGAAACAGCGGGCATCCCATTCGCCGCAATGGTCGCCGAACGCATGGCGCTGCCGATGACCTATGTGCGCAAGAAATCCAAAGGCTATGGCCGCAACGCCCGGATCGAAGGTGCGATGAACGAAGGCGAGCGTGTACTGCTGGTCGAGGACCTGACCACCGATGGCGGGTCAAAGCTGTCCTTCGTCGATGCGATCCGCGAAACCGGTGCAACCTGCGGGCATACGGCGGTCATTTTCTACTACGGAATTTTCCCCGAGACAGAAAAGACGCTGGGCGATCATGGCGTGAAGCTGCATTCGCTGTGCACCTGGTGGGATGTTCTGGCCGAAGCCAAGGCGCAAAAGGCCTTTGACGAAGAGACCCTTAGCGGCGTCGAAGCCTTCCTGAACGACCCGCGCGGGTGGCAGGAAGCGAACAAAAGCTGACGTCGCGAAATCTGTTTTCTGAGCGGGAGCAGTGGCAGGTCCGCGGACTTAATCCGCACAATATGTTGACGTCCAGCCCCCTCATGCTTCAAGATGATGGGACCCGGAGATATTCACAGCATATCCCCAGAAAACATACAATTTGCCCCGACTCGCAGGGCTAAGCTATGGACCTTGTCCCAAGGGACGGTGAGAGCAGCAATGAACGAGATCAGCAGTATCGAGCAGGCAGCGGCACAGATTCAAAACGCCGAAACCATGCCACATTCCATTGAGGCCGAGCAGCAGCTTCTGGGTGCAATCCTGACCAATAATGATCTTTATGACCGGGTCGCCTCGATCATCGGGTCCGAACATTTCTATGACCCGGTCCATGCGCGCATCTATGAGGTCGCGGCCAACCGCATCGCCAAGAATGCGCTGGCCTCACCCGTGACGCTGAAATCCTTTATGGCCGAGGATGAGGGGCTAAAGGAATTGGGTGGCCCGGCCTATCTGGTCAAACTGGCCGGGGCCTCGATCAGTGCTTTTGCCGTCCACGACTATGCCCAGATGATCTATGACCTGGCGATCCGGCGCGAGCTGATCCGGCTGGGCCGAGATATCTCGGACAAGGCCGCGCGGGTCGACGTATCCAGCGAGCCCAAGGAACAAATCGTCGAAGCCGAGCAGCAGCTCTATCAGCTGTCGGAACAAGGCCAGACAGAACAAGGCTTTCAATCCTTTCTTAAGGCGGTCACCGAAGCCGTCAACGTTACCAACGAAGCATACCAGCGTGGGGGCGGGATGGCCGGCATCTCGACCGGTCTGGCCGATCTGGATAAGCAGCTGGGTGGCTTGCATCCATCGGACCTGATCATTCTTGCCGGCCGTCCCTCTATGGGAAAAACCTCGCTTGCGACCAACGTGGCCTTCAACGTGGCCAAAGCCTATAAACGCGGCACCAAACCTGATGGCAGCGAAGGCGCGATTGATGGCGGCGTGGTTGGGTTCTTCTCATTGGAAATGAGTGCCGAACAGCTCGCAGGCCGCGTTCTGGCTGAAGCCTCCGAGATTTCCAGCCACAAGATCCGTCAGGGCGACATGACCGAGGCCGAGTTCCGCCGCTTCGTGGATGCCGCCAAAGAACTGGAAGCCTGCCCGCTGTTCATCGACGACACCCCGGCCCTGCCCATCGCACAGCTTGCCGCCCGCGCACGGCGGCTGAAACGGACCCATGGGCTGGACCTGCTGGTGATCGACTATCTGCAGCTGTGCCGCGGCATGTCGGACAACCGTGTCAACGAAATCGCCGAGATTTCGATGGGCATGAAGGCGATTGCCAAGGAGCTGAACATCCCGGTTATCGCCCTGTCCCAGCTGTCGCGCCAGGTTGAAAACCGCGATGACAAGCGCCCGCAACTGTCCGACCTGCGGGAATCGGGCTCGATCGAACAGGATGCGGATGTGGTCATGTTCGTGTTCCGCGAGGAATACTACAAGGAACGCGAAAAGCCCGGCGATCATGAGCTGGACAAGATGGAAGAGTGGAAACAGGCCATGGAGCGCCTGCATGGCAAGGCCGAGGTGATCGTCGGCAAGCAACGCCACGGCCCCATCGGCACGGTCGAGCTGTCCTTCGAGGCCCAGTTCACCCGCTTTGGCAATCTCGTCAAACCCTGGCAACAGGGCGGCGAGATCGAGGGCTACTGATCCCTACCACAAGGCAGGGTTGTTCAGCGCCGCAACGCAATGCGATGGCCCAATTAGCAGGGTCAGTTCGCGCCCGTCCAGAGATTGCCCCAGCCAACCATGCGGATAGCTGAGCTTCAGCGGCGGCTGCGCGATCTCTTCTGAAATGGCCAGAAACCCGGTTTTGCAATAGTAGTTTGGATCGCCATAGGTCAGCACCACATCGACGCCAGAGTTGCGCAGTTGGTCCAGACCGAAGGTTATCAAAGCCTGCCCAATCCCCGATTTCTGCCGGTCCGTTCGCACCGCCATTGGTGACAGGATAAAGACATCTCGGCTGTCTTGCGGATATGTTATCCGGGAAAACGCAACAGCGCCCACCAGTTCCGTGTCTTGATAAGCAGTGTAAAGCATCACATCCGCCTCAGGCGTTATGCTCAGCAAATCTTGCACAAACGCGCCGATCAGCACGCCTTCATCAACGCCCTCCGAGGCTGAAAAGACGTCTTGAAACAGATCGACCACAGCCTGAACATCTGATCCTTTACCGGTCGAAAACTCCATGATCCCCTCCGGGCACTGCATCTGCTTTATCGCTCAAAACTGGAAGGTCACACCTGACCAAACAATCGCGCCTTCGCAATCCCGCAAACCATGATCGCAGCAACAAACTGCCAGAATTCACAAGAACTTGGCAAATTTCGGCGGTTGTCGCGCATACAACGCTGAAACGGCGTCGCAAAAGCGTCATTCCCTCTTGACCTTATACGGCGCAATGTCATGAACAACGCCATGAGTACCGCACGACTGACAATCAATCTTCAGGCCCTTGCCAGCAACTGGCGGGCGCTGGATGCACAGACCGATATTGAAACCGCCGCCGTGGTCAAAGCCGATGGCTATGGGCTGGGCGCCGGGCCGGTCAGCAATACGTTGGCCGAAGAAGGAGTGCGTAAGTTTTTCGTCGCGGTCGCCGAAGAAGGCGCAGCCGTTCGTCAGGCCATTGGACCAGGGCCGCAGATCTGCGTGTTTTCCGGCCATATGGAGGGGGATGCAGACCTGCTGCGCGCCCATGACCTGATACCGATGATCAACGCACCCCAGCAGTTTCAGCGCCATATTCAGGCGCTACCGGATCATCCTTTTGGCATTCAGCTGGACAGCGGCATGAACCGCTTGGGTCTTGAACCAGCCGACTGGGCCGATCTGCGCCCCAAGGCCGAAGCGCTAAACCCGGTTGTCGTGATGTCTCATCTGGCCTGTGCGGACGAACCCGATCATCCGATGAACCAGCAACAGCTGAAGACCTTCCGGGAAATGACTGATGGCATCACCGCACCGCGCTCGCTGGCGGCCACCGGTGGCACGCTTCTGGGGCCGGAATTTCATTTCGACCTCTGCCGCCCCGGTATCGGCCTTTACGGCGGGATGCCCTTTGCCGGGGCGCGGCCTGTTGTCACCGTTGATCTACCGGTGATCCAGGTGCGCGCACTTGAGGTTGGCGAAACCGTTGGCTACGGCAACAGCTGGGCCGCCCGACGCCCGTCGCGCATCGCAACGGTTGCAGCGGGCTATGCGGATGGCCTGCACCGCGCCATCGGTGGCGGGATCGACACATTTGCAGGCGATCAGCCCTGCCCCGTCGTGGGCCGTATCTCGATGGACCTGATCACGGTCGATGTCACCGACCTGCCAGATGACCCTGAACGCCTTCGCATCCTGAA
Organism: Ruegeria sp. AH12; assembly: GCF_056541465.1. Taxonomy (NCBI): domain Bacteria; kingdom Pseudomonadati; phylum Pseudomonadota; class Alphaproteobacteria; order Rhodobacterales; family Roseobacteraceae; genus Ruegeria; species Ruegeria sp. AH12. The sequence goes on along the minus strand of NZ_JBQFYL010000001.1, from coordinate 410,087 downwards.
CGGGCATCAAACCGTGGATGATCTGGCCGAAGCGGCGGGCACGATCGGCTATGAAATCCTGACCTCGATGGGTCGCCGGTATTCGCGGGGTTATGTGGAATGAATCCTGTCTTACTGCTCAGCGGATTGGGTCGCGCCGTCCTGACCGTGCTGGCAGCGTTTGGACGCGTCGCGCTGTTTGCGCTGGACGCAATCTCTCATATCTTCCGCCCTCCGTTCTACCCGCGCGAATTCGCCATGGCGCTGCTGAATATCGGCTGGCTGTCCCTGCCCGTGGTCGGTCTGACCGCGATCTTCACCGGCGGCGCGCTGGCCCTGCAAATCTACGCAGGCGGCGCGCGTTTCAATGCCGAAGCTGTGGTGCCCCAGATCGTTGCCATCGGCATGGTGCGAGAGCTTGGCCCGGTGCTCGTCGGCCTGATGATCGCCGCCCGCGTGACCTCATCTATCGCGGCTGAGATCGCGACGATGAAAGTGACTGAACAGATTGACGCGCTGGTCACCCTGTCCACCCACCCGATGAAATACCTGACCGCACCGCGCGTGCTGGCGGCGCTGATAACCGTGCCTGCCTTGGTCGCGGTTGGGGATATCATCGGCATCATGGGCGGCTACACCGTTGCCACGCAAAATCTGGGCTTCAACCCGGCGGCCTATCTGAAAAACACCGTGGATTTTCTTGAGGCCCGCGACATCGTCTCGTCACTCGTCAAAGGGGCCGCGTTTGGCATGATCGCCGCCATCATGGGCTGCTATTACGGTATGTCCTCGGGCCGTGGCGCGCAGGGCGTGGGCCGCGCCACCAAGGGCTCGGTCGAGGCCGCAGCCGTGCTGATCCTGGCCGCCAATTTCGTACTCACAGGGGTGTTCTTCTCGCTATGATCCGGATGGAGAACGTAACAAAAGCCTTTGGCGACAACCGCGTGCTGCAAGGCATGAACCTTGAGATTCCCAAGGGCACCTCGATGGTCATCATTGGCGGCTCGGGCACCGGCAAGTCGGTGGCGCTGAAATGCATTCTGGGCCTGATCCAGCCCGACAGCGGCATGATCTACGTGGACGGCAAGGACGCCACCAAAGGCGACCGCGATGCGTTTCTGGCCCGGTTCGGCATGCTGTTTCAGGGCGCGGCGCTATTTGACTCGCTGCCCGTCTGGCAAAACGTCGCCTTCCGCCTGCTGCGCGGCTCACTGAAACGCCCGGTGGATGAGGCGCGAGAGATCGCCATCGAAAAACTGCGCCGCGTGGGCCTGAAACCCGACGTGGCCGACCGCCTGCCCGCCGAGCTGTCAGGCGGCATGCAAAAACGTGTCGGCCTCGCCCGCGCCATCGCCGCCGAGCCCGAGATCATCTTTTTTGACGAGCCCACGACGGGTTTGGACCCGATCATGTCCGGCGTCATCAACGACCTGATCCGCGAGATCGTGACCGAGATGGGCGCAACGGCCATGACCATCACCCACGACATGAGCTCGGTCCGCGCGATTGCCGACAACGTGGCGATGCTGCATGGAGGCGTGATCCAGTGGACCGGGCCTGTGGGTCAGATGGATGTCTCGGGCGATCCGTATCTGGAGCAGTTCATCAGCGGGAGTGCTGAGGGGCCGATTGAGGCGGTACGGTGATGAGTGACTCTCAACTCTTCCTTTTTTCGATACCCGGAATTTATCTTAATACGGTTCTGCTGATTTGGTTTGTTGAAGTGATCAGAAAAAACGGGCTGGTCTTCGCGCCGGTTCGTGGGTTCAATCTAATGACACCGGTATTCAAAGCGTTCTTGATTGGGGTTGTTCCCGGCGCGCTCGTTGCTAACTATCTCGCGTTTCACACAGAAACGCCCCATTTCTTAGTGGGCGTCCCCTTTGTGATTGGCGTGTTAGCCTCCGCCGTCATGCTTCATCGAAACTTAATTTCACATTCCGCTAACGTGTCCAAGACGAACGCTGCCGTTGCCGGAGTTGGACTGGTGCTCGCTGCATTTTGGGGTCTTACTGCCTTCATGTCATAGTAGGGTTGTACAAATGCTCCTCCGCCTCGCCACCCTCTCCCTCCTGATCCTCTACCCCATCGCGTGGTTCGCCCCACTGATGCGCGCAGGCCTGCTGCCAATCTTCGGCCTCAGCGAGATCAGCGTCATCACCGGCCTCCAGTCCCTCTGGAAGTCAGACGTCTTCCTCGCTCTGGTCGTCACCATCTTCGCCCTCTTCGCGCCGTATATCAAAACCATCGGCACCGCGCTGATCCAGTGGAACCTACTCGATGCCCGCGTCCAACCCGCGCTGAACATCCTCGGCAAGCTGGCAATGGCCGATATCTTCCTCATCGCGCTCTATATCACGCTGGCCAAGGGCATTTCTTACGCCACGATTGAAACCGCCTGGGGCCTCTACCTGTTCACGCTCTGCATCCTCGCATCGCTGGTGCTGGGCCTTCTGACCGAAGGTCAGGCAAAGGCCCAAACCCCCACCTGACGCCCGGCGCGGATGCGCACGCTGCGGGTGACAGCCCGCAGGGCCCGAGCCCGCTGCTCGCAATCGGCGGAGATGAAAGCCCACAAGGGCTTGAAGAACCGCCCATCCTAAGGCACCAAAGCCCAATGGCAAAACCAACTTATTCCTGCTCGGCCTGTGGTGCGAGCTTCACAAAATGGTCCGGGCGTTGCGATGGCTGTGGGGAATGGAATACCATCACCCAAGACGTGCCGCTTTCGGCTGGCCCGGCCAAGAAATCCCTCGGCGGCAAGCGGGGACAGTCTGTCACGCTCACGGACCTGTCGACCGAAGAGACACCACCACCCCGAACACTCAGCGGGGTGGACGAGTTGGACCGCGTCCTGGGCGGCGGTCTGGTTCCTGCCTCGGCCCTGTTGGTGGGCGGCGATCCCGGTATCGGAAAATCCACCCTTTTGCTGCAGGCCGCAGCGCGCTTTGCCCGTGCAGGCGTCAAAACGATCTATGTGTCTGGCGAAGAAGCCAGCGCGCAGGTCCGTATGCGCGCGCGGCGATTGGGGCTAGAGGACGCACCTGTTCAACTGGCCGCGGAAACCAACCTGCGCGATATCCTGACGACGCTGGAAACCGAGAAGCCCGGCCTCGCCATCATCGACTCGATTCAGACCATGTGGGCCGACAATGTGGACAGCGCACCGGGCTCGGTGTCACAAGTCCGGGCCGCAGCCCATGAATTGACCACGTTTGCGAAACGACACGGCGTGTCGATCGTCATGGTCGGCCACGTCACTAAAGAAGGTCAGATCGCAGGGCCGCGCGTGGTCGAGCACATGGTGGACACCGTACTGTATTTCGAAGGCGAGCGCGGCCATCAGTTCCGCATCCTGCGCGCCGTGAAGAACCGCTTTGGCCCCGCTGATGAGATCGGCGTATTTGAAATGACCGGCAAGGGTCTGGCACAGGTCACCAACCCATCGGCCCTGTTCCTGTCGGAACGCGGAGAACCCAGCCCCGGATCGGCCGTTTTTGCAGGGATCGAAGGCACTCGGCCCGTATTGGTGGAGCTTCAGGCCCTCGTGGCACCCTCCCCTCACTCCCAACCCAGGCGTACGGTTGTTGGCTGGGACAGCGGACGGCTGGCGATGATCCTCGCCGTACTCGAAGCGCGCTGTGGTATCCCCTTCGCCGGACTTGATGTCTATCTGAACGTCGCCGGAGGGTTGAAAGTCAGCGAACCCGCCGCCGATCTGGCGGTGGCCGCAGCCCTGTTGAGCGCGCGCGAAGACACAGCCCTGCCTGCTGACACCGTTGTTTTCGGAGAAATCTCGTTATCCGGGGCACTTAGACCGGCCCCGCAGACCGAAAATAGGTTGAAAGAAGCCCAAAAACTTGGTTTCACATCGGCAATTGCTCCGGCAGGCGGCAAAACCGGCACTGTGGCAGGTCTGACACTCACCCGACCCTCTGATTTGGTTGGGTTTGTTGGCGAAACCTTCGGAGCAGGTTAAAGTCGCGCCGCGAGGGGCAGAAAAAGAACAGGCGAGGGCCATGGAAGGTTTTACAATAATTGACGGGGTTGTGGCCCTGATCATCGTGCTGTCAGGCCTCTTGGCCTATTCGCGCGGGTTCATGCGCGAGGTTCTGGCCATCGCGGGCTGGGTCGCAGCGGCGGTTCTTGCGTTCATCTTTGCACCGCAGGCTGTGCCTTTGGTCAAAGAAATCCCGGTAGTTGGAGATTTCCTGCGTGACAGCTGTGAATTGTCAGTGATCACAGGCTTTGCCGCTGTATTCGCCATCGCGCTGATCGTGGTCAGCATCTTCACACCCCTGTTTTCGTCGCTGGTGCAGCGTTCGGCCCTGGGTGGTCTAGACCAAGCGCTTGGTTTCTTCTTCGGCATCGCCCGCGGTATCCTGTTGGTCGCCATCGCCTTCTTTGTCTACGACACGGTCATGACCGGCCAGTCTTACACGATCGTGGATGAAAGCCGTTCGGCCAAGGTGTTCGAACAATTCAGCACACAGATCGAAGAGCAAAATCCCGAAGCCGCTTTGGGCTGGGTTACGACTCAGTATGAAGAACTGGTGGGTAGCTGCACCTCGAATGGATCAGCGCCTGCTGCGGAAACCACCGACAACTGATCTCATACACATTACAATATTGAAAAGCCCGGCATTGCCCGGGCTTTTTTCATGGATCAGACAAATCCTTCTCCGCCGCACACCGTGCATCGAATGGTTTTCAACCCAAAACACCCATCGCACCGGCTGAAAATCGGCTTGCCATGAATATCGCGGCCTTTGACGACCTGTCCGGCGCCGTTGCAAATCTGGCATGGTGCACGCCCCATACCGCGACACCGGTGGCACCGCCGCTTGGGTGTTTCTTCTTTCTTAGGCGGCGGCCTGTTCTGCCACATCACACCCCCTTGTCCGCTCAACATGCGTGTTTTGATCCGGTTTCTACCATGTCAGCATAATCGCATTCATATGTCATCAGACTTGCTGCGCGGTCGAGACAACACAAATCTCACCTGCGGCATTGTGTAATTGTGATCCTTTGATGACAGGGGCGTTCTAAGGCAGTATGTGAGGGCCAACCCGCCACGGAATCGGAGCTGCCGGTCTTGTTCTTTGTGTTTTCATCTGCGTGCGTCGCATCGATGATTGGCCATTTGGCTTATGAAACACAGACAATCGCGCACAAGGTGCAGGTAGCATCCCCTTATCGATCCCGACAGTCGGTCAAACCTCTCGTCACAACGCCATAGGAATTGGAGCCCGTACATGTGTGGGATTTTGGGGATCGCAAGCCGGACACATGATGTGTTTGCGGAAATCTATGACGGCTTGCTGATGCTGCAACACCGGGGGCAGGACGCCTCGGGGATCGTCACATATAACGGTGAATTCTTCCGCGAGAAAAAGGCCAACGGTCTGGTCAAGGATGTCTTCAACGCCACGGATGCTGAAACCCTACTGGGGAAAGTCGGCATGGGGCATGTACGCTATCCAACCGCCGGTTCGCTCAGCGCGGCTGAGGCGCAGCCCTTCTTCGTAAACGCGCCTTACGGGATCTATCTGGTCCATAATGGCAACATCACCAACACGGCCGAACAACGCGAAAAGGTCACGGGCAAATACAGCCGCCACCTGCGCACCACCTCGGATTCCGAGATCCTGCTGAACGTGCTGGCCGACAAGGTGGCCGATGCGATCAAAGTCAATGGCAATGTCGAACCCATTCGCAACATCTTTGCCGGGGTGAAGATGACAATGGAGCGGGTACAGGGTGCCTATTCCGTGATCTGCCTGATCGCAGGTGTGGGCATGCTGGCCTTCCGTGACCCGTACGGCATCCGCCCTTTGTCTGTCGCCGTTCGTGAAACCGAAGGCGGCGGCAATGATTACGCCTTTGCCTCCGAAGACGTAGCCTTTGGCATCAACGGGTTCGACAAGCTGCGCGATCTGCGCGCTGGTGAGGCCATCCTGATTGATCTGGATGGCAATATGCATGAATTCCAGGCGGTCGAGGGCAAGCTGACGCCCTGTATCTTCGAGTATGTCTATCTGGCCCGCCCGGATTCGCTGCTGGATGGTGTGTCCGTCTACAAAACCCAGATGCGCATGGGTCAGACATTGGCCAAGCAAATTCAGGACTCGGGGCTGGATATTGATCGGATCATTCCAGTACCGGACAGCGCCCGCCCGGTAGCGCTTGAAGCCGCCAAGATCACCGGCATCCCTTATCGCGAAGGTCTGGTGAAAAACCGCTATGTCGGCCGCACCTTCATCATGCCAGGTCAGGAAGAGCGGCAGAAATCCGTGCGCCGCAAGCTGAATGCCATACCGCTGGAATTCAAAGACCACAATGTTCTGCTGATCGACGATTCAATCGTGCGCGGCAATACGATCAAGAAGATCGTACAGATGTGCCGCGAGGCCGGAGCCAAGAAAGTCTATATCGCCAGCGCGTCTCCTCCGGTGAAATATCCCAATGTCTACGGCATCGATATGCCCACAAAACATGAGCTGATCGCCAACGGCAAAGAGATCGAAGAAATCCGCGAAGAGCTGGGCGCAGATGCCCTGTTCTACCAGCATCTTGATGATCTGGTTTGGGCCGCCAAGGAAGGCAACCCTGAGATCGAGGCCTTCGATTGCTCTTGCTTCAACGGTGACTACATCACCGGCAGCGTCAGCGACGATTACCTCGACAGCCTGGAAAACAGCAGCCGTGTCAGCAAAAAGCGCGAGGATATGGAGGTTGTGGGCGGATCGTGGAACGGGGCCAAACTGGCCTCGGGCTAATCTGACGCCTCGAATCAGATGGGTTGGTTGAGACACCGCGTTTCGCGTTTTTCACCAACTCGCTATCATTCATGAAAACGTGACACACGAGCGTGATCCCGAAATCGCAACGAATGCAAAGACTTCGCAAACCCTGAGTTTTAGGTCAGGCCATGCGACGCTGCGGCAGTCTTTTGTTCCTTTTTGGCCTTTGTTAACCAACCCGCTGCTACCACTCACCAAAGGGGTCTGGGTCCTACCCGACCGCAGCTTATGTCCAATGCCACCGTTAAAGGCGCGGCAACGCAAAAAGGCGCGCTGAAGAAAAACTCTGTGTCTGTGCTTGGGATATTTGGTCCCAAGGCGGATTTGCGCGCGCTGATGCGAATGTCCTCGGGTCGCGTCAAAGAAGTGAAAACCGGCAGCCGCGTTGGGTCGGGTACCATCGTGGCCATCGACGAGCACGGCGTGATGCTGCGACAAAGCGGCCAGACCCGGCGGATCGCGATCCCTGGAGGCTGACGCCTCTTGACGGCCTGCACGATGGGGTCCAAACCGCAGCCATGACCGATCAGACCAAAATCGCCCTCATCACCGGGGCCTCTCGCGGGCTGGGCGCAGCCCTGGCCGAGGCGCTGGCCCCCGAATATCATATCGTCGCCGTCGCCCGCACCACCGGTGGGCTAGAAGAGCTGGACGACCGGATCAAGGTAAAAGGCGGATCTGCCACCCTGGCACCAATGGACATCACCGATCCCAATGCCATGGCCACCCTATGCCGGGGCATACATGATCGCTGGGGCAAAGTGGATCTGTGGCTGCACACAGCCGTCCATAGCTCGGCCCTGACGCCCGCGCATTTTGTCGACCCGGAAGAATGGGCCAAGGCGATGAACACCAACGCCAATGCCACTTCGGTCCTGATCCCCTATGTGACGCCTTTGCTGGGCGAAACGGGTCATGCGGTGTTCTTCGACGACCCCAAAGCGGGCGAGAAGTTCTATGGCATCTACGGGGCTACCAAAGCCGCGCAAATGGCGCTGGCCCGCAGCTGGCAGGTCGAGACCGAACGCACCGGGCCGCGCGTTTCCATCGTGGAACCTGCGCCGATGCCCACCGCCGTACGGGCCCGGTTTCATCCCGGTGAAGATCGGGATGTTTTGACCAGCACCTCGGATGAGGCTGCGCGGATTGTGGCGCTGCTTTAAGGAAATGGCCCTTTTAGGCGATGCCTCCGGCGGGGATATTTTTAGCCAAATGAAGCTGGGATCAGGCGATATGAACGCCGTTGCGCCCTGCCAGATCGACGAAGAATTGCCAAGCGACGCGGCCCGAGCGCGCGCCTCGGGTGGCCTGCCATTCGATGGCTTCGGCACGCAGGGTTTCCGGGTCGACTGAAACCCCGTAGGCACCGCAGTAGCGGTCGATCATGGCCAGGTATTCATCCTGATCGCACGGGTGGAAGCCCAACCACAGGCCGAACCGGTCAGAAAGGGAGACCTTTTCTTCAACTGCTTCCGACGGGTTGATGGCGCTGGAACGTTCGTTTTCAATCATATCCCGCGGCATCAAGTGGCGGCGGTTTGAAGTGGCGTAGAACACTACGTTTTCAGGTCTGCCTTCGATGCCGCCATCCAGCACGGCCTTAAGCGATTTATAGTGCTGGTCATCGTGGCTGAACGACAGGTCATCGCAGAACAAGATGAAGCGGTGCGGTGCAGCACGCAGGTGGTTCAACAGGCGCGCGACCGAGCCCATGTCTTCACGTTGCAGCTCGACCAGTTTCAAGTCTGGGTGATCATCCTGAAGCGTGCCGTGCACGGCCTTCACCAGACTGGATTTCCCCATTCCACGCGCACCCCAAAGCAGCGCGTTGTTGGCTTTGAAGCCCTCGGCAAAGCGACGGGTATTGTCCAGCAACGTATCGCGGGAGCGGTTGATCCCGACCAGCAGGTTCAGATCGACCCGGTTGACTTGTGTGACAGGCTCTAACCGATCCGGGCCGACATGCCAGACAAAGGCGGGGGCCGCGTTGAAATCCGGGGCGGCCAAGGGCGCAGGGGCCATGCGGTCCAGCGCGTCGGCGATGCGGTTCAGGGCTTGATCATCCATCGGGGCCTCCGGATCTTGCTGTGGCGTTGTCAAACCATGATCCGAGCGATGCAACAAGGGCCTCAAACGAAAAAGGCGCGCCGAGCCCGGCGCGCCTATCTTTGCCTTCAGAGCGGGTTATTTGCCCTCTTCCTCCTGGATGATCTCCTCATCCGCATCAGCCTCGTCATCATAGTAACCATCCGCGCGCAGCTGTTCTTCGCGCTTCTTCTCGACCCGTGCGACAAGGAAGATCGATATCTCGTAGAGACCATAGACCACAACGAACAATATAACCTGAGTGATAACGTCAGGGGGCGTGACCAGCGCCGCGAGCACCAAGATTGCGACGACCGCATATTTGCGGACGGAGCCAAGCCCTTCGGCGCTGACCAATCCTGCTTTACCCATCAAAGTCAGCAATACGGGCAGTTGGAAGCAAAGACCAAAGGCCACGATGAACTTGATTGTCAGGTTCAGGTATTCCTGCGCCGAGCCCTGGAACACAACGCTGAGCGGTGCGGCTGTCGCTCCATCGGTTACGGCCTCGCCCTCAGCTCCGAACTGCTGGAAGCCTAGAAAGAAATCATACGCCAGCGGCGTCACGACGTAGAACGCAAAACTTGCACCCAGAAGGAACATGAACGGCGACGCGATCATGAACGGCAAAAACGCGTTCTTTTCGGTTCGGTAGAGCCCAGGAGCAACGAACCGCCACATCTGCATTCCGATATAGGGAAAGGCCAGGATGAACCCGCCCAACAGCGAAACCTTGATGGCAACAAAGAAGCCTTCCTGCGGCGAGATAAAAATCAGCCCGCAATCCTGTCCGCGCTCATTAAGCACCTCGCACAACGGGTGCGTCAGGAAATTGAAGATCGGCGTGGCCACCGTGAAGCAGATGATCATACCGATCAGAAACGCCACAACGCAGTGGATCAGACGTGTGCGAAGCTCGGCCAAATGCTCGATCAATGGGGCCGAGCTGTCTTCGATTTCGTCAGTCTTGCTCATGTCTTGCTTTCAGTCTTCAAAGCGGCTTCGGCCTCTTCGGCCTTGGCCAAAGCATCTGCGGCTTCTTTGGCTTTGCGTTCGGCCGTCGCGCGCGCGCTTGTTGCCTGAATCTTCTTGGCTTGTTCGGCCCGTTCAGCGGCCAACTTGCCGGTTTCGCTCTCAGGATCGAACTTGGTGGGATCGATGCTCTTACCCAAATCCTGAGCCGCCTGTTTCACACCATCCATTGCGGTATTCACCGGATTGGCGGCAGCATTCAAACCCTTTTTGATCTCGTTCACGCCTGCCTGGTCAGCGGCTTCGTTCATCGCGCTGCTGAACTCGCGCGCCATACCGCGGGCCTTGCCAACCCAGCGGCCAACATTGCGAAACAACACCGGCAGGTCCTTGGGGCCTACCACGATCAGCGCAACGATGCCGATGACCAGAAGCTCGGTCCAGCCCAGATCAAACATCTGCGCTTAGACCTTGTCTTTTTCGGTTTCCGGTGTGACGTCCTTGGCAACTTCGGCTGCATCCTGCTCCAGCTCGTCTGCGCCTTCCTTGACGCCTTTCTTGAACGACGTGATGCCTTTGCCAACTTCGCCCATCAGCGAGCTGATCTTGCCACGACCAAACAGCACCAGCACCACAACAGCAATCAGCAGAAGGCCGGGAAGGCCGATATTATTGAGCATGTTTCTTCTCCTTTAACGTCGGCGCAGCACGCCGGGAATATGATCTGGTCTTGTGTTTATGCCCCAAACCCCCATCACAAAAAGGGGGCTTTCACGGTAGCGCCTCCAGAATCCGGTCCAAACATACGATTTTACAAGGCTCGCCTTTCACAACTGACAGGTTTATGTCAGTTGTACGTGACTACAACAGCGATATCGCAACCTGGTCAACGGAGACTCACATGACCCATGTCGCAGAAATCGTCACTTTCACCTTGAACGACGGCACCTCGCCCGAGGCGTTCGTCGCGCTTAGCCAATCCACCGAATCCTTCGTGCGCGCGGCCCCCGGATTTGCCCATCGCCAACTCAGCCAGGGCGATGACGGGCGTTGGACCGACTATGTAGTCTGGCAGGATATGCAGGCAGCGCAAAACGCTGCTGCGCAATTCCCGGAACAGGAATTTGCCCCCGCCCTGATGGCAGCCATTAACCCAGACAGCCTACAGATGCGGCATGAGAATGTACTATGGAACATGACCGCCTAGTCGCGGTCAGAATGGCGCGCCATGCGCCGCACTGATCGCCTGTTCGATATCATCCAGATCCTGCGCGACGGCAAATTGCACCGTGCGCAGGACATCGCGGACCGGCTTGAGGTGTCGGTCCGCACGATCTACCGCGATATGGACACGCTGGTGGCTTCTGGCGTACCGGTCGAGGGTGAGCGCGGCATGGGCTATATGGTGCGCGAGCAGATCACCCTGCCCCCTTTGAACCTGACCCCGTCCGAGCTGGAGGCGCTGAACCTCGGCATGGCCATCGTCGCCGAGGCCGCCGACCCGGATCTCAAGGCCGCAGCCGAGTCCCTTGCCGAAAAAATCGACGCCGTGCTGCCCACACAGGTCGTAGCCGAGGCCGATGCCTGGAAATTCGCCGTCTACCCTTTTGCCGACGCCGCACGCGGTTTGGCCCATATGGCCCCCATCCGTGCTGCGATCAAATCACGTCAGAAACTGCACCTGTCCTATCGCCGTATCGACGGCACGTTGACCGACCGCACGATCCGCCCCCTGCATATGGAATACTGGGGCCGCGTCTGGACGCTGACCGCCTGGTGCGAGCTGCGCGATGGCTTTCGCGTTTTCCGCATCGACCTGATCGAAACGGTCACGCCCCAGCCCGAACTTTTCACGGATGAACCCGGCAAACGGCTTAGCGACTACGACCCCCAGGCGTGATCCCAGCTTCATCTGGCTAAAAATATCCCTGCGGGAGGCATGGCCCGGTACGGGCCATTTGGATCACTGCAGATAGGGCTCTGGGTCGACCGACTCAAACCCTTTGCGGACCTCGAAATGCACATAAGCGTTGTCCCCGCCTCGCAACGCGGCAATCTGTTGTCCACGCTTGACCCGGTCACCTTTCTTAACCGTGATATCGTCGACATTGGCATAGACGGTCAGCAAGTCATTCTTGTGTTTGATCACAATGATCGGCACCTGATCCGCATCCGCAGTGATCGCAGCAACGGTTCCGGCATCGGCGGCCTTTACTGGCGTGCCCGGCGCAGCTGCGATGTCGATGCCCTCGTTCTTGCCCTTCTCATAGGTCCGAATGGTTTTGCCCGTCACCGGCAAGGCCAATGCGGAGCGGCTTGCGTTGCTGGGGGCCTCTGCTGTCACATCAGGGGCCTCCGGTGCTTCGCTGCGGGGTTCGACCTGTTCGTCCGGCAAGGGTTGCGTGGCGCTCGGGGGCGTTGGGGTTGGGGAGCCTTCACCTGGCTGCGTAACGTTAGTCGCACCCGCCGCAGGCGCTGCCGGAGCGGCCCCGCGCGGAGCTGGCTGGTTCTTGACCGGGATAAGAAGGTACTGACCTTCGCGGATTGCGAAATCCGGACCCAGCCCGTTCCACTCGGCCAGCGATTCAACAGGTACTTGGTACAGACGCGAAATCGTATAGGCCGTCTCGCCCCGCTTCACCTTATGCTGAATTGGTTCGGGCCCGGTCGGCGTTGGTGCCGGGGCTGCCGCCGGTTTGGCAGGTTCCAGTGTTGTAGTCTGCACGCCGCCCGTTTCGGGGGCCTGATCGATGGCGGACCCGGCAATCGAGGCGATATCTACCCCGCTGGCCGCACCAACCGAACGCGGCAGCGCGAGGATCTCACCCTCGCGCAGCGTGTCGGTGGTTTGCAGGCCGTTGAACCGTGACAGCTCACTCTCGGGCAGCCCCACTCGGGCAGCCACATCGCGGACGGTATCGCCGCGTCGGGCCACAGCCACCTGATAATTCGGATAGGTGATGACACCACGCGCATCGGGCTTCGGGCGACTGGCGGTGGCGGATTGCGCCGCCCCTGTGGTCGAAAACCCGCCAATCTGACCGCGCAGGTCATAATCCAGTGGTCCTTCGCACCCGGCCAATATGGCCAGTGCCGCCACCCCGGTCGCACAACGGCGCATTGCCGATTTGGAAACTGCTCTCATCACGTTTGCCCTCAACACCTGCCCCTGTTTTCCGGGGTTCCGGTGACCAAACTTTCAATACCTGTTATGTCTCATCCTTCCCGAGCCCCTCAAGCAGGGGTACGAAACGGACGGACGACAATTCGTTATAGTCCAGACCATCCTCGGTGCGCGTGACCTTGATCAACTGCTGCACCGCATCCGACTGTCCTACGGGTAACACCATAATACCCCCGATTTTGAGCTGCGCCAAGAGCGGTCCCGGAGGGTCCTCTGCCGCGGCTGTCACAATGATCCGATCAAAGGGGGCTTGTTCGGGCAAACCAAAGGACCCATCCGACAGCATCGCGGTCACATTGGTCAATCCCATCTCGCGAAACAGCTGGCCGGTTTCGTTCACCAGCCGCCTGTGGCGTTCAACCGTATAGACCCGTCGGGCCAGTTTCGACAGAACCGCCGCCTGATAGCCCGAGCCTGTCCCGACCTCCAGAACCGTATCGCGTGGGCGCACATCCAGCGCCTGAGTCATCAGCCCCACGACCGAGGGCTGGCTGATCGTCTGACCACAGGCGATGGGCAGTGGCATATCCTCATAGGCACGATCCGCGAACAGCCCGGTGACAAAGCGGCCCCGATCCACTTGCTCCATCGCAGCCAGCACACGCGCGTCCGTCACCCCCCGTTTGCGCAGGGCAAACAGGAATTGCATGACGATTTCGGGGTCCAGTCCGCTCATTCGATCGACTTCAACGCCTCTAACGCATCATAGGCGGTCAGATCCGCCCGCATCGGAGTGACCGAGATATATCCGGCCAGATTGGCCGCCGCGTCCGTACCCGGCTCGGTCGGTTTGTCCTGCGGCCCACCCCGGACCCACAGAAAACGCCGACCCGAAGGTGATGTCTGTGGCTCAACCGTATGGCGTGTCTCGCGTCTGAACCCTTGGGCACAGACCTGAACACCCAGAACCTCATCCGCAGGAACGGGCGGGAAATTCACATTGTAAAACAACCGGTAATCCGTCTGATCCGCAGGATTGGCCGCCAAAATCTTGCGCACCACATCGGTGCCGTGTCGTACGGCGGCCTCAAACGGATCGGCCAGATTCCGGTTGCGCGGGCCATTGTATTGCGACAATGCAATCGCGGGCACACCCTGCAAAGCGGCCTCCATCGCGCCACCGATTGTGCCGGAATAGACGGTATTCTCGGCCGAGTTATTGCCCCGGTTGACGCCAGACAGCACCAGGTCAGGCGGCGCGTCCTTCATCACGTCATACAAACCGGCCAATACGCAATCCGCAGGCGAGCCTTCGGCGGCATAGCGACGCTCGCCCAGCTTGGCCACCATGGTCGGATGCGTATAGCTGATGCAATGTCCAACGCCCGATTGCTCGAATGCGGGGGCCACGACCCAGACCTCGCCATCCGGCCCTGCCACTTCTGCTGCAATCGCCTCAAGCACCGTCAGACCCGGCGCGTTGATCCCGTCATCATTGGTTAAAAGTATACGCATCTGCCCGATCATCCCCACGTTTCGCCCTTGATAGACCCGCCCTTGCGTTGCGGCAAGCAAGGCGCGCACGCAATCTGAGGCTTTCGCGCACCACTTAGACGGAAACTGAGCGTCAGAGCGGGAAAACGAAGCAGCGATCGCGGCGGATCGTCAGCCACATGACCCGCCCCGGACTGGGAACAAACACATTGGGCACTGTGGCTTTGAGGATCGAACCGTCATAGTCCATGCGAAACTCGACCAGGCTTTCATTGCCTAAAAAGCGGGCACGTTCGACAACGCCGCGCGCGGCAATCCCTTCAGTGGGCGTGGGCGATGGGCCTTTGCCATTGCGGTCGAAATCCAGCTTGATGTGCTGCGGGCGAAACACGATCTCAACCTCCGTCCCGTCGGGAATGCCAGGGGCCAGGAACTGGCCAAACGGTGTTTCTGCCAGGGCGCCGTTCACATTGGACCGCAAGACATTGACATCGCTAAAGAAGGCCACCGCCTCTTTATCCGCGGGCCGGGTGTAAACGTTGTAGGGCGCGCCCTGTTGTACGATCTTGCCCCGGCGCATGAGCGCGATCTCATCCGCCATCCGCATTGCTTCTTCGGGCTCATGTGTGACCAGCAATACCGCGGCGTCTTCCTCTTTCAGGATCGCCAGGGTTTCATCGCGAATACCATCACGCAACCGGTTGTCGAGGCCGGAAAATGGCTCGTCCATCAGCATGATCCGGGGGCGCGGCGCAAGCGCACGGGCCAATGCGACCCTTTGCTGCTCACCACCCGAAAGTTGATGCGGGAAGCCATCGATGAAGCGCATCAGATCGACCTTGCGCAGCAGCTCTTCGACGCGGGCGCGTTTCTGGTCTTTGCTGCCGGTCAGGCCAAAGGCCACATTATTGGCGACGCTCAGATGAGGGAATAGCGCAAAGTCTTGAAACATCAGGCCAATTTCGCGCCGTTCCGGCGGCACGCGAAACACGGTATCGCAGATCAGTGTGCCATCGACGTAGATTTCGCCTGCATCCTGCATCTCGACCCCGGCAATCATCCGCAGCGTGGTAGATTTGCCGCAACCCGATGGCCCAAGCAGGCAAGTCACCTGCCCCGCCTGTACGGTGAGCGAGACGTCATCCACTACAACCCGCCCGTCGAACCGGCGGGTCATGTTGCGAATTTCCAAACGAGGAGAAATTGCGTCTGCTGTCACCGATGACCCCGTAACCTTTCCCGATCAAAACCATCGGGCTTGGGCGGGGATAGCAACCCCGCCCCTTGGGCGCAAGGGATCAGCAGCAGCCGCCGGCGGTAGCCTCAGCCCCCATCGCTTCAAATGGGCTTTCACCGCCACAGCCTTCGAAAATGCCATAATGGGTCGAGAAATCGCCGATAAAGTCGAAATGGCGGGCAAAACGGGTATCTTTCAGCATCATCCAGGTATTGCCGCAGACCGGGAAGACCTTGCCGGTTTCGATGGCGTGATGGTCATCCAGTTCGAACAGATGGGGCGCGTTGGGGATGGTGCCCTTGTAGATCACGGCCTGACCGTAGTCTTCGCATGCGGGCTCCAGCGCGGGCAGTTTGAACAGACGATAGGTGGCCGACAGGAAGTTCAGCGGGGCGACGCGTTCTTCGAGCACCGGGTTTTCGATGGTCAGCGGGCGGTGGGTCACACGGCGCGGATCACCAAAACCCGCCTTGCGCGAGATCGATAGGAAGTCGTTCCAGTACAAAGCGCCGGACAGGCATTCGCCATAGAGAACCTCATCCTCGGCCATGGCTTGCGGGATACGGCGATCCGCATAGACGTCCGAGAAGTACATCTCGCCACCCTCTTTCAGCAACCGATGCGCGCCGCGCAAAACCGCCTCTTTATCAGTCGCCAGATTGATCACGCAGTTCGACACGATGATATCGAAAGAGCCCGGTTCCAGATCCAGCTCATCCAGTTTTTCGATATAGCCGTGGTGGAATTCAACATTGCCGGTGGCATAGCCAAAGACCTTGGCGTGGTAGTCCTGATGCGCACGAGCCACATCCAGCTGTTCTTGGGTCATATCGACGCCGACCACGCGTCCGCTCTCACCCACCATCGCAGACAAGGCATAGGCATCCCGGCCAGCGCCACAACCCAGATCAAGGATATGCATCCCCTCAAGGTCAAGCGGCGCGATCAGGCCGCAGCCGTAGTAGCGGGTCAGCACTTCATCATGCAGCTTCGAAAGGATTTTCTTCAGATGATCCGGCATGTCATCGGGGGTGCAGCAGGCATTGGTCTGCAAATCCGCACTGCTTTGCAGCACTTCGCCATAGTAGTTCTGCACCGATTCATGCTTCATCGCGGATGTCCTCTGTTCGATATCTGCTTAGCAGCTAGTGCAACTTTTCGGCTCGGACAATCCACCCGGCCCGATTTGACAAAACTGTGAGATGTCTCAGCCCAGCAGGTCGAAATCAACACCTGCCCGCACCTTGCCATTCACCTGAATCTCAAGCCGATGCGCACCGGGGACAAGCTGGAATGTGCTCGCGTTGGCTTTAAGCTTGTGGCGCTTTTCCAAACGCAACGCCCCGTCCTTCAAAGCAGCTTGTTTCAGCTTGTGCACTTTGGCTGAAGTTTTCCCTCCAGGTCTCTGAAAGTGAATGATATAATCCACAAGAACCGGCTGCGTACCCTGGCCTGTCAGGTCCACGGAAAACTCCAGCGCCTCTCCAATCCGCGCGTCTGCCAGTAGTTCAATGGTAACGGCCAGTTCGGCGTCAGGATCATAGCCCAGCATGGCCATCGCGCCCGGATGTCCAGCCTTCACAAGGCCACGCAGCGTGTGTCCGATCATCCAGTCCAGCTCATCCACGTTCTGCTTGCCCGCCCCTTGCCAGGCCTTAAGCTGCACCAGGACCAGATCGGGCTGTTTCTTTGAGATATCGTTCAGATGGTTGGCAACCGAGCGGGTGACATAGCGTGTTTTGTCGCCATGCAACCGATCAAGCAAAGGCATGGGATCATTCAGCTCCAACCCAATCGCCTGCCCCCAAGGCAGGCGTGGTCGCGTGCCTTCGCTGACCAATCGGCGGACATGATAGCTGTCATGTGCGCACCAGTCCTGCATCCGGTTCAGAACCAGATCAGGCCAGCGGTTCAGGAATGGGCGGATCGCCCATTCCATTGAAAACCTTTGGGTCAGTTCCTCAAACAGGTCCAGAGCATCCTCCGGCGCGTCCAGCCCAATCGCGGCCACCCATTCACCCAAAGGTGCAAAGATGAAATCCCCGAAATCATCATCCGTTTTGGTCGGGTCCAAAGGCGGTGGCAGCGCGCGCAGGATCACGGGCGCGACGTCAGGCAGTGTTCCCGGCAGCGCCGATTGCAGGCACTCTGCAATCCAAGTCATGCGCTCTTTCAGCTCCAGCTCGGTGAGGCGAGACATCACCTGCTCATGAAAGGCATCCGGATCAAAAGACGGCTCCGCCTTGGTAAAAAGCCCGGCCAGATACAGGGTTTTCTCATCATTAAACAGCTGATCTTTCAGCGAATATCCTTGTGACATGGCTACATCGTCAAGTTGGTTGCGCCGCCATCCAGCAGGATGTTCTGCCCAACGATAAACCCGGCCTGTTGCGAGCACAGAAAGGCGCAAGTGGCGCCGAATTCTGCCCGCGTGCCATAGCGACGCGCCGGGATTGTTGCAGCCCGCGCAGCCCGCGCTTCGTCGATCGAAATACTCTGCTGTGTGGCAACGCCGCTGTCGAGCGCATCTGCGCGATCCGTTGCATGAATACCCGGCAGCAGGTTGTTGATGTTAATCCCATGAGGGGCCACCTGCCGTGCCGTCCCCGCTACGTAGCCGGTCAGACCGGTGCGCGCCGCATTCGACAGGCCAAGCACGGCAATCGGTGCGCGCACAGATTGCGAGGTTATATTGACCACCCTGCCCCAGCCTTTGTCCATCATCGCAGGCAACAGCGCTTTCATGAAGGCAATCGGCGTCAGCATATTTGCGTCCAGCGCCTTGATGAAATCATCGCGGTCCCAATCCGACCACATCCCGGGCGGAGGACCCCCGGCATTGTTGACCAGAATATCAACACCTTGCGCCGTGTCGATCACCTGAGCCTGCCCCTCCGAGGTGGTTACATCACAGGCGACGACCTGTACATCAACGCCATATGTAGAACGCAACCGTGCAGCCTCGGCCTCCAACGCATCGACACCGCGCGCATTCATCACCAGATCGACACCGGCCTCGGCCAAAGCTTCGGCACATCCCAGACCCAACCCCTTGCTGCTGGCACAAACCAAAGCACGTTTTCCTCGAATTCCCAGATCCATTCACTTCCCCTTTTCGCATCGACCAGCGGTGTCACATAGATTCAGCGCACAAGACTCACGCTTTTTCGAGCGATGTCAGTATCTCAGACAGTGCGTTGAGTTCAGCGCTCTCGCCTGTCCAGTCACCCTGCTGATACAGATTTTGCACAACTTCCGCACACTGCGTGCTGCTACATGCATCAACGTCAACTAGTTTCGCTTCATGATCGGCGAGATAAGTCTCGCGGGTATTCAGATGAGCAAGGCGCATATCCAGACTATTGCGCACATCTGGCGTCAGGTCTGCCGAGTACTCTTTCAGAAACAATTCCAATTCACTGATCAGTTGCTCGGTCGCGCGACGAGCTGAACGCACCGACCGCAAAACCTGTTTGCGCGCTGAGTCCTTAAGCTCTCCGGTGCTTTGAAAGGCCTGAGCAGATTTCGTGACACGGGCGTCGACCGTTGCAATCCGACGTTGCAACAGAGCGCTTTTCTTCACCAGATCCTCGGCATCCGCTGAAAGACGCTGAGCCTTAGTCATCAGCCTGTCGCGATCACTTCCATTCCGCTGAGAACCCGCCGAGGTCGAGCCACCTCGCGATAAACCCGGTCGGTCAGGAGGGCCGTGACCCGGATGGGCAAGAACTAAATCTGATTGATGGGCAATGAATATGATAACGGCCATGAATGCCATCGCCAGTTTATTGAAAACACTGCTCATTTCCAGGCTCGGTCCTTGATGATCTGATCTGTTTAGCCAGTGGGCTGCTGCACGCAACAATAAAAATCGGCTCAAACAGATCAGAAATGTCGCCCGGCGTCAGTAGAAAAACTCCTCCCTCACGATTTTTCCATTCGCGACGTGATAAATCGCCACTTCACGCATATCGAAGCTTTCACCGGTTTCCTTTACTGTGCCCTGAACTTCGAAGATCACGGCAAAACGGTCCTCACCATGCAGGAATGGATCGCTCACTGACGCGCCCGACACCTCGTGGACGTTTTCCCACCAGTCATGCTTGCCGCCAATGCCATCGAGGCCCTGCGTTTCGCGGCCCATGCCTTGCATATCTTGTGCTTCGATGGATACGGCATCAGGCGCATAAAGCTTGGTCAGATTTTCCTTAGCCCTGTTCTCGCGGCAGCCTGCAACCAGTTCGTCAGCAATATCTTTCAAATTCATCGGTCAGCTCCATCATTTTGTTCACTATTTGTTCTTTTTGCCACAAGCAGCCGATTCGTGCCACCCCGTTTGTCTTGCCTCGGCAGGTTTCCCCACCTATACGCGCGCTTATGCTTGATACCGCTTCGAACCAACCTACCCTGCCGCCCGAGATCGCTCGTCGTCGGACATTCGCCATCATCTCGCACCCGGATGCGGGTAAAACGACGCTGACCGAGAAGTTCCTTCTGTACGGCGGTGCGATCCAGATGGCCGGTCAGGTCCGCGCCAAAGGCGAGGCGCGGCGCACACGCTCGGATTTTATGCAGATGGAGAAGGATCGGGGTATCTCGGTGTCCGCCTCGGCGATGTCGTTCGACTATCGCGACTTCCGGTTCAATCTTGTCGACACTCCCGGTCATAGCGACTTCTCGGAAGATACTTACCGCACCCTGACCGCCGTGGATGCGGCTGTGATGGTGATCGACGGTGCAAAAGGTGTCGAAAGCCAGACGCAGAAGCTGTTCGAGGTTTGCCGCCTGCGCGATCTGCCAATCCTGACTTTTTGTAACAAGATGGACCGCGAAAGCCGCGATACGTTCGAGATTATCGACGAAATTCAGGAAATGCTGGCCATCGACGTCACACCCGCCGCATGGCCCATCGGCGTGGGTCGCGACTTCATCGGCTGCTATGACATGCTGCGCGACCGGCTGGAACTGATGGACCGCGCCGACCGCAACAAAGTGGCCGAGAGCATTCAGATCGATGGTTTGGACGATCCCAAACTGGCCGAACACGTGCCCGAACATCTGCTTGAGAAACTGCTGGAAGAGGTCGAGATGGCGCGCGAATTGCTGCCTGCCCTCGATCCGCAAGCGGTTCTGGAAGGGCACATGACCCCGATCTGGTTCGGCTCTGCGATCAATTCCTTCGGAGTGAAAGAGCTCATGGAGGGCATCGGCGCCTATGGTCCGCAGCCGCAGGTTCAATCGGCTGAGCCACGCCAGATCTCCCCGGATGAAAAGAAGGTCGCCGGGTTTGTCTTCAAGGTTCAGGCCAATATGGACCCCAAGCACCGCGACCGTGTGGCCTTTGTACGCATGGCCTCGGGGCATTTCAAACGCGGCATGAAGCTGACCCATGTGCGGTCAAAAAAGCCCATGGCGATCTCGAACCCTGTGCTGTTTCTGGCATCCGACCGGGAACTGGCCGAAGAAGCCTGGGCCGGAGACATCATCGGCATCCCGAACCACGGGCAACTGCGCATTGGCGATACGCTAACCGAAGGCGAAGCGATCCGCGTGACCGGCATCCCGTCCTTCGCGCCGGAACTGCTGCAGACCGTCCGTCCGGGCGATCCAATGAAGGCCAAGCATCTGGAAAAAGCCCTGATGCAGTTTGCCGAAGAAGGTGCAGCCAAGGTGTTCAAACCCTCGATCGGCTCGGGCTTTATCGTGGGTGTCGTGGGCGCATTGCAGTTTGAAGTGCTCGCCAGCCGCATCGAGATGGAATACGGCCTGCCGGTTCGGTTCGAGGCGTCTCAGTTCACCTCGGCCCGTTGGGTCAGCGGTGAGAAGGCCGAGGTTGAGAAATTCGTCAACGCCAACAAGCAGCACATCGCTCATGACCACGACGGCGACATTGTCTATCTGACCCGCCTGCAATGGGATATTGACCGCGTCGTGCGTGACTATCCGGCGCTGAACCTGACGGCCACCAAAGAGATGATGGTTTAAGGCAAAGGGTTGATTGCACAGCAGACTCAGGCTGTGCAATCCTGCAGGCATGTGCGATGACGATCTGACCTTTCCCGGCGGCCTGCCCGACATGCTGGATGGCTATGACAAGCGCCGAACCCCGTTTGAGTTCGGCGCGAACACGCTGCCCCCGCTGGAAGCAGACCTAGAGGCACTGGCCGGACAAACCGTTCCGCAAAGTGCAACCGAATTGCCACCCTTGGACATCCAGTCATCTTGGGATCGCAAACGCGTGAAAATCGCGGAAGAGTTCATTGGACAGTCAGAACTCGCCTTTCTGAATGCCCAACTGGTTGCAAATCTGCGCAAACGGTCGTTCCCGCGCCACGCCCCTGATCTGTTTCAGCGGCTCTGGGCTGAACAATCCGCGCATCTTCTGTCTGTGCTGGACCTGCGCTGGCTCGTCTCCTCGGTCCAGACCTTCGCCGATCATGGGCAAACCCCAACACAGCGCGAGGTCGGGCAAGCCCTGCGCATGCTGTTTGGGTTGATGAAGATTTACGAATACGAACGCCTGTTTTCCGGCACGGCGCCGGAAACTGCCTATGGATCACGCAACAAGGTTCACACGTCCTTGCCCCTGCAAATGAAATCCTTCTCTTTGGATTCCGGCGGGCTGGATACCAATCTGATCGCACCCATCTGGACCAAAGCCCTGAATGACCCAACGATTGCCCCGCTTGCCGATCACTTGCTGAGCGCGTTAAACGCCGATCCCGGCACCGTGTTTCGCCGGCTGAAACATATGCGCAACCGCCGCGCGACGCTGCGGTCCCGTACATGACCCGTTGGGGTATTGTCTCGATGGTACGTGGCCGGGCCGAGGATATCCTTGGCTTTGCGGCGCATCACCTCGATCTGGGGGCGGACCGGCTTTACATCTTTCTGGACGAGCCGAACCCGGCTGCCTTTCAGGCGCTCAACCAGCATCCAAAGGTGCAGGTGCAGTCGTGCGATGAGGCGTTCTGGTCAAAACGCACGCGCGGACGCCCGGACAAGCACCAGATTCGCCAGACCTTTATCGCAACCCATACCTATCGGCGTGCCGATGTGGACTGGCTGGCCCATATCGATGTGGATGAGTTTTTGTGGACGTCAGAGCCCGTCACGGATGTGCTGGCAACAGTCGCGCCAGATATCCCCGCGGTCCGCGTGCGACCGTCAGAGGCGATGTCAGGCGGCGATGACCTGTATAAGGCACATATCCCCAAAAGCCCCACCCGCGAGGCGCTTGTGCAAGAGATCTATCCTACCTATGGCGCCTTCGTGCTGGGCGGGTTCCTGAGTCATGTGCAGGGAAAGTTGATCGTGCGTACAGGGCTGGAAAACCTCAGCTTTCGGATACACAACCTGTTTCAGAACAAGAAACTGCTGCCCTGCAAACACGAACAGCCTCAGTTTGAACTTTGCCACCGTCACGCACCGGATTGGGATCACTGGATCGCGCATTATGATTTTCGGATGACCAGAGGGTCTTACCAGCCCGGCATGTCGCCCAACGTGCCGCGCGAAAAAGGTGGCTTGAACAAGAATGAGCTGTTCAGCTGGATCAAGGATGAACAAGGCATGGACGGTCTGCGCGCCTTCTATGCCGAGATCAGCGGTCAGGACCACGATGTGCGCGCGCGATTGGAACGTTACGGCCTGATCCGGCACAGGCCATTGAACCTGAGCCAGAAAATCGCACAACATTTCCCCGGAAGTGGCTGAATTGTTGCGTAGAATCCCGCATTGACGCCTTGCATGTGCGACAGGCTGGTCTTTGTTTGACCCTGACCTACCTTTTTGTTATGTCCGCGCCCAAGCCGAAATGCGCAAAAAGCGCATGGCCATCCGGGCCCGGCATTTTTCAGACGCGCGGGCCAGGTCAAGTGTCCGCATGAACCGGACATACATGACAAAGTTTAACGAACTGAACCTGAACCCGAAGGTCCTCAAAGCCATTGAGGAAGCCGGATACGAAAGCCCCACTCCGATCCAGGAAGGCGCGATACCACCTGCGCTTGAAGGGCGCGATGTTCTTGGGATTGCGCAAACCGGCACGGGCAAGACCGCCAGCTTCACATTGCCAATGATCACCCTGCTGGCCCGTGGCCGCGCCCGTGCGCGCATGCCGCGCTCGCTGGTTTTGTGTCCTACGCGTGAGTTGGCCGCGCAGGTGGCTGAGAATTTCGACACCTATGCCAAGAATGTAAAGCTGACCAAGGCGCTGTTGATCGGCGGAGTCAGCTTCAAGGAACAAGATGCGCTGATCGACCGGGGCGTCGACGTTCTGATTGCCACACCGGGCCGTCTGCTGGACCATTTCGAACGCGGCAAGCTGCTGCTGACCGGCGTTCAAATCATGGTGGTGGATGAGGCCGACCGGATGCTGGATATGGGCTTCATCCCTGATATCGAGCGTATCTTCTCGCTCACGCCGTTTACCCGCCAGACGCTGTTCTTCTCGGCCACCATGGCCTCGGAGATTGAGCGGATCACCGACACCTTCCTGTCCGCCCCCGCCCGGATCGAGGTTGCCCGTCAGGCCACCGCGTCCGAGACGATCGAACAGGGTGTCGTCATGTTCAAAGGCGGTCGCCGGGATCGCGAGGCCAGTGGCAAACGCAAGGTCTTGCGCGCGCTGATCGACGCCGAAGGTGACAAGTGCACCAACGCGATCATCTTCTGCAACCGCAAGACGGACGTGGATATCTGCGCCAAGTCGCTGAAGAAATACGGCTATAACGCCGCAGCGATCCATGGCGATCTGGATCAGTCTCAGCGGATGAAAACGCTGGATGGCTTCCGTGATGGGTCTTTACGCCTGCTGGTGGCCTCTGATGTCGCCGCGCGGGGCCTGGATATTCCGTCGGTCAGCCATGTGTTCAATTTCGACGTGCCCGGTCATGCCGAGGATTACGTCCACCGCATTGGCCGTACAGGCCGAGCCGGGCGCGAAGGCAAGGCCGTAACGATCTGCTCGGGTCGGGACGAAAAGGCTCTGGATGCGATTGAGAAGCTGATCCAGAAGGACATTCCGCGTATCGACAATCCGGTGAAGGAAGAGCCCAAGCCAGACGCCTCAAAGCCCGAGAAAAAGACCAGATCCTCGGACGACAAAAAGCACGACCGCAAGAAGGATGAGCGCAAGCAGGACCAACCTGCCAAGGGGCGTGGCCGTCGGGACGACCATGGCCCAAAGGTTGTCGGCATGGGCGACCATCTGCCCAGCTTCATCGCGCTCAGCTTCGACGAGCGTCGCGCCAGCTAGGCCCTCTGTCAGATCGCCAGTACCAGCGCCAGTATAGAGATACCCAACAATCCAATCCCGGCAATCTCACGCCGGGTGATTGTCTCGCGAAAGAACAGGATCGAAGCCAAAAGGCTGAGGATAAGCTCCACTTGCCCTAGTGCTTTGACATAAGCCGCGTTCTGCAACGTAAAGGCCAGGAACCAGCAGAACGACCCGCCAAGGCTGGTCAATCCAACGAAGACACCTGTGGATCGTGTCTCCCAGACGGCTAGCAATTCGGCCCGGTCACGCCACAGCAGCCACAGCCCCATGCTAAGAAACTGAAACGTAACCACCGCCGCCAGAGTGATCAGGGCGCGGAACCATGCATCGATGTCGCCAAGCTCTAGTGATGCGCCGCGATAGCTGACGGCCGAGAACGCAAACAGCACGCCAGACCCAAGCCCAAGCTGCGAGGCGCGGTTGGCCAGATGACGCCACCATGCTCCGTCCCCGCCCGGTGTTTTGGACAGCACCAGAACCGCCAACAACCCCAAAAGGATCGCACCAAGCGCCCCGGCAGAAACCTCATCCCCAAGGATCAGAAACCCGACGATTGCCGTTTGAATCACTTCGGTTTTCTTAAAGGTGATCCCAACCGCGAAATTGCGCTGTTTGAACAGGGCCACCACGCAGATGGTCGCCAAAATCTGCGCCGTCCCGCCAATGGCTACGAATAGCCAGAACTGTGCGGTCAGGGATGGTATCGCGGCCTGCGTCACCCACAGCGTGACGACCAGCCCTAAAACCGCCAATGGCATCGAATAGGCAAACCGCGCAAAGGTTGCGCCGGCGGCGGATAGTTTCACGCTGCTGAGCGACTTCTGCAGCATGAACCGCA
Source organism: Ruegeria sp. AH12 (assembly GCF_056541465.1). NCBI lineage: Bacteria > Pseudomonadati > Pseudomonadota > Alphaproteobacteria > Rhodobacterales > Roseobacteraceae > Ruegeria > Ruegeria sp. AH12. Next base: position 384,272 of record NZ_JBQFYL010000001.1, on the reverse strand, counting down.
CCGTCTGGAACGAAGCGGCGGCGATGGTGACGGGAATCCATAAACTCATGGCGCCCCTTCTGTCGTGAAATCAGGGCTTTGGCCAGAGCGGATGCGCCACCGGATCTTTCGCGCGCCAGAAGTATTCTTTGAAAATCTGCGCGTATGAGCGATAGACATAGGCTTCGTTGCAGGCCTGATAGCGGTCTTTTCCTGCCTGATAGAGTGCAGGCAGACGGTACCATGGGGCAGAAGGGTTCATGTGATGAACAACGTGCAGGTTGTTGTTCAGAAACAGAAAGGCCAACAGCCCGCGGTCCTCGACAATCACCGTCCGTGCCCGTGATTTCTCATGCGCGCGGTGTTCAAGAAAGGTCCGGATTTTGACCAGACCCAGCCCGATGTAGGCCGACAGCACAAAGGCCCAGATCGGCATCGCCGATAGCGCGACCACCCACAAAACCACCGCTACGCCGGGGATATGCATTGCCCAAGCCAGAAGTATGGCGCGGTCCCCTCGGATCATCCCATGCCATTCATCGCGTAGAAACATCACTTGTCCAATTACGGGGCCCAGCACGATACGGCCCAGAAGCGTATTGTTGGCCACAAACAGCCGCTTTTGCCACCACGACAATCGTGCCCAAACTTTCGGGTCCAAATAGTTCGTTTCGGGGTCGTCATAGGGGTCGGTCAGGTTGGCATCCTGATGATGCGCCAGATGCAGATCGCGGAAGCGGCTGAACGGGATGAACAAAGTCAGCGGCAGGGCCATCAGCGCCTCGTTCAACCATTTGGCGCGAAACGGATGCCCATGCAATGCCTCATGCGTCAGTGAGGAATGCAAGGCGGCAATCAGCCCCAAGGCCGGGATTGCCAGCCATAGGGACCAGTCGGCCAGCCAGAACAAACCTGCCAACCAGGTGGCGTAACAGGCCACGATCAGGGCAAATGTCCCCCATTCGGGCGTTTTGGGCAGCGTTGATTCAGCCATTGCGGCCCCAAGCGATTCCAGCCCAGACCCGTTCATAGGCGACATACAGCGTCAAACCTATGACCGTATTGACCAGTGCCAACGCACCGCCGATGGCCGCTGACCCGGTGGCAATCAGACCGACCACAGTCATGACCGCCAACCCCATGACGTTCCAAATCAGTGCCTTCACGACCGATCTTTGCCGCGTCTCCATTCCGGACCCCGTTTTTATTGTTCTCACAAAAGCGTTATCTACGGGGCGGCCTGTTGGGAATTCTGAATATGATTAACAAAATTCATCACTTGTGATATTTTCAAACACATGGATGAAAAACTCGACAAACGCGTGCGCGCTGCGCAGTTTCGCCTGCGTCTGGCGCGCGCGATGGAAGACCGCCAAATCAGCCAAAGCGCCCTGGCCCGCAGCATTGGCGTGGACCGGTCTACCGTCTCGCAACTGCTGGCGGATGACGGCGCGCGCCTGCCCAATGCCCATGTGATTGGTGGCTGCGCAGCGGCGTTGGGGGTTTCCGCCGATTGGCTTCTCAGCCTATCAGACCGACCCGAAAGCGCGGCGGAACTATTGGCCGGGTCCCTCAGCATGACAGAGGCCCCGCGCGCATTGGTGGATGAGCGGATTTTCCAATGGCATCAAGAGGCTGCGGGCTACAAAATTCGCTATGTCCCGGCCACCCTGCCCGATATGCTCAAAACCCGTGCCGTGCTGGAATGGGAATACGCCCCGCATCTGGGCCGCACGGCGGATCAGGCAATCGGGGCCTCGGAGGATCGGCTAACCTGGATGCGCAGCGCGCAATCGGATTATGAGATCGCGATGCCCTTGTTCGAAATGCGCAGCTTTGCCCTTGGTGAAGGCTATTACCAAGGCCTACCGCTGGAGGTTCGGCTGGAGCAGATCGACCACCTTCTGTCCCTGTGCGAACAGCTCTACCCGCGTCTGCGGATCTATCTGTTTGACGCAAAACGTTTGTATTCTGCGCCGGTGACGATCTTTGGCCCGCTGCTGTGCGTCTTCTACGCCGGCAGCCACTATATGGCGTTCCGCGATCGGGACCGGATCGAGGTGTTTACCCGCCACTTCGACACTTTGATCCGAGAGGCCGATATGACCGCCCGTCATTTCCCCCAGCATCTGCGCGAATTGCGGGCCGAGGCTGAACAGACAACCGCTTAAGGGAATCCCCCAATCGTGCGATCCGTCAGGGCCTGTAGTATAGTACCCGCGCGAACGCTCAGACATTCCACGGAGGATGACCGAAATGGACGCACTCAAAACGGCGCAATATGCACGTGCCTTGTACTCGGTTCATGGAGACCGGGCCGAGGCGGAAGCCGCTCAAAAGATGCGCGAATCTGAAGCTGCCGGAAACGCACAGCAGGCCAAAGACTGGCAAGCCGTCCGCAGCACGATCCGCCAGATCAGAGGCCCGAATCAAGGCTGACCCAAATCAGAGTTTCGGGTCAGGATTGACCGTATGTCCGTCCACAGCGATGACCTGACCCGAAACCAGCCGCGCTGCATCCGAGGCCAGAAATACCGCCATCTCCGCAATATCCCGTGCTTCGACGAAACGGCCCATCGAGGTGCCCGAGGCATAGCCCTCATAGACCTGATCGCGGGTCATGCCCTTGGTCACGGCCTCGCGCTGCAATACCCCTTCCATGCGTGGGCCTTCGACAGAGCCGGGGCAGATCACATTGCAGCGTATACCGTGCGGGCCAAGCTCCATCGCCAGCGTCTTACCCAATCCAACCATCGCCCATTTCGCGGCGGCATAAGGCGAGCGGTTCGGATAGCCATATTGTCCAGCGGTCGATGACGTGATCAAAACAGCCCCGCGCGCCTGTTTCTTGAGCATGGGAACCGCGTATTTCGAACACAGAAACGCCCCTTCAAGATTGACTGAAAGGCAATTTTTCCAATCACTTAAAGACACATCCTCAACCAAGGCCGTTGGCCCGGCGACACCCGCATTGGCACAAAGCACATCCAGCCCGCCCCACGCCTTGGTAATCTGGTCGAACAAATCAGCCACCTGCGCCTCATCCGAGACATCGGTTTTGCATGTCTGCCAGTTCTCCGGGCAGCTATTCAGCGCCGCATCGTCGATATCGACAACCCAGACCCGCGCCCCTGCTGCATCAAACGCCTCGGCCATCGCGCGCCCGACGCCCGAGGCACCCGCCGTGATCAGAACCCGCTGCGTCATACGGGTTTCCGGATCGCGGCACCTGCCCCCTCGGGATAAGGCAGATCGGCTTGCGCCTGGGTAATCCGTGCCATCGCATCCTCGATCTGATCCGAAGGCGCTGAGGGGCGTCGTGTTTCAAGATCGACATGCAACAGGAAACTCTCGCCCGTCGCCAGAAGCTTGTCGCCCTCATACATGCTGTGGAACACGTGCAGCTTCTTGCCTTGGCCCAACAGCATCTGAGTACGCACTTCGATCCGGGCTCCGGCATGGGTTTCGTCCAGATACCGGATATGGTTCTCGGCGGTGAAGTAGCTTCCACCGGAAGTGATGTACTCCATGTCACATCCGATGATTTCCATGAAGCGGTCCGTGGCCGCGGCAAACGCCTCCAGATACTTCGCTTCATTCATATGGCCGTTATAGTCGGTCCAATCCAAAGGAACCGCGCGCGACAGGGTCAGGATCGGCTGGCTCAAGTCCGCCTGATCCAGTGTCGGCAAAGCACCGGATTTCATCGCCGCGTCGTGCTGGTTCAACACGGCCCCCGCGCCATAATTCTGCGCCTTGAGCGCGCGCATCATGCCGACAAGGTTGTTGTCACGGATACGCTCCAGCTCGCGGATCGAGTGCATTCCGGACTGCGCATCCGACTGATCGGCAATCATATCGACAAGTTCATCTGTGAACTCAGGCACATCCATCAGTTTGGTCCAGGGCCATTTCAACGCGGGCCCAAACTGCGCCATGAAATGCCGCATGCCAGCTTCGCCACCTGCCACGCGATAGGTCTCGAATAGTCCCATTTGCGCCCAGCGAATGCCAAAGCCCATGCGGATGGCCTCGTCGATCTCTTCGGTTGTGGCGATACCATCCTTGACCAGCCACAGCGCCTCGCGCCAGACCGCCTCAAGGAACCGGTCCGCGATATGCGCATCGATCTCTTTCTTGACGTGGAGCGGGAAGAACCCCACCGATGTCAGTACATCCTTGGCCTTAGAAACCATCTCGGGCGGGTTCTTGTCGGTGGGCACCAGTTCGATCAATGGCAGCAGATAGACCGGGTTGAACGGATGCGTCACCACGATCTGCTCGGGGCGCAAGGCACCGTCCTGCAATTCTGAAGGTTTAAACCCACTGGTCGACGACCCAATGATCGCATCATGATCGCAGGCCTCTTGCAAGCTCTTGTAAACCCTCAGCTTCAGGTCCAGCCGCTCTGGAACACTCTCTTGAATCCAAGTGGCATCCCGAACAGCCTCCGCAATGTCCTCATGAAACGTCAGCGTGCCTTCAGGTGGCAGCGGCACATCGCTCAGCCCCGGCAACGAGCGCCGTGCATTGTACAGAACCTCACCGATTTTACGCTCGGCCTCGGGATCTGGGTCAAACACACGCACGTCCCAGCCATTCAGCAAGAACCGTGCGGTCCATCCTCCACCGATTACACCACCACCGATGATTGCAGCAATCTTTGTCATATCGCTTGACCTATTCGTAGGGCGGGCTTCAGCCCGCCACCCCTGCTGGCGCCCGTTTCACCAAGCCTAACTTCTCACGCACTTCCTGCGGCCCAATCACCCGTGCGCCCATGTTTTCGATAATCGACCCGGCCCTTTCGACCAACTGCCAGTTCTCGGCCAGCACACCCTTCTCAAGCCACAGGTTATCTTCCAACCCAACACGCACGTTGCCGCCCGCCAAAACCGAAGCCGCCACATACGCCATCTCGTTCCGACCCAGCGAGAAGGCGCTGAACGTCCAGTCATTGGGTACGTTGTTCACCATCGCCATGAAGGTGTTCAGATCATCCGGCGCGCCCCAGGGCACACCCATGCACAGTTGCACCAGAGCATTCGGCTCCAGAATGCCCTCTTTCACCAGTTGTTTGGCAAACCACAGATGACCCGTATCAAAGGCTTCGATCTCTGGCTTTACACCCAGATCGGTCATCATCTGCCCCATTGCCCGCAACGCGCCGGGCGTGTTGGTCATGACATAGTCCGCTTCAGCAAAATTCATGGTGCCGCAGTCCAAAGTGCAAATCTCGGGCAAACATTCAGCCACATGCGCGACCCGCTCGGTCGCACCCACCAGATCGGTTCCGCCCTCTGCCAAAGGCAGCGGGGTTTCAATCCCGCCAAACACCATATCACCACCCATACCGGCAGTCAGGTTCAGCACTGCATCAACCTCAGCCTCCCGGATGCGGTCCGTCACCTCGCGATACAGCGCCAGATCGCGCGAGGGTGCACCGGTCTCAGGATCACGCACATGGCAATGCACCACGGCGGCGCCTGCCTTGGCTGCGGCTATCGCGCTCTCGGCAATCTGCTTGGGCGAGCGCGGCACATGCGGGCTGCGATCCTGCGTTCCGCCCGAGCCGGTTACAGCACAGGTGATAAAGACCTCGCGGTTCATTTCCAAAGGCATGTTGTTTTCCCCACGTTATACCGGGTTTCCCGCCAGGTTTTCCCCAGACTTCTCCCCGGTTATCGATTTGCGTTGCGCGCAAGTCTGACGCAGCTTTGGGAAAACACTTGCCAGAATGCGAATCGAACTTGATGAAATCCGCAAAAAACATCCTGGAACCAGAACATCGTGCCCTGAAAACAGCGGTGCTGGTGCTGGACGAATGCAACACGCTCAGCTTTGCCTCGGCTGTCGATCCGATGCGCGCGGCAAACCGACTGGCCGACCGGCCTGCTTTTGACTGGGACTATGTGACCGCAACATCGGACCCTGCGATGCTGACCAGCGCGCTGCACGTCCCGGGCACCCCGTTGGCCCGCCTGCAAAGCTGCGATCTGATGATCGTTGTGGCCGGGTTCCAACTGGCCCGCCACGCCACCCCCAGCCTACTGGCCGGTCTGCGCCGCATCGCAGGCACTGGCGCAACCATGGCCGGCATTGATGGCGGGCCGTGGTTGCTGGCCGAGGCCGGCCTTCTGAATGGCCATGCTGCCACCACCCACTGGGAAGACCTGGACAATTTCGCCGCGCGCTTCCCCGACATCGATGTCCGCCCAGACCGCTTCACCGTGTCCGGCAATCGCCTGACCTCGGGCGGCGCAATCCCTGCGGTCGAGATGATGCTGCACATTATAGCGGCACGTCATGGCGCGGGTTTCGCTGCGCGCGTTTCGGGCCTCTTCCTCTACGAGGGCGCACCCGAACCGACCAAACCGCAAAGCCGCACCGGCGCGCCACATCGCCATACCGCCCTGACAGCCAAGGCCAACAGCCTGATGGAAGCGGCGCTTGACGATCCGCTCCCGCTGGCCTCCATTGCAGACCGCCTCGGCACCAGCCCACGCACGCTGCAACAACAATTCCGCCTGCGCCTGAACACCACGCCACAGGATCACTACCTGCAACTCAGGCTGGCCGAGGCGCGCCGTCTGGTCACTGACACCGACATGCCCTTGATGGATGTGGCGCTGGCCACAGGCTTCGCTTCACAATCCAGCTTTGCCCGCGCTTTCCGTACCGCCCACGGCCTCTCGGCCCGCGACCTCAGGCACGAGCGCGCGCCCCACACCCATCACTGACCGGATCCCCTTCATCTGGCCCAAAATATCCCGGGGGAGACGCGCGCAGCGCGGCGGGGGCAGAGCCCTCTAGAACGGCATGGGATGCGCGCGGTGCGCCTGACTAATTGCGTTCAGAACCTCCGACGACAGCGTCAGATCATCACCATCCAGAATATGTTCCAACTGCGCCACCGTCGTCGCACCAAAGATTGACGACATCATGAAAGGCCGGGTCCGGCACCAGGCCAGCGCCATATGGGTCGGGTCTAATCCATGGCCAGACGCAATCTCGAGATAGGCCGCAACAGCGTCATAAACTCGGTCCGAGTCACGCCCGCCCAGTTCGGGCGAGATCGACTTACGCGATCCTGCGGGCACTGCACCACCCTGATATTTGCCGGTCAACAACCCGGTGGCCAACGGCGAAAACGCCATCAGGCCCACATCCTCATGCATGCTCAGCTCTGCCATATCCGTGTCGAAATGACGGCACAGCAGCGAATATTCATTCTGCACCGACGCCACACGCGGCGCGCCCATCTGCTCGGACAGCCGCAGCCATTGCGCCGTGCCCCAAGCGCTTTCATTCGACAGACCGAAGGCCCTGATATTGCCCTTCTCGACCTGCTCCTGCAGCGCCGTCAGGCAGCCCTGCATATTTTCAAGCACGTCACCAGTGTTTTGCCCCGAAGGCGCATAATCCCAGTTCTGGCGGAACATATAGCTGCCCCGATTGGGCCAATGAAACTGATAGAGGTCGATATAGTCAGTCTTCAACCGCCGCAGTGATCCCTCGATTGCCTCGGGAATGGTCTGTGCCGAAATTGGCGCGCCATCGCGGGCATGGGCAAACCCGGCACCTGAATGTTTGGTGGCCAACACATAATCACTTCGTCGCGATGCGTTCGCGGCGTTCCAGTGCCCCAAAATCTCTTCGGTTCGGCCCACAGTTTCCTTCGAGATCGGGTTGACCGGGTACATCTCGGCCGCATCCAAAAAATTGATCCCCGCACCCAGCGCCAGGTCCATCTGTGCATGCGCTTCGGGTTCTGAAGTCTGGGTTCCAAAGGTCATCGTTCCCAGACACAGGTCAGACACCATGATTCCGGTCCGGCCCAAAGGCTTCATTTCCATCCGTCACTCTCCTGATTTCTGCAATCGCCGTGCGCTACGCCTCGGCTTTCTTTTCCCAACGGCCCGACTCCTCGGACCAATATTGCGCTGAACAGCCCGCCTGCGTAAGCGTCTTCCACTGGTCGCGCGCGTGTTGAACGGCCTGATCGTCATTGCCGTCGAACAGGATACAGACACGCTCCAGCGCGGTGACCTCATCCGGGGCCACTTCGGCCCCGTCCACCGACATGACACAGGTGGCCTCATTGCCCGCCTGTTTGTCTGAGGTCAGCAGGATCGGCTGCATCCCATCATGCGGACCGCCTGAGCGACCATGGGGCAAGAACCCGTCTTCGGGGCCCAGCCAAAGCTTTTCGTCCAGCCAGTCTAACCGGGCGGGATCAGTACCCCGCACCGCAATCCGCCACCCGGCCTGCCGCGCCTTATCCAGCAGCACCGGCAAGGTGTGCTCCAGAGGCCTTTGGGTCAGGTGGTAGAAATAGACGACGCCCATAGGTTTACTCGAAATTGTCCTGCACAAAGCGGCTGAGCGCACGGACACCCCAGCCAGTGGCCCCTTTCGGCGCGTAGGAGGTCTCAGACGCGACCGAGGCCACCCCGGCGATGTCGAGATGAATCCACGGTGTCTCCTCTTTGACAAACCGCTGCAGGAATTGCGCCGCAGTGATCGAACCCGCAGGCCGCCCGCCCACATTCTTCATATCCGCGATACGCGATTTCAGCAGCTTGTCGTAAGCATCCCCCAACGGCATCCGCCAGGCCCCTTCATCCTCGGCCTTGGCCGATTTCAGGAAGGCGTCGCAGAACGTGTCGTTGTTCGAGAACACACCTGCGTTCTCATGCCCCAGCCCTATGATGATCGCACCCGTCAGTGTGGCAAGGTCGATCATACCAACGGGTGCGAACCGTTCCTGCGCGTACCACATGACGTCACATAGAACCAAACGCCCCTCAGCATCGGTGTTGATGATCTCGACGGTGTCGCCCTTCATCGATTTGACCACATCACCCGGTCGCGTGGCATTGCCCGAGGGCATGTTTTCAACCAGTCCTACAAGACCGACAACATTAGCCTTAGCCTTGCGCTTGGCCAGCGCGCGCATGGTGCCCGCGACAACGCCTGCACCGCCCATATCCATGGTCATGTCTTCCATGCCGCCAGCGGGTTTAAGCGAGATCCCCCCGGTATCGAACACAACGCCCTTGCCGACCAGAGCCAGCGGCGCATCGTCCTTGTCGCCCCCGTTCCACTGCATCACCACCACTTTGGACGGGCTGTCCGAACCCTGCCCCACGCAAAGCAATGTGCGCATGCCCAGTTCAGCCAGTTTGTCTTCATCCAGCACTTCGACCTCAAGGCCCAGTGATTTCATCTCGTCCAAACGAGCGGCAAATTCACTGGTGGTCAGGACATTCGCAGGTTCATTGGTCAGGTCACGGGTCATCCGCACCCCATCCGCAACTGCATACATCGGTGCAAACTGGGCCTCGGCCTCTTCGGGCTTGTTGCAAGAGATTGTGACCGAGCCCGCGGCGTCGCTATCCTTTGTTTTATGCGCATCAAAATCATAGCTGCGCAGGGCGATCCCCATCGCCAGATCCTCGGCCCGTGCCTGATTGCCTGCCATCACCAGCATCTCGCGCCCGGCCGCCAGTTTGGCCAACACGGCACCAGCCTTGCGCGCCTCATCCGCCTCGGGGCGGCGGGGCAGGACCAGAACATCCAGCGCCTCAGCAGCCATTCCAACCGGCCAGGCCAGCGAGATAACATCGCCGGTCTTTGCCTTGCCAAACGCATCGCTCTCGACCAGTCGTGCGACGGCCCCTTTGGTCAGGCGATTAGCGCGACGGGCTGCCGGGCTCATCTTGCGGTCCGCGGGAATCACAATGGCAACGCGCCCTTCGGCCTGCGCCATAGCTTCCACGTCGAAGGCTTGAAAACGGATTGGGACTAGACTGCTCATTGCGCGCTCCTGAAACTGTGTTCCCCAAGACCTAGCCCGCGCCGCCCGGCTTGACCAGATAGCAGTTTTCCCTGACCGCCAATTGCATTAAGGTCCCCGAAAAATATCCGGCAGGCTCGGGGGAGACGACAGTGGCACGACAGGGCAGGCATAGACCGTCGCGCATGGGTTTATGCAAGGGCAATATTGGCCTGAACGCCAACGCTGCAAACCCAGCGGGGTCACGCTTGTGATTTTGGACCGCTATTTTGCCCGCCGCTTTATGCAGAGCTTTCTGGTTATCGGCGGCATCTTTCTAACCCTGATGATTCTGATTGACCTGATCGAACAAGTGCGCCGGTTCGACGAGGTTGATCTGTCCTTTGGCCGCCTGTTGCAGCTGACCTTGCTGAACACGCCTGCCGCGATCAGCGAGATGCTGCCCCTGCTGGTGATCCTGGCCACCATAGCGCTGTTTGTCGGGTTGGCGCGCACCTCGGAACTGGTGGTAACCCGCGCGACTGGCCGATCCGGCATACGCGCGCTGGTAGCGCCGGTCTTGCTGGCACTTGTGATCGGGGCCCTGGCCGTGACCCTTCTGAACCCGATCGCAGCAGCCACCTCGGAAGAGTACAACCGCCTTTCTGATTCCTATCGAAACAATGGCAGCTCAGCGCTGTCGATCAGCGGCGAGGGTCTATGGCTGCGCCAAAGCACCGAGACGGGCCAGGCGGTGATACACGCGCGCGGCACAGCAAATGGCGATGAGTTGAAATTGAACGATGTGACCATCGTTTCATTCAACCCGGACGGAAAACCAACGCAACAGATTGCCGCTGAACAGGCCCGATTGATCGATGGCAGCTGGGTCCTGAGCAACGCCAAAGTCTGGAACCTTGAAGACGGCCAGAACCCCGAGACACAGTCGGTTGAGCATGCTCAGCTTGACCTTCCGACGACGCTGACCCGCCAACGTATTCTGGATACGCTGGGGCAGCAGGATTCTGTGTCGGTCTACGATCTGCCCCAATTGATAGCGGACCTGCGCGAGGCCGGCTTCTCAACCAAACAATATGAGGTCTGGCTACAAGTCCAACTGGCCCGCCCGTTCTTTCTGGTTTCGATGGTTCTGATCGGCGCAGCCTTTACCATGCGCCATGTACGCTTCGGCGGCACCGGCGTTGCGGTTCTGACCGCTGTATTGTTGGGGTTTGCCATTTATTTCGTACGCAACTTTGCGCAAATACTCGGGGAAAACGGACAATTGCCCATCTACGTCGCTGCCTGGGCACCGCCCGTTGCTGCCATCTTACTGTCACTCGGCCTGTTGCTACATGCGGAGGACGGCTAATGCCGCGCATTCTGCCTGCGCTGATGGCAAGCGCCCTGGCTGTCACGGCCCCTGCTGCGCTGCTGGCTCAAACTGCACCAGCACCCGCGACCAATCAGGCCACCCAACAGGATGAGCCCGCCCTGTTGGTCGCGGATAAGATATTCATCACGCCCGAACGCGTGCTGGTCGCCGAAGGCAATGTCGAGGCGTTTCAGGGTGATGCCAAGGTCAGCGCGCAGCGTATCACCTTTGACCGCGAAACCGGAAAACTGTCACTTGAGGGACCCATTCGGATCGATCAGGGCGGGCGGACAACCTTGCTGGCAGATTCAGCCGAGCTGGATGATGGCTTGCAAAACGGGTTGCTGATCGGTGCGCGTATGGTGTTTGATCAGCAGGTTCAGGTCGCCTCGGTCCAGGCGCGGCGTGCCTCGGGCCGGTACACACAGTTCAGCAAGGTCGCGGCCACCTCCTGCCATGTTTGTGCAAGTGGCAAACCTCCGCTTTGGCAAATCCGGGCGCGCAAAGTGACCCATGATCAGCTAGAGCGGCAGCTTTACTTTGAAGGCGCGCAATTGCGCGTGCTGGACTACCCGGTCTTCTATTTTCCCTATCTGCGCCTGCCCGACCCGACGCTTGAACGCGCGACCGGGTTTCTGGCACCGTCCTTCCGCAGAACCTCGCAGCTGGGTCTGGGACTGCAAGTGCCATACTTCATCAAGCTGGGCGACGACAAGGACCTGACGCTGACACCGTTTGTCTCGGCCAGCACCCGAACGCTGGGCTATCGCTATCGGCAGGCCTTCGTGAACGGGCGCATCCAGTTTGAAGGTGCCTATACCCGCGATGATGTGCAGCGCGATCAGGATCGTGGTTATCTGTTTGCCAACGGCTTCTTCAATCTCAGGAATGACTTCCGGCTGACATTCGACCTCAAGACCACGTCGGACGATGCCTATCTGGCGGATTACGGCCTGCCCGATCTCGACCGGCTGCGCAGTGAGATCGCGCTGACCCGGATCAAGCGTGATACGGCCTTCAAAACCAGCCTGATCCACTACAAGACACTGCGCGACAGTGAGGAACAGGATGAGATCCCCTCGCGCGTGTTTGACCTGAACTACGAGAAACGGTTCTTCCCAAACACGGTTGGAGGCGAAATGCGGCTTGGCTTTGTGGCTCATGCCCATGAACGCACCAGTGACGAGAATGTTGTCGGGCGCGATATCGCGCGCGCGACGTTTGATGCGGAATGGCTGCGCAGCTGGACCTTTGCATCGGGGCTGCGCGCGGATGCCCGGATCGGCGCTGCGATTGATACGTTTAACATCCGCAATGATGACGCCTTTCCCAGCAACGTCACGCGCACTACGCCCCGCGCGGCGCTGACCCTGCGCTATCCCATGACGCGGCGCGAACAAACCGGTGCGACCCAGTTTCTGGAACCAATCGTGCAATTCGGCTGGACCGATGTTTCGGACACAGATGTTCCAATCGATGAAAGCACGTTTCAGGAATTCGATCAGGGCAACCTGTTGTCCCTGTCCCGCTTTCCTGCCGAAGATCAGCGCGAAGACGGGGCAACAGCGGTGGTTGGCGTCAATTGGGCGCGTTACAAATCGAACGGGTGGCAAGCCTTGGCCACAATCGGTCAGGTCTTCCGCGCTGATGCCGACCCGAATTTCAACCTGACCTCGGGCCTGCAGGGTACCAAATCCGATCTGCTGTTGGCTGGTCAGATTAAAACCGCCAATGGTTGGTCGCTGGCCGGGCGCGGTCTGCTCGATAGCGATTTCAGCTTTACACGCGCCGAGCTGCGCGGCGCCTGGACAGGTGAGAATAGTGCGATATCAGGCAGCTATGTCTGGCAAGAGCCTGATCCGGCTGAAAATCTCGATGAAGAAGTGTCCGAGATCTGGTTGCGCGGGCGGCACCAAATCGATCAGAACTGGTTGACGCGTGCTTCGGCCCGCTACGATCTTGCCAATTCCGAACCCATCCGCCTGGGTCTGGGTGTGACTTATCAGAACGAATGCGTTCAGTTTAACATGTCCGTAAACAGACGCTTTACCTCAACAACGACTATTGAGCCTTCGACCGAATTCGGGTTTACCGTTACCCTGACAGGATATGCCGTTGAAGGCGGCGGAAAGACGTACAAGAGAAAATGCAGTTGATTTCAGGTTTCTTCAGGTTTCTCCGGGGCGGATGCGCCCGTTTGATCTTATCGGGGTTGGCTGCCGCTGTTCTGGCGGCCTCTGCCCCGCAGGCCAGCGCGCAAAGCCTGTTTTCCCCTGCGATCCGCGTCAATCAGGATATCATCACCTGGTTCGAGCTGGAACAACGGCTGGGTTTTCTCACTGCGCTCGGCGTCCCGGGCGGGACCGAAGCAGAAGTACGCCAGGCCCTGATCGACGATCGCCTGCGCCAACAGGCCATGCGCGAGGCCGGGGTTCAAGCCGCACCTGAAGACGTACAGGTTGGCATTGATCAGCTCGCCGCGCGCGGGCAGCTCAGCACAGAACAATTCCTGCAACTGCTCGGCGAAGCGGGTATCGAGCCTGAAACCGTTCGTGATTTTGTTGCCGATCAATTGTCATGGCGCGACTATATCAGCGCACGTTTCCTGTCGCAGGCCCGCCCCAGTGAAGACGAGATCAACCGGGCCCTGGGGCAATCCGGCGGTGGTGGTCTGCAGGTTCTGCTGTCCGAGATCATTATCCCGGTGAATCAGCAAACCGTCGCGCAGGCGGAACGGCTGGCAGAAGAAATCTCTCGCCTCGAAGGGTATGACGCCTTTTCGGCAGCGGCCGCGCAATATTCAGCCGCTGACACCCGCAACAATGGCGGTCGTCTGGACTGGTTGAACATCAGTAACCTGCCGCCCGCGTTGCAACCCGTGCTTCTGGGCCTCAAAAACAGTGAGATAACGGAACCGCTGAGTCTGCCCAACGCCATTGCGCTGTTCCAGATGCGCGGCGTGCGCGAAGTCTCAACCGGGGCGCCGAACTATTCCAAGATCGACTATGCGATTTACTACTTGCCTGGTGGTCGCAGTGCGGACGCCCTGGCACAGGCCGCGCGCCTGAGCGAAGAGATCGACACCTGCGATGATCTTTACGGCGTCGCCAAAGGGCAGCCCGCCGAAGTGTTGGAGCGGATCGAAGCCGCCCCCTCTGATATCCCGCGCGATGTCGCCGTTGAACTGGCCAAACTGGACCGCAACGAAGTATCAACCACCCTGACCCGCAACAACGGTCAAACGCTGGTGTTTCTGATGCTGTGCAACCGCACACGCGATCTGGGCGAAGATACATCGCGCGTCGACGTGGCCAACGCCCTGACGCAGCAGCGCTTGCAAGCCTTCTCAGAAAGCCTTCTGGAACAGCTGCGCGCCGACGCCACTATCGTCGAGCAATGATTGCGCCCATCGCGCTCAGCTGTGGCGATCCGGCTGGTATAGGCCCGGAAATCGCCGCCAAAGCCTGGGCAGAGCTGCGCGATGACTGCCCGTTTTTCCTGATTGGCGACGCAACCCACCTGCCCGCAGATACGCCAGTCACCCGGATCACCGATCCGGCTGACGCGATGGACGCAAGCGCCCAAACACTGCCCGTTCTGCACGTGGATTTCCCGGTCTCCAACATCCCGGGTCAACCGGAACCGGCCAATGCGCCCTCGGTCATTGACGCAATCGAGCGCGGCGTTTCTTTGGCTCAATCGGGCGCGGCCTCGGCCCTCTGTACCGCGCCTATCAACAAAAAAGCGCTGATCGACGGGGCCGATTTCGCCTATCCCGGCCATACCGAGTTTCTCGCCGCTCTGGCCGGGCGCCAACATGTGGTAATGATGCTGGTCAGCGCGCAGTTGCGCGTCGTGCCAGCCACGATCCACATCCCCCTCTCGCGCGTGCCACAAGAACTGACACCAGATCTGTTGATCCAAACCATCGCGCTAACTGCGCAAGGCCTGCAACAACAGTTCGGCATCACACATCCCCGGATCGCCGTCGCGGGGCTGAACCCGCACGCAGGGGAAGGCGGCAAGATGGGCACAGAGGAACTGGATTGGATCGCCCCCCTGCTGGAAGGCTTAGACAGCCCCGATTACACCGTCACCGGCCCGCACCCGGCGGATACGCTGTTCCACGCCGCCGCCCGCGCCCGTTATGACGCCGCCATCGCCATGTATCACGATCAGGCCCTGATCCCGATCAAGACGCTGGATTTCGACAGGGGCGTGAATGTCACGCTGGGTCTGCCTTTCATCCGCACCTCGCCCGATCACGGCACCGCGCTGGATATCGCCGGGCAAGGCATCGCCAATCCCAACAGCCTGATTGAGGCCCTGAAACTCGCCCAACAAATGGCACGCACGCCTTGATCCTCCACCTGTCTGAAAATATCCCCGCCGGAGGCAAAAAACCTCTGGCGCTGTCCCATCAATCCGCGCGACGGTAACCGGATCATGAGCGCTATCGACACCCTTCCCCCGTTGCGTGAGGTCATCGCCACCCACCAGCTTTCGGCCCGCAAATCGCTGGGCCAGAACTTCTTGCTCGACCTCAACCTGACCGCCAAAATAGCGCGCCAGGCAGGGAATCTGACCCAATGCGATGTGCTGGAAATCGGCCCCGGCCCCGGCGGCCTGACCCGTGGGCTGCTTTCTGAGGGCGCGCGCAAGGTGGTCGCGGTGGAAAAAGACAGTCGCTGCATCGCGGCGCTAAACGACATCGCCGCTGCTTATCCCGGTCGGCTTGACGTGATCAACGGCGACGCGCTGGAAATCGACCCGCTCGAACACTTGACCCCTCCGATCCGCATCGCCGCCAACCTGCCCTATAACGTGGGCACCGAGCTTCTGGTCCGCTGGCTTACCCCACCCCAATGGCCACCCTTCTGGCAAAGCCTGACCCTGATGTTTCAACGCGAAGTGGCCGAACGTATCGTCGCCCAACCGGGCAGTAAAGCCTATGGCCGCCTCGCCATCCTGGCCCAATGGCGGGCTGAAGCGCGCATTGCCATGTCTCTGCCACCCGGTGCCTTCACCCCGCCACCCAAGGTCTCCAGCGCTGTGGTCCACCTGCGCGCCCTGCCCGAGCCACGCTATCCTGCAGACGCCGCAACCCTATCCCGCGTG
Source organism: Ruegeria sp. AH12 (assembly GCF_056541465.1). Classification (NCBI taxonomy): domain Bacteria; kingdom Pseudomonadati; phylum Pseudomonadota; class Alphaproteobacteria; order Rhodobacterales; family Roseobacteraceae; genus Ruegeria; species Ruegeria sp. AH12. The sequence goes on along the minus strand of NZ_JBQFYL010000001.1, from coordinate 368,022 downwards.
GTCGCAGCCGCCTTCAACCAACGCCGCAAAATGCTGCGCGCTTCTCTGAAAGGTTTGACCCCGGATATCGAAGACCGCCTGATCGCATCTGGCATCAAACCCACAGAACGCGCAGAGCAGGTGCCGTTGAAGGCGTTCTGTGCCTTGGCCCGGGAAATCCGTAAAGGCTGACAATGAGAACCTGACTTGTAAGGTCACGCGAACTCGAAAATCGGTCTTCTTGTTCGTCGGGTAATCGACATACACCGGCACGCATATTTCCGCCATGCAAGATAAAGCGGCGATTCGCGTCGCTATAACAAAGGTTTACGTTTCAACGGAATTAGTCGCTCTTTGAGCCCGCAAGTGTTCGTTCTGCCCGAGCGAAACTAATAGTTTTCAAACGTTTCCTCATAGGGCACGCCAACGGCCCGTATTTTATCAACCACCCAAGACAGGCTGACGCCGGAGAATGACCTGAGTTGGATCGGATCCCGCGCGTGGAAATGCACCCAATACTGACGCACATCCATGTCTTCTTGTTTTTGAATGGTCTTGAGTTCTATCCGCTTGATCTCAGCTAAAGATGCGGCAAAACCTTCCTCTTTGCCATGTGCGTGATCAGGGACCTGCCAAAGCAGATCGCGGTCGGTAAGCCGGAAATGCCACTCACCCGTCGTTGACCGCGCACGCAGCGCAAAGATCAGTTCCTTTAACAGCCTGTAAATCCCTGTGCCTATCATTATGGCCCCGAGAAAGGACCAAACGGTCCAGGCTTCGATTGTGTCAATATCGAGTGATTGGATCTTGTCTTCAGACAGCAGGCGCATCCCAAACCAGATTAGACCCACTGCAAACAACGGAGCTATGATGAGCCGTGTTCGGTTTCTTCCCCGAACGGATTGACGCACATCGAAATATGGCTCGCCTTCGGCAATTTCAGTCACTCTACCCCCCGGGATGGTTTATGCTAGCGGCATAGCGCCATCCTGCGGAAGTTTGCACAAACTCTCAATAAGCGATGGTCCTGCTGTCACAGCTTTCCCGACGTCCAAACGCGCTGCGGCTTGCGTTGATTTCGGGCCGGCAGCACCCGCAGCTGGTAGTATAATCAGAATGTTAACATCCAACAAAAAAGCCCTGCGTTTATCGGCAGGGCTTCTTCGCATTTTGCCTCTATCTCACTCCGCCGCTTCGGGCGTGTCGCCGCCATTTGCGGCCGGTTCGTCATTGGTTTCAGCCGCAGGCTTTGGCTTGCGCTGACGTGGGCGACGCGGGGCTTTTTCCTTGCGCTCTTTCGGCTCAGGGGCTTCGGCCTCACCACCTTGATTTTCCGGTGTTTCCACCAGACCCGATTCCGGAGAAGCTGCGGGCGCGTCAAAACCCATGACATCGGGCTGAGGTGCCTCGGCAGGGTCCGCCTGACGGGCCGCTTCGCGTTCCTGGCGTTCGGCCCGTTCGCGATCCCGCTCGGCCTGACGTTCGCGATTCTGGCGTTCCTGCTCTTCGCGGCGGGCCTCGATTTCACGCTGCGCTTCGCTCAACATGCGCAGATAGTGCTCTGCGTGTTGTTGAAAGTTCTCGGCCGCAACACGGTCGTTAGACAGTTGCGCATCGCGCGCAAGCTGGTTGTATTTATCAATGATCTGCTGCGGGGTGCCGCGCACTTTGCCTTCGGGGCCCGAGCTGTCAAAAACACGGTTAACGACGTTACCGCCGGAAGGACGATTGCGGTTGTTCTTGGCCCGCGAGCGGGATTTGGAAGATCTCATCTTACTTTTCGTCAGCCTTATTAATACGCTGTCGATCAACCCCGTTTTTGCACTGCTCTTAGGCGTTTGCCGCGACGGAATCTCGACTTTTTGGGCTTGGCGTCAGGGGTGCGCTGCAACAGCGTCAACCTCGCCGACTAATCTTGAGTAAGCATGTCCAGCACCGGCAGACAAGAGGATTCTCAGAATTTTCGCAGGTTTTTTACATAAACCGGCGTTTTTCGGCCTCAGTTTCTGGTTTTCATCCTGGCAAACGGGCCCCGAGCACACGGTCACGACCGTCCAGATCGGGGATAATGCGGATGTCAGACAGGCCTGACGCATCAAACAACGCTGAAACCTGCTGGGCCTGTGTCGGACCAATTTCAACCAATAGTCGCCCGCCAGGCAACAGAAAGTCTGGCGCATCCGCGGCGATGTGGCGATAGGCGTTCAGCCCGTCGCCTTCATCGGTCAGCGCCATCCGAGGTTCATGCTCGCGCACTTCGGGCGACAGCCCAGTCATCTCGGACAGTGAGATGTAAGGGGGGTTGGATACGATCAGGTCGAACTTGCCCTGAATGGTCGAGAACCAGTTGGACTGGACCACCTGCACCCGATCCTGCACCTGGTGCTGCACGGCGTTGGCGCTGGTTTGCAGGCAGGCAGCCTCACTCAAATCAACTCCAACGCCTGTGGCACTGGTGCGTTCGGCCAAAAGCGTGATCAGAATGCAGCCAGAGCCGACACCAAGATCCAGAACATGATCAAAGGGCTCGCTGAGCGCGGCCTCAATCAGTGCTTCGGTCTCGGGGCGCGGATCCAGCACATCATTGCTGACGCGGAAGCGGCGTCCATAGAACTCACGCTCGCCCAGCAGATGGGAAACCGGGACTCGGATCGCACGGAGTGAGATCAGTTGATCATAGCGTTCGGCAATATCGGGGGCTAACTCCTCGGGCGCAATCAGCGTCACGCGGCTGGCTTCGATCCGGGCGGCATGCGCCAGCAAGACACGGGCATCGCGCGCCGGATCGTCGACGCCAGCCGCCCGCAAGCGTGCCGTCGCGGCCACCATGGCCTGGGCTGCCGTTTGCGCGCCGGTCATTGCGCCATCTCGGCCAGCAGCCGGGCCTGATCGTCCGCCGTCAGCGCGTCGATCACCTCATCCAGGTCGCCCTGCATCACCTGATCCAGCCTGTAAAGCGTCAGGTTGATGCGATGGTCGGTCATCCTGCCCTGCGGAAAGTTATAGGTTCTGATCCGCTCGGACCTGTCCCCTGACCCCACCTGGCTGGCCCGATCGGCCGAGCGTTCGCTGTCAATGCGCTGGCGTTCCAGATCGTAAAGGCGTGTCTTCAACACCTGCATGGCGATTTCTCGGTTACGGTGCTGGGATTTCTCTGAGCTGGTCACAACCAAACCTGTCGGCAAGTGGGTGATCCGCACCGCCGAGTCGGTCGTGTTGACGTGCTGCCCGCCCGCGCCCGATGACCGCATCGTGTCGATCCGGATGTCATTGGCGTCGATCTGGATGTCAACATCCTCGGCCTCTGGCAAAACAGCGACCGTCGCGGCCGAAGTATGGATACGTCCGCCGCTTTCGGTTTCGGGCACCCGCTGAACTCGGTGAACACCGGATTCGTATTTCATCCGGGCAAAGACGTTGTCGCCCTTGATATGGGCCACCACCTCTTTGATCCCGCCAAGGTCCGAGGCCTGTTCCTCGATAATCTCAAACCGCCACCCCCGTGCCTCGGCATAACGTTGATACATCCGCAGAAGGTCCCCGGCGAACAGCGCGGCTTCATCCCCCCCTGTTCCGGGACGGATTTCCAGCATTGCCGGACGTGCATCGGCAGCATCCTTTGGCAACAGCGCCAGTTGCAGCGCATGTTCCGCCTCGGGGATGCGTGCCTTTAGCTCGGGGATTTCTTCTTCGGCCAGCTCTTTCATATCCGGGTCGGCCAGCATCGCCTCGGCTTCGGTCAGATCAGCAACCAACTGTCGCCATCCCATGATCTGATCGACCACCGGCTTGAGGTCGGAATACTCTTTAGCCAGGGCCGCAATATCCCCGCCCGAGGCACCATCGGCCATGGCCGCTTCGAGGTATTGGAATCGCTGGGTTATCTGCTCAAGGCGTTCTTCGGGGATCATCCCGGCGGTGTCTATCATCCGGGGGCTTTGGTCAAGGGCTAGCCTTGTGCTAAGCTGCCCTGCATGAAGGGGTTGATTATCGTTTTATCGCTGCTCGCCGTACCCGCAATGGCCGACTATGTCGGTCCCGACGGCAAGGTTCGCGATTGCTACTGCACCGACAAAGCCGGTTCACGCGTGGAGCTGGGTGAGATGATTTGCCTGCAAGTCGATGGCCGCATGTTCACGGCTCAGTGCCAGATGTCGTTGAATGTGCCGATGTGGCGCGAGGTGCAGGAGGGGTGTTTGTCCTCGGGTTTGGACTGGCCCGATCTGGATCAGACCCTCAAGACTTCCGAGTCCTAACTGCCGCCTACAGCTGTGCCAACCACCCATCAACGCGGGCTTTGTTCACCCCGAAATCCTTGCCGCCAAAGCGCAACCGGCCATGGATTCGCAGCGTGTCTCCCTCCTGCTGGGCCGTGGTATAATCAGGAAAGCCAAACACCTTAGTGCGGGTGATGTAGGTGACCATCCCTTCGCTCACCGAACCGGCCAGAACGCGGGTACGCGGCGTTGCACCAACGATGCTGTCAAAGCGCGCCAGCCCATCAGGACCGGTCTCGACGATCCGAACTACACCACCCGGCAGATCTCTCTCCGCGCCTTCAGGGGCCACGTGCCAGCGCGCAGGGTCTGAAGGCGCAAGACGGATATAAGCGCTCATTGCAACGCCCATCGCGATCAATACCCAAAGCACCATCTTCATCTGTCCGCTCAATCCATTTGCGTGCAGCCTATCGGCATCGCGCCTCGGCCACACCCCTACCGTGACGTCACGCCCGGCAGGATGCAAAGCAACTCAAACAAAAGGTTTGCTGCCGTCAGTGCTGTATTGCCGGAGGAGTCGTAGGGCGGTGAGACCTCGACCAGATCACAGCCCACCACATTGATCCCCTGCAAGGCGTGGATCAGTTGCAGCGCCTGAGGTGTGGTCAGACCGCCGATCTCGGGCGTGCCGGTCCCAGGGGCATAAGCCGGGTCAAGGCTGTCGATATCATAGGTGACATAGACCGGATGATCCTCAACCGTCTTGCGGATTTGCGAGCCGATCTGAGTCAGGTTCTGCTGCCACAACTCCCACGCAGGAAACTGGCGAAAACCCCAGCCCTTGGCCTCGGTAAAATCGGTGGCGGCATAGCCCGAGCCGCGAATGCCGATCTGAAAAGTCTTATCGGGGACAATCAGCCCCTCTTCATAGGCGCGGCGGAAGACGGTGCCGTGGGTTTCACGTTCGCCAAACATCTCATCGTTTACATCCGCATGGGCATCCACATGCACCAGCGCCACCGGCCCGTGTTTGGCCGCAATCGCCCTTAGGATCGGCAGGGTGATGGAATGATCGCCACCCATAGCGACAGGGGTCACGCCCTGAGCTAGTATTCCGTCATAGCTGTCCTTGATGATCTTCAGGCTTTCAGGCAGCGAGAAGGTGTTGATCGCCAGATCACCGATATCCGCAATCTGCAATGCATCAAACGGGGCTGCCGATGTGGCCATGTTATAGGGCCGGATCATCGCGCTTTCACTGCGGATTTGCTTGGGCCCGAACCGAGTGCCCGACCGCCAAGAGGTTCCAATATCCATCGGGATCCCCAACAGCGCCACGTCCAGCCCCGCCAGCGAGGTCGCCTGCGGCAGCCGCATGAACGTGTTCGGCCCGGAAAACCGCGCCAGATCATTGCCGCTAATGGGTTGATTGTATTCAGTCATGCGCGTTTGGGTCCCATTCCGTACATTCACTTGCTTAAGCACATACCGGAGGTATGGCTAATCATCGGTTAACGCGCGCCGTTGCGCGTTTACTTTTTGTCAGCCATGAGCCTGTTCCACCCCAGAAGGCAAATAATCTGCGTCGCCACATGCGCGCCGGCAATCGCCGTTGCCCCAGACGTGTCGTAGGGCGGAGAGACCTCGACCACATCCCCGCCCTTGATGTTAATCCCGGCAATATCACGCAAAATGATCTGCGTCTGGATCGAGGTCAGCCCGCCCCAGACCGGCGTTCCAGTGCCCGGCGCGAAAGCCGGGTCCAGACCATCGATATCGAAACTCAGATAGACGGGGCTATCGCTAAGGATGCCCTTGATCTTCTGCGCGACGGCGGCAGGCCCAGATTCGTAAACCTCGCGCGCGTCGATGATGTTGACGCCCAGAGTGTCTTCGTTATGCGTTCGAATACCAACCTGGACCGAGCGTTTCGGGTCCACAATCCCCGATTTCACCGCCTTGTAGAACATGGTGCCGTGATCGACGCGGGACATATCATCGTCCGCCCAGGTGTCCGTATGCGCGTCGAACTGCAACAGCGACATGGGCCCGTATTTCTCTGCATAAGCTTTTAGGATCGGAAAGCTGATATAATGATCGCCACCCAAGGTGACCGAGGCCACGTCAGCCGCCAGAATCGTTCGGATATGATCGGTCAGCGTGTCCGGAAATGCCGGAATATTGGCGTAGTCATAGGCCATATCGCCATAGTCGACGATGGCCAGCTCGCTCAGCGCGTCAAAGGGCCAGCCATAGGGCGCGTCGGGAGATTGCAGCGCACTCGCTTCGCGGATCGCGCGGGGGCCGAGCCTTGTGCCCGGGCGGTTCGTCACCGCTTGGTCAAAGGGCACTCCGGTGACGGCGATATCCACTCCCTTCAGATCCTTGGTATATAGCCGCCGCAGGAACGAAGTCGCGCCGCCAAAGGTGTTCTCATAGGACAGGCCCTTGAGGTCGGGGTTGGTAAAGGCCTCATCGACCTGATGTTTTGCGTCTTCCAGTGCCATGTCTTGTCCCCTCAGCCCAGCGGCTGCGCCTTTTCCACGATCCGGGCAAAGAACGAGGCCCCGACCGGCGCGATATCATCGTTGAAGTTGTATTTCGGGTGGTGCAGCCCGGCGCCCTCACCCTGACCCAGAAACAGATAGGCCCCCGGACGCGCCTGCAGCATGTATGAGAAATCCTCGGCCCCCATGTCGCGCCCCATATTGTCGACAACGCGGTCCTTGCCTGAGACCTCGCGCGCCACATCTGCGGCAAAGGCTGTTTTCTCAGCGTCATTGATAGTCGCCGGATAGCCGATCTGATAATCCAGCGTCGCCTCAACCCCGTAAGAGGCCGCCTGCCCTGCCACGATCTGCTCCATCCGCTCCATCACCATCTTCTGCACCGACGGGTCAAACGTGCGGACCGTGCCGTTCAGATAGGCGGTATCAGGGATCACGTTGTTCACGGTCCCGGCATGGATTTGAGTAACTGAGACCACCAAATCATCGACTGCATAATGGTTGCGGCTGACGATGGTCTGGATCGCCTGCGCGATCCCACAGGCCGCCATCACCGGATCCTTGGTCTGATGCGGCAAGGCCCCGTGGCCACCAACGCCCTGTACATGAATCTCAAACGTATCGACAGCGGCCATGATTGGCCCGGCCGTAGTGTAAAATGCGCCCTCGGGGTTTCCCGGATCGTTATGGATGCCGTAAACCTGAGAGATGTCGAACCGATCCATGATGCCCTCCTGCACCATCACGTCAGCACCGCCGCCCTCTTCCTCAGCCGGTTGAAAGATCAGCGCCACACGGCCCGCGAAATTCCGCGTCTCAGCCAGATAGCGTGCAGCGCCCAGCAGCATCGTGGTGTGCCCGTCATGGCCGCAAGCATGCATCTTTCCGGGGTTCTTCGAGGCATATTCAACGCCCGTCTCCTCGAGGATCGGCAACGCGTCCATATCCGCCCGCAAGCCGATGGTTGGCCCGTCCTCCTGTCCGTTGATGATCGCCACCATCCCGGTCTTGGCAATGCCTTCGTGCAGCTCATCCACGCCGAACTCCCGCAGACGCTCGGCCACGAAGGCGGCTGTCTCATAGCATTCGAACTCCAGTTCAGGGATCGTGTGCAAGTGCTGGCGCCACTTGGCCATATCGGCGGCAAAATCGGCAATTCGGTTGACGACGGGCATCTGGGGTGGACTCCTGATCGGGACTGCGGAATGGATGCATCTGACACCGGAACGAAAGGGTTCGCAATGGCTGAAAATCCTCTGATCCATGACAGTGACGCGGGTATCGAGCGCCTGCTGGAAATCATGCGCCGCCTGCGCGACCCGCAAAGCGGTTGTCCGTGGGACATCGAGCAGGATTTTGCCACCATCGCCCCCTACACGATCGAGGAAGCCTACGAGGTCGCCGATGCCATCGAGCGTGAGGCCTACGATGAGTTGAAGGGAGAACTGGGCGACCTGCTGTTCCAATCTGTCTTTCACGCGCAAATGGCTGAAGAAGCTGGGCATTTCTCCTTTCAGGACGTAGTCCGCACCATGTCCGACAAGATGGTCGCCCGTCATCCGCATGTCTTTGGCGACGAATCGCGCGACAAATCCGCAGATCAGCAGACCAAGGACTGGGAAACGATCAAAGCCGCCGAACGCGCTGGCAAGGAACAGAAAGGCGCGCTGGATGGTGTGGCCGCCAACCTGCCCGCCCTTCTGCGTGCCCAGAAACTGCAAAAACGCGCTGCCCGCGTGGGATTTGACTGGCCCGATGCCAGCCATGTGCTTGCCAAGATCACCGAAGAGGCTGCCGAACTGGAAGAGGCGCGCGACAGTATGGATGCGGACGCGCTGGAGGATGAGTTCGGCGATCTGTTGTTCGTGATGGTGAATTTGGGCCGTCATTTGGGCATCGAGGCTGAAACCGCGCTGCGTCGCACCAATGCCAAGTTCACACGTCGCTTTGAGAAGGTCGAGGCGCGGCTGGCCGACCGCGGCAGAACCCCCTCTCAAAGCGATCTTGCCGAGATGGATGCGCTGTGGGATGAGGTCAAAACCGAGGAGCATCGCGCCAACGGCAAACTCCCGCCTGCTGATGCGAAGATTGGGGCCTGAAACCGCTGGACAAGTGTGGTGACACTTGCGAGTGTCCGCGCTTCAAGACACCGGAGGCACAATGGCACCGCGCAAGATCATCATCGACACCGACCCCGGACAGGACGACGCCGTCGCCATTCTGCTGGCCCTGGCCAGCCCGGAAGAGATCGAGGTTCTGGGCATCACCGCCGTTGCCGGAAACGTCCCGCTGGAACTGACGGCCAAGAACGCACGCATCGTTTGTGAACTGGCGGGGCGCACGGATATCCCTGTCTATGCTGGGTGCGACCGCCCGCTGAAGCGCCCGCTGGTCACCGCCGAACATGTCCACGGCAAAACCGGGCTGGACGGCCCTGTTTTGCCGGACCCACAGATGCCTCTGGCCGAGGGTCATGGGGTGGACTTCATCATCAAAACCCTGCGCGCGCATGAGCCGGGCACAGTAACGCTCTGCCCATTGGGGCCGCTGACCAATATCGCCACGGCGTTCCAGAAAGCACCCGATATCATTGACCGGGTGCAAGAGATCGTTCTGATGGGCGGCGCGTATTTTGAGGTTGGGAACATAACACCAGCAGCCGAATTCAACATTTATGTCGATCCGGAAGCTGCTGAAATCGTGTTTAAATCTGGCATTCATGTTGTTGTGATGCCGCTGGATGTTACCCATGATGCGCTGGTCACACCCCATCGCAACGATGCGTTCCGCGCACTCGGCAGCCAGGTTGGCCATGCGGTTGCCGAAATGACCGATTTCTTTGAACGGTTTGACAAGGAGAAATACGGATCAGAAGGTGCGCCGCTGCACGACCCCTGCGTGACAGCCTATCTGATACAGCCAGAGCTGTTCTCGGGCCGTCACATCAACGTTGAGATTGAAACCCAATCAGAACTGACTTTGGGCATGACCGTCACGGATTGGTGGGGCGTAACCGACCGTACACCAAACGCCATGTTCATGGGCGACGTGGACGCGCATGGCTTTTTCACGCTTCTGACAGAAAGGCTGGCCCGCCTATGACCGCCGCGCTCCGCTTGGCCCGCCCCGAGGATCTGGATCGCCTGATGACGCTGGTTTCGGCCTTCCATGGCGAAGAGGGTATTGAACAGGACGACCAGAAACGCCGCGCCGCGCTAACCCCCTTGCTGGAGGGTATACCGCATGGATGTGTTTACCTGATCGGCCCGGGCCGCGCGCCGTTGGGCTATGTCATCCTGACCTTCGGCTGGTCGGTCGAGTTTGGTGGCATGGATGCGTTTGTCGATGAGATTTACATCCGCCCTGCCGTTCGCGGCCGAGGCATCGCAACCGAAGTTCTGCTGGAACTGCCCAAAGCCCTGGCCGGGGCCGGCCTGACCGCCCTGCACCTTGAGGTCGATCGCACAAATGAGGCTGCGCAAAAACTGTATCTGCGCACCGGCTTCAAAGCGCGTGAGCGGTACATGCTGATGAGCAAGATCCTCTGAGCGCTCAACTCTTTGCATTCCGCAACCCCTTGTGTCCGCATGGCCCAGCTTTCAGGGCTATAACGGTTGTTTTTGATCCATCTTTCCCCGTGACCGTTTGTTGCTCTGCCAATTAGACAGCGTGCACCACCAAAAAACGAACATTTGAAGGGGTATGAAGATGGAACAGTTGATCGGACAGTTGATCGGCGGTGCAATTGGTGGCACCGGCGGTGGTAAAATCGTAAAAGGCTCGGATATGGGCAATCTGGGCAACATGCTCGCCGGTGCCGTTGGCGGCGTCGGCGGAGGTCAGTTGCTTAGCGGCCTGCTGGGCGCAGGCGGCGCGGCGGCAGGCGGAATGGATATTGGTGCGCTTGCGGCAAACTTTGTCGGCGGCGGGGTCGCCGGGCTGGTTGTTCAAGTCGTTGTCGGCATGATCATCAAGAAGATCAAGGGCTAACACCTTCTGCACCAGCAAAAACGGGGGCGCTTGGCCCCCGTTTTTATTTATTTCAGGATCGACGCGCCCGCGTATTCCGCGACCTCGCCCAGAGATTCCTCGATACGGATCAACTGGTTGTACTTTGCCAACCGGTCCGACCTTGCCAACGAGCCGGTTTTGATCTGACCGCAATTCGTTGCAACTGCCAGATCGGCAATCGTGGCATCCTCGGTCTCGCCCGAGCGATGCGACATCACGTTGGTGTACCGCGCGCGGTGAGCCATATCGACGGCGCGCAGCGTTTCGGTCAGCGAACCGATCTGGTTCACCTTGACCAGCATCGAGTTCGCGCAGCCACGTTCGATGCCTTCGGCCAGACGCGCGGGGTTGGTCACGAACAGGTCGTCGCCCACCAGTTGCACCTTGTCACCGATCGCGTCGGTCAGGGCCTTCCAGCCGTCCCAGTCATCTTCGGACATGCCGTCTTCGATCGAGATGATCGGATAGTCATTCACCAGCGCAGCCAGATAGGCCGCGTTTTCGTCTGATGTCAGGGTCGTACCCTCACCCGCCAGAACGTATTTGCCGTCTTTGAAATATTCAGTCGCCGCGCAATCCAGCGCGAGATGGATTTCCTCACCGGGCTTGTAACCTGCTTTTTCAACGGATTTCAGGATGAAATCCAAAGCTTCGCGGGTTGATGCGATGTTCGGGGCAAAGCCGCCCTCATCGCCCACACCGGTCGCCAGTCCTGCCGACGACAGCTCTTTCTTCAGCGTGTGGAACACCTCGGACCCCATGCGCACCGCCTCGCGGATATTCGCGGCCGAGACCGGCATGATCATGAATTCCTGAATGTCGATTGGGTTATCGGCATGTTCGCCGCCATTGATAATGTTCATCATCGGCACCGGTAGAACGCGCGCTGAGGTGCCCCCGACATAGCGATACAGGGGCTGCGTGGTGAAATCCGCCGCTGCTTTGGCGGTTGCCAGCGAGACACCGAGAATGGCGTTTGCGCCCAAACGGCCCTTGTTTTCAGTCCCGTCCAACTCGATCATCGCCTGGTCGATGGCCACCTGCTCGGTCGCGTCAAACCCAACCAGTTCCTCGGCGATTTCACCATTCACCGCAGCGACAGCTTCCAGCACGCCCTTGCCCATGTAACGCGCCTTGTCGCCATCACGCTTTTCGACCGCCTCATAAGCTCCGGTCGAAGCGCCCGAAGGTACGGCGGCGCGGCCCATGGTGCCGTCTTCCAGAATCACGTCCACTTCGACCGTCGGGTTGCCCCGGCTGTCAAGAATTTCACGTGCATGGATGTCGATGATGGTGCTCATGAGGCCCGTCCCTGTGGCTGAAATCAGTTGCACGCCTCATAGCAGCAACCAGCAAAAAGTAAACCTATCACGTTATCGCTAACACCCATATTCTCTGGCCTTTAGGGCTAACAGTTTGCTGTTTGCGCCAACAAACGATCAGGCTGGAACCATCTGCCGCGCCAGCCGACGCTCACGGACGAAGGTATAAAGGCCCGAACCGATGATCAGCGTCGCGCCTGCCAGGGTCAGTGCATCCGGGCGCTCGTTGAACATCAACATGCCTGCGATCATTGAGAACACAAGCCGGGTATAGCGGAAGGGCATCATGGCCGATGCCTCACCCACTCGCATTGCAGCCACGATGCCGTAATAGCCCAACATGCTGAACACAAAGGCGGCTAAGTACGGCAAAACCTGAGTCGATTGCACCAGAGCATATGTTTGCCCCGTGGTCACCATCAACACGCCACCGGCGATGATCGCGGCGATATAGGCTTGCATCGCAACCACGGTCGAGGCGACCCGAACGTCCAGCCTGCGGGTGATCAGATCCCGCGCGGCAATCAGAAAGACAGTTGCAACAACCAGCAAGGTTTCGGGCTGGAACCCCTCCAACCCCGGACGGATGATCATCAAAACGCCGATGAATCCGACGCCAATGGCGCTCCAACGGCGCCAGCCCACCTGTTCGCCCAAAAACAGCGCAGCCCCCATTGTTACCGCCAAAGGCAGCGCCTGAAAGACCGCTGCCACGGTGGACAGGTCAATCAGGGACAGCGCCGTCACGAACAACACTGCGCCCAGCCCTTCTGAGGCCGTGCGCGCGAGCGGCAGGAGCCCCCACGCAGCCGGATCAAGGACCCGCTTGCGCGTTGCAACTGACAAGATGGCAAAGCTGAAACCACAGACGACACCCAGCGCAATCAGAATCTGCCCGGTCGGCACAGTTGCTGACAGGTCCTTGATAAACATATCTTCGATTGCAAAAGCTGCCATCGACCCGATAAGCAGCAAGATGCCGTTTACGTTGTTCATGCGCATTTCCACTGGAACGGACTGCAACCCAGCAGGCCCGTTGATCACCAAAACCGAAACGCCCGCGACGTCGCAAGCGGAATTGCGACCTTTTCAATGAAATCGCGTGTGCTGACCAATCGTGTTTCGTGATATGTCAGTCTTTGTCCAACGGCACACCATAAAGTTCCAGCCGATGGCCTTTCAGCTTGTACCCCAGCTTGGCAGCGATTTTTTCCTGCAAGACCTCGATTTCGGGATCGACAAATTCAATCACCTCGCCCGATTGCATGTCGATCAGATGATCATGGTGATCACGTTCTGCATCTTCATAGCGGGCGCGCCCGTCACCGAACTCAAGCCGTTCGAGAATCCCCGCTTCTTCAAACAGTTTGACGGTGCGGTATACCGTGGCGATCGAAATACCGGAATCCAGTGCCGAGGCACGGGCATACAGCTCTTCCACATCGGGGTGATCGGCGCTCTGTTCCAGTACCTGCGCGATGATGCGCCGCTGGCCTGTCATGCGCAGGCCCTTGGCCTCACAACGCGAGATAATCGTATCCGACATGGTGCCCCTCAGCCGCTTCTTGGGTTGCTGTCATAACCGGTCTGAACGCCCAGCGCTACAGGGATTCGACGACCCAGGCTGAGATCATCCCGCGCGCTGCAAATCTGCCCAGATCGGCAAATGATCCGAGGCTATATGGGCTGGGCGATCCTGATGCGCCCCGTGATCCAGTGCCGTGATCCCCTGCCCCAGGGCGATCCGATCCAGCGCGCCCAGCGGCTGCGCCGCGGGAAAGCTGGCAACCGGTGGCAAAAACCGCATCTCGGGCACCAGCTTGTCCAGCACGGGCTGGCGTGACCATTCGTTAAAATCCCCGGCCCACACGGTGGGCATTTCATCCAGCCCGTCATCACACCGTCGGATATGCGTGATCTGCTGACGCCGGGACGCAGGCAGCAACCCCAGATGCACGCCCATCACCCGCAGCGGCCCGATCTGCGTGTCGAATTCAACCCGAACAGCGCCGCGTGGCTCGAACCCCGGCAAATCATGATGACCTGTTGTGCGAACCGAGATCTGGTCGCCCCGCCAGATCACCGCATTGCCATGCCAGCCCAGACTGCCCGCCCCGCCCAGATCAACGATCTGCCAACCCGCCTCATCCAGCATGAAATGCGGTAAAGCGGCAGGGCGCGGTGGCAGGCGTTTATCGGCCTCCTGCAGTACAACGATATCCGCCTGCATCCCGTCGAGGACCTGCATAATCCGCTGCGGTTGGCGTCGGAAATCCAGCCCGACGCATTTCTGGATATTGTAACTGGCAAGACGCAGGGTCTGGGCTGAAGTCATAATCGCAGTCTAAGCAGTTGAGCAAACGGTCATTTTATGTAGCGACAAAGCCAGACGCGAAACAAGCCCACGCCGCTCATGTCCCGCAGAACGTTGCCTGAACAACCTCACTGGATGTCGGGGGCCGCATCAGGTCTGCCGCCTCGGGCTGATCCTCATAAGGCTGCGCCAGAACACTGGTCAGTCGATGGAACGGGGCATAATCGCCCTGCACGGCGGCCTCGATCATCTGCTCGACACGGTGATTGCGCGGGATGAATGTAGGGTTCGCGGCGTTCATAACCGCCTGAGGGGTCTCTTCTCGTTTCAGGCGCGCAGTCCATCCTTCGGCCCAGCCGTCAAAGGCACTTGGATCGATGAACTGGTCCCGCGCGGCATCGCCTGCCAAAGCACGGAACGTATTGGTGAAATCCGCCTGGTTTTCAGCCATGCACTTCAACAGGTCCGAGATCAGCTCCTGATCCCCCTCTTCCGTCCGCGTCAGACCGATCTTTGCGCGGAACCGCGTCAGCCATTGTTCCTGCAACAAATCGGGCATCGCATGCACAATCTCGGTCGCCTCTTCCACGGCGGCCTCCTTATCCTCCATCTGCTGGATCAGAGCGGTCGCCAACTGCGCCAGATTCCAAACCGCGATATCCGGCTGATTGGAATAGGCATAGCGCCCCATCCGGTCAATCGAACTGTAGACGGTATTCGGGTGATAGCTGTCCATAAACGCACAAGGGCCGTAATCAATGGTCTCACCGGCTATCGAGGAGTTATCGGTATTCATCACCCCATGAATAAACCCAACGCTCATCCAATGCGCAATCAGCCGCGCCTGCGCATCGCGCACCCCGCGCAGCAGGCCCATTGGCCCGTCGGCCTGCAGGTAGTGGCGTTCGATGGCATAGTCAGTCAGCCGTCGCAGATTTTCCAACTGCCCGCGCGCCGCAAACACCTGAAACGTGCCGACCCGCAGATGGCTGCGGGCCACGCGGGTCAACACTGCCCCTGGCATTGCCGCTTCACGATAGACAGGCTCACCTGTTTCCACGGCCGCCAGCGCCCGGGTGGTTGGCACGCCCAGCGCATGCATCGCCTCGGACACCACATATTCACGCAAAACCGGCCCCAGCCAGGCGCGCCCATCCCCCCGACGCGAAAACGGCGTGGGCCCCGAGCCCTTGAGTTGGATATCCCGCCGCACGCCATCGGCCCCAATGGTCTCACCCAGCAATACGGCGCGCCCATCGCCCAGTTGCGGATTATAAGTCCCAAACTGATGCCCGGAATAAAGCTGCGCCAAGGGTTCAGCCCCATTGGGCAGCACATTCCCGGCAAAGACTTCGGCCATTTCTTGCGCTTCGCCGGGCGAAATCTGCAGCAACCGCGCCAGATCTTCGTTGAACGCGATCAGCGTTGGCACCCGCACGGGCACAGGCGCTTGCCGGGAAAAGAACGCATCGGGCAAACGGGCGTAACTGTTGTCAAACGGGATCGTCAGGGTCATGTCGCAAACATATGAGCTGCGCCGACAATTGCTATAGCAGATCACGCCCGCCCGTGCATAATCCACACAGAAACGCCGAGGATACTATGACCGCCGACGACATCATCACCCACCTGAACCTGCAACGCCATCCAGAAGGCGGCTGGTTCAAGGAAACTTGGCGCGCCGATAATCCCGGCCGCGCCACAGGCACCTGTATCTACTTTCTACTGCAAGCCGGAGAGAACAGCCATTGGCACCGCGTAGATGCAACCGAGATCTGGCTGTATCACTCTGGTGCGCCGCTCATCCTGTCGCTCAGCGAAACGGATCAGGGTCCGGCCAAAGATCACCTGCTGACCCCCGACCTGACCGCAGGTGCGCCGCAGTTGATCGTTCCCAAGAACCATTGGCAAGCCGCGCGCAGCACTGGCGATTTCACTTTAGTCAGCTGTACCGTTTCACCGGGGTTCGAGTTCGAAGGCTTCGAACTGGCCACGCCCGGGTTCGACATTCCAAAGGCGTGAACTGATGGACCACCGCGCCCTGATCGCAGCGATCCCGGCCAAGACCAAAGAGCAACTGCAACAGAGGTCTGACCGCGCCGGGCTGCGCCATCTGGCGCTCTATGCCGTTTTGCTAGGGGCGAGCTCAGCTGGCATCGCGGTACAGGCGCCGCTTTGGCCAATTCTACTGATCCCACAGGGGTTGCTGATGGTGTTTCTCTTCACGCTCAGTCACGAATGCACGCACAAAACTCCGTTCAAATCGGGCTGGATCAATGAATCGGTTGGGCATCTGGTTTCGGTGCCCATCGCCTTACCCTTCACGTGGTTCCGATATTTCCATCTGGCCCACCACAAGTGGACAAACCATCCCGAAAATGACCCAGAACTTGCGGGAAAAACCCGCCCTGAGAATTGGATCAGCTTACTCCTCTACCTCAGCGGCTGGCCGTATTGGCTCGGGATGGTCAAAACACTGCTGCGCAATGCACTGGGGAGGATCGACGCCCCTTATCTGCCTGCCCGCCAACATCGCGCGATCCGCACCGAAGCCCGCATTCTGCTGGGGCTCTATGCGCTGGCGATATTCAGCCTGTTCTTCACGCCAATTCTGTTCTGGCTCTGGATTTTACCGGTGCTGATCTGCCAGCCTGCGCTGCGCCTCTATCTGCTGGCCGAACACGGCCTCTGCCCGCCCGTTGCCAACATGCTGGAAAACTCGCGCACCACATTCACCAACCGGATCATCCGGTTTCTGGCCTGGAATATGCCCTATCACGCAGAACATCACGCCTTTCCGAATGTGCCCTTCCACCAGCTTCCCGCGTTTCATAACTGGACCCAAACCCACCTGAAATCCACATCAAACGGTTACACCGAATTCACCAAGGACTACGCCCGAAGCCTCAATTCCTAGGATCCAGTCTTCATCTGGCCATAAATATCCCGGGGGAGTCGCAAAGCGACGGGGGCAGAGCCCCCTACTCCTTGCTGCGGGACTTGAGCAGCAGGCTGATAAGTGGAACCAGCACCGCAGTGAGTGACCCCAGAGGATTCTCACCGATGCCTTTGACCGCACGCGCAACATCGCGCGCCTCGGTCGCCAGTTCCTCCAGTTCATCTTCGATATCTGCTATCGCCATATCCCGAACTTCTACCGCCGGCGCGACCTCGTCTTCGACATTCGATCGCCGCGCAATCAGAACAAGCAATCCAGCCAGAGCAAGATTGCCGAACGACAGCGCCGCAGCCGCCGTTGCGGGCGACATCACGTCTTTCAAGGCCAAAAACAGAGCAATATCCAATAGAACAAGGGCTGATAAGGCCGATATTCCCGCCAGCACCATCAGAATGGTCTGCTGACGCATCACAGCCAAACGGCGACGCGCGATCAGATGTTCGGTTCGGTAGATCGTCACCAGATTTCTGCTCAATCTGCTCATCGCATCACTCCTAACCCTGTGCCCGTCCGACCACGTAGCCAAGCGAAAAGGCAATCACGAGCGCTGTGAGCGGATAGTCTTTCTGCAAGCGCCCGAACTCCTCGACCACATCCTCGCCCAGCGATTGCGCCTTGCTCAGATCAATCCCGTGATCGGCCAGCAATCTGCGGATTTCATCCGATGTTTTGACCGGTTCGCTCTGATCTTCGGGTTCTGGGTCTGATCCGGTCTTTGTCTCCAGCTCGGCATTGCGTTTTCGCAGCGTATCAAGTTCGGCTTCAAGCTCGGCTTTTGTGGCCATTCTACCTTACCTTCATTGCATGGGTCCGACCCAACCGTCGCACAATGAGTTGTTTTTTTGAACTGTTTTCCGATCGTGCCTCAACCCGTGCTTCGGACCGAGACCGTGCTGACAACGCCACCGCCCACCAAAGCTGGAACCCCCGTTGTTCCCGGGCATGAGGTCGGCAATCCGCGCGCGACCCGTACCGCAAGATAGGCGAAGGCCTGCGCCTCTAACATATCGCCATCCAGACCCACCGCTTCGACCGGTTCGACCGGGCAGTCGAGCGCCACCCGCAACATCTCCATTAAAACCGGATTGTGCCGCCCGCCCCCGGTGACCAGCAGCCGTGATGGAGGTTTGGGGCAATGATCCATCCCCTGCACCACGCCAGCGGCACACATACCAGTCAAGGTTGCCACCGCGTCCGCATCGCTGAGTTCCTGAACCAGTCCGATCATCTCGGCAAAGTCATTCCGGTCCAGCGATTTCGGCGGCATTTTGCTAAAGAATGGTTCATCCAGAAACAGCTCGAGGGCGCCATTTTCTACAGTCCCCTCCCGCGCCAGTGCCCCGTCTCGGTCCATCGGCAGGCCAAGGCGCGCCTGCATCAGATCATCGACAGGCGCATTGGCAGGCCCGGTATCAAAGGCCAGCAATGCGCCCGGCATCTCGGGGCCATCAAAGTTGGGGTCGACATAGGTCAAATTGCCCACCCCCCCCAAGTTAAGGAAACACAAGGGCGCATCCGCGCCGATCCACTTGGCACAGGCAAAGTGATAGAATGGCGCGAGTGGCGCCCCCTCACCCCCCATCGACACGTCATCACTGCGGAAGTCCCAGACCACCGGAACGCCCAGCGCCTGCGCCAACCCAAGCCCATCGCCCACCTGAAGCGTGCCACGTCCGCGCGGTTCATGCGCTAGGGTCTGGCCGTGGACACCGATCAGATCAATCTCATCGAACTCGGACAGCGCCTCGGCATGGGCCACAGTCACCAGCTCAGCCGCCGCATCAACGTCCGCGCCATGCCACTGGCCCAGTGCGACCCGTAACACCGCGCGCTCTGCCTCGGAATAAGCGCGATAGCCGCTTTCACCGAACCCAAAGATCCTGTGACCATCCGTTTCGACGACCGCCGTATCCACCCCGTCCAGCGAGGTGCCCGACATCGCACCCAGCGCGCGGATCGGTCCGTTTGTTCTTATGGTTCGGCGCACCTGCTGCTCTCCTGCCCAAGGGTTAGATGCTGCTGCGACACTGCCCGCTTTTCGAATCCCAAGGCAAGGCGAATACCCGTGCGGTTTGTGTTTTTTGCCATGCGCGACCCGGGATCAACACCCAAGATTAATGTGGTGGTTGAGCAATTTTCAGTTTCACGTCAGCATAGTATCTTCGCAATACACCGACTCTTTCGAACGACACGCAGCATATGGCACAGCAACAAGCACCCAAGGACGTCGACGCGGTCGAAAGCCGCAATTATCAACTGATCTTCTGGTCCGGGTCTCTGGCCACGATTGGCGGCCAGTTGGTGAACCCGCGCCTTGTTCTGCCCTTTCTATACCTGGCTTTGGGGGCGCCAGCCTTTGTTGCAGGGCTGCTGTTGCCGTTCGTCACCGGCGCACGGTTGATTGCCGAAATCTTTGTTTCGCCACTGATTAACCGCATCACCCGTGCAAAGGTTGCGGTCTATATCCCAAACCTGCTGACCGGAGCGATCCTGGCCCTCGTCGCCCTGTTTGCGACCAACCTGCCGCAAACGATGGTCATTTTACTGTTCCTACTGACGGCGATCATCATGGGCCTGTGTCAAGGCATCACCAGCCTCGGCACCAGCCAGATTTATGGCACCTCGGTCCCCGAGGCGAAGCGCAACCGAATGGTCTTTGCCCAGGCGACCATATCGGGTGTGCTCGCAATCATCGTGGTATGGGCGACCAAGGATCTCTTGTCCTCAGACCAGCCGATGCAACGGCATATCGTGGTCATGTGGTGCGGCGTGATTGCCATGTTTGCAGCCGGGATCAGCTTTGCCGGTGTGCAGCTGTTTGAGGATGAAATCAAACGTCCGCCAAAACCGTTAATAAAGCCAAAGCCGCTGCAAGAACTGGCAACTGGTTTTGAAACCGGAATGGCCATGCACTGGTATCGCAAATTCCTGATTGCGCGGCTGCTGTTCGTCTCGGTCGAACTGGCCATGCCATTCTACACGATCCACGCCGCAACCTACCATATCGGCACCAAACACTCGCTCAGCTATTTCGTGATCGGAGCCAGCGCCGGTGTGGTCATCGGCTCGCTTCTATGGGGCGGGCTGAGTGGTCGCGTTTCGGTCAAACATGTGATGTGGCTGGGCTGCCTGACATCGGCAATCTCGGCTATCGCAGCGCTTGGGTTCACGATGATGGGCTATGCGTCCAATGTCTGGATCTACGCCTTTGTCATTCTGCTGTTATCGCTGGGTGGCAACGGCGTAATCTATGGCCGCTACCTGTATCTGATCGAAATGACCGGCGAGAAAGAGCGCCCCTATCTGGTCGCGTTGGGCGATGTGACGGCGGGCCTGTTCGGGATTGCCTTTGCGGCAGGCCTCGGAGCGGTGGCACACCTGCACGACCCGGTAACGCCTATCATCGCATTGGCCATATTGAACGTCTGCGCAATGCTCTATGCATTCACACTGCCCACCACCCCGGCCAAAGGTATGGCACCCACTCAATAGGCAGCCATTTCTTGCGAATTGGTGCCTTTCCCTTACCCCATCTGCCGCCTATACAGTGCCCCGCAACATAAACCCAAAGGGCAAACTATGACCTACCACCCCAAATCGGATTTCATCGCCACGATGATCGAGCGCGGCTTTCTGGCTGACTGCACCGATTATCAGGGCCTTGACGACGCGCTGATCTCTGGGGTGCAGACGGCTTACATCGGCTATGACGCCACCGCGCAGTCGCTGCATGTGGGTCACCTGATGAACATCATGGTGCTGCGCTGGCTGCAAAAGACCGGACACAAGCCCATCACTCTGATGGGTGGCGGCACCACCAAGGTGGGCGACCCCTCCTTCCGTTCGGATGAACGTCCCTTGCTGGGCCCTGAGCAGATCGACGCGAATATCGCGGGTATGAAGCAGGTGTTCTCGAAATACCTGTCCTATGATGACAGCGAGACCGGCGCGCTGATGCTGAACAATGCCGAATGGCTCGACAGCCTGAACTACCTAGATTTCCTGCGCGATATCGGGCGGCATTTCTCGGTCAACCGGATGCTGAGCTTTGAATCGGTAAAATCCCGGCTGGACCGGGAGCAATCGCTGTCCTTCCTCGAATTCAACTACATGATCCTGCAGGCCTATGACTTCCTCGAACTGAACCGCAGGTATAGCTGCGTTCTGCAGATGGGCGGCTCGGACCAGTGGGGCAATATCGTCAACGGTATCGACCTGACCCGCCGGGTGCTGGATCATGAGATTTATGGTTTGACCACGCCCTTGCTGACCACCAGCGACGGGCGCAAGATGGGCAAATCGCAGGGCGGTGCAGTCTGGCTGAACGGCGATATGCTGTCGGCCTATGAGTTCTGGCAGTTCTGGCGCAACACGACCGATGCCGATGTGGGCCGGTTCCTGAAAATCTTCACCGAACTGCCTGTGGACGAATGCGACCGGATGGCCGCGCTGCAAGGATCCGAGATCAACGAGGCAAAAATCCGTCTCGCCAACGAGGTCACAACTCTGCTGCACGGGTCTGAGGCCGCCGCAAACGCCGAGGCCACCGCGCGCGAAGTGTTCGAAAAAGGCGGCGTTGGTGATGATCTGCCGACCCTGACCCTGTCGGGCGATGATCTGCCGGTTTCGATTGTGCAACTGATCGTCAAATCCGGCCTCGCCAAATCCGGCAAAGAGGCCAAACGCCTGATTTCCGAAAACGGGGCCAAGCTGGACGACGCGCCACTGACCGATGCCGGTTTGATGATCGATGCGGCTGCCCTGTCCTCACCCATCAAACTCAGCGCCGGTAAGAAACGGCATGCGCTGGTGCAAATGGGATAAACTGACGCCAAAAGGTTCAACAAGACAAACGGCCACCAGATGGTGGCCGTTTTTTCTTATGCCATTGCGAAGCAAGATGGTTTAGCCTTTTCCTTTACCGTCTCCGCCTTTTCCGTTTCCGGAACCATTGCCCTGACCGTTGTTGTTGCCGTTGTTTCCAGAACCCGGTCCAGAGCCATTGTTGTTTCCGCCGCCGTTACCGGGGTTTCCAGCATTCCCGTTGCCATTGCCGGGACCATCGCCGCCTTTGCCGCCACCCTTACCAGGGCCATCACCACCTTTGCCGGGACCGTTTCCTTCCCCGTTACCGGGGTTATCACCACCGCCATCACCGGGGCCGCCACCGCCATCGCCAGGACCGTCACCGCCGCCATTGCCGGGATCGCCTCCGCCATCACCAGGACCGTCACCGCCACCGTTGCCGGGATCGCCGCCCCCATCTCCGGGGCCATCTCCACCGCCGTTGCCAGGATCGTCTCCGCCGCCATTACCCGGCCCTTGGCCTCCGCCACCGGAATCACCACCATCACCGTTTTCACCCGCACCCGGTGCGCCTTGTGATGGACCATCCGAGCTGCGATCTTCTCCGCGATTGCTGGTCGGGTCAGAGATCGACGCCGTTGGCAGATCCGTCAGCAAGGCCGCAAGACCCGGGCACATGGCGCCGGTATTCTGCAAGGTCGTCTCAAAATCCGCGCGCCTTTGCAGTTGCTTCAGAAAACTCGGTGTTACCTGCGAACAGGCGCAGAGTGCGGCGTAATCTCCGTTATTCGCCGCCGTGCGGGCGGTTTTCCAGTTACAGACTTCTGTTGCGGCAGCCGCGCTGCCTGCCATCAGAATTCCAACAAATGGCGCAATTGCAAATGCGCCCAGTTTACCTTTGGTACTCGTTAACATTTTCAGATCCTCCTGACCTAGAAACACCCGAACATGTCAGGTTATTCGATCAGCAGATGGTGGTGGTCCGTAAAAACTCGATGAGCGCAAGCTGAAGATTTCTTAACCTAGGATCACCTGACACCATAGTTCAGAGACGCAGTTTCAACTATCTGGACAGATCCCGCCTCATCCGGTTATTGAACATATGTTCAGAAAAATTGGAGGGCCGCCATGAACCTGTCAAATACCGCTGCCATCGTCACCGGGGGCGCCTCGGGGCTGGGAGAAGCTACCGCCCGCCATTTTGCTGATCAAGGCGCACAGGTCACAATTCTGGACCGGGATCAGGATCGCGGCGCACAGGTCGCCCGCGAGATCGGAGGCCATTTTGCACAGACCGATGTGACCGAGGAAAGCTCGGTCTCGGCAGCTATCGCCACCGCAATGGAAAAAATGGGTCGGATAAATGCGGCGGTGAATTGCGCAGGCATCGCCTATGGTATCAAAACAGTTGGCAGGGACGGTCCGCACCCATTGGACGCCTTCCAACGTACCATCGACATCAATCTGGTCGGCACCTTCAACGTCTCGCGCCTTGCCGCTGCCGAGATGGCCAAAAATGAGCCAGAACCGGATGGCGCACGCGGCGTGATCATCAACACAGCGTCGATTGCGGCCTTTGACGGGCAGAAAGGCCAAGCGGCCTATGCCGCGTCCAAGGGCGGCGTGGTCGGGATGACCCTGCCGATGGCCCGCGACCTGGCCTCAGCCGGTATCCGGGTTATGGCCATCGCGCCGGGTATTTTCATGACGCCGATGCTGGCGGGCCTGCCCGAGGAGGTGCAGCAGCAACTGGCCGCTGACGTGCCCAACCCGGCCCGTCTGGGCGATCCGAAGGAATACGCCCGACTAGCCGGTTTCATCGTCGAAATGGGGTATCTGAACGGAGAGGTCATTCGCATCGACGGTGCGCTGCGGATGCGGTAAATCTGCCCCATGACTGAACGAGAAAAAATGCAGGCTGGTGCGTGGTATTGCTGCCTCGATCCCGAACTCGAAGCCCTGCGCGCCGCGGCACGGCGCGCGGTTCACGCACATAACTCGTGCGATCCTGATGCACGCGGCAACATGGACCCGGCGCTGCATGCACTGCTAGGTGATCCGGGTTCCGATTGCTATGTCGAGGCACCATTTCACTGCGCCTATGGCCTCAATATTCACCTAGGCAAACGGGTCTATTTCAATACAGGCTGCGTGGTTCTGGATACAGCACGGGTGCAGATCGGCGATGACACGATGTTCGGGCCTCAGGCGCAAATCTATTGCGCGCAACACGCCAAAGACCCGGCAGAGCGCGCCCGCGGGCTGGAAATCGCACTGCCAGTGACAATCGGTAACAACGTATGGGTCGGTGGCAGCGCCCTTATCCTGCCTGGCGTGACAATCGGCGATAATGCAATCGTCGGCGCGGGTGCTGTGGTCACAAGAGATGTGGCCGCCGGTGAAACCGTAGTCGGAAACCCTGCGCGGCCAATGAACGCTTAAGCGCCCTCGGCCTTTTCTTCCAGCGTCAGCCACTCTTCCTCAGCCGAGGCCAGCTTTTCCTGCCGTTCGACCAAGGCGTCGGTTGCTTTCTGGAACTTGACCGGCTCGCGGGTGAACAACTCGGGGTCGGACATCAATTCTTCCAGCTTCGCGATCTCGGCCTCCAACCGGGCGATCTCGGCTGGCAGTTTCTCAAGCCGATGTTTTTCTGAGAATGACAGACCTGATTTCGGTTTCGCCTCTTGCTTCACCTTTGGCTTCGAGATCTTTGCTTTTTCTTCCTTTTTCTCCGACGCACCGCCGCGCTGCGCGATGTAATCTGACCATCCTCCGGCATAGACCGTCGCCCGCCCGTCGCCTTCCATGGCAATGGTTGTCGTCGCGACGCGATCCAGAAAATCCCGGTCGTGGCTGACCAGCAAGACGGTGCCGTCATACTCGTCCAGCAGTTCCTGCAGCAAATCCAGTGTTTCCACGTCCAGATCGTTGGTCGGTTCATCCAACACCAACAGGTTCGAGGGTTTTGCCATCAGTTTGGCCAGCAGCAACCGGGCCTTCTCGCCCCCAGACAGAGATTTAACGGCGGCGCGGGCCTGTTGTTCGTCGAACAGGAATTCCTTGAGGTAGCCCACCACATGTTTGGGCTGCCCGCCCACCATCACCTGATCGGCCTTGCCAGAGACCCGCATTTCGGGGTCACCGGTTAGACTGTCCCAAAGGGTCATCTCCGGGTCCAGCTGCGCGCGGGCTTGGTCGAATACGGCTAACTCAAGGTTGGTGCCCAAAGCGACACTGCCTTCATCCGGTGATTCCTGCCCCAACAGCATTTTCAGCAGGGTGGTCTTGCCCACACCGTTGGGGCCTACGAACGCGACGCGGTCGCCGCGCTGCACCAGCAGATCAAAATCCCGCACGATCTGCTGGGCGCCAAAGGATTTGACCAACCCCTTGGCCTCAATCACCTTTCGGCCGGATTTCGGTCCGGCCTCCAGCGTCATCGCGGCAGAGCCCCGGCGTTTGATCTGCGCTGCCTTTTCGGCCCGCAAGGCCTGCAATGCCCGAACCCGGCCCTGATTGCGTTTACGCCGGGCGCTGATGCCTTCGACGGCCCATTTAGCCTCGGACTTGATCAAACGGTTCAGCTTGTGGCGCTGCTGATCTTCTTCTTCCCAGATCTTGTCGCGCCAGGCTTCAAACGCCTCGAACCCCTGTTCCTGCCGCCGGACGGCACCGCGATCAATCCACAACGTCGCCCGGGTCAACGCGCGTAGAAACGCACGGTCATGCGAGATCAGCACAAAAGCTGCACGAGTTGACCCCAATTCGCGTTCCAGCCAGGCAATCGCCTCGATATCCAGATGGTTGGTCGGCTCGTCCAACAGCATCAAATCCGGTGCTTCGGCCATCAGCTTGGCCAAGGCTGCCCGCCGCCGTTCCCCGCCCGAGGCGGTTTCGACCGCACGTTCGGGATCGAATTTCAGCCCCTCGCCCGCGCGTTCCACCTTGTACAGCTCGCCGGGCTCCAACCCGCTGCAGGCATAATCGCCCAGCGTGGCAAACCCCTCCATTCCGGGGTCTTGTTCCATATATCCGACGGATTTGCCGGGGGGCACGATGATCTCACCCTGATCGGCCTCAACCAGACCGGCCATCACTTTCATGAGTGTAGACTTGCCCGAACCGTTCCGCCCCACAAGCGCCACGCGGTCGCCGGGCTGAACCACCAGATCAAGCTCGGAAAATACCGGATCACCCCCGAAGGTCAGGGAAATGTCGGACATCTGCAACAAAGGAATTCTCGCCATGCCCGCCAGCTAAACCGGCAGGCACAAGGCGTCAACGCCCCGGCTCCACCTTTTCGGAAATACGCGACTTACCCGGCCACCGCCCGCAGCAGACGTTTCCGCGCCGGAGGAATCGATCCGATTTCCAGCCCGGTGAACACATGCAGCGTGTTCATATGCCGGTCGACCACCGCATGATCGCTGACCCAGCCGCCCATCATTAGGTAAGTGCGCAACAAAGGAGGCATTCGCAGCATCGCCTTTTTCGCATCGGGCCTACGTCGCAAACGCGAGGCAAAGCGGAAGACATCCGGCGCTTTGACCCGAGGCAACCACCGTTTCGGGGCCAGATGGCGGTGTTTCAGCATCGCAAACGCATCCAGATAATGCGCGGTCTCGGTTCCAGCAAATGAGGAGCAGCCAAACAGCATCTCGACCTGATTCTGGTCAACAAAGGCGGTCATTGCACCCCACGCGACGCGCAGAATATCCGGATCAGTCCAGTCCGGATGGATACAGAATCGCCCCATCTCGACCATGCGGCCATCGAAATCTTCGAGACTGGAGAGATCATAGAACTGGGCAGAATAGCTGCGCCCGATATCCGCACCATTGGCCATGGTCAGCATCCGAAAACAGCAAACCAACTGCCCATCGGCCTGCAAATCCTCGACCAGAACATGGGCGCAGCCGGCATCAAACGCGTCCGTATCGATCTGATCCGTTCCAAAGGCCAGGGTTCTCAGGCGCTGCGCTGCCTCCAAATCGTCGGCACTTTGCGCCAGTCGCGCCTGATAGCGTCCCTTGCTTAACAAGACGGCCTTGGTCATGGTCGCTTCCTCCGCGCTTGCGGACCGGATTTCTGAGTTACGCTCCCGTTACCACAGAAGATGTGACCGCCATGTGAAGCAAACAAGACGGTCAGCTATGTTATTCGGACGCGCCCGGAATGTTCGCCGGGTTGAAGTTGCCGATATTGCCCAGCAGCTGACGCAGGAAACCTGTGTCGCCGACGCTGGATTCGGTCACACGGCGTTCCAGCGGAATCACAAGCCCGTCTTCAAGCCCGAATCTTTCGATATTCCGGACCACCCCGCGCTGATCAAAGCTGATCGCGACCAGCTCTCGCGAAACGACCTCGGGCCGTTTGGGGCCGTAATGGCGCACGCGTGAACGCACATAATAAAAGCCAGAATCATTCACAACACCGGAAATGCCAGGTGCGCCGATGGCCTCGGTCACGCTATCGCGCGTGTCGGTGCCGACCTTGATCTCGGCCAGTTCATCCGCAGGCGGCACATAACCGTGATTCCTGAAAATCGGCGTACAGGCGGTAATCGCAGTAAGGCAAGCAAGGAACGCAACCATTCGCATCGCCGATTTCGACCTGATTCCAACCATCAACTTGTTCACCCTCTTGCCTTGGCCTCTTGCGGCTTCTATCCGATTACAGAAACCGCAGCCACGGTTCAACACATAGAAAGGCTCAGGACATGGGGAACGTTACATCCCTGCGGGTGGCCGACCTGCCACAAAACACCCCAACCTCGTTTGAGCTGCGCCCGGAAAAGGACGCGCTTGAGGCAATCAAACAGGATTTGGGCCTGCTTGGGTTGCGCAAACTTAGCTTTGTTGGGCAAGTGCGCGCCGATGGTAAGCGCGACTGGGTCTTGACCGGCACATTGGGTGCAACGGTGATCCAGCCCTGTGTCGTGACGCTGGAACCGGTGACAACCCGGATCGATATGCCTGTTTCACGCCTGTATGTGGCCGATTGGTCCGATCCGGATGAACCGGAATACGAAATCCCGGAAGGTGACGAGACTGAGCCGCTTGGGGCCGAGATCGACCCCGAGATCGTGATGATCGAAGCGCTGTCGCTGGCCCTGCCTCAATATCCCCGCAAGGACGGGGCCGAGCTGGGTCAGGCTGACTATACAGAACCCGGCAAACAGGCGATGACAGATGAAGATGCCAAACCCTTTGCTGGGTTGGCCGAACTGCGGGATGCGCTGAAAAAAGACGAGTGACAGAGCCTTGATTTCCTGTCATAGCAGGCGGTCAGAAAAATCGCTTGATCATGACGAGAATCGCAGTATTTTCGCGCGCTCATCGGATTTTAGGTTGGACAACGTGGGGCATGTACCCTAAACGCGCGTCAAACCACGATAAAATGAAATACGAAACCCGGTCGGCAGCGAATCTGCTGGCCCACAGTCAGACAAAGGTTGAGACCATGGCCGTCCAACAGAACAAAGTTTCCAAGTCGCGTCGCAACAACCGCCGCGCACACGACGCTCTGGTTGCTGCAAACCCGAACGAATGCCCGAACTGTGGCGAACTGCGTCGCCCTCACCACGTCTGTGGCGCATGTGGCCATTATGATGACCGTGAGGTGATCGCACAGGCCGACGAAATCGACCTGGACGACGAAGCAGCCTAAGCCTGATTGAACGCTGGCCCGGGAATGACTGAACAGCCCACGCACGCCGAACGGATCACCATCTCGGTTGACGCTATGGGTGGGGACGCAGGTCCCACAGTTGTTGTTGCAGGCCTTGCGCGATCAGCAAAGAAGAACCCTAATATCGGGTTTCTGCTGCATGGTCCCGAAGACACGCTACGCAAGCTAGTAGCGAAACGGCGCGTCCTGGATGGGCGCGTCGATTTTCGTGATTGCACCGACGTGGTCACGATGGAAGATAAGCCCAGCCAGGTTGTTCGCAACGGCAAGCAGACGTCGATGTGGTCGACACTGGAAGCCGTGCGCCAGGGTGAAGCACACGGGGCGGTTTCGTGCGGCAACACCGGTGCCCTGATGGCGCTGTCGATGATGCGCCTGCGCAAATTGCCGGGGGTCAACCGTCCGGCGATTGCGATCCTTTGGCCTTCGCGCAATCCCCAGGGCTTCAACGTGATGCTGGATGTGGGCGCCGATGTCCGGGCCGATGCCAAGGACCTGCTGCAATATGCGCTGATGGGGGCCTCTTACGCCCGCAACGGTATGGCGCTGAATCGCCCCCGGATCGGCCTGCTGAACGTCGGCACCGAGGAACACAAAGGCCGGGCCGAGTTGAAAGAGGCGCATGCCTTGATCGCCGATTTTTCCGATCCCGCAAACTTCGATTTTGTGGGCTTTGTCGAAGGCAGCGATATTCCCGGTGATAAGGCAGATGTGATCATAACAGACGGGTTCACTGGCAACGTCGCCATCAAGACAGGTGAAGGCACCGCCAGTCTGATCGGCGATCTGCTGCGGCAGGCATTCAAGTATACGCCTCTTTCACGTCTTGCATCGATTTTGGCAATTACTTCGTTGCGGCGTTTGAAGAAACGCATCGATCCTCGTCAAGTAAACGGCGGGGTATTCCTTGGCCTGAACGGCACAGTCGTGAAATCGCATGGCGGTGCGGACGCAACCGGTGTTTCGGCGGCCGTCAAGCTGGCCTTTACACTGGCCGAGTCCGGATTTGCCGAAAAATTGGCCGCACGGGTTGCATCAACAGCCCAGCTTGCACAAGATGCCGCGCATGCCGCGCCGCAGGCGGAAGAATAACAAAGAAGGCAGTACCCAAGAATGGCAGGCCGTTCAGTCGTTGTAGGTGTGGGGCACTATTTGCCCGAACGTATCGTCCCGAATTCCGAGTTCGAACGAACTCTGGATACGTCGGACGAATGGATCCGAACGCGCTCCGGTATCGAACGCCGCCACTTTGCAGCCGAAGGGGAAACAACCTCGGATATGGCCACCAAAGCCGCCGAGGCCGCCTTGGCCGATGCGGGGCTATCCGTAGATGATATCGATGCCATCGTGCTTGCAACCTCAACCGCGGATCTGACCTTCCCTTCCGCTGCGACGATGGTGCAGTCTCGCTTGGGCATGACGAGAGGGTTTGCCTTTGACGTACAGGCGGTCTGTGCGGGGTTCGTCTATGCGATGACCAATGCCAATGCGCTGATCCTGTCTGATCAGGCCAAACGCGTTCTAGTGATCGGGGCCGAGACATTCTCTCGAATCATGGACTGGTCGGATCGGTCGACCTGTGTGCTGTTCGGAGACGGCGCAGGCGCGTTGATCCTGGAACTGCAGGACGGCAATGGCACCTCCGACGATCGCGGGATTCTGGCCACCGATCTGAACTCGGATGGGCGCTACAAGGATCTGCTCTATGTCGATGGCGGGGTGTCGACCCAGACCACCGGCTATCTGCGAATGAAGGGCAACCAATTGTTCCGACAAGCGGTTGAGCGTTTAACCTCCACCGCCGAAACCTGTTTGGAAAAAGTTGGGCTGAAACACGAAGATGTGGACTGGATCGTGCCGCATCAGGCCAATATCCGCATCATTCAGGGCACCGCCAAGAAACTGGGTGTGCCAATGGATCACGTTGTTGTCACCCTACAGGATCACGGTAACACTTCGGCGGCCTCGATTCCCTTGGCCATGTCCGTGGCCAAGCAGCGCGGGCAGTTCAAACCGGGCGATTTGCTGGTGACAGAGGCGATCGGTGGCGGTTTGGCCTGGGGATCGGTACTTTTGCGTTGGTGACAAGCGCATTCCAGCTTACACAGCCGCGCGCAATTCATTGATATTGACAGTGAATTTGCCCTGACCCTATGGTTTGGTAGCAACAGGGGAAAAAACATGGGCGACAAAACACTGACCCGAATGGATCTGAGCGAGGCCGTCTTTCGTGAGGTTGGCCTGTCACGCAATGAAAGCGCACAGCTGGTCGAAAGCGTTCTGAACCACATGTCCGATGCGCTTGTGCGTGGCGAACAGGTCAAGATTTCGTCTTTTGGCACCTTCAGCGTTCGGGACAAAACCGCCCGTATCGGTCGCAACCCCAAAACCGGCGAAGAGGTTCCTATACAACCCCGCCGCGTTCTGACCTTCCGCCCGTCGCATCTGATGAAAGATCGCGTCGCCGCCGGGAATCGCAAGTAACGCCGGAGCTCTGCGGACATGAGCAAATCGCCCGACGCATTTCGCACGATCTCTGAAGTTGCGGATTGGCTCGGTGTTCAGGCCCATGTGCTGCGATTCTGGGAAAGCCGGTTTACCCAAGTCAAACCCGTCAAACGCGCTGGAGGGCGGCGATATTATCGCCCGAACGATATGCTGCTGCTGGGCGGCATCAAAAAGCTGCTGCATGAAGATGGTGTGACGATCAAAGGCGTTCAGCGGATTTTGCGCGAACGCGGCGTTGCCCATGTCATTGGGCTGTCCCATGGGTTGGATGACACACCCGTGGCAGCGCCCCAAGCTGGTGAAGACACCGTTGTCCCCTTCTCGCCTGCGCCTGCATCGGAACAGATCGACATGAACCTCGACGCACCTGTCGCGGCTCAAGCAGACGTAGAAACAGAGCCAGTGGCTGATCCGGCGCCGCAAGAGCCCGTGCTTGACACGGCACCTCTGACAGGTGGCCTGACGTCATTGGTCTGGAATCGTACCGAGTTTGACGCCGATCTTCTGAACAAAATCGCACCCATTGCACGGGACCTGCGCAACTGGCTGGACCGGGTCGAAGCCAAGACGGCGGGATAGGAAAAAGGCATTGTTTTCCTCTTGCCCCTGCCGGGAATTTCTTTATGAACACTCCAACGTCGGGCTATGGCGCAGCCTGGTAGCGCGTCCGTCTGGGGGACGGAAGGTCGCAGGTTCGAGTCCTGCTAGCCCGACCATATCACACCGACGTTTGTGGCACATTGGCCAGATCCCGCTCTGGCATCAGGGGGGATCGGAATGACAGGTGTATGCCCAAACCAACAGATCGAAGCGATGATCGCGCGCGGTGAGATCACTGCCACACCCGATGTCATCCCTGCTCAGGTGCAGCCAGCCAGCCTTGATCTACGTTTGGGAACAGTGGCTTACCGGGTTCGCGCATCCTTTTTAGCTGGTGAAACCCGATCCGTCGCTGACCGACTGACCGAGTTCGAGATGCACCGGATCGACATCACCGACGGGGCCGTTCTGGAAAAAGGCTGCGTCTATCTGGTGCCGCTGATGGAAGCACTGGACTTGCCCGGCCATACCAGCGCCGTGGCCAATGCCAAAAGCTCGACCGGGCGGCTGGACCTGCTAACCCGCACCATCACCGATGGCGGGACCGAGTTTGACCGTATTCCGGCAGGTTATACCGGGCCACTTTATGCCGAGATTTGCCCTCGCTCCTTCTCGGTTCTGGTCCGCCCAGGCATGCGTCTGAACCAGATCCGGTTCCGTCAGGGTCAGGCGGTTCTAACCGACGCCGAACTGAACGATCTGCATGCTGAATCGCCACTGGTGGATGGCCCTGCTGTCATCCAAGATGGGCTGGGTTTTTCGGTCGATCTGCAACTGCCGGATACTGATCTGGTCGGCTATCGTGCCAAGCCGCATACGGGCGTTATCGATTTGGACCGGATCGGCGAATACGACCCGCAGGAATACTGGGAAGAGGTGCGCACAAAGGATGGGCGTATCATCCTCGATCCCGGTGCCTTTTACATCCTTGTCAGCCGCGAAGCAGTGCATATCCCACCGATGTATGCCGCCGAGATGGCCCCCTATCTGGCTATGGTCGGAGAGTTCCGTGTGCACTATGCAGGCTTCTTCGATCCCGGTTTCGGCCATGCCGAGGCTGGTGGTGCCGGATCGCGCGGCGTGCTTGAGGTTCGCTGCCACGAGGCGCCCTTCGTGCTGGAACACGGGCAGGTCGTCGGGCGATTGGTCTATGAGAAAATGGCCGAGATGCCCACGCAGCTATACGGCGCTGGCATCGCGTCGAACTATCAGGGACAGGGCCTGAAACTGTCCAAGCATTTCAAGGCCATAGATTAAGCTTCAGAACTTCATGAACCGGCGCATCTGGCGTGTTACCCGATGCGCTTGTCTTAGGTTTTGCCCGTGACGCGGCGCGCCAGTTTTCTTCTGCGTACCCGCGTCCGAGGGTGCCTGATCCGGATTCCCACCCCGACGGCTGGCCATATCAATGCCCTTGTCGATCCCTTTGTTCACTAGGCGGCGCATGACCTGTCGCACGATCATGTCGATGATCCGATTGGCGTTCATTGCTCAACTCCGTTTCCTATGCCTCAAGATAGCGTTCATCTGCGGCAACAAAAGGGCCAGCTGATCACTCTTCCTCGAACAGCTCGGTTTGATCCTCGTCTTCGGCCTCATCCTGCCCCTCGCCCAACGGCATGGCACCCGGTGGCGGGCGGTTTTCCAGCAGCCCGGCGGCGCGCAATTCCTTGAGGCCCGGCAGATCGCGGGCGTTTTCCAACCCGAAATGATCCAGAAACTCTGGGGTCACCACAAAGGTTACTGGACGACCCGGTGTCATGCGTCGACGGCCCAGACGAATCCACTCCATTTCCAGCAGTTGATCAATCGTCCCGCGTGACACAGAAACCCCGCGAATCTCTTCGATCTCGGCCCGAGTGCAGGGCTGGTGATAGGCCACGATGGCCAGCGTCTCGATCGCAGCGCGGCTCAGCTTGCGTGTCTCAACCGTTTCTTTCTGCATCAGGAACCCAAGGTCAGGGGCCGTGCGGATCGCCCAGGCCTCACCCACCTTGACCACGCGCACTCCGCGCCCTTCATAGCGTTTCTGAAGCAATTCAACCGCTTGCGCCGCATCGCTGCCATGCGGCATCCGCGCTTCGAGATCGGCAACCGTCACTGGTGCGGCGCTGGCAAACAGCACAGCTTCGACCATGCGTTCCTGTTCGGCCAGCGGGGGCGCTTCAAACAGGGTGCCGGTCTGTTCGGGTGTGTCAGTCACGTGTTTCAGTCCTCTTGCGCAATTGGATCGGAGCAAAGGTCTCGCTTTGCTTCATTTCCATATGTCCTTCTTTCACCAGCTCCAGCGAGGCCGCAAAGGTCGCCGCCGTGGCTGAGCGGCGGCGAACTGGATCAGCCTCCCATCCGTCCGGCAGGTAGGTCTCCATATCGGTCCAGGTCCCGGCAAACCCGATCAGTGGGCGCATCCGTTCCAGCGCCTGTTCCATGGTGAACACCGCATCACGGTCCATCACAAAAGGCCGGAACTCATCGCGTGTGCGGATACGGGCATAGCCCTGCATCAGGTCCAGCAGCGTCGCGGAATAGGTCACCGTACGGATGCGGGTGACGTCCTCGCCCTGCCCGCGCTTGAAGAAATCACGCCCCAATTGGTCTCGTGCCATCAGACGTGCGGCAGCATCTCGCATGGCTTGCAAGCGTTCCAGCTGGAACGCCAGATGCGCGGCCAGTTCCTCGCCCGAGGGGCCTTCGTCATCCGGGTCGGGCGGCAGCAACAGGCGCGATTTCAGGAAGGCCAACCATGCGGCCATGACCAGATAATCCGCCGCAAGTTCGATCCGCAGCGCGCGGGCTTTTTCTACGAAAGCCAGATATTGCTGCGCCAGTGCCAGAACCGAGATTTTGCGCAGATCCACCTTTTGCGTACGCGACAGGGTCAGCAGCACGTCCAGCGGGCCCTCAAACCCGTCGACATCAACGATCAACGCCTCGGCGGCCAGCCGATCGGCGACCGAGACCGGGTCTTCGCTGAAAAGGTTATCGTTCATATACCTGCCCGCCCATTAGGGCAGATAGTTCCGCTTCGGTGGCCTCGATGTCAAGTTCCTGCGGGGGTTTGCGCATCGCCAAAGCCCGTTCAGCGCGGGCCTGAGCAAGATCGGTCATCTGACCGGCGGCCTTAAGCACCTCGGCGCGTTCCATCAAGCTGGCATTGCAGTGCAAAACCACGTCGCACCCGGCCTCGATCGCCTGACGCGAGAGCTCGGCCGCCGAGCCGCTCAGCGCCTTCATCGAGATATCGTCGGTCATGATCAGGCCCTCAAAGCCAATGACATCTCGGATCACCGTCATCATTTCGGCCGAGATGGTCGCCGGGTGAGAGTCGATCTGCCCGAACACCAAATGCGCGGTCATGCCCATCGGCAGATCGTTTAACGCGCGAAACGGTGCGAAATCAGTCTCTTTCAGCTCCTCCAAGGGCAGATCGACCAGAGGCAACTCAAAATGAGTGTCCAGCGTTGCACGTCCGTGACCCGGCATGTGTTTGACCACAGGCAGTACACCGCCGTCCAGATGGGCCTGCGCCACGGCACGTCCGATCTTGCCGATGGTGTCCGCGTCTTCGCTGTAACACCGGTTGCGCAGAAACGCATGGGTCTCAACCCTAGCCAGATCCAATGTGGGTGCGCAGTTGCTATCGATCCCGAGCTCGAACAGCTCATGCGAAATCAGGCGATAGCGCAAATACATGGCCCGCTCAGCCTGTTCTCCGGCCCGCTCTGTATGATCCAGCGGAGGCGTCCACTCGCGGGCCAGAGGCGCGCGCAGACGCTGCACGCGCCCGCCCTCCTGATCGATGGTGATCGGGCAATTACGTCCGACCGCCTCGCGGAAATCATCGCATAAAGCCCGGACCTGATCGGCGCTGTCGATATTGCGGGCAAACAGGATGAACCCAAACGGGTTCATCTCGCGGAACAGGGCCCGTTCGTCGTCGGTTAGCCGCAGTCCCTCAGCATCGGTGATCGCGGCGCCAAATGTCACCGGACGGCGACCGGGATACAGTCAGCACCTTGTGCAACGAGTGCGGCACAGAACTGACGAGAATCGCTCAGATCCTCGAACCCCAGCACGCGCAGCCGATAGAAGGTGCGCCCTCCGCTTGAGGTTTTCTGGATAACACGCTGTTTTCCATCCATATACTCGCCGAATTGGCCGCTCAGGCGCACCCATTCGGCCTTTGCCACATCCGGGCTTTCAAATGCACCCAGCTGGGCCAGCCGGGTTCCTTTGCTGAGTGTATCGGGGTCGATATCCAATCCAACAGCCGCCTTCACTGCTGCATTTATCGACGCCTCGGAGGTATCGACAGCAAGCGCGCGGCGCGCCGGGCGCGTATGCGGACGCAGTGACCGGCGCACGCCGGGCAGTTCCGCAATCGCCGGGTCCGGCAGTGCAGCTGCCAGATCGGCCGGGTCGATGGCGGGTTCTTCCTCGGGCGCGGCAAGGGATGCAACCTGCACACCTGGTGCAGCCTCTTGATCGGCACGCGCCGCCTCGCCTGCCAGTTCCGCCACCAGAGCATCAACCGCGTTCTGCCGCAGCGCCGCAGCCTCTTGGTTTGAGATCGGTTCTTCCACCACATGCAACGCCGGAGTGGGCTGCAATTCGCCTGCCGGCAGGTCCTCATCCGTCAACGACACCGGACGCGGTGCAAGGATCAGACGATCCGCAGGGGCAGCAGCCGTACCTTCGGCAGCCACGGCGTTCACCGCCAGCCCCTGATGATCGGCAGGCCGCCCGCCGGGATTTTCAGGTTGGATGCGCATCGGACCTTCGGCGGCCCGCACAACTGGTACACCGCTGACATCGCGCATCACCAGCTTGTAGCTCCAGACACCAACACCGGCAACCAACGCCAAAGAGGCCACCGCCCCCAGAACATTCACCATCCGCGCGAGCCCTACGGTGCCGCGTGCTTCATCCTCGGGATAGACATCCTGAGCCTGTGATTGATTCGGGTAATGCATATGCTCGGGGTCGTGATGCCCCGAGTAATCGTAACTCGCCATTTTGCCTCACCGCCCGATTGCGCCTGAAATCAAAGCGCGCGGGTCATTTCTTGTCTGCCTCAGACCGGCGGTTCGGGCGGTATTGATTACCGCATCTCCTGCGCCGGAGTAACGCCAAGAATACCCAAGCCTGCTGAAATCACAACAGAAACGGCACGGGCCAATGCGATTTTCGACTGGCTTGTGGCAACATCGCCATCCTGAATGAAACGCAGCTGGGTTTCGTCATTGCCCTTGTTCCACAGAGCATGAAAATCCCCAGCCAATTCATAGAGATAGAAGGCAACCCGGTGCGGTTCATTGGTCCGCGCAGCAATCTCGACCAGCCGCGGCCATTCCGCCAGTTTCTTGGCAACCGTTAACTCGGAGGCGTGATCGTTTTTGCTAAGATCCGCGTTCGACAGCGCCGCATCATCAGCGGCAATCCCGGCCTCGGCTGCGCGACGCAGCACGCTCATGACCCGGGCATGGGCGTATTGCACGTAGAACACGGGGTTCTCGCGGCTTTGTTCCAATACCTTGTCGAAATCGAAATCCAGCGGCGCGTCGTTCTTGCGGGTCAGCATCACGAACCGGGTCACATCAGGGCCGACCTGATCGACCACGTCTCGCAAGGTGACAAAGTTCCCGGCCCGTTTGGACATCTTGAATGGTTCGCCATTCTTCCACAGCTTCACCAACTGGGTCAGCTTGATATCCAGCGGCACCTTACCGTCAGACAGTGCCGAAACGGCGGCCTTCATCCGTTTGACATAGCCACCATGGTCCGCGCCAAACACGTCGATCAGCGCGTCAAAACCACGGCTGACCTTGTCATAGTGATAGGCGATATCCGGTGCGAAATAGGTCCAGGCGCCATCCGATTTCTTCACCGGGCGGTCGACGTCATCGCCATGTTCGGTCGATTTGAACAGTGTCTGCTCGCGCGGTTCCCAATCCTCAGGCTTCTTGCCTTTGGGTGGCTCGAGAACGCCTTCATAGATCAGACCCTTGTCGGTCAGCGACTGCAAAGCCGCCTCAATCCGGCCCGTGCCATAAAGGGATTTCTCCGAGAAGAACACGTCCATCTCAACGCCCAGCGCCTTCAGGTCGACACGGATCAGATCCATCATAGCGTCAGTGGCGAAGTTGCGAAGCTCTTCCAGCCATTCGCTCTCGGGCTTGTCGATCAGGCTGTCGCCGTATTTCTCTTTCAGCGCCTCGCCGATTGGGATCAGATAGTCACCAGGATAGAGGCCCTCAGCAATCTCGGGGCTCAGACCGTTGGCTTCGCGATACCGCTCGTAGGCGGACCGAGCGAGCACGTCAACCTGCGCTCCGCCATCGTTGATATAGTATTCGCGCGTCACATCATGGCCGGAATAGTCCAGCAAGCTCGCCAGAGCATCCCCGATCACCGCGCCCCGCGTATGGCCCACATGCAGCG
The DNA here is from genome assembly GCF_056541465.1 of Ruegeria sp. AH12. Lineage (NCBI taxonomy): Bacteria > Pseudomonadati > Pseudomonadota > Alphaproteobacteria > Rhodobacterales > Roseobacteraceae > Ruegeria > Ruegeria sp. AH12. Next base: position 329,665 of record NZ_JBQFYL010000001.1, on the reverse strand, counting down.
GCCCGGTCGGGTTGGCGGAGACATATTCCACGTTGACCTTCTGCCCCTGTCCCATGGTCGAGCGGCCATAGTCCGTTCCCATCTCCAACACGCGCGCAAGAACACCCTGCCAGACCGTCGCGGCCAGACGCAGGTTTAGGAACCCCGGCCCTGCAACCTCGGCGCTGGTGATCCGGTCATCAGCGGCCAGCTTGACCGCCAAAGTATCCGCAATGTCGCGCGGCTTCATCTTGGCGGGCTTTGCCAGCACCATCGCCGCATTGGTCGCCATATCGCCATGCGCCGCATCGCGCGGAGGCTCGACCGCCACGTTGTCAAAGCTCAACCCCTCGGGCAGCGCGCCTTCGGACTGCATCTGCGCCAGCGCGTCCAGTACCAGGGCACGGATCTCGGAAAACAGGTTCATTACGGATGTCCTTTTGCTTGCCGGGCGGTTTACCACGCAAAGCGTCAAGGTCAATGGATCGCGCAAGTTTGCGCTTGGCTTCAAACCAGAGCCCGCTAATCTCGATAGGGCCTGACCAACCGGAGACTACCTTATGCGCCTTGCCTTGCCCCTTGCCCTGCTGCTGACAACCTCACTGCCTGCGGTGGCTGAGATGCCCTCCCCCACCGGTCACGTCTTACTGACGCTTGGTGGCGCGGTGACCGAAACCAATCTGCCAGCCCGTGGCGAGAATGACGGCGGTCTACTGGGCTTTCTAGATGTTCAGCACGATGGCGCCGCCGGGTTCGACGCGGTGACACTGGACAGCATGAAGCAGGTCGAGATCACGATCCCCTATGGCCCCGAAGGCAATCAGCGAGAGATCGTTTTTTCCGGACCTTTGTTGGCAGATGTTATGACATTGGCGGGCGCTGCCGGCAAAACCGCAAAACCCATGGCCATGGACGGCTATCAGTCGGAGATTTCGTGGGACAGCATCACGTCACATCAACCCATCTTGGCCACGCATGCCGATGGGTTCCCGATGGGGATCGGCGGCTACGGCCCAACGATGATCGTGTTCCGTCCGACAGATGATGAAGAACTGGCGCAAGAGCAAGCCGGGCAGCAGGTCTGGGCGCTGGCTTACATCGAGGTTGAATAATCAACGCCCGGTCAGCCGGGCGTGATCCTGCAGCGCGAACCGATCCGTCATCCCGGCGATATAGTCTGAAACGATCCGGGCCAGTGCAGTTTCATCCTCCGCAGCCTCGATATCCCCATGCCAGCGCACAGGCATCTGTTTGGGGTCATTGAGGTAAATCGGAAACAGTTCCTCAACAACCGCGCTGACCTCGGCCCGAACCTGCATCACGCTGGGCGCGCGATACATGCGCGCAAACAGGAAGGCGCGGATCTCTTTCAGTTGTGCCCAAAGCGCAGCTGAAAACTGGACCACCGGATGGCTGAGATGGCGAATATCTTCAACGCTCTGCGCCCCAGACTGGTCGATCAGGTCCCGCGAGGTGTCGATCACATCCGAGACCATCACCCCAAACACCCGCCGCAACGCCTCGTGCCTGCGGCGATATGGGTCCAGACCCGGATATTTGCGATCCACCTCAGCATAACAATCCCCCACGATAGGCAATTGCTGAATGTCCTCATCCGTGAACAGATCAGCACGTAAGCCATCCAGCAGATCATGATTGTTATAGGCAATGTCGTCTGACAATGCAGCAACCTGCGCCTCGGCGCTCGCATGAGTGTACAGTTCCAGATCGAAACCGGCATTGCATTCTGCCAAGGCCCACGGAAGCTCTCCGACAACCGGCCCGTTGTGTTTGGCAATGCCTTCCAGACATTCCCAGGTCAGATTGCAGCCGTCAAATTGAGCATAATGCCGCTCCAGCCGGGTCACGATCCGAATGGCCTGTGCGTTATGGTCAAAACCGCCATAGGGTTGCATCAATGCGTGCAGGGCGTCTTCACCGGTATGCCCAAACGGGGTATGGCCCAGATCATGCGCCAATGCCACCGCCTCGGTCAGTTCCGGGTTGAGGCCAAGCGCGCCGGCAATCGTACGCGCCACCTGAGCGACCTCGATGGAATGCGTCAACCTGGTGCGATAGCTATCACCTTCATGTTCGACAAAGACCTGCGTCTTGTGTTTCAGCCGCCGAAAGGCGCTGGCATGAATGATCCTGTCCCGATCCCGCTGAAAGCACGATCGGAAACTGCTTTCTTCCTCTGGCACAAGCCGCCCCCTGGCGCGGCCTGGATCCGAGGCAAAACCCGCTCTGTTCAAAGGTCTTGTCCTTGTCGCCCGTCCTTTGGTTGCATATATTGCAGCGCGAGAAGGAAATAAACCTTTGGAGTCTGGCATGAATCTGCCCCCAACAGTGACTGAACGCGCCTTTGAGCGGCTCGCCGAAATCGGCGCGGCGGATCAGGGGCAAGCTTTGCGCGTCGCAGTGGAAGGCGGCGGATGTTCCGGTTTTCAATACGAAATTGCGCTGGACCAGCCAAAAGAGGACGATCTGGTGCTGGAAGGCAAAGGGCAAAAAGTCATCGTCGACTCGATATCTCTGCCATTTTTGGAAAATGCTGTCATCGATTTCACCCAGGAACTGATTGGCGCGCGGTTTGTGATCGAAAACCCAAACGCCACGTCTTCCTGCGGCTGTGGCACCTCGTTTTCGATGTAACGCCACGTGGGGGCTTTGCCCCCACACCCCCAAGGTATTTCCCGCCAGATGAAGCAGAGATCCGCTCTCCGATATATCCATCGGAGAGCTTCACCTGGCGCGGCCATCGGCGCCTCCGCCTGTACCGCTCAGGAACTTTGAGAGATCATGGTTAATAATCCGTTTCTTCATCTGGCCAAAAATACCTCGGAGCGCGAGGCAGAGCCTCGCAACCCTGCCTCCACCTTGCCGTTGGGCCAGTTCTGCGCGATAGGTTGCCCTGAGGCATCGGAGGACCGCGCATGAAAATCGCCACGTTCAACATCAACGGCATCAAAGCACGGGCCGAGGCCCTGCCCCGCTGGCTGGATGACGCGCAGCCCGATGTGGTTCTGTTGCAAGAGATCAAATCCGTCGACGAAAACTTCCCGCGCGAGATGTTTGAAGACCGAGGGTACAACGTCGAAACCCATGGCCAAAAAAGCTTTAATGGCGTTGCCATTCTATCCAAGCTACCGCTCGAGGACGTCTCGCGCGGCTTGCCCGGCGATGACGAGGACGAACAGGCGCGCTGGATCGAGGCCACCGTTGTCGGCAAGCAGGCCATCCGGATTTGTGGGCTCTACCTGCCGAATGGAAATCCAGTGCCCGGGCCAAAATACGACTATAAGCTGGCCTGGATGGAGCGTCTCTATGCGCGCGCCAAAGACCTTATTGCAAGCGAGGAGCCCGCATTGATGACGGGCGACTACAATATCATCCCGCAGGACGAGGACGCCAAACGCCCCGACGCTTGGCGCGAGGATGCGCTGTTTCGCCCCGAAAGCCGCGCGGCGTTTCGCAAAATCCTGAATCTTGGATTTACCGAAGCTTTTCGCGCCCGCACGCAAGGTCCCGGACATTATTCATTTTGGGACTACCAAGCTGGTGCTTGGAACCGAAATGACGGCATCCGGATCGATCACTTCCTGCTGACGCCGCAAGCCGCTGATCTGATGCGGGATTGCCGGATCGATGCCGAAATTCGCGGGCATGAGAAGCCATCAGATCATGTGCCGGTCTTGGTGGATCTGGATATCTGACTGGTCAGGCCGTCACATCGTGGCCGTAGATCCACTCATAGCGGCGCGACAGATGTGGGCCGATCACTGAGAGCACAAGCTGCGCCGCGATCCTTTTGGGGCCTTGCGGGTGAAAATTGCGGGCATTTGCGGCAGCAGCTGCAACAACGCGCTCTGCGCGCGGAAGACGCGCCGCCTCATAAGCTGCCAGAGCGCTGCTCATCTCTGAGTGGTCGTCAAAGCACCGGGCCAAAACCCAGGCGTCTTCCAGCGCCAGGCATGCCCCTTGCGCCATGAAGGGTAGTGTTGGATGCGCGGCATCGCCCAACAAAGCCATGCGGCCATCCTGCCATGTTCGCGCAACAGGCCGCAGGAAAAGCGCCCAAAGATGTGCTTCTTCCACGTCGGCCAATATGTCGCGCACTTCGCCTCCGAAATCCGCAAAGCGGGCGCGCAGATCATCCGGATCGCCCTGTTTACGCCAGCCTTCCTCCTGCCAATCCGACCGTTCTTCGATGGCAACAATATTCATCAGACTCTGGTCACGTAGCGGATAGGTCACCACATGGCGGCATGGACCCATGGTGAGTGCGGCGCGCGGTTCGGCCTCAGCCTCCTGCAATGGAATCGTCGCGCGCCAAGCGATCTGATGAGTGAATACGGGTGTCTCAGACCCGTTCAAGCTGGACCGGAGGGTACTGCGCCCGCCATCGGCAGCGATGACGCAATCGGCCCGCAGATGCGCGCCGCTTTCAAAAACAAGTTCAACCTCGGTCGGGTGTTTGCGCAACTCAGCAACACATGCGCCCAAACGGATATCTACCCCGGCGGTTTGCGCCGCCTCATGCAACAAGTCCAAAAGATCAGCACGATGATAGTAATATGTCGGCCCAGCCTTCGGACCCGGCAGACGGCTGATCACTCGACCGTTGCGATAGTCACGCAGCACGGTTCCGTAGGACCTTTGGCCCAACGCCGGTGTATCGGACACGACATCCAATGCGCGCAGTACACACATCCCGTTTGGGCTGATCTGCAAACCCGCACCCACTTCAGTCAGGGCGGCGGCCTGCTCGAATACGGTTACCCGCGCCCCGCGTTGCTGCAAGGCAAGCGCGGCGGCAAGTCCACCTATGCCACCGCCCACAACGCAGAATTTCAGCCCGTCGAGTTTCATCCCTAGGGCTTAACGCAAAAACGCCGAGGCGACAGGCCCCGGCGTTCCGATTTTTTGCGATTTTCAGCGATCAATCGTCGCGGTGAACCTTCTCGCGGCGCTCGTGGCGCTCTTGCGCTTCCAGTGTCATGGTCGCGATGGGTCGCGCATCCAGACGCTTCAACGAGATCGGATCACCAGTCTTTTCGCAATACCCGTATTCGCCCTCGTCGATGCGGCGCAGGGCCGAGTCGATCTTGGCGACCAGCTTGCGCTGGCGATCCCGCGTGCGCAGTTCCAGCGCGCGGTCGGTCTCTTCGCTTGCGCGATCAGCGACATCGGGAATGTTTCGGGTATTGTCCTGCAGCCCTTCGATCGTGTCGCGGCTGCCTGCAAGTAACTCTGTCTTCCAATCCAGCAGCTTGCGTCGAAAATACTCAAGCTGACGATCATTCATGAAAGGCTCATCTTCGGCCGGGCGGTAATCATCCGGCAGAAAAACTTCCTGCTTCATATCTGCTCCCTCGGTATGGCCAGAAACGTCGGTCGCGGTTGTATCACCTGACATTTGGCACCCCCTTCTGCGCAGCGTTTATCCGACGGGCACGGGATTGTCACTACACAAACTTAGGTCAGGCGCGCCCAACGCCTGACTGGTCTAAATGTGATACTTGAAACGGAAAAAACGCGTTTTTCGGTGAATTTCTAAGGGTGATTTTGTGGCAGTTCACAATCAGTGAAGCAGAAAAATCGCCGCGAATCGCGTTAGGCGATGGCGTTTGCACGGCAAATTGCGGTTGAGTCGACGCAGCGACCCGGGTTGTCAAAATCACTGGCTCTCTGTAACCGGGATTGCACCACGCGCAGCCGCGCGCAAGAGCTTGAGGGGCCCATGACTGCACGTTTCCAAGGCACAGCCGAATATGTTGCCACTGATGACCTGACCATCGCCGTAAACGCGGCCGTGACGCTGGAACGCCCCTTGCTGGTCAAGGGTGAACCCGGCACCGGCAAGACCGAGCTTGCCAAACAGGTGGCAGGTGCTTTGGGCCTGACGATGATCGAGTGGAATGTGAAATCCACCACCCGCGCACAGCAGGGCCTGTACGAATATGATGCCGTCAGCCGGTTACGCGACAGCCAGTTGGGCGATGAGCGTGTGCATGATGTTTCGAACTATATCCGCAAGGGTAAGCTGTGGCAGGCCTTTGACGCCGACGAAAAGGTCGTGCTGTTGATCGATGAGATCGACAAGGCCGATATCGAGTTTCCCAACGACCTTTTGCAAGAGCTCGATAAGATGGAGTTCCACGTGTACGAAACCGGTGAAACGATCCGGGCCAAGCATCGCCCTATCGTCATCATCACGTCGAACAACGAAAAAGAACTGCCCGACGCCTTCCTGCGCCGCTGTTTCTTCCACTATATCCGCTTCCCGGATGAGGCGACGATGCGCCGGATCGTCGAAGTGCATCATCCCGGGATTAAGGACGCTCTGCTGACTACGGCCCTGACCCAATTCTACGAAATCCGCGAAACTCAAGGCTTAAAAAAGAAACCCTCAACCTCAGAGGTATTGGATTGGCTGAAATTGCTGTTGGCCGAGGACCTGACACCCGAGGATTTGAAGCGCGACGGGGCAAACGCGTTACCCAAGCTTCATGGGGCGTTGCTGAAGAACGAACAGGACGTGCATCTGTTCGAGCGGCTGGCCTTTATGGCGCGCAGCAAGCGTTAGCCTGCTGTTGAATAGGTCGTGAACGCGGCTTGCCTTGGGGCGGGGCGGATGTCAGCATCGGGCAATCGGGGCTCAGTTTATCAATAGGGACGTATCGCTTGGCCAACGCACTAGAAATTCGCCCCTTGCGGGCTGCGGACAAAGATCAATGGGCCGAGATGTGGCAGGCCTATCTGGCCTTCTATGAAACCACCCTGCCTGATGAGATTTATGAATCGACGTTTGCACGTTTGCTTGGGGACGATCCGCAGGATTTTTCCGGTTTCGTTGCCGAACAGAACGGCGCGTTGGTTGGGTTAACGCACTATCTGTTTCACCGTCACGCTTGGAAAGTGGAGCGGGTCTGCTACCTGCAAGACCTCTATGCCCGCCCCGAGGCGCGCGGGACCGGTGTAGGGCGCGCGTTGATCCAAGCGGTGTATGACGAGGCCGACCGGCAGGGCGCGCCAGCGGTCTATTGGCTGACACAGGATCACAACCAGACAGCACGCCAGCTCTATGACCGGATCGGCACGCTGACGCCCTTTATCAAGTACAACCGCTCATGATGCGATGGGGCGCCCTTGCCGCGGTATGTCTCCTCTCGGCCTGCGCATCGGTCGAGCGGATTGAACTGCCGGGCAATGTGACGACTATTGAACAGGCCCTGCCCCCGGCCAACAGCTTTACGACGTCACGGCCTACCCCTCCGGCCAGGTCCAACAAAAACATAGCCGCTGATTTCTTAGACCTGCACTTTGCCCTGGAAAGTGGCACACAGCTGCCCGTTTTCACCCGATTTGAAACCCCGGTCACGGTGCGGCTGACGGGCAAGCCCACCCCCAGCATGCAGAGCGATCTTGCCCGATTATTGACCCGTTTGCGGCGTGAAGCGGGGATCGATATCCGGCAAGTTTCCGAAGGTCAGGCCAGTATCACCATCGAGGCCGTCAGCCAGCGTGACATTCACCGTATCCTGCCGAATGCTGCGTGCTTTGTGGTGCCTAATTCCTCCAGCCTGGAAGAATACCGCCGGGATCGTCGCAAGGCCAAAAGTAGCTGGACCGAACTGCGACAGCGGGAACGCCTGGGCATATTCATCCCTTATGACGTCAGCCCGCAGGAAATGCGCGATTGCCTGCACGAGGAACTGGCGCAAGCGCTAGGGCCGCTGAACGACCTGTATCACCTGCCCGATTCCGTGTTCAACGACGACAATATCCATACCGTTCTGACCGGCTTTGACATGTTGATCCTGCGGACGGCCTATGCACCGGAGTTGAAAACAGGCATGACGCGCGAACAGGTTGAGGCCGCCCTCCCAGGTGTGCTGAGCCGCCTGAACCCGCGTGGAGACAGGTTGCCAGTTCAACCCTTCACGACAACACCGCGCGCGTGGATTGACGCGATCAACAAAACGCTTGGCCCCGGTCCCGGATCACCTCGACAATTCCGCTTTGCGCAGAAGGCCGCAGAGATTGGCCAGCAACAGGGTTGGACCGACCACCGCCGTGCCTATCCGCACTATCTGATGGGGCGCATGATCCAGTTCCGCGATCCCGCAGCAGCCCTCCAGCAATATCAGATCGCCCTGCAATTCCTGAATGCTACGCCGGGAACCGAGGTACATCGCGCCCATGTCACGGCGCAAACCGCCTCATTCGCGCTGGCTCAGGATCAAGGCCCTAACGTGTTGCCTGATCTGGATAAGGCCATAGATGTAATGACGCGAGCCGAAAACGCTTCGCTTCTAGCAACGCTCCTCTTGTTGAAATCCGAAGCGCTTATGCAGGCCGGGCAGGTTCAGCAGGCACGCGCCGTCAGACTGGACAGTCTGGGGTGGGCGCGATACGGGTTTGGCGCAGATGTGGTGGTGAAATCCCTGGCAGAAAGCCGCGCGACCAGATCAGCCGGTAACAATATAGGCGGATGACAAATACATGCTGGTAGTCCTGGGAATGGCTGTTTTGGGTGCGATACTCGGCGCTTGGAACGCGCGCAAACGCAACGGGAACGGCGCCGATATAGCTCAGTACGCTGCTGTCTATGGCATTGCCTTTGCCTTGCTGGGGCTGGTGATTTCGCTGATCCTGGTTCGACTGGTGATCTGACCGATGTTCCTGCCCTTTTATGAGAACCTCCGTAAGGCTGGCATACCCGTTTCTCTGCGGGAGTATCTGACCTTTCTGGAGGGGATGAAAAAGGGTCTGGCCACTTATGATGTCGAGGCGTTCTATTACCTCGCCCGCGTGTCGATGGTGAAGGATGAGCGCAATATCGACAAGTTCGACCGTGCCTTTTCCGCCAGTTTCGAAGGGTTGGGCGAGATCAGCTTTGATCAGGTTCTGGAGGCGGTCGACATTCCCGCCGACTGGCTTGAGAAAATGGCCGAAAAGCACCTGTCGGCCGAAGAAAAAGCAGAGATCGAGGCGCTTGGTGGGTTCGACAAGCTGATGGAGACTCTGCGTGAGCGTCTGAAGGAACAGCAGGGCCGCCATCAGGGAGGCAATAAATGGATCGGCACCGCTGGGACCTCTCCGTTCGGGGCCTATGGTTACAACCCCGAAGGGGTGCGGATCGGCCAGAAGGAAAGCCGCCATCAGCGGGCTGTGAAAGTCTGGGACAAGCGCGAATTCAAGAACTTGGATGACACAGTTGAACTAGGTACGCGCAACATCAAGGTCGCCCTGAAACGCCTGCGCCGCTGGGCGCGCGAGGGCGCTGCCGAAGAGCTTGATCTCGACGGCACGATCCGCGCCACGGCGGAACATGGCTATCTGGACGTCAAGACCCGGCCCGAACGTCACAACGCGGTCAAGGTTCTGCTGTTTCTGGACGTTGGCGGGTCAATGGACCCACATATCAAAGTGGTCGAGGAGCTGTTTTCCGCCGCACGAACCGAGTTCAAGCATCTGGAGTATTACTACTTTCACAATTGCCTCTATGAGGGCGTGTGGCGCGACAATCGCCGCCGCTGGGACCAGCAGACGCCCACACATGAGGTGTTGCGCACCTACGGCCCCGACTACAAATGCATCTTCGTCGGCGACGCCTCGATGAGCCCTTACGAGATCGCCTATCCCGGCGGCGCCAATGAGCATTGGAACCAGGAGGCCGGTCAGGTCTGGTTGCAACGCGCACGCGAACAATGGGCGTCAAACCTGTGGATCAACCCGGTGCCCGAGAAATACTGGGAATACACCCATTCCATCGGCATGATCCGCGAGATTTTCGAGGACCGCATGGTCCCGATGACCCTGTCCGGCCTGGAACAAGGCATGCGCGAGTTGACGCGGTAGGCCGCAAGATTTGCTTCGAGACTAAAGCCACCTTCACTGACATGCATTGCGATAGAACGACATTTCTTAGCCGGCGTTTTTTGTGTTCATTCAAGGCACTCAGGGTCCGACGCGCATTTTGACAGCCCATCCAGCAACGCATCACTGATTTCACCATCTGGCCCGCCCGCATAGTGACCGGCGGATTGAAGGCGAAGCTGCCAGAGCGAAATGTCTTCTGAACTTGCGTTTTCCAAACCTCGGCGCCATGCGGCAAGCGCAGCTTGCGGGTCTCCTAGACGATGGTGAGAAAAGCCGAGTTTCGTGTATTGTCGATCAATCACCTCGTCCGAGATTTCATTGCCCTCTTCCCGTTTCGATGCAACTTCAAAGAAATCATTAAGTGAGGTGATTGCCGCTTCGTCGTCCCCGAGATCAAAATAGACATCTGCTTTCCCGGCATGTGCAAAAGCATTGTCCGGCAGATTCGCAAGAACCGTATCGAATTCAGCAAGCGCGCGCTCCGGCTCATCAAGATCTGCAAAGCTTCGAGCCAGCAGTGTACCAAAAGAAGGCCCAGCAATCTCGCGAGCAGCGGGTGTACTCAGCCTTTCGCTCCTTGCTATTGCTTCGGCAGTTTCCCGTACAAACCGCTCTGCAGTACGGAGCGCGAAGTCGTATTCCGGTTTGATTCCCAAAGCACGTTCAATCGCCGTCTCAGATTCTGCGTATCGACCAAGTCGCAGCAGGACATCACCAAGGACGGCCCATGCAACGTGGTCATTTGGGTATAGAGCCAAAACATGATTGAGGTCGACTTCTGCGTGATACGGCAGTTCAAGATGCTGGTAGTATAGCCAGGCGCGATCCAGTCGCACTAGAGCATAGTTGGTGTCAAGCAAAACGGTTCGGGAGTATGCCTCAAGCGCCGCATCATAATCCTCAAGCTTCTCCAGAATTCGCCCTTCGAGATGTTGATCTATCACTTCGTTCGGATCAGACGCGAGAACAAACCTCGTATCTGCCAAAGCTTCCGAGTACCGCTTCATTTCATAGTATGTGCTCGCCCGACCGCTGTGGCCAAAATCAGATGCCGGATCAACCTCCAGAAGACGGTTGAACAGCGACAAGGCTTTATCATACTCATCCCTGTTCAAGTAGATCAGACCCAGATTGTGTAGAGGCGCTGTCCAATCTGGCGTGATTTCAAGAACTGCAAGATAGTCGACCTCGGCCAAACCGGGATCTTGTCTAGCCAGACGCAGCGCGCGGTGAAACAGGGCCTGAGATCGAGTGTGTTCGGGAAGATCGTCATAGGCCAGAAGCGATGTGCAACCAGCGATGACCTCCTTATCGGAATTGCCTCTTAAGAGGCACTTCTGGGCTTTCGCTTCAACGCCAAAAGGCGCGGAAACCGCTAGAACAACGGCGGCCAACGCGACACCAACAGCGGCCAGTCGAATTTTGTTCATGAGATGCTTTCGAAGTATGGAATAGGGCAGAATAACTCTTAAGAGTTAGATACATTCTCAGCATCGCGCGTCAATCACGAGATGCAACCCGCGTCACTTCATGCGTCCCTTAGAATGGGACCTTGCAGCTCATAACAAACAGAACAGACGTTTGTTGCGTCTGGAGCCTTCTCTTATTAGGAGTGCAAAACACGCGCGAACAATGGTCGTCAAACCTGTGGATCAACCCGGTGCCCGAGAAATACTGGGAATACACCCACTCTATCGGCATGATCTGCGAGATTTTCGAGGACCGCATGGTGCCGATGACCCTGTCCGGGCTGGAACAAGGCATGCGGGAACTGACGCGGTAGGAGATGCTCCTTGAGGCCATCGCGCTGATGGTTCGAGGGCAAAAGGCCGTTGATCTTTAAGGTTTTACAACCCGGCCACTCCGACTAATGTGCATCCGGAAAAGTGGAACTTTCGCCTGCGTTTCTGGGCGCTCGATACTCCCTACCAGATCTGAGGTTTATTGATGTCAGAAGAGTTCTTTGAAGATGATGGCTCGGTGTCTTATCGCGGGGTCAGGATTCAAAAGGCGCCCGGATTGTTCACACGTCGAATTTTGAAATCCATGAGATTGGGGCGGTATGAAACAGCAGAACTGCGTCATGCCGAGCGGTGCATCGAACAAGGCGAGCGTGTTCTGGATATCGGGGCTGGAGTTGGTTTCTTGTCGACCAAGATCGCGCAGATCGAAAAGGTGGATAAAGTAATGTCAGTCGAAGCAAACCCCGCATTGATTGACGTAATACGCACGACGTTTGAAGGAAACGGGGTTTCCCAAAAGGCCGAGTGTCTTCATGGTATTCTGGGGCAATCCTCAGATGGTGAAACAATCGATTTCTATATTAGAAAGAACTTCTGGGCGTCGTCCCTGAGTGGTGACGAACGCGCCTACATTGACAAAGTCGAGGTACCGATTTTGGATTTCGACGCGTTAATTGCAAGGTTTGCCCCGACGATGATCATTTGCGACATCGAAGGCGGCGAGTTGGAGCTTTTCCAGAAATGTGACCTCCGCTCTGTACCGCGCCTTGTGATTGAAGTTCATCCGGGAATTTACGGCCAAACCGGACTGGCCAAGGTGTTTCAGGCCGTGATGGATCAGGGGTTTGTTCTGGATATCCGTGCCCCGCGCGCGGGTGATGTACTCACCTTTCTTAATATGGATCACTTCGCGGAGTGAGACCGAGGGATCCGGATTATGGGCATTCGATCTGCTGAAGAATTATGTTGCCCTGCTGCTGCGGCGCCCCCATATCTGAGCCATGTTGCGTTTCACCCCGATCCTTCTGGCCATTGCTTATGGCCTTGTGATGTACCGGATTTCGGTTTGGCGCACCCATCGTGAGCTGGATCAGAAATCAACCGAACTGGCCGATCCTGTATTGAAGAGGATGACCGACCGGTTGGCCGCCGCTTTGGATATCGCGCGGGTTCCGGTTTATATCTATGAGATCGATCCGGTGAATGGGTTGGCCGCACCCGATGGGCGCATTTTCATCACCCGCGGGTTCTATCGCAAGTTTCGCAACGGAGAGGTTTCAGCCGAGGAAATGGCCAGCGTGATCGCGCATGAGCTCGGACATGTGGCATTGGGTCATGCCAAGCGGCGAATGATCGATTTTTCCGGTCAGAACGCGATGCGGACAGCGCTGATCATAGTGCTGAACCGGTTCATTCCCTTTATCGGTGCGATGATCGCCAATGCGCTGACCTCATTGCTGGCCTCGCGCCTGTCACGCCAGGATGAATATGAGGCCGACGAATACGCCGCCGCCTTGCTGACCAAGGCTGGGATCGGCATCGAACCGCAAAAGTCCTTGTTTCACAAGCTGGAGGACCTGACCCAGCAACGGGCTGGAATGGTGCCAGCATGGTTGATGAGCCATCCGAAGACGGGAGAGCGGATTGCAGCGCTGGAGGCACTAGAGCAGCGTTGGAGTGCGGGTGGCCGGGCTTAGGCAGCGAGGGGCCAGCCCCTCGCGCTCCCCGGGATATTTATAGCCAGATGAAGGGGGATCACGCCTATTGGGAGAGGGCTTTGCCCAAGCGTGGGAGGCGTGCCTTTTTCATCAACGCGCGCAGGGTCCATTGGTCGCCAGAGAGGCGGTTGGCCTCATCGAGAACGCGGTTGGCGATAGTGGCCATACCGTCGGGGTCCGAGAGCCAGAAACCGTGCAGCAAGCCATCGGGGTCACGACGGTCGAGTCCCTCTTCTGCCAGGATATTTTTCGGGAAGTCCTTCGCGTTGACGGTCACGATAATGTCGGCTGAAGCGGCTATCGCGGTTGCCAGAACGTGGATATCTGCAGCATCAGGCAGCCAAAGGCGGTCTTCGAGCCCTTGTGTGGGTGCGCGTTCGGCTTGTGGCCAGTGCGCCTGCGCCAGGGTAATTTCAGCGCGGGCTTGCGCCTCGCCCTCGGGACCCAGCTTGCGGGCAGCGCGGGCCCATTCTTCCAGAATACGGGCGGACCAGATCGGGGTGAAATGGCCCAGGCTTGCAGCGCCCAGCAACATCTCTCGCATCACTGTCGGGTAGATGACGCAGGTATCGAGAACCGCCCTCACAGACGGTAGAACACGGCTTTGAGGTAACCGCTTTCTGCCAGTTGAGGCAGTTGCGGGTGATCGGGGCCTGCGAAACCAGTGTGGATCAGCTGTGCCTGTCGTCCGGCGCGGCCAATCCCACGCGAGGACGCATCACGAAAGCGGCCTAGATCGGCGGCGTGTGAGCAGGAGCAGAGGCCCAGATAGCCACCGGGTTTGACCAAAGGAGCGGCCAGGCGCGCGATACGTTCATAGGCGCGAAGGCCTGCATCCAGTGCTTGTTTTGAGGGTGCAAAGGCGGGCGGGTCGCAGATGACCACATCGAATAGGGCGCTCTCATCACCCAGCTGGGTCAGAACGTCGAACGCATCGCCCTGGCGGGTCTGAAAACGATCCGCGCAGCCTGTGGCTTTGGCCCCTTTGCTTGCCAAGTCCAAAGCGGCGGCTGAGCCATCGACGCAGGTTGCTTGTGCAGCCCCTCCGGCCAACATGGCAAGGCCAAAGCCGCCTACGTGGCTAAACACATCCAACACGGTTGCTTCTGGGTGAACCAAACGGGCGGCGAAGGCGTGGTTTGGGCGCTGGTCGTAGAACAGGCCGGTTTTCTGGCCTCCGGTCAGGTCGGCCATATAGGTTGCTGCGTTCATGGGCACCGGCAGCGGTGCGTGTGGTGCTCTACCGCGTAGGGTTTGGTTCACGTCATCCAGCCCTTCCAAACCGCGGGTGCGGCCTGAGGCGTTTTTCAGAACCGTCGTCACGCCGGTCACCTTTAACAGCGCGTCGGTGAGCATTTCCAAATGCGCTTCTGCCCAGGCGGCGTTGGGCTGAATGACACAGGCGTCTCCGAAACGGTCGATGATCACGCCGGGGAAACCATCGGCCTCGGCGTGGATCAGGCGGTAGTATGGCGCGTCGAACAGGCGTTCGCGCATCTCAAGCGCGCGTTGCAGGCGGGTTTCGAACCAATCGGCGTTCAGATCGGCCTCAATATCGCGATCCAATAGGCGACACATGATTTTTGAGTCGGGGTTCACCGCGACCAAAGCGATAGGTGCGCGCTTTTCATCCTCAAGCACGGCCAGCGCTCCGGCCGGGATTTTGCGAGTGCGGCGATCGGTTACGATGTCATTCGCATAGACCCAGGGAAACCCATGTCGCAGGCCGCGCGCATTGGCTTTGGGTTTCAGACGGATACGTGGGCGATCAGTGGTATTGGTCATGACCCCCTCTTAGTGATGCACGCGCCGGGGGAAAAGCCCTAACGCGGGCGCGAGCGCCAACCGCCACGTCGTTTAGGCGCTTCTGAAGCCCGCAGCCCCTCGGCCATGACCTGTGTCATCGGGTGGTCGGCATCCTGCGCGGCATAGGCGGCATGCAGGGTGGTCAACGCCTGCTTCTGGTCCTGCCCCTCCGGCAGGCTGAGCGCCCAATCTAGGAAGATGCTGCGGCATTCCGGCAGGGCGATACCTTCGATGTTATAGGCTTCGCGGATCAGGCCCTTTGGGTCATTGGGATCAGTGCTGCGTGCCATCTTCGCCCTCTTTGATGACGCGGCCGATGATTGCGGCAGCGGTCGTGTAAGTGTCTTGCAGCGCGGATTGCAGTTGCTCAACCTGTTCGAACCCAGTGGCCCTGCACAGGAAAGCCGCACCACCCTCGCCAATCTTGTCAGCTTCGATCACCTTGCCCGAAAGAAGCCGGGCCGCGCATTGCACGGACCAGCATAAATCGTAGCCGTCTTTCAGAGTTTGCGCCTGCGCGACATCCAGCAACCCGGCAGCGACGGCGCCATCAAGGCCAGAGGGCACATCGCGATCCGCGAGACCTGCCATCAACACGCCGGTTTGCGCCATCAATTCTATATCCATCAGGCGACCGGGGCCATTTTTGGCATCCCAAACTCCGGCAGGGGCCTTTGCGGCGGCCAGCCGCGTGCGCATTTCAGCCACCTCGTGCAAAACCTTCTTCATATTGCGCGGACGCGACAGGAAATCAGCCCGGAAGGCTTCGATATCCGTGGCCAGCCCCGCGTCACCCGCCACCACATGCGCGCGTGTCAGGGCAAGGTGCTCCCAAACCCACGCTTCGTTCTGCTGGTAATTGGTGAAGCTGGCCCAACTGGTCGCCACCGGCCCCTGATTGCCCGACGGGCGCAAGCGCATGTCGACTTCATAAAGCCGCCCCTGAGACATCGGGGCGGAAAGCGCCGTGATCAGTGCTTGCGTGAACCGCGCATAGTAGGTGCGGGTGGCCAGTGGGCGCGGACCTTCGGATATCTCCTGATCCGACGGGTCGTAGATTACGATCATATCCAAATCGGATTGCGAATTGATCTGCCCTGCCCCAAGCGACCCCATACCCAGAATGGCAGCACCACGCCCCGGAGCGGGGCCATGCTTGCGGGCGAAATTCTCGGTCACATGAGGCAGGATCGACGCGATAACAGCCTGCGCCAGTTCTGCATATTGACGACCCGCTTGTGCGCCGTCGATCAGCCCGCGCAAATGGTGCACCCCCACCCTGAAATGCCATTCCTTGCACCAGCGCCGCGCCAGATCAAGCTGGGTTTCGTAGTCCGACTCGGCCGCCAAAGCCTGTTCCAGCTCGGCCTGCAGATCTTGCTGCCCCGGCCAGTCAGCGAAAAAACTGCCACCTATGACCGCATCAAAGACGGAGGCATTGCGGGACAGATGCGAGGCCAGCGCGTGGGACGTACCGACGATGTCGATCAACAGATCAATCAGCTGCGGATTGGCCTCGAACAGGGAAAACAGCTGCACCCCGGCAGGCAACCCAGCCAGAAACCCATCCAAAGCCACCAGCGCCTCTTCGGGTTGCGCGGTTTTGGCGAGGCGCGACAGGAGTTCTGGTTTGAGCCGGTCAAAGATGCGCCTGCCCCGTTGCGATCGCAGCGCCGGGTAAGAGGCCCAACGGGCCAGGATGCTTTTGTCGAACGTGACCTCCTGCTCCGGCGTCGGAGTTGCACCGGGCCCAGGGGCAAAGAACCCCTCGGTCAGGTCATGCACCTCAGTCAATCGGCGGGTCAGGTCGGTCGTCAGTTCAGTACTACTGAGTCCCATCAGACAGGCCACGCGTTCGATACCGTCCTCGGATTGTGGCACTTTGTGGGTCTGAGCATCATGGATCATCTGAATCCGATGTTCGACCTCACGATGCGCGCGATAGTGATCGGTCAGTTTATACGCGACGTCGTCGGGCACCCATCCCTTTGCAGCCAAAGCAGCCAAACCGGGAGCCGTTCCACGTACCCGCAGATCCGGGTCGCGCCCCCCCGCGATCAGTTGTCGAGTTTGGGTGAAGAACTCAATCTCACGAATGCCACCCTGTCCCAGTTTCATATCATGGCCAGGAATCGAGAGGCTGCCACCCGTCCCCTTGTTCTCACGAATGCGCAAGCGCATGTCATGCGCATCCTGAATAGCGGCAAAATCCAGATGTCGACGCCAAACAAAGGGGCGCAAAGTTTCCAAAAACCGCTCTCCGGCAGCGATATCGCCCGCACAGGCGCGCGCCTTGATATAGGCGGCGCGTTCCCAAGTTCGGCCAAGGCTTTCATAGTACCGCTCGGCCGCCTCCATCGCCATACAGACCGGTGTCACCGCCGGATCAGGGCGCAGGCGCAAATCGGTGCGAAAGACATAGCCGTCAGCGGTTTTGTCGCTGAGCGTGGCACAGAAGTTGCGCGTGGCGCGGACCATCCCATGCCGTGCGTCGTAGAAGTCATCCGGGTCATAAACTGTTTCATCGAACAGCACGATCAGGTCGATATCCGAGCTGTAGTTCAGCTCATGCGCGCCCATCTTGCCCATCGCCAAAATGACCATCCCGGCAGCGGTTTCGACATCATCTTCGATCATTCCGGGCAGTTTCTTGCGTCGAATCAAGGCGGCGATCTCAGCCTTGGCCGCGACATCCGCCGCCAACGCTCCGAAATCAGTCAGTGCGGCGGTCACTTTTTCCAAAGGCCACGCGCCCGAGATATCGGCCAGCGCTGTCAGCAGTGCCATTCGGCGCTTCGCGACCCTCAGACCCGGCTTCAGCTGATCTGGGGCCAAAGCCCGCGCCACACCCATAAGCTCAACCATGGCCTGATCCGGCCTGGACAGCGCTTGTGGCAGCCAGTCTCTCTCGCGCTCAATCAACCCTTTCAGATAGGGGCTGGTTCCGGCGGTTCCGGCGATCAACTCCCCTTGTTCAGGTGTCAAATCCACCAGCAAATCACGTGCTTCATCGCCCAAAGACGGGTCGAACGCGCGTGGCAAACGGGTGATGGCCAGACTGTCATTCATAACGCGACCCTGCGCATTGCCTCACCCTAAGGTCAATGGGTCAAACACATCACGCGTTCTGAACCGGCGTGTCCTGACTGAAACTGTTGACCCACTTGTCATGCCGACGCTCCCACAGCGAGGAAATCAGCATCGCCTCCCACTCGGCAGCGCCAGGCCGCACGTAGTCGGCGCGATAGGACAGCAAGACGATATCTGCAGTCAGCACCCGCAGCTTTTCCTCGCTCAGCCTGAATTCAGCCATCGTAGGCGCATCGGCAAACTGCCCGACATGATCGTCCCGATTGGCAAAGCCCGACGGGTAGACACCCAGAAAGTCGGTGCTCAAGAGCGCCCTGTCAGCGTGGGCGTCGCCTGTTACCAAAGCAGACCATACCTGCTTTTCCAGCTCCAAGATCTCTGCAAGCGTCGGTGCGGTTGTGTTCTCATTCATCATGTCGACACCCTGCGACCCGAGGCTTACGTCGTCAACCAAATCCGGAAATGTAAATCTTTTTCACATAAACCCCTTGCAACCCCGCAAGCACTTCCCATCTAGACAATGTGAAAGGAATTTACATCAACCCCTGGAGAGACCAAATGACCGCATTGTCCGAACCCACCGTCCCTGCAAACCCGGGATGGCTGCATCGCACCGAGGCCTGGATGGACGACAAAGGCAAAGGTGCCTGGATCGCCGCCATGGTCCTTGGTTTCATCTTCTTCTGGCCCGTTGGCCTGGCCCTTCTGGCCTATATGATCTGGAGCAAACGCATGTTCAGCAAATCTTGCAGCCGCCGCAAATCCTGGCACAGCCACATGAGTGCGATGAAACCTTCGGGCAACACAGCATTCGACGCCTACAAGGCCGATACGCTGGCCCGCTTGGAACGCGAGCAGCAAGATTTCGAAGCCTTCCTGCATCGCCTGCGCGAAGCCAAAGACAAGGCCGAGTTCGACCAGTTCATGGATGAACGCGCCCGCGACAACCACGAAGAGGACGGTAAAGGCGAACCTGCCTGATCCCCCTTGCCCTGTCCCGGTCTTCGGGACAGGGTAATACGACCTTCATTTTCGGAAATCTGTTTATGACCCACCTGCCCAACCCTGACACACAACCCGAGTTTTATCAGTCCGTCACATCCAAACGCTTTGTCGCCTGGCTGTTCGATATCGCGCTGATCTCGCTGCTGTGTATTGTTCCCGTCTTTTTGACCTTTGGTTTCGGGCTGTTTTTCCTGCCCCTGATTTATGCGGTCATCAGCTTTGTCTATCGGGTCATCACCATCTCAAACGGCTCGGCCACGCTGGGCATGCGCTTCATGGGGATCGAATTGCGCGATGCATTTGGCGAACGTATGGATATGGGCAAAGCGCTTGCGCATACCGCCGGATATTTCATCAGTATGGCGTTTTTCGTAGTCCAGATCATCTCGATCATCATGATGCTGACCAGCGCGCGCTGTCAGGGTTTGACAGACGCCTTCCTTGGCACCGTCATGATCAATCAACGGGCCTGACCACCCATCGCGTGAATCACTTGGCGGCGCCAAAAACCGTTGCTATCATCGGGTCCGAGGCTACATGGGACCTTCATGCGACATACGCTGCCAATTGCGCCACAATTCTATGTGACGGCCCCACAGCCCTGCCCTTACCTTGAGGGCAGGCTGGAGCGTAAGCTGTTCACCGCCCTGCAAGGCGAAGGTGCAGACCAGCTGAACAACTCCCTGTCACAACAAGGGTTTCGCCGGTCTCAAAACGTACTCTATCGCCCGTCCTGCACCGATTGCGCGGCTTGCCTGTCCGCTCGGATCGATGTTGCTGCCTTCCGCCCGACCAAAAGCCAAAAACGCGCCGCTAAACGTAATTCCTACCTGCAGCGGCGCGCCACATCGCCCTGGGCCACGGACGAGCAGTACGAGCTGTTCCGCCGCTACCTCGACACCCGCCACGCCGATGGTGGCATGGCCGATATGGATGTGTTCGAATTTGCCGCGATGATCGAGGAAACCCCCATCCGCAGCCGTGTGGTCGAATATCTGGACCCTGAAACCGGAGACCTGATCGCCGTCAGCCTGACCGATGTGCTCGATGACGGGCTCAGCATGGTCTATTCCTTCTACGACCCGCAGCAACCGCAGAACTCTCTGGGCACCTATATGATCCTTGACCATATCGACATCGCGCGCGAGGCGGGCCTGCCTTATATCTACCTGGGCTACTGGGTGCCCGGCAGCCCGAAGATGGGGTACAAGGCCAAATTCTCAGGCCTCGAAGCCTATGTTCAAGGGCAATGGCAAAAGGTTCAGAACCCTGCGACCTTCTCAGATGAGTCGCATCATCCGCTCTCTGCGGCCCCTATCGCGGAACAGGTTGCCAATATTCAATTGCCCGACCGCCACCCCACCAAGGGTTGATCCGATATGAAACAAAGCCTGCATGCCGTCACCCTTGTGGTGCCGGATTATGACGCCGCGATCGCCTTCTACACCGAAACGCTTAGCTTCACGCTGGAGCAGGATATCGATCTGGGCAGCGGCAAACGCTGGGTGCGGGTTGTCCCACCCGGCAGCAATGGCGCCTCGCTTCTGCTGGCCAAAGCCGTTGGTCCTGATCAAAACGCTGCCATCGGCAACCAGACCGGAGGCCGCGTCGGGTTCTTCCTGCAAACCGATGACTTCCAACGTGATCACACAGCAATGCGCGCAAGCGGTGTGCACTTCGAAGAAGACCCTCGCACCGAACCCTATGGCATTGTCGCTGTCTGGCAGGACCCGTTCGGCAATCGATGGGATCTGATCCAGTTCACCTGATCCACTCTTCATCTGGCCAGAAAATATCCCGGGGATGAATTGGCCGCAGGCCAAGAAGGGGCTGGCCCCTTACCCCCAACACAAAAAGAAAAAGGGGGCCATCAGGCCCCTTTTTCAATTTGACGATCCGATCAGATCAATTCGGGATCAGATCCGGAACGATGGTCACAATCGCCGGGAAGAACCACAGGATTGCGATCCCAACCACTTGAATGATCACAAATGGCGCGACCCCTCGGTAGATATGGCCCGTGGTCACCTCTTTCGGCGCAACGCCGCGCAGATAGAACAGCGCAAACCCAAAGGGCGGCGTCAGGAACGAGGTCTGCAGGTTCACCGCCACCATGATGGTCACCCATTTCGGATCGAACGACCCGCCATAGATCACCGGGCCCACAATCGGGATCACGATGTAGATGATCTCGAGGAAATCCAGCACAAAGCCCAGAATGAACAGCACCAGCATCACGATCAGGAAGACCGTGAACTCGTTGTCAAAGCTCTTTAGGAACTGCTGGATATAGTGCTCACCCCCGAACGAGATCACCACCAGGTTCAGCAGCTGCGATCCGATCAGGATGGTGAACACCATCGATGTCACCTTGGCCGTTTCCCGCACCACTGGGGTCAAAACTCCGCTCGAAAACAGCACCCAGCAGCCATAAAGCAGGCCAAACAGCGCATAGAGATAAGCCGAATAAGCCAGACCAAAGGCGATCCAGGTTTCGGCGTTTGCTCCGCTCTGGTTCACCCGTAAGTCAAAGTTCACACCCAACAACAGGCAGATGATGACGGCGAAGGTCGACCAGATGATCACACCGCCTGACTGACCCTGCTCACGCAACTTACGATAAGCAGCCAGCATGATCGCGCCACCTGCGCCAAGCGCGGCGGCCGGTGTCGGGTTGGTGATCCCGCCAAGGATCGAGCCAAGAACGGCAATGATCAAAACCAGCGGCGGAAAGACCACGCGGATCAGATCATTGGTCGCGCAACGCGCAGCAGCTTCCTTACAGCCATAAATCGCAATAGCAAACGGGATGGCCAAGAGCAGGAAGGTGGCGCCGGACGAGGTGATTGGTGAGATCAACAGGATATCAACCAGCAACATCAGCAACAGGCCAATCGCCCCAACGATCAGGGGCTGAGGTGACCGTGAAGGTGCAATGCCGCGACCCAGAACCAGGGTCAGGGCCAGCAGCACCACGATGATCGTCACACCTGTCCCAATCGGCGCAGCATCGGCAATCTTGGCCTCACGCGCCGCGGCGATTTCTTCCTCGCTTAGACGTTCCGCATTGGCAATTCCACCAGCCGCATCAATCTCCTGTTGCTCGATCACAGCCTGATCCCAGGCCGCCTGTCCATGCAGGTCGATCATCGAGGCTTTGCATTCCTCCGAAACATTTGTCCGCAGCGATGCATCCTGCCCCACATCCGAGAAGGCCGAGACCGAGATATTCTGGCTGCCAATGATCCCGGCACTGCCCAGAAGCATTGCGCCAACGATGATTGCAACCGGAGCGCCCAGCAGCCATGTCAACCCTTCGGATCGTGTGATCGTCTCACCTGACCCGCCAGACAGTTCGACGGCAGGTGCCTTGTCCGGGTTCAACAGCGCATAGCCAAAGGCGTAAAGCGCATAGAGCAGCGCCAACATGATCCCCGGCAGCAGCGCGGCTTGGAACAATGTGCCCACGGAGACCACCGCTGGCTCGCCCAGATAGGTCAATGCATCGGTGCATCCCGCTGCAACAGCTCGACTTTCTTGCGCCGTGGAATACAGATCTCCTGCCAGTGTGCCCAAAAGGACAATCACAATCGAGGGCGGAATGATCTGCCCCAAGGTGCCCGACGCGGCAATCACACCCGTCGCGAGTTCCGGCGAATAGTTGTTTCGCAACATGGTCGGCAGTGCCAGCAAGCCCATGGTTACCACAGTCGCACCCACAATCCCGGTCGACGCAGCCAAAAAGGCACCCACAACCACAATCGAGACAGCCAGACCACCCGGCAGAGGGCCAAAAACGCGCGCCATCGTGGTCAGCAGATCATTGGCAATCTTCGAGCGCTCCAGCGTGATGCCCATGAGAACAAACATCAACACGGCCAGCAGTGTCTCGATTGATTGGCCCGCCAAAACACGCTCGTTCATACGGTTCACAATAAACGAAACATTACGATCCAGCGCGGTTTCCCAACCCGAGGGGAAGACTGGCACGCCGACCCTCGGCAGGTCCGGGTATCGGAACACCGAGACTGCATCCGGTTTTACCCCGGTTGCAACCAGATCCCGATACACTTGCGAGCTGGTATCGATTGCCTGATGGATCAACAGCCCGGCACTGTCCAGCGCGGCAATGATCCCGAAGGATATGACCCCGGCCCCACCAATGGCAAAGGCCACTGGGAAACCAGAGAGGATGCCTCCGAAAAGGCAGAAAAATACGATAATGAGGCCTATCTCGACGCCATCAAGTCCGAATAGCATTGTCTGGGTCTCCGTCCCTAATGTGCGCCTTCATAGGCTTCTTCACCCGCGCCAAGGCTGTCCTTGTCGAGGTATTTTCCGGCGCTCTCGGGCCCTTCCACATATTCCAGATACGATCGGTAGAGGAACGCAATCGCATGCAGGAACACCATGCCTGCAAATAGGACAAGCAGGATTTTGAACAGGAAATATGCGTTGAAACCGTTGGGGCTGAAGCCGATGGTTTCCACGTTCCACCGCAGCGCGCGTGATTTGGCAACCAACCGGTCCAGGGTATCACTGGCCGATGGTTTCGGCACGATCAGGTGTCGCCACATGAAATACCAGCCATACATCCAAGTCAGCACCGCCATCGGCATCATGAACAGGAGCGCACCACACATGTCGACCACACGCTTGGCGCGGTGACTAATACCCGCATAAATCAGGTCAACCCGCACATGTCCGCCTTGCACAAATGTGTAGGTACAGCATAGGCAGACCACCATGGCGTTATACAGTTTAAGTTCTTCGGCGAACCAACTGATATCCTTTTGAAAAGGAATGCCAAACCCGAACGCCATATCCGCGCGCGTAAAGACGCGCTGCATGAAAACAATGATGATCTGCTGAAGCACCATCAGCAAACCGGCCCAGGCAAAGAACCGCCCGGTGACGTTTGCGAACCCTTCCAGCCCGCGAACCATGCCCCACATGAAATTCCTGTAGTAGAGACCGATGGCCGTCAGCACCAGAAACAGGGCAAAGATCACAAAGAAGAACTCGACCGACCCGCCATAGTAGACAAAGCGCATCACAGCTTCATTGTCCGACCAGTTCAGCCACAGTTGCGGATGCGTGATCGCATATCCAAAATTAAAGAAGGCTTCGGCAATGTTCTGAATGAACCAGATCAGTCCATTCCACAGGGCGCCGAAGAACGAGATACCGTTTTCGTCCTGCATGTTGTCCCCAGGTCGCGTCGGTTGCACTGCCTATTCGTGCGGCATGATGGGTCCGCGCATGTGCAACAGGAAAGGTTTCCCCGCGCCTGCGGGGAAACCGTTTGGTCTGATGATCAGGGCTTAGCCGCGCACGCGATCGCGCTGAGCGGTATAAGCACCAGACGACAGGTTCAGCCAGGCCGAGGACGATGCCATCGACGCCATCGCGCTGTCGTGGATCTTCTTGAACAGCTCGTCGCCCATGTTCTCGTCCAGAACTTCTTGGCTGGCCTGACCGAAGGCGTCCCAAACGCTGTCCGGGAATTCCATAACCTTCACGCCACCCGACTGCAGACGCTGCAGGGCTGCACCGTTGTTGGCCAGGAATTGCGCCAGGTTCCACTGGTGCGCTTCGGCAGCTGCGATCTCGATGATCTTCTGCTGCGCCGGTGTCAGCTCTTCGAACACGTCGCGGTTGGTCGCCAGCGACAGACCTGCGCCCGGCTCGTGGAAGCCCGCGGTGTAGTAGGTCTTGGTGATTTCCTGGAAACCGGCTTTTTCGTCCGCCCAGGGGCCGATCCACTCGGTGCCGTCAATCGCACCCGAGGACAGCGCCTGATACACCTCTGAGCCCGGAATGTTCTGAACCGATGCGCCCAGTTTGCCCAGCGCCTGACCACCCAGACCCGGCATACGGAACTTCAGACCCTGGAAATCCTCGGGGCCGTTGATCTCTTTCGAGTACCAGCCACCCGCCTGCGCACCGGTGTTGCCGGCCAGGAAGGATTTCAGGCCGAAGATCGAGCCCAGCTCGTCATGCAGCTCCATACCGCCATCGTGGTAGTACCAGTTCACCAGTTCCTGAGCGGTCATGCCGAACGGAACAGCGGTGAAGAAGGCATAGCCCGGGTGCTGACCCACAAAGTAGTAGTCTGCCGCGTGGTACATGTCGGCCTGACCCGAAGATACAGCGTCAAACACTTCAAACGCGCCAACCAGCTCGCCTGCGGCCTTGATGTCAACATTCAGGCTGCCATCGGACATCGCATTGATGCTGTCGGCGCAGCGCTGTGCACTGTCAAACACGCCGGCCAGACCACGACCCCACGAGGTTACCATCGTCAGGGTCCGCTGACCCTGCGCATAGGCTGGTGCCGCCAGTGCGGTTGCCGCGGCAGCCGAGCCGCCCAGAGCAGATTTCTTTAGAAATGAACGACGATCCATATGAGTGTTCCTCCCCTTACATAGTCGTAACCCGGAAACACTCCGGGCCTGTCACATTCAGTAGGCCGCAGCCTAATGCCGAAGATGTGAAAAGGAATACCTAGTACTGCGTAGAAACGCAGGTTTCTGACGGGTTTTTATAGGAAAACAACCAGCAAAAACGGCTCGAACCCCGGATTTTCGGTCGTTCTGGTCCTTAAGATGTCCATTCTTTTTGCATTTCTGCCGCCTGTTGCGTATCGATTCGACAATGCAGAGATTAAGAAATCTGGTTTCGCTGACCTATGCGCAGAAGCTGTCCCTTGTCGCCGCGATACCCTTGGTTGTGGCCGTGGCAGCCATTGCCGTGCTGGTAGCCTATGAAGCGCGTGCAACAGCCGAACGCGAAATCGAAGCGTTGGAGCGCAGCCTGATCGAGGCCAAGAAAGAAGAGCTGCGCAACTACGTCACGCAAGCCCGCAACGGGTTTGCTTATATCTATGGTCGGGCGACACCTGATGACGAGGTGGCCAAGAACCTCGTGTCTCAGATCCTGTCGGCCATGATCTACGGGCAGGACGGGTTCTTCTTTGTCTACGACTATGACGGCAACAACCTTGTCAGCCCGCGGCAGACCGAATTCATCAACCGCAACTGGGAAGGCCTCACCGATAGCGATGGCACGCCCGTAGTTGATGAGTTTATTAGCCTCGCCCGCCAAGGCGCAGGGTGGCATAGTTTCATGTGGCAAAAACCGTCTACCGGAGAAGAGGCGCAGATGATCGCCTATGTGGTCGGGCTGCAGGATTGGCGCTGGGTGGTCGGTACGGGCGTGTTCATCGACGACATCGTTGCCGCTGTTGCGAATGCACGCGCCGAGGTCGAAGCCCGCGTGCAGCGCACCTTTATGTATATCGGAGCTATTGTTGTGGCGGCTGTCCTGATCGTGTTTGCCTCGGGCATGTTGCTGAACATCCGCGAACGGCGGCTGGCTGACGCAAAGCTGAAAGAGCTGACGCAGCGTGTATTTGATGCACAGGAAGAAGAACGCGGACGAGTTGCGCGAGAATTGCATGATGGGATCAGCCAGATATTGGTTGGCGTCCGCTATGCGCTGGACACCGCTCGGCGGCGGGTATCTCGTGGAGATTTTTCAAATGCAGAAGATCCGTTGGACAAAGGGATCGAACATTTGGGCACCGCCATAACTGAAGTGCGCCGGATCAGTCGCGACCTACGCCCTGGTGTGCTGGATGATCTCGGTTTGGGCCCTGCCCTTAAATCGCTGACGGATGATTTTCGGGACCGCACCGGGATCGAGACCGAATTCTCGACCGTTGTATTCCGCAATCGGCTGGATCAGGACAGCAAAATCGCGCTCTATCGCATTGCGCAAGAAGCGCTGACCAATATCGAACGTCATGCCGATGCGTCACATGTTACCATCGATCTGCGCGGCCATAAGAAAGGTGCGACGATGCGGATCACCGACAATGGGCGCGGGTTGCGAAACGAACCGGGCCGTGTGGCCACCGGGATCGGGCTGCGCAACATGCAGGAGCGCATCGAACAGCTTGACGGGACGCTGCGTATTCTGTCATCACGCGGCCCGCATGGCGGCACGGTGATCGAAGCAAGCTTGCCGCTGAGCCACCTGCTCCCACCGCAGGAAGACGCAACACCAAAGCGAAAGGCCGGGACATGACCATCCGAGTCCTTATTGTCGACGATCACCCGATGGTGGCCGAGGGCATCCAGTCGATCCTTGAAAGCTATAGCGAGATCGAAGTGGTCGGTACGCTCAGCAGCGGTCAGTCTGCTGTGGATCAGGCCGCAAGCCTATCCCCCGACGTGATCTTGATGGATCTGAACATGCCGGGCCTGGGGGGCCTGAGCGCAACAGAAATGATCCTTGAACGCTTGCCTCAAACGCGCATCCTGATCCTGTCGATGCATGACAGCCCAGAATACATCTCAACCGCGCTCAGCCACGGGGCTAAAGGCTATCTTCTCAAGGATGTGCCGACAGACGAAATCAAACAGGCCATCGATGCGGTCATGGCGGACGAGCAATATCTGTGCACCGGAGCAAGCGGGTCGCTGAAACCCAAAGGCGACAGCACCCGAGAGGCTCTGACCGGCCGGGAACAGACGATCCTTCTGGAGCTGGCGCAGGGCAAATCCAATAAAGAAGTCGCCCTGGCCTTGGATATCTCGGTTCGCACGGTCGAAACTCACCGCAAGAACATCAAACGTAAACTGGGTATTTCCTCCACCGCTGGGCTCACCCGCTATGCGCTGGAACATGGGGTCTTGCAGGGCACTGGCGTGGGGTTCTGATCCAGACGCGGCGCGGCACGCGCCGCCCGGCCCAACCAGAGAAGACGCGCCAAAGGCGCGTTGCCGATGGGCGGGAGGCTTTAATTCCGAGGGCGAATATCTTCCCCGAAAAAGATCAAAGTCCCGTCCTCATCAAGAACGTGAAACTCGCGCTGTAGATAGGGCTGATCAAAAGGTGGCCGCACCCGTCCCTCGGGCAGGTCGCTCAAACCATCTTTCAGACCGTCATAGAGCG
Source organism: Ruegeria sp. AH12 (assembly GCF_056541465.1). NCBI lineage: Bacteria > Pseudomonadati > Pseudomonadota > Alphaproteobacteria > Rhodobacterales > Roseobacteraceae > Ruegeria > Ruegeria sp. AH12. The sequence goes on along the minus strand of NZ_JBQFYL010000001.1, from coordinate 301,476 downwards.
CATCGATACCTTTCACATCGATGTAAAAGGACTGGTTATCGCCCAAAGCTTTGCCATCGGTGCGCGGCGGGCATTCCAGCAACCGGACAGCAACTGGCCCCCGCGACAGAAAGGCATAGTTGTCCTGTTTAAATCCGCATTCAAACCCCAAACGTCGGCAATAGAAATCAATCTGCGCCTCCAGTGACGCGCAGAGAACAAACGGCGTAATCTGTAGCACTTCGGGCATCGGAACCTCCGGCCTGCATCGGGATCATGCTACACGTTCTGCTGGCTCAATCCAGCAATTGATCCTGCCGTGTACCTTCACGCTCATAATGATGCGGCAGAACACGACCGTATAGCTGCCGGGTCCGCTCGACCCCGCCGCACATGCCTTCGGTTTCCACAAAGGAAAAGATGCCGACATATCTTTGGCGGGTCCCAAAAACCGGTGCGACCCGGTGCAGGGAATACCGCCCCTTGAAGATTTGCAGATCGCCTGGCTGCAGTTCCAACCGGCGCACGCGCGACATGTCACCATCCAGAACGGCAGAGACTGCACCGAAATTCTCATCCTCCGAAGTCCGCAGGTTCGGCGCATATTCGAACGCACCCCCGTCTTCACCATTTTGAATGGCCAGAGTCACCGTGAAGTTGTTGGTGTCGAAATGCCAGGGAAAGCCCTGCCCCGCTTCCACGACATTGATGATCACATCTGCCAGCGGGTCGTCATAGCGAAAGAACCGATCTGCAGGCTCCTCCAGCGCAGTCCGGATGAAGGGCATGAACCCGTCAAACTCATATATCCGTCGCAGGGGTCCGGATTTAGGGAAATTGTCCGCCGGGACAAAGGCATTCGATCGTTCATAGAAGCGGCGGATGGGATGGCCGGTTCCGAACCGCGGGTCATCTTTGGTGAAATAGGCGTTCGTTCGGTTGAAGGAGCGATGGGCCTGCGGCGACACCGCGTCGGCCTCTTTCACCAACAATTCGAGCCCGTCGGGATGCACAAAACCCGGCAACACCGCACAGCCATCTTCGCTCAGTTCGCGCTGAACATCATCGATCATCCGGTCATAAGCCTGTGAACCTGGCCGGTCGATGGGATAGCGGCCCAAATCCACCAGATCATGCAGCATGACATACCTCCCTCGTAGTCCCGTCTCTGTCAGCGTGACCCAGTTAAACCGCCCAATCATGCCCATTTTGGACATTTGCTTGACGCATTCAGACCGGCGAATATCCATCCCATCCGGCGTCTAAGACATCATTTTTCGCTAAAATTCCCAACCTGCGGCAATCTGCGCAATAAAATGTCGCAGAATAACATCTTGAAGATAGAAAATTGGCGCAATTGCCTGTTGACGCCCTTGCGCGCCGCTCATAATGTCCCTGCACGCAAAAAGGAGCCTCTGGCGATGAGAACGCTAGTCGTAATCGTGGGAAACAAGCGCATGGGCCGGTAACGGTAAACCATAATCGAACCCATGCGCCTCCGAAAACGTCGGGGGCTTTTTTTTGTCAAACGCAAGACACATGTCGCGAACGGAGCAAAGCAGATGACACGTGAGATGACCGGCGCAAAGATGGTGGTTCAGGCCCTCAAGGATCAGGGCGTGGACACGGTATTCGGATACCCCGGCGGCGCCGTGCTACCGATCTATGATGAGATCTTTCTGCAAAACGACATTCGCCACATTCTGGTACGCCACGAACAGGGGGCCGTGCACGCCGCCGAAGGCTATGCGCGGTCGACCGGCAAACCCGGTGTTGCGCTGGTGACATCCGGACCAGGCGCGACCAACGCGGTAACTGGCCTGACTGACGCGTTGCTGGATTCGATCCCGATCGTTGTTCTGACCGGCCAGGTTCCGACCTTCATGATTGGCTCGGACGCGTTTCAGGAGGCCGACACGGTTGGAATTACCCGCCCCTGCACGAAACATAACTGGTTGGTGAAAGACACGGATTCTTTGGCCGAGACCATGCACGAAGCCTTCCACGTCGCCACCTCGGGCCGCCCTGGCCCGGTATTGATCGACATTCCCAAGGACGTGCAGTTTGCCTCGGGCGAGTACGCTTCGCCCAAATCCTCAACCTCGCATTACCAACCCATCCTGAAAGGCGATCTGGAAGAGATCACCGAGTTGGTTGCGGCGATAGAGACGGCGAAAAAGCCGGTATTCTATACAGGTGGCGGCGTCATCAACTCGGGTCCTGCAGCCAGCCAGCTGCTGCGTGAGTTGGTCGATGCGACTGGCTTTCCGATCACCTCGACCCTGATGGGACTTGGCGCCTATCCGGCTTCGGGCAAAAACTGGCTGGGCATGCTTGGGATGCATGGTCTCTATGAGGCCAACATGGCGATGCATGATTGCGATCTGATGATCAATATCGGCGCGCGGTTTGATGATCGGATCACCGGACGGATCGATGCGTTCTCGCCCAATTCAAAAAAGGCGCATATCGATATCGACCCCTCCTCGATCAACAAGGTGATCCGCGTGGATATCCCGATTGTGGGCGATGTGGCCCATGTGCTTGAGGATATCCTGAAGATCTGGAAAGCACGGGGTCGCAAGACGGATGCGGCGAATGCCAAACAATGGCAGGCACAGATTGCGGATTGGCGCAAAGTGAACTGTTTGGCCTTTACCGCCAGCAAAAAGACCATCAAGCCCCAGCACGCACTGCAACGGCTTGAGGAACTGACCAAGAAGCATGACCGCTATATCACCACCGAAGTGGGCCAGCACCAGATGTGGGCCGCACAGTATCTGGGCTTTGAAGACCCCAACCGCTGGATGACATCCGGTGGTCTGGGCACGATGGGCTACGGTTTCCCCGCCTCGATCGGTGTGCAGATGGCCCACCCCGAGGCGCTGGTGATCAACGTTGCGGGCGAAGCCTCATGGCTGATGAATATGCAGGAAATGGGCACCGCCGTTCAGTACCGCCTGCCTGTGAAACAGTTCATCCTGAACAATGAACGCCTCGGCATGGTGCGCCAGTGGCAGGAGCTGCTGCATGGCGAGCGCTATTCGCATTCCTGGTCCGAGGCCCTGCCCGATTTCGTCAAACTCGCCGAGGCCTTCGGGGCCAAGGGTATCCTGTGTTCCGACCCCGCCGATCTGGATGACGCGATCATGGAGATGATCAACTATGACGGTCCGGTGATCTTTGATTGCCTCGTTGAAAAGCACGAGAACTGCTTCCCCATGATCCCGTCGGGCAAAGCCCATAACGAGATGCTGCTGGGCGAGGCCGAAACGCAGGGCGTGATCGATTCCAAAGGTTCGGTTCTGGTTTAACAACATTTGTCGGAATTGACCGGGCGCCCGACGCCCGGTTTTCGCAAGGTGATGAAAGGGACATAAATGTCTGCCCTACATATCAAAAAAGGCTCTACCCGCCATTCGGCCTATAACCTACGCCCGACGTTTTCGGACGTGCAGGAACGGCACACAATCGCGGTTCTGGTTGAGAACGAGCCGGGCGTTCTGGCCCGTGTGATCGGCCTGTTCTCGGGCCGTGGATACAACATCGAAAGCCTGACCGTGGCCGAGGTCGACCACACTGGGCATCTCAGCCGCATCACAATCGTGACCACCGGGACCCCGCAGGTGATCGAACAGATCAAGACACAGCTGGGCCGGATCGTTCCGGTTCATGATGTACATGATCTGACGGTCGAGGGCCCCTCGGTCGAACGCGAACTGGCGATCATCAAAGTGGTCGGAGAAGGTGACAAACGGGTCGAGGCGCTGCGTCTTGCCGATATCTTCCGCGCCAACGTGGTGGACAGCACGTTGAACTCGTTCATTTTCGAGATCACAGGCGCACCCGACAAGATCGATGCCTTTGCCGATCTGATGCGGCCGCTAGGACTGATTGAAATCGCCCGCACCGGTGTTGCCGCCCTGCTGCGTGGCGATTGATTTTTCTTAAGCCCCGACCCTGCCTCCGAAAACTTCGGGCGGGGTCGATCTGAAATTGGTCGATTTCCACAGATGCTGGCAATCGAGTGGCTTTATGTGCGTTATTTTTACCATAACGCCCCTTCTTCTGAGAAAAACCTCAAACAAATTAAGATAAAGCCTATTGCTTTTGGCTTACGGAGCGTTAGCTTCGGCCCGCAACGCGATTTGGGGATGCGTTGTTTTGGTGATTTTTGTGATTTCTCAGTGCCTGCGGTTATCCGTAAGCCTGAACCTTTAATACGTGAAGCAATAAAGCGCCGGGGAAAAACATGGCCGATAACATTCGCAGCCCTGCTGAGCTTCGGGCTATGTTCGGCTCGAACCTAAGGCACCTTGCGCGCGACTACCCATCTGTCTCGGCCTTGTGCCGGAAGCTCGGCATCAATCGGACGCAGTTCAATCGCTACCTCGCAGGCGAGAGCTTCCCGCGCCCGGATGTTTTGGATCGGATTTGTCGGTTTTTTGATGTTGATGCAAGGATTGTCCTAAGCCCCTTAGGTGAAATTCCTGCTGTGAAAGAACATCCTGCAAGTTCAATTCTTACACAGTTTCTGGGGTCCGGGTCTGAAGTTCGAGGACCAAAGACCTTTGCATCCGGTTTCTACGCGGTCGCCGAAAGCCAGCCCTCGGCACCACAAGTGACCTTGCTTTACGCCAAACGGCGACCTCAATGCACATTGATACGGGGTTATACCCCTCGAGCCCATATGCCCGGCACATCACCACAAGCGCGCGAAATTCAAGGGATTGCGGCGACCACTGGCGATCATGTCTACATTCTGACCTCACAACGCGGTGGCCATAACAGTAAGATATACTTGCTGAATCAGGAAGCCGAATTTTGGCGCGGAACGGTTATCAAACCCTCTGAACCGCATCAGCCACAGCCGGTTGTTCTGCGCCATCTCAAACAGAACGCTGAAACCGTGTTTCAAGCCGCGCGACGATCTGCAAAAACCGGTGGGCCATCAGTCTAGCCGTCGCGAAACGGCGTTTATCGCAGATCAATCAATCTGGTGCGTCGTCACTGCAAATTCCCCGGTACAAATGCCAGCTTGCATGGCCCAACAAAGGCAGCACGATCAATAGGCCCAAAAACCAGGGGAGCATCGCAACAAAGGTCAAAACCGCGATAAACAGCCCCCAAGCCAGCATCACGACTTTATTTTGTGAGACATATGTAAAGCTGGCGATCATGGCGGTGACAAAATCCAGTTCTCGATCCAACAGCATCGGGATCGACAAAACCGAAATCATATAAAGCAGCGTTGCAAAAACCGCACCAACAGCCGTGCCGACAGCCAACATCATCACCCCGTTGGGGGTCAGAAAAACCTCCAACGAACTGGATATGTTCGTCATCGTCGAGAGCCCCATGAACAGGGCAAAGATCATGTGGCCCAAAAAGAACCAGAACAAAAACACCACAACGATGATGGCGCAGATCGAGGGCAATTGGCGGCGGCTTTGCTGCAGCACGACACCGAACACGGCAGGCATATCAAGGGGTTCCCCCTGTTCTAACCGACGAGAGACCTCATAGAGGCCGACAGCCGCAAACGGCCCGATCAGCGGAAAGCCGATCGCGGCCAGAACCAGCCAGAAACTAGTGCCGGTTTGCACGGTGATCCAGGCCATGGCCCACCCGGCCAGAACATAAAACCCCGCGAAAATCAGACCAAACACCGGCGCGCGGCGCAGATCAGCCCAAGCCTGATGCAGTGCCTGCCGTATCATCGCGCGGTTCACCGGGCGCAGGTTCGGTACACCAAAGGGTCTATCCATCTCAACTCCTCCTCGCCGTGAGGCGTTACTGCAAGGCGGGCCGCCTTTGGGGCCACTCTGTTGCCGCATGATAGGCCGCGCCAATGGACAAAAGGCGAGCATCCGACCCACGCGGCCCGAACAGTTGCAGCCCCATCGGCAATCCTTGCGCCCCAAAACCAGCTGGAACCGCCAGGCAGGGCAGACCGATCAGGCTAACCGGCACGGTCACATGCATCCAGCGGTGATATGTATCCATGGCCCGCCCAGAGATTTCGGTCGGATATGGCAGGTTGACATCAAAGGGCCAGACCTGCGCCGCCGGCAGGATCAGGGCATCGTAGCGGTCAAAAACCTCGACTGCCTTACGGAACCAATCGGACCGTACCACGCTCGCCTGATGCACTTGCATCGCCGACAGCGCCAAGCCCCGATCCAGCTCCCACTGCGCGCTGTCTTTTAGGGCATCGCGGTTCTTGGACAATGGCTCAAGACCCGAGGCAACAGACCAAGAGCGCAACGTGATCCAACTGTCCCACAAACGCTCCGCATCAAAAGGCGGGGGTATCCGCTCGATATGGGCCCCCAACTGCCAGAATACACCCAAAGCCGTTTCGCAGAGGTCCAATATCCCCGCCTCCATCGGGAAGGCACCCCCCCAAGCCGCCAGCCAGCCAATGCGCATCCCCGTCAAATCCAAGGGCTCAACCGGCGACACAGACCCATGGGGCGCGTTCAAGGGCAATCGCGGATCAAACCCCGCGATCACATCCAGCAACAGGCCAATATCCTCGGGGCTGCGCGCCATTGGTCCAAGCGTCGACAGCTGGTGCAGGAAACTGTCCCCAACCGCGTCCGACGGCACCAGGCCCCAACTGGGCCGAAATCCGTAAACGTTGTTCCAGGCGGCCGGGTTGCGCAAGCTGCCCATCATGTCCGATCCATCGGCCAGCGTCACCATCCCGGTCGCCAAGGCCACCGCCGCCCCGCCCGAAGACCCACCGCAGGTTCGGGCGGCATCGTAGGGATTGCGTGTCGCCCCATAGACCGGATTGAACGTATGCGACCCAAGGCCAAATTCCGGCGTGTTGGTCTTGCCGATCAGGATCGCCCCCGCCGCCCGCATCCGCGCCGCGATCAAATCGTCCGTCTCGGGCACGAACCCGTCAAACAACGGTGATCCCTGAGATGAAACGACACCCGCTACATTCACCAGATCCTTCACCGCCACAGGCACCCCATGCAGCGGCCCGCGTATCGGCCCCGCATCCATCGCGCGCGCCTCGGCCAACAGCGCCTCTTCATCCCGTAACGCCACGATGGCGTTCACCGCGCCGTTGACCTGCCCGATCCGCTCCAGCGTCGCGCGCATCACGCCTTCCGCAGACACCCGCCGCTCCGATAAGTCCGCGATCAGCATCCGCGCAGAATATTTTGTGATGTCCATTTAGGCTCCAGCGGAAGGGGTCGTGAAAGTCACACCCAGCCTAGCTGCGCCACCAGATCATTAAAACCCACTGTTTCAATACATCTTTTCCGCCCCGGACACGCACACCGGATCCGCTTCATCTGGCCAAAAATATCCCGGGGGAGCCGCGGCCTGCCGCGGCGGGGGCAGAGCCCCCCGCCGACTTACTCGCCTTGCGCCTCGGACCGGCTCTTGCCCGCCACATTCAACGCCAGCGTCGCCGCCATGAACCCATCCAGATCCCCGTCCAACACCCCTTTGGTGTCCGAGGTCTCATGGTTTGTCCGCAGGTCTTTCACCATCTGATAGGGCTGCAACACATAAGATCGGATCTGGTTGCCCCAACCCGCATCGCCCTTCGCCTCATGCGCGGCGTTGATGTCGGCGTTCCGGCGGTCCAGCTCTTGCTGATAAAGCCGCGATTTCAGCGCCTTCATGGCGATGTCGCGGTTCTGGTGCTGGGATTTCTCGGACGAGGTCACAACAATCCCGGTCGGGATGTGCGTAATACGTACCGCCGAGTCGGTGGTGTTTACGTGCTGGCCACCTGCACCGGATGACCTGTAAGTATCGATCCGAATATCCGACGGGTTCACCTCGATCTCGATATTGTCGTCCACGACCGGGTAGACCCAGACCGAACTGAAAGACGTATGCCGTTTTGCCGCCGAATCGAACGGAGAAATTCGCACCAGTCGGTGCACGCCGCTTTCCGATTTCAGCCAACCATAAGCATTGTGACCGGTGATCTTATATGCTGCAGACTTAATCCCAGCCTCTTCGCCGGCCGTCTCCGATTGCAGCTCGACGGTATAGCCCTTTTTCTCTGCCCAGCGCACATACATGCGCGCCAGCATCGAGGCCCAGTCGCAGCTTTCCGTGCCACCCGCACCTGAATTGATCTCAAGAAAAGTGTCGTTGCCGTCAGCCTCGCCATCCAACAGCGCTTCAAGCTCTTTCTTAGCAGCCTTCGAGCCCAGCTTGACGATGGCCTCTTCGGCGTCCTTAACAACCTCGTCATCCTCTTCCATCTCGCCCAGTTCGATCAGCTCAATATTGTCGCTAAGGTCAGTTTTGATGGATTCGTATGTCTCAATGGCGTCGACCAGCATCTGCCGCTCGCGCATCAGTTTCTGCGCGTTTTCAGGGCTGTCCCACAGGTTCGGATCCTCGACCCGCGCATTGAACTCCTCAAGCCGATGAGGCGCGGTTTCATAGTCCATGCGCTGCGCCAGCAGCTCCAGCGACTTTTCAATCTCAGCCACGATATTTTGGGTTTCGGCGCGCATGGTGTTGTCCCAACTTGCTCAATCAGGCCTGCGTGATAGCAAGAGGTGGAGGCCACCACAAGACAGGCGCATCGGGAATGCAGAACCCACCACAAGAGATTCTGGATCAATGGCAGCTGACCTTGATCGCGCCGGTTGCTGAAACCGGCGCGGCCCGTGTTTGGAAGGTTCTGGATTCTGATGATACAGCAGCTGCGCTCAAACTCTATCACCGCCCGGATCGCGGCAACGAAGCAGCGGGAAGCGAAATCCTGAGCGCTTGGCAAGACCGGGGGGCCGTCAGGATTCTCAAAGAAACCGAAACAGCGATCCTGATGGAATGGCTCGAAGGCCCCACACTCGGGGACATCGCGCGGCGGGGAAAGTATGATCAGGCCCTAGTCACTTTGGCAGAGACAGCTAAACGCCTGCACGCTAAGGCCACCCCACATATTTCGGGCTTACGCCCGCTGACCCAGGCTTTCCGCCCCCTGTATGAATGCCAGTTTGCCCCCTCCTGCCCGGCCGATCTGGTTCGGGATATGCAACAGGCCACCCAACTGGCGCAAAGCCTGTTGAACAGTCAGGCAGAAATGACCCCGCTGCACGGCGATCTGCACCCCGACAATGTCATCCTCAGCAGCGCGGGTCCGCGTGTCATCGACGCCAAAGGCTATCTGGGCGATCTTGCCTTTGAACTGGCCAACGCGATCCGGCATCCCAAGGGTATGCCGCAGCTTGTGCGCCAACCAGATCATATGAACAAATGCCTTTCTCTCTATGCAGATACCCTTGGCGTTGACCGACAGCGCCTGGCCCAATGGGCCGCCGCCAAATGCGCGTTGTCGATCTACTGGAGGGCAAGCGGCCCCCTTGCACAAGACAAAGAGGCCGATTTGTTGCGTATGCTACTTAACGCAGCAAATCAGTAAAGACCGCCCGTGCTCAAATCGCCTTGCGAGGCTTTCGGGCCGACGGTGACCGTTTCACCTGTTGAGGTTTGCACCTGTACACCTGCGCGCTGAACCTCTTCGAACAGCGGCAGGTCTGATCCGATGGCAAAACCACCATCATAGATCCGATCGATAAAGCCATCGACGCCATCGCGGAAATATTCGGCCACAACATAGTCGCCCGAAGCATTTGCGGGCAGGCGCGCGCCGCTGAACCGATCGATCTTGATAAAGTGACCACCGGGCGGCACATCAAACGGGCCACCGCCATATTTCTCAACCGCTTTTTCCATGAAGCTTTGGAACACCGGGCCGCACATGGTGCCGCCATAGGCCCCCCGCCCCATCGGGCGCGGGCGATCATAGCCGATATAGCAACCCGCCACGATGTTCGAGGTAAAGCCGATGAACCAGGCGTCTTTCGAGTCGTTGGTCGTTCCGGTCTTACCCGCAGTCGGCACCGGAAGGTTCACAAAGCGCGAGGCCGTACCCCGGTCGACAACACCCTTCATCATCGAGGTCAGCTGATACGCCGTGATCGCATCCATGACCTGCGAACGATTGGTCTCAATCGTGGGCGATTCATCCGGCTCCAGCCAGCTGGAGTTGCAATCCAGACATTGCCGATCATCATGGCGATAGATCGTCTTGCCGAACCGATCCTGAATTCGGTCGACCAGCGTGGGCTCTACCCGTTCACCGCCATTTGCGAACATCGCATAGGCCGCGACCATCTTGTAAAGCGTGGTTTCCTCGGACCCCAGAGAGCTGGCGAGGAAAGCGCCCATGCGGTCGTAGACACCGAACCGCTCGGCATAACCGGCAACAACGGGCATCGTCACTTCTTGCGCCAGACGGATGGTCATCAGATTTCGGGATTGTTCGATCCCGGTACGCAACGGCGTCGGGCCGTAGAACTTGTTCGACGAGTTCTTGGGCCGCCACAGACCCTGCGGCGTGTTCACCTCAATCGGCGCATCCACAACGATGGTTGCGGGGCTATAGCCGCTGTCCAGTGCAGCCGCATAGACAAAGGGTTTAAAGGACGAACCCGGCTGACGCTGCGCTTGCGTCGCGCGGTTAAACACCGTGTCCTGGTACGAGAACCCGCCCTGCATCGCTAGAACGCGGCCTGAATTGACGTCCATCGCAACAAAGCCGCCCTGCACTTCGGGCACCTGACGGGCAGACCACTGCCCCTCTTCCCCGGCCATCACAAGGATCACATCACCGCGTTTAAAATTGTCGAAGAAATTGCCCTGCATCCACTTGATGTCAGAACGCGGGATGATGCCTTCGGACGGACCATTCTCGATCCCGACGGTCAATTGCTGCTCGGCCACGTCCAGTACCACAGCCGGATACCATTGGGTCGGCAGCACCACATCGCGCGGGATTTCCATCAGAGACAGCGCATCGCGCCATTGCGCCTCATCCGCCAGCGCGTCTTCGGCAATCACCTCACCGGTTCCGCGCCATTTGCCACGAGACAGGTCATATTTCTGCAATGCGGTGCGCAGGGCCTTGGCGGCCTCGACCTGCATTTCCTCATCAACCGAGGCACGGACGGTGAAACCACCGGTAAAGAATTCGCCCTCACCGAAATCTTCGCTCAGCTGGCGGCGGATTTCATCGGTGAAATAATCGCGCGGTGGCAGCGCGGTGCGGAAGCTTTCGAAATCGCCGTTCTGCACCGACCGCAGCGGCATCTCGACCTCGGCCTCATAAGTCGCCTGATCGATATAGCCGTTCTGGTTCATCTCGCGCAGCACGTAGTTGCGGCGGGCGAGCAGGCGTTCCTTTTGCCGAACCGGGTGATAATCGGATGGCGCTTTGGGCATTGAGGCCAATGTCGCGGCCTCATGTGGGGCCAGTTCCTGTAAGGTTTTGTTAAAATAGGTCTGGGCGGCGGCGGTTACACCATAAGAGTTCTGACCCAGGAAAATCTCGTTCATATAGAGTTCGAGGATTTGCTCCTTGTCCAAGGTATCCTCAAGCCGGGTGGCGAGGATGATCTCTTTGATCTTGCGCTCGGCCCGGCGGTCGCCGGACAACAGGAAGTTCTTCATCACCTGCTGCGTAATGGTCGAGGCCCCGCGCACGGTTTCACCCTTTGACCGCACCGCCTCAACCCCTGCCGCGATGATCCCGCGCGGGTCATAGCCCTGATGGCTGTAGAAATTCTTGTCTTCAGCCGAGATAAACGCCTGCTTAACCAGATCCGGGATTTCCTCGGACGGGGTGAACAGACGACGTTCCTGCGCGAACTCGTCGATCAGCTGGCCTTCGCCTGAATAAATTCGGCTGATCGTTGGCGGTTTGTATTGGGCCAGTGATTCATGGCTGGGCAGGTCGCGGCCATACATCCAGAACACGGCACCAACCACCAGCGCCGCCATAAAAATACCCAAAGTCACGAGGCTGAAGATCGCCCCGAAAATCGAAAGAACAAACCGGATCACGTTACTGCCTTTTTCTCGCGCTGCCGCCTATATAGGGGCGCACCGCCCAAGGGTCAAAACCACAGGCGCATTCTAGCCGTTTTGGGGCGTCAGGTCACTGTCCAATCAGGGACCGCCTGATCACATCCTGCTGGTTCCAGTCCTCAAGCCCCTGATAAATCCCAAAGGCCATCTTGGCGCGCCAATCGGGGTTCTTGATGTTTTCCAGGTCTCGGGGGCTGGACAAAAATCCCAATTCCACAAGAACCGAAGGTATATCTGCGGCCTTCAGCACCGAAAAGGACGCGGTGCGCAAGGGCTTGCGATTCATCGGTCCGCCCTGCTGCGCCATACCGTTGACCAAGGCCTGCGCCAGCGCGTCTGTGCGGGGCTCTGTCTCTTGCCGAGCCAAATCCAGCAGCACATCGGTGACTTCATCATCCGCGCCTTTCAGATCGACGCCCGCCAGCAAATCCGCGCGATCGTGGCGTTCGGCCAGCTTTGCACTGGCCACATCTGAGGCCTCATCCGACAGGGTGTAAACCGCCGCGCCATGAGCCTGCCCCTCGGACAGCGAATCCGCATGCAGCGAGATAAACACATCCGCGCCTGCCCGATGCGCCAGCGCGATGCGACGTTCCAGCGAAACGAACTGATCGTCTACACGGGTCATGACCACCTCATACCCGCCGGAACGCAACAGCATTTCCCGCAGTTCGCGCGCAAAGGTCAGCATCATGTTCTTCTCGGTGATCCCCCCAACCTCGGCCCCCGGATCGATACCGCCATGACCGGGGTCCAGCATCACGCGCAAAGGGCCATCGGACTTGCGCGGGGTCGCCTGACCGGTCAGCGAGGGTTCAGGCAAATCCCAACCGGGATTCTTGGGCTCACCTGCCGAGGCGTTGAACACGTCGAAATCAACGCCTTTGAGGTTGAGCGTCAGCGTGGCCGTGCCAGCATTCGGATCGATCTGCATCTCGGCCGTATCCACGGCCATCGGTGCACCAAGTTCCAGAACCAATCGAGACCAGCCAGGAACATAAGCGCCAAACCGAACACCGCTGATCAACTCGGATTGCAGGAAGTCTGCGCTGTTCAGGCCACTCCAGTCGACCTCTTGGAAATCCATCACCATGCGGTATGGATCGCGTAGGGTGAAGATACGGTACGGCACCCCCTGGCTAAGGCCAAGATCGACCTGCACACCGGTGCGCCCGGTGTCGACAATGCGGCTTTGATCCGGCTGAATGCGTGCAAGGGCGCTGAAATCCTGCGCGACAGCAGCACAAGACAGCGCCCAGATCAGCGCGATGCAATAGAAAATCCTGCTCATGGCCTCAAGTTATCCCGAGATCGTTTGGCAGGCACCCTACACCAAGCCGCAGCTTTTGTGAACGGGTCAGCCTTGTCGCATCAACGCGCCGCGTTCGGACATGAATGCCTGTAGCCGCACCAACCCCTCTTCGATATCAGCAGTCGCACGCGCGTAGGAAAACCGCAGGGTCCTGTGCCCGCGCGTGGGGTCAAAATCCAGCCCCGGAGTGACCGCAACGCCCGCCTTGTCCAGAATCTCTGCCGCAAATGCGCGGCTGTCATCCGTCAGGTCCGAGACATCGGCGTAGACATAGAACGCCCCATCGGGCGGCGCGATATTGGTGAAGCCCGCCTTGGGCAACCCGTCGAGCATCAATGCACGGTTCTGGCGATAGACATTCAGATTGGCTTGCAACTCGTCCTCGCACTCCATCGCAGCCAGCGCCGCCACCTGACTGGCATGGGGGGCGCAGATGAACATGTTCTGGGCAATCCGCTCGACCACGCGCACCTGATCCTCGGGCACAACCATCCAACCGACCCGCCAGCCGGTCATCGAGAAATACTTGGAGAATGAGTTGATCACATAGCACTCATCCGTCAGTTCCAATGCGGTGACGGCTTTGGCCTCGTATTCCAGTCCGTGGTAGATTTCATCGCTGATGAAGGATGCGCCCTGCCCGTGCGCCGCATTGATCAGCGCGCCCATGGCTGCGCGATTCAGCATTGTACCGGTCGGATTGGCGGGTGACGCCACCATCAGACCCTGCAGGCCCAGCCCTGCGAAATCGGATGGCACAGGCTGCAGGCGATTTTCGGGCGCGGTTGGCAGATCAACGGGAACCAAGCCCAGCGCTTTCAGAATCTGTCGGTAAGACGGATAGCCCGGCGCGCCGATACCCACACGATCGCCGCTGTCGAACAGCGCTGTAAAGGCCAGAAGAAACCCGCCCGACGACCCCGGAGTGATCACCACCCGTTCGGGGCTCAGATCGACATTGTACCATTCGCCATACATTTGCGCGATCCGCTGGCGCAGTGCGGGCAGGCCCAAAGCCACCGTATAACCCAGCGGGCCTTGTTGCATCGCGTGGGCCAAAGCCTCGGTCGCCCCCTTGGGCGCGCCGGTTCCGGGCTGGCCAACCTCCATGTGGATGATGTGACGTCCGGCCTCTTCCGCCTTGCGCGCATCCTCCATCACGTCCATCACAATAAACGGATCGACCCCGGACCGGGTTGAGTTTCTCATGCCCATCTCCCATGTTGCAGCCATGGCTTTTGAACGCGTATCCCGGCTGGCGTCAATCCCGGCCCTGATACTGGCAGCTGTCCTGTGGCTGACGGCGGCGGTGCAGAGCCATGCGCAAAGCCTGATCCGCGACCCCGATATCGAATACGGCCTGCGAGAACTGGCCTTTCCCGTACTCCGCGCCGCCGGGCTGAACACCAACCGGGTTCGAATCCTGGTGGTAAATGACAGCACGTTTAACGCCTTTGTGATCGACTATAACGCGATCTACCTGAACTATGGCCTGATCCTGGGCGTCGACAGCCCCGAAATGCTGCAGGCAGTGATCGCACACGAAGCCGCGCATATCGCCAACGGGCATCTGGCGCGGCGTTCAGAGAACCTGCGGGCGGCAAACCGCAATGCAGGCCTTGGCACTGCATTGGCGCTGATCGCAGCTGCTGCAGGCGGCGGAGAGGCCGCCGCCGGGATTGCTGCGGGTGTGCAGAGCTCTGCGCTGCGCAGCTTTCTGGGGCATACACGGGCCGAAGAGGCCTCGGCCGATCGCAGCGCGGCCAGCTACTTGCGATGGGCCGGTATCTCCCCCAGCGGGATGGTCACGCTTCACCGCAAATTCGCTGGGCAAGAACTGCTGAGCACGGCAAATCAGGACCCGTATATGCGGTCGCATCCCACCAGCCGCGAACGCCTGCGCGCCGCCGAAGCGTTTCTGGAAGAGTTCGGCGACAAGGCCCAGCCCAACGCAAATGCCGACTACTGGTTTGCGCGTGTCAAAGGCAAGCTCTCGGCCTTTTTGCGCACCCCGTCCTGGACCCTGCGCCGCGCCAAGGAAGAGACCGATCGCGACATCCGCATGATGCGAGAAGCCTCGGCCCACCATCAGAACCGCAATCTGGCCAGTGCGCGCGCCGCGATTGACGAGGCGTTGGCCATCCGCCCGGACGATCCGTTTTACTATGAGCTCAAGGGGCAAATCCTGTTGGAAAACAGACAACTGGCTGAGGCGGTTCAAGCCTATGGTCAAGCGGTCGAAATGGCACCGAATGACTCGTTGATCCTGGCAGGCTATGGGCGTGCCCTTTTGGCGCAAGGCAAGACCAAGGACGCCCTGCAGGTGCTTGAAAAGGCACGCGCCCGCGATTTTCGCAATGCCCGCCTGATGCGGGATTTGGGACTGGCCTATGCACAGGTCGGCAACAATGGGATGGCCTCGGCCGTCACCGCTGAACGATACGCCCTGCAAGGCCGGCTGGCGGATGCAGGGATCCACGCAAGGCGCGCCGTCGGGCAATTGCCCGAAGGGTCTCCGGGTTGGCAAAGGGCACAGGATGTGTTGATTGCGTCGGAACGCGCAAAGAAGAACTCGAAAAGGAAACGGAAATGATCCTCAGACATGCAGCCCCCGCCCTTCTGGGGCTTTCCCTGATCGCAGGCCCGGCACAAGCGCTGGATCTGAACGCCATGAGCGATGCGGAGCGCGCCGAATTTGGTGCGCAGGTGCGCGAATACCTTCTGGAAAACCCCGAGGTTATTCTGGAAGCGATCAACATTCTGGAACAGCGCAACGCCGCAGCCGAAGCCGCCGCAGACAAGGACTTGGTGGCCGCAAACGTGGATGAGCTGTTCAATGACGGCTACAGCTGGGTCGGCGGCAACCCGGATGGCGACATCACCCTGGTCGAATTCATGGATTATCGATGTGGCTATTGCCGCCGCGCGGTGCCCGAGGTCGCGCAATTGCTGGAAGCCGACGGAAACATCCGTTTGGTGATCAAGGAATTCCCGATCCTTGGCGATGCCTCGGTTCTATCTTCGCGCTTTGCCGTGGCCACCAAACATGTGGCCGGGGATGACGCGTATAAGCAGGTGCATGACGCCCTACTTGAATTCACAGGTGAACCCAGCGAAGTCACCCTGCGCCGCATCTCGGACGGGCTGGGCCTGGATAGCGACGCCATCGTCGCCGCCATGGACAGCGATCAGGTCACCGATGAGATCACCCGCACCCGTGCCCTGGCGCAACGGATGCAGATCTCGGGTACACCGTCCTTTGTTCTGGGCACCGAAATGCTGCGCGGCTTCCTGCCCGCCGACCAGATGCAGCAGATTGCGGACGGCGTTCGCGCGGACCGGGGATGATCAGCCCCAGATGCGCAGACGTGAATTCGTCCTTGGTATCGGAGCGGTAGGCGCCTTGTCTCAGGCACGCTACGCATCCGCGGGCCCTTCTGCTGGCTACTTCGTACCGGCAGAAGAGGAACCTCACCAGCTTACGTTCATGCAATGGCCGGTAAACCGCGCTGTTTATCGCGACACGGTATGGCTGTCGATGGTTCAGCAGACCATTGCGGATATCGCAAACGCCATATCGGCTTTTGAACCCGTGGTCATGCTTGCGGCGCGGGAACACCATGGTCAGGCGCGCCGCTCTCTCTCGGACAATGTCCAGCTTTGGGATGTTCCAACAGATGATCTTTGGTGTCGGGACAGTGGCCCTATCTTCGTGACAAACGACTCCGGCGACCTTGCAATCAGCCAAATTCAATTCAACGGCTGGGGCGGCAAACAGGTCCACAAAAATGACGCGCAAATCGCCCGTCGTATCGCCGAGCGGCTGGATGTTCCCCTGATCCGCTCCGGTCTTCGTGGCGAAGCCGGTGGCTTGGAACAAGACGGCCATGGTTTGCTCATGGCCCATGAAAGCTCATGGGTGAATGAAAACCGCAATCCGGGACTATCGCGCGCCGAGATCGAAGCGCGGCTGTTGCGGGCCTATGGAGCAGAACGGATGATCTGGTCCGAGGGCGTTTGGGGCCAAGACGTAACGGATTATCATATCGACAGTCTGGCAAGGTTCACTGGGCCGGGGCGCGTCTTGATCAATTTGCCGGATGACCCTGATCCGGACGACCCGTTTCATGCCGCTGCGTTGGACACATATGACAGGTTAATTGCCGAAGGCCTACGTGTTGAGGTCATCCCCGAACCTTACAAGCG
This sequence comes from Ruegeria sp. AH12, assembly GCF_056541465.1. Classification (NCBI taxonomy): domain Bacteria; kingdom Pseudomonadati; phylum Pseudomonadota; class Alphaproteobacteria; order Rhodobacterales; family Roseobacteraceae; genus Ruegeria; species Ruegeria sp. AH12. The sequence goes on along the minus strand of NZ_JBQFYL010000001.1, from coordinate 284,057 downwards.
GCGCGTGCAGGACCCGGAATTCGTGGCCTCTTACGCCAATTACTATGTTTGCAATGGCGGGATCATTCTGGCGCAATTTGGCGACCCTGAGACTGATCAGATCGCACAGGAGGTCATCGCGAAACACTATCCGGGACGCCAGGTCGTAAGCCTGAACGTGGACGCACTGGGTGAGTTGGGTGGAGGCATTCACTGCGCGACCCAGCAGATGCCAGAAACATAAAGCAGCCTACTCCGCAGCCTCGGCCACAGCATCCAGTTCTGCAGCCTTTTTCTCGACCTCTTCCACGATGTGATCGATCATCTGGTCGTTCGACATCTTGTGGCTGGCTTTGCCCGCCAGATACACCATACCGGACCCGGCCCCACCGCCGGTAAAGCCCACATCGGTCATCAGCGCCTCACCCGGGCCGTTAACGACGCAACCGATGATCGACAGGGACATCGGTGTCTTGATATGCTCCAGCCGCTGTTCCAGCGCTTCAACCGTCTTGATCACGTCAAACCCCTGCCGCGCACAAGACGGGCACGAGATGATGTTCACGCCGCGATGGCGCAGGCCCAGAGATTTCAGAATCTCGTAGCCCACCTTGACCTCTTCCACCGGATCAGCTGACAGGCTGACGCGGATCGTGTCGCCGATCCCCATCCATAGCAGGTTGCCCAGACCAATGGCGGATTTGATGGTGCCGCTGACCAGCCCTCCGGCCTCGGTGATGCCCAGATGGATCGGCGCGTCAGTGGCCTCGGCAATGCCCTGATAAGCCGCCGCCGACAGGAACACGTCGCTGGCCTTCACGCTGATCTTGAAATTATGAAAGTCATTGTCTTGCAGAATGCGGATATGCTCCAACCCGCTTTCGACCATCGCCTCGGGGCAGGGTTCTGCATATTTTTCAAGCAGGTGCTTTTCCAGACTACCCGCATTCACGCCGATCCGGATGGAGCACTCGTGGTCGCGCGCGGCCTGGATGACCTCTTTCACGCGCTCTTCACTGCCTATATTGCCCGGGTTGATCCGCAGGCAGGCGGCACCTGCCTCGGCGGCTTCGATGCCACGGCGGTAATGAAAGTGGATGTCGGCCACGATCGGCACCGGGCTTTCGCGCACGATCTCTTTAAGAGCTTTTGATGATGCCTCATCCGGCACCGAAACGCGCACAATATCGGCCCCTGCCTCGGCCGCCGCCTGAACCTGTGCCACCGTCGCCGCCACATCCGTGGTCAACGTGTTGGTCATTGTTTGAACTGCAATCGGGGCATCGCCACCGACCGGCACGTTCCCCACCATGATCTGACGGGACTTACGACGATAGATGTTCCGCCACGGGCGCACATGATTGAGGGACATAGGGACCGGTCCGCATCTGCCTGAGTTGCGTCTTTAGATAGTCCGCCAACAGGGGTACCGCAATGGCTAGATCACTCAGAGGGCTGTTCTGCCACGTCTGTCTGCAGCTCAGCGACCAACTGCTTAAGGGCACTGTTCTGTTCCGCCTCAAGATCGGCCACGGCATAGGCTTCTGACACGGCATCCTTGGACAGAACGACCCCCTTTGCGACCGTGCCAGGGGCACCTGCCGGGCCAAAATGCTGGCCGTCCATCGAGAAATAGACCGAACCAGACGCCCCTGCCCGCAGCTGAGGTGGTTCTTCAGTCAATGGAACCTCGAACACGTTGCCCTGTTCGACGGTGCCAAGCGTGCCTTCAAATATCACGCTGCCATCGGCGGCCGTAACGCGCATCCACGCTGGATCAACGGCCACGATTTTCAGAGTTGTGTCGATCTGTTCAACAACCTGCGGCAAGCTTGGGCGTTCAACGGTATGAATGTCTGCCACAACAACTTCAGGCAACTCCGGCGGACGGAAGGCTCCTACATCACGCGGGTCGAGCGTTGAGATAGGCGCATCGCGCGCGACCAGAACAGGGACATCCAGCGCTTGCGGGCGATACAGACGGTCCAGCGCTTCAGTGTTGGCCGCCGCTGTTTCGACTTCGGCTGTATTGGTCCGGGCAGCATCCAAAGGATCCAGATCTGACAGAACCACCGGTGCCTGCTCAACCGGGCTGACCTGCACCTGTTGAATCTTGTTCAAAACAGACCAGCCGCCATAGCCGATGCCGGCAATCACTGCCAACAGCACCAAAGACGAGCCAATCGCGCGTGGCTCAATCTGGCTGACCAGAGATTCCTTGCCCGGAATGTAAGGCGTGTTCGGCGAAATGAACGGGTCACGACCCATCGGTCCGCGTGCCAGAACATCGCCAGAAGGTTTGCGCACAACCGAGGCCTCGGCCGACATCCCATGCGCGACCTCAAAACCACTTTCCGCGCAGAAGCTGGCAAAGGTCTCATCCGGGTTCATGCCCAGATACCTAGCGTAGGAACGAACATACCCGGCGATGAAGCCGGGTGTATCAAACGCATCAGGATCGGCGTTTTCGATTGCAGCGATGTAATTGGCCTTAATCCGCAGCTCTCGCTGCACATCCAGAAGCGACTTGCCCATGGTGGCGCGCTCACCGCGCATCTGGTCGCCCAGACGAACTTCGTAGTCGTCAAAACCCTTCGGTCTGAACTCCACGCCTTCTTCAGATTCGCGCTGTGATCTGCGCCCAATCATGCCTGCCGCCCCATTCTGCCTGTCACGCGTTTTGCGCTAACGCCGAATCGTCCCCCATAGACGATTCGTCCGCTTCTTTTGTTAGCGTAAGCTTAACACGTGGCAAATAAGTTGCACACTTTAGCGTTAGGTTATCCGGCAAGTTCGGCGCGATTTAGCGCACAATGTGACCAAAGTTCGTCCATCGCCTGAACCAAGCGGTTCATTTCGCCCGGCCCATGCACCGGAGACGGCGTAAACCGCAACCGCTCAGTTCCGCGCGGAACGGTCGGGAAATTGATCGGTTGCACATAAATGCCATAGTCATCCAGCAACCGGTCGCTCAGAATTTTCGTATGGACCGGATTGCCCACGATGACGGGCACAATATGGCTGCCATGATCAATCAACGGCAGCCCCATCCCCTTCAGACGCAGTTTGAGGATCTTGGCCTGGGTCTGATGCTGCTCGCGCAGCTCGGGCGCCGTTTTCAGATAGGCCACCGAGGCAGCAGCCCCCGCGGCAACGGCAGGCGGCAGAGACGTGGTAAAGATGAAGCCCGGCGCGTAAGAGCGTACCGCGTCACACATCTTTTCGCTGGCGGCGATATAGCCACCCATCACGCCATAGGCCTTGGCCAGCGTGCCGTTGATGATGTCGATGCGATGGGCCAGACGATCCCGCTCGGTCACGCCACCGCCACGTGGGCCATACATGCCAACCGCATGCACCTCATCAATGTAAGTGAGCGCGCCGAATTCATCGGCCAGATCGCAAATCTGTTCGATGGGTCCAAAATCCCCATCCATGGAATAGACCGATTCAAACGCGATCAGTTTGGGTGCTTTGGGGTCGTCGGCTTCCAGCAGCTCACGCAGATGTTCCACATCATTGTGGCGGAAGATGCGCTTAGACCCGCCGTTGCGGCGTACGCCTTCGATCATCGAGGCATGGTTCAGCGCGTCGGAATAGATAATGAGGCCCGGGAATAGCTTTGGCAAAGTGCTGAGCGTTGCGTCATTCGCAATATAGGCACTGGTGAACAGCAGAGCCGCTTCTTTGCCATGCAGATCGGCAAGCTCGGCCTCAAGCCGCTTGTGATAAACGGTGGTGCCCGAGATATTGCGGGTGCCACCTGAACCTGCGCCAGCAGCATCGACGGCTTCGTGCATCGCATCCAGAACCACCGCATTCTGCCCCATGCCGAGATAGTCATTGCCACACCAAACAGTGATATCCTGCGTCGACCCATCCGGACGCGTCCGCACCGCATGGGGGAAATGCCCCTTGCGGCGTTCGATGTCGATGAAAGTCCGGTAACGTCCTTCATCATGCAGCCTGGCAATCGCTGTATCGAGCTGAGCAGTATAGTCCAAAGGACCCTCCTTGGCCGCCCGGTGAACGGTCAGAAAACCGGGCATATTCTTTCCAGCGTCACAGCTTACACTGTTTAGGACGCGTTTGCATTCACCTGCTATTCGGCCTATCGCCAACGGGTAAACCCAACTTTGATTTGCATCAAATACAGCCTTGTTCTCGCCCCGACAAGTAAAGTTGCGGATATCTGGCGCGAGGAAACGACGCAGGCGAAAGTCGATGTTTCAAATAAGTTCCAATACAATACTCAGTTTACTAACTCCGCCGACTGGACCTTGGCGATAACGCTGATAGGTTTCGGCCAACACAGTCTACCACAAAGGAATCCTTCATGTCTTTAGACCCTGTGCTCAGTCGGATTGACGATGACCTGCAAAGCGCGATCGACCGTTTGATGGAGCTGCTACGCATCCCGTCGATCTCAACCGATCCTGCCTACAAGGAACAGGTTGATCAGGCTGCCGATTGGTTGGTCGGGGATTTGCAAAGCATTGGTATTCAGGCCGAAAAACGCGAAACACCAGGCCATCCGATGGTTGTGGGCCATGTGGGCGAAGGCCAAGACGGGCCTCATGTTTTGTTCTATGGCCACTACGACGTGCAGCCTGTCGATCCGCTGAACCTGTGGAATCGTGATCCGTTTGATCCGGCGATCGAAGATACCGAGCATGGTCAGGTCATCCGCGGGCGCGGGTCCTCGGACGACAAGGGCCAGTTGATGACATTTGTCGAGGCCTGCCGCGCCTGGAAAGCGGTTCACGGCACCCTGCCCTGCCGCATCACATTTTTCTTCGAGGGTGAAGAAGAATCCGGTTCACCCTCTCTGGTGCCGTTTCTGGAGGCCAACAAGGACGAATTGCAGGCCGATCTGGCGCTGGTCTGCGATACGTCGATGGTATCGCGGGGGGTACCGTCGATTGCTTCGCAGTTGCGCGGTATGCTCAAGGATGAGTTCACCATCGTCGGGCCGCGCATCGACTTGCATTCGGGCCACTATGGCGGCCCCGGCCTAAACCCCCTGCGTGAGCTTTCGAAAATTGTGGATTCATTCTACGACGATGAAACCGGCCGCGTTGCCGTGGAAGGCTTCTACGAAGGCGTCCACGAAGTACCTGCCGAGCAGTTGCGCCAATGGCAGAATTGCGGGTTTGACGAAGCCGAGTACCTGAATTCGGTCGGCTACAGCCAACCGCATGGGGAAAAGGGTTATTCCACGCTTGAACAGCAATGGGCCCGGCCAACGCTTGAGGTGAACGGGCTGTGGGGTGGCTACAATGGCGCGGGGTCGAAAACGGTGATCCCATCCGAGGCGCATTGCAAGATCACCTGTCGCCTTGTGGGTGACATGGACCCGGACGCGCTGCGTGACAAAATCCGCAAACATGTGGAAGATCGCCTGTCACCAGATGCCAAAGTAGTATGGGACAACGACCTGGAAGGATCGCCAGCCTCGGTCATGAATCTTAACCGACCTGAATTCGAAGCCGCACGCGGTGCACTATCTGACGAATGGGGCCGCGAGGCGGTCTTTACCGGGATGGGCGGCTCTATCCCTGTCGTTGGGTATTTCAACACAGTGCTCGGGCTGGATTCCATGCTGGTTGGTTATGCCAATGACGATGACGCCATCCATTCGCCCAACGAAAAATATGACGTCAAAAGCTTCCACAAGGGCATCCGTTCCTGGGCCCGCATTCTGGACGCTTTGAATAAGTAGAAGTATTTTGCGAGGCTCTGCCTCGCGCTCCGAGGTATTTGGGAACAGAAGAAGTTCGGATGCCCTGCTTCTTCTGTTTGAAAATACCTCGGGGGAGTCGTGGCTTGCCGCGACGGGGGCAGAGCCCCCTACCCTTACATGTGGATTACGCGCCCATAAGCATCCAGAACGGCTTCGTGCATCATCTCTGACAGGGTCGGATGCGGGAAGACGGTGTTTATCAAATCTTCTTCGGTGGTCTCCAACTGGCGGCCAACCACATAGCCCTGAATCAGTTCTGTCACTTCCGCGCCGATCATATGGGCGCCCAGCAGCTCTCCGGTCTTGGCGTCAAAGACAGTTTTGATCAGACCTTCAGGCTCGCCCAGTGCGATGGCCTTGCCATTGCCGATGAAGGGGAAGCGACCGACCTTGATGTCATAGCCAAGTTCCTTTGCCTTGGCTTCGCTGTACCCGACCGAAGCGACCTGGGGCTGACAATACGTACATCCTGCGATGCTTTCGGGCTTGACCGGGTGCGCGTGTTTCCCGGCGATCAGGTCCGCGACCATAACGCCTTCGTGGCTTGCCTTATGCGCCAGCCAGGGGGCGCCTGCGATATCACCAATGGCATAGAGCCAATCGACGCCCGTACGGCAATACTCATCCGTGACGACATGGGTCCGGTCGATTTTCACGCCCAGAGCCTCAAGCCCCAGGTTTTCGACATTGCCGACGATTCCAACAGCGGAGATCACAGTGTCGAAATCGTGTTTTTCGATTTTGCCCTTCACCTCGATATGCGCGGTAACCTTGCCCTTGGCGCGATCCAGTTGTTTGACCATCGCCTTTTCCATGATGGTCATGCCTTGTTTGGTAAAGGCCTTCTTGGCAAAGGCGCTGATCTCTGCATCTTCGACGGGCAGTACGCGGTCCATGACTTCGACAACGGTCGTATCCGCGCCCAGCGTGTTGTAGAAACTGGCGAATTCGATCCCGATGGCGCCTGAGCCGATAACGAGCAGCTTCTTCGGCATCCGCGGCGGTTGCAGCGCGTGTTTATATGTCCAAACCAGATCGCCGTCAGCTTCCAACCCCGGCAATTCACGCGCCCGAGCGCCGGTGGCCAGAACGATGTTCTTGGCGGTCAGTTCTTCGTTGCCTTTGTCTGTTTTGACTGTGACCTTGCCTTTGGCCGGGATCGTCGCCTCGCCCATCACCACGGTCACTTTGTTCTTCTTCAGCAGGTGTCCGATGCCACCCGAAAGCTGCCCTGCTACGCCGCGTGAGCGTTTGACGACCGCGTCCAGATCATATCCGACCTTGTCCGCCTTCAGGCCGAAATCCTTGGCACGCTCCATCAGGTGGAACACCTCGGAAGAGCGCAGCAGTGCCTTGGTCGGGATACAGCCCCAATTCAGGCATATCCCGCCCAGATGCTCTCGTTCAACCACACAGGTATTTAACCCCAATTGCGCGGCGCGGATTGCAGCGACATAGCCCCCCGGACCAGCCCCGATAACGATCAGATCAAAAGATTGTGCAGCCATGTGTCCCTCTCGGCGCAGGTCGAACGAAATTTAGTTTACCATTAAACTACTTTTCAGAGCGCATCAACACAGCACATCCGCGACAAAAGCGACGCGAGGAACCAGCAGCGAAAAGGCGCTGTTTTCAGCCTATACCCGGGACTGCCCAAAGGCTAGAACAGAAGAGCCTTAGGCAATTTCATAGTCTCAACCCCAGTTTATTCGAAAGGCTTCCCATGGCCAAAACATTGAAAGATCTTTTGCTCGCGCTGCTCAATGCCACCCTGATCCTGGTGGCCCTTTGCCTATTTCTTGGCTGGAAACTAGCATCGAGTGTGGAGAGTATTTCGGCTAATTTTTCGGATGTCATTCAAGTCGTTGCCCCCTTGCGCGACGAAGCCCAGGGCATTCGCGGAGAGCTGACTGCCCTGCGTAGCGAACTGGCTTCTCTGCCAACCGATGGCAGCGCATTGGATACGGCCACCACGCAGCGTATTTCCATGACGCTGAATCGTTTGGACGCGATTGAAGACAGTTTGAAATCTGCTCAGACCCGGTTCTCCGACCTGGCCGAAGAACCTGATGTGTTGGTGGAGACGGCCATCACCACCGCAGGCGATGTGATCGCCGAGAAGGTTCTGGCCATTCGCGGATGCGTGCCCGAGGTTTAACCCCCAGCCTGTAATTCCCGTACTGTCGAGCCATAGCCGCCCATGCTGACATAGGCCATTTCATGTTCGGTGGAATGGCGTGACAAAGCCTCATTCCGATAGGGGAACCGGCCGAATTTGCGGATCACCTCACGGTGGGCGCGTGCATGTAGCAGATTGCTGGGCTCGCTGCTGAGGTTTTGGCAAATCAAGCGGACACAGCGTTCCTGATCGCACAGGTTTTCTGAATGCATCATCGGCAGATAGAAGAACTGCCGCGCCGGTTCATCGATCTTAAGGTCCCAGCCTTTGTCGACCGCACATTTGGCTGCGGCCAGCGCAGCCCGGTCAGTTGAGAATGCCCGCGCACTGCCCCGGAACATGTTGCGTGGAAATTGGTCGGTCAGAATGATGTATGCCAAGGCACCGCTGGGATATGTCAACCAAAGCGAGAACTTGCCTTCGGTCGATGCTTCCCAGGTTTTCAGAAAACGATCACGGATTTTTGCGTCCAAGGCATCATCCTGCAGATACCAACCGTCTGGACCAACTTCATCCAACCAAAAACTCAGTACGTCTTCAGGCCCTACCATTGCCCTAAACTCCGTCTTGTGCCCTCCCCAGGGACGTAAGGTCATTTATTGCCATTTTACAGATTTGTTACAGTAAAATATTGCAACAATATCGACATATTTTCGTGTCTTAAGCTGTTTCCTGCGCATCCTGCTCGGCCTCGGCGGCTTCAATGGCAACTTCCTGCGCCACCTCAAACGCCACAGGCGAGGCTGTGGGGTAAAGCGGCGACATCGTACCGGTCTCGTCAACAGGAACCGTCGGGCGCTGCGTGGTCCGATAAAGCGCATAAATCGCGGTCATGAACAGCAATGCGGCGAGGAACAGGAAAAAGCCCTGCGGGCCAAAGACCTCATCGCCCATTAACCAACCCGTGATCAGTGGGCCCGCAATGGCGCCCAAGCCGTTGATGAAAACTAATCCGCCTGAAGCTGCGGCCATATCCTCGTGATCAAGAAAGTCGTTCGCATGCGCAATCAGCAATGAATAAAGCGGGTTCGACAGACCTCCGATGACAAACGCCGACCCAAGCAAAACAGGATAGGTCACGCCATAGATCATCCCGACCACGGCACCAAGGCCACCGGCGACCGAGACAAGCGTGATCAGCAGGCGGCGGTCCATTCGGTCCGAGAACCAACCCAGCGGATATTGGAAAACAACCGCGCCGACATAAAACGCGGCCACAAAGGTCGAAATTTCGAACAGCGACAACCCGGCCCGCGCGCCGTAAACCGCCGACATACCAAACTGCGCCGAGAACACACCGCCCAGCAAAAACATACCAACGCAGGCCAAGGGCGACTTTCCAAGCAGCTCGCGCAATGTCATCGGCTTCGTCGAATCGAACGCAGGGGTTGGCGAGATGGACAGCAAAATCGGCGCGAATGAGATCGAAACTAAAATCGAGGCAATGACAAAGGTCTGATAGCCAGCCGGGTCCCCGAGCAGAACCAAGCCCTGCGCGCTGATGATGCCGGTCATCTGAACAATCATGTAAAGCGACAGAGCCTGGCCGCGGTTTTCATTGCTGGCTGCGTTATTCAGCCAGCTTTCTGCGGTCACGTATACGCCCGAGAAACAGAAGCCGATTACGACACGACCGAGGACCCAGGCTATCGGATCGGTCAGCATCGGATACATGATCATGACAGCCGAGATGAACGAAGCCAGCGCCGCAAAGACACGCACATGGCCAACGCGGCGGATCATCTCGGGCGCCAGACGTGATCCGCCCAGAAAGCCCACGAAATAAGCTGACATCACAAAGGACATCTCGAGCGTCGAGAACCCTTCGATCTCACCGCGCACACCCAGGATCGTGCCCTGCAGGCCGTTGCCGACCATCAACAGCCCCATTCCCAGCAACAACGCCCACGCGCTGGACAGAACCTGAATCATTGGGGCCTCCGGTGAAATGCCGATCAGAATACGGATTCGTTGGTGCGATCAAAACCCGCCTCGGTCGCGCTTGTCTACGACATTCCTATAGTTCGCCGCCTGAAACGCGGCCCTCACGGGATCAAAAGCGACGAATCTCCATATGAGAAGAAACGATACTTTTGAGCGATTGCATAATCATAGAGCTGCCGCATCCGGTCCTGACCCATCAGGGCGGACACCAGCATCAACAAGGTGGATTTGGGCAGGTGGAAATTGGTCATCAGCGCATCGGTTACATGGAACTGAAAGCCGGGGTAGATGAAGATATCAGTTTCACCTTCCCAGGCCTCGATCTGCCCCGCGCGTGCAGCGCTTTCGATCAGGCGCAGTGCTGTGGTGCCCACCGGGATGACGCGTCCGCCTGCGGCTTTGGTCGCCCTGACCTCAGCAGCGGCTTCCGCGCTGACCCGACCCCATTCAGCATGCATTTTATGAGTGGTCACATCCTCAACCTTGACCGGCAGAAACGTACCCGCGCCTACGTGCAATGTCACATAGCTGAAGGTGATGCCCCGTGCGACCAAGGCCTGCATCAGCGCCTCATCAAAATGCAGTGATGCGGTTGGCGCAGCCACGGCACCTGCATTTTGGGCCCAGATGGTCTGGTAGTCGGTCTTGTCCTGCTCATCCGCCGGGCGTTTGGCGGCAATGTAAGGCGGCAAAGGCATCGCGCCTGCCTGTTCCAGCGCCGCGTCGAAATCATCACCAGTCAGGTTGAAGCGCAGAAAAGCCTGACCGTCCTCAACCCGATCCAACACCGCTGACAAATCGTCCGAGAAGACGATCTCCTCCTCTGGTTTCACCTTTTTCAAAGGTTTGACCAAGGAGGTCCAACAGCCATCTGACTGCGGCTCTAGCAAGGTTGCTTCGATCGCGGCAGAGACTGGGCCCTGCGCGCTATCTCGGTGTCTGCGCCCGCTCAAGCGCGCCGGGATCACCCGTGTGTCGTTTAACACAAGGCGGTCGCCGGGTCGCAACCAATCGGGCAGATCGAAGACATGGCTATCGGTGACCCTATCCCCTTGCGCAACAAGCAAACGCGCCGAGGATCGCGGATTGGCGGGCCGCGTGGCAATCAGGTCTTCGGGCAGGTAGAAATCAAAATCGCTGAGTTTCATGGCCGCGCCTTACAAGGCCAAGACAGATTCGGCCATATCCCGGTTCAATTGTCCCGAGGCGGTGATCCGAAGGTCCGCTTTGGCTCATCCGGTTTCTGCCGCTGCGCATTCGGCCCGTCCGAGACGGTCGGTGCCGGCGGACGCAACAGATTGCGCAGGAACAACGGGGCCAGTCCGGACAAAGGGTTCACCGATACTTTAGGCGCGCTCAGTGGGCCAGTGAGAGAATAGTTAAAGCCGATGATCCCCTCACCCTTGCGGGTCAGCACGCTGCCGATGGCATTCACCAGGTAGATTGGCGAGATCGCACCACGTAGATCCAGCCTGCCGTTCACCGTATCAATAATGCCGTCGAAAGACAGACCCATCGACGGGCCAACGGCGCTGCCGCTTAGCACTTTGATTTCGCTCGGCGTCAGCCTCATCCGGCTGTCGATGGATGAGAAGAAGATCCCCTGCCCAGCCATCTCATCCAGTAGACCCACAAGGCTGATGGCATTCAGCAGCGCCGCCATGGCAGGGGCGTCGGTAATGCGGGTATTTATGATCTTGAGGATCACGTCATAGCTGTCGGGCGCGGTTACCGGCTCAAGCTGCAAATCCAGATCGCCCCCCTTTGCCTGTGTCAGCACCCCGGCAGCGCGCAAAACTGCCCCCGCGTCGCCAGAGGTCAGGCTCACAGCGCTGCGATTGCCACGCGGCGTCACCTGACCCTGAACCGCGGCCTCCCCATTCACGCGCGCCCGAAAGCCTCCATTGAGCCCGCCCGTGGTTTGAAACACCCCCTGAAATCCAGTCAACGCCACGGATTCGGTGACCTGCAACCGATCTAGCGTCACGTCCACCTGCGATCCTTGGCCCGAGCCGCCTGCGCCCCCGTCTCCAGCGCCGAATTGCGCGCGGCCCAGGTTCAGCACGCCCCCCAGCACGCGGATGTCGGGTGGCCCGGCCTCGCGCCTGATCAGCACCGCCGGGACGGCCAGCCAATCACCCAGATCAAATGAGCTAAAGTTGACGCGATCGAAGGCCCCGTCTTCGCGGAAGGAAATCGCGCCTTTGGCCCGCAATCCAGCCGCGTTCAATTGCAAGCTATCGACACTGATCTGATCTCCCAAGGTTGCTTCTGCACTCAGCGTACCAGTGCTGCCCGCAGCTTTGCGCCAGCTGAGTTCCGGGATGGCGAGTGCAACCCCCTGCAAATCAGACTGGGCCGACAGTTTCGGCGGTTCCCCTGCACCGATCCCCAGCGTGATATCGGCCGTGCCTTTCCCCGTTAGCATCCCGCGTGGCAGCCCCGCCTTCAGCGTTTCCATCAGTTTGGGAGACAACTCAATCTGGCCGGTCAATTCGCTGCGCTGCGCCGTTTCACCATTGATGGGTTGCCGCCAACTGGCCTCGATCGGCACATCACCGAAAAGGCCCTGCCCTGCGATCTGCACGCCAGTTTGATCGCCGCTCAGGCGCAGCGTGTCAGCGGACACGGAAAACCCGGGAACCAGCCTATCGCTGCTTAGATTGTCTAGATCGCCATCGAAATGGAACTGGGTCTCCTGAAACTTCAGCTTTTTCTTTAACGGCAAAGACAGCGTACCGCTTAGCGAAACGGTACCATCAGCCAGATCAACTGGCAGATTGGCTTTGCTGAGCAAGGATAGCGGCGGTCGATCCAGCAACGACAGCGCGGCTGTCACACCGCCTGATGCCTTGATCCGGGCAATGGCGGGGGCGGATTTCTTGATATCCGTATCCGGGATAATGAAGGACGTCCCCGACGCGTCCACCGGACCGCCAGCATCTGCAACAACAATCCCGTTCTGCGCCGTTGCCGTGAACCTGTTGTTGATCAGGCTGGCCTGACCTTGCGCGTTTTCTATCGGGGGCAGGGTTTTGACAAACCGGATTGTTGCGTCTTCGAACCCGAAATCAAGGTAAAGATCGGGTTTCGATCCGGGTCGCAGGCGCAATGCGAAATCCATATCCGACAGTTTACCCTGATATAGGTTCTTCGTGACCCATTCGCGCGGCTTCGGGGCCAGACGCTCAGGCCAATAGCCAAGCACCTGATCCGAGGTCATGCGATCCAGATGGGCATCCAGATCAACGGACCAGCCCTCCTCAAGGCCGATTAGTTCGCCGGATGCGCGTACACGATGTTCGCCGTCTTCGAGGGTTATCTGTCCAAGGCGCAGCTTGAACGGCGCGAAGGTCATTTTGAAATCAAGATCCGCCTGCCGCAGCTTCAAAGCCTCGGGAAACAGCCCCGCCGGATTGGCATCGATACCGGTGAATCGAAGCTGCGCATCAAGGCTGTCCAGCGTTCCATTTTCGACCCCCTGCAAATAGGCCTTACCGGACGCCTGCACCGCCCCCCAAGCCGAGACAACCGATACTTCGTTAAAATCGATCTCCTGACGTGTGGGCTCATAGGTGAAATAGGTCCGGGCCGAATCAAACGGCACCGGGCGCGTCTCGGGCGTTGGCTGCACCACACCGGCCCCCAGATTGAGCGTTGCAAACAGCGAACCGACTGCGCCTTCTCCATCGATGCTGCCCCGCAACGCGCCAGAGATTGGCGTACGCAGAACTTGCAGCCATGCCAACGCGGGGCTTTGGCCGTAGACATCCTCGGCAGGTAGATCCGTGATCGTGACCCCGAACCGCGCCTCGGGCGTGCCCAGAACGCTGGTGTAATTGGCCTCGATCCCGCTGACAAAATCGCGTCCAGATAGAACCGAGAAGCCCGTTGCCAGTCGCATTTCGTTGTCGTTGCGGGTGATCTGGATATGCCCGCCATCCATGATCCATGACCGACCCAGTCGCAGATCGCGGTAGTCCAGCGTGATCGCGTCCAGCCGGACGGATGTAAGGGCCGAGAGCATCGGAGACAAAAAGACATCATCCGAGGTTTCGATCAGCTGCGCCAGGTTGGGGGCCTGCTGAACTGGTGAACTGTCAGTGCCAACCGTGAGGGTCAGCGCCCCATCCAGGCCCCGGGTCAACGAAATCTGGGCACCGCTCAGCAGGATGCGCTTGGGGCGTACGTTGCCGCGCAGCAAGGGGCGCATCGCAAGGCTCGCCCGCATGTCCGACACCTGCGCGATTTGCTGGCCCGCCGCATCCGCGATGCTGACATCTGTCAGGCGCAGGCGTGGGCGCCAGCCTTCATTGATGATAAAACTGACATCGCCAAACCGAACCTGTAGCCCGCCAAGGCTCTGTTCCAGCCGCGCCTCGACCCGATCCCGCACCCAGGCCGGGGCATGCATGCGCTGGCCAATCAGCATGAAACCCGCAATCAGCGCCAGCACCACCAGCAGGACGGCCCCGCGCATGGCCCAGAGCCCTGCAACCCGGCGGCGCGAGCGGCGACGCGGGGCAGGTTCCGGCGGATCGCCCCCTTGCTGTTCCTGCTGCGCCAATTTGCTGTCCACGCCTTTTAACCCGCTGATATCGCCCTATGATGTCGGGCAGCCCTTAAAACCCTATTGCGGAGTATCCAATGCCCGACATTTCAGACATGGCCCCCGATTTCACCCTGCCTCGTGACGGAGGTGGCGAGGTCACCCTATCGGACCTGCGCGGCACAACCGTCGTTTTGTTTTTCTATCCCCGTGATGATACGCCGGGCTGTACCAAGGAATCCATCGGTTTCTCGGAACAACTTCAGGCCTTTGCCGATGCGGGTGCTCAAGTTTTCGGCATCTCGCGCGACAGCGTTGCCAAACATGACAAGTTTGTCGCCAAGCATGGGCTGACCACGCCGCTTTTGTCCGACGAAAACTCGACCGTCTGCGAAGACTATGGTGTCTGGGTTGAAAAGAACATGTATGGCCGAAAGTCGATGGGAATCGAACGGTCCACTTTCATCATCGACGGCGAAGGCCGCATTGCGCAGCTTTGGCGCAAGGTCAAGGTGCCTGGCCATGTTGATGCGGTATTGGATGCAGTGAAGGCGATGTAAGCCTCTCGACCCCGACGGCCATCCGGTTTATGCCGCAGCCTTGCATTAAACACGCGGAGCGTATCTGTGCCCACAACACTGACCCAGATGGCCACCGAGGTTCTGACAACAGCGGACGGGCGGGAAAAAACCGCCCTTTCGAAACGCCACGCCGCCGCATGGTTTGCCGCCCGCAAAGGTGATGCCGAGGCGATCGAGATCGGCACCGCGACGCCCCCCTTGCAACCCGCGCGCCCGGACAACCCCGAGCTGCTGTCGCCGCGCGAAGTGCCCAAGCGCAAACCGGGAACCGAGGCCGGGCGGATCGCTCTGCTGCACGCCGTTGCCCATATCGAGCTTAATGCGGTCGACCTGCATTGGGACATCATAGCCCGGTTTGGGCATGTCCCGATGCCCATCGGATTCTATGACGACTGGGTTAAATGCGCCGAGGAAGAGTCGCGCCATTTTGAGATGGTCTGCGACTGCCTGGAACAGATGGGCAGCTCTTACGGTGCCCTGCCCGCCCACGCAGGTATGTGGCGTGCGGCCGAAGACACGGCAGAGGACTTGATGGGGCGTCTGGCCGTTGTGCCCATGGTACTGGAAGCCCGCGGGTTGGACGTCACGCCCGGCATGATCAACATCTTTCGGAAGGCCAAGGCCGATCAGGCCATTGCGGCGCTGGAAGTCATCTACGCAGAAGAGGTCGGGCATGTGGCCTACGGGTCCAAATGGTTCCATTTCCTGTGCGGACGTGAGAATGCCGATCCCAAGGATGTGTTCCACGACTTGGTGCGGCGCTATTTCCATGGCGTCCTGAAACCGCCCTTTAACGAAGAGAAACGCGCCGAGGCCGGATTGCCGCCAGATTTCTACTGGCCCCTCACCGAAGACTTACCACAGCCCGGCACCGTCTCAGATTGATCCAATTAGGTGAATTTAGGCGAATTCCTGCCGATGACACAGGGTAATTTCGCAAGCTTCGCGTCAAATTGGTCAGCAAACTTGCCCGATGTCCCGGTCCGCTTTATGAAATCCCCCCAAGGGACGGAGATTGCACCACGACTGGTCCCGATCTTGGGGATGAGAGGTAAGACGCGTGAGAACACGTCTGGCAATAAAGTTTCACTCATGGCTTGAACGCCGTTTCCCGGAACGCCGGGTTTTTCTTAAATCAGATCAGGACACCCGGTTCATCCGGCTCAGCTCCGAGACGCAAGTGGTCGCTGTTGCCGGTGTTGCGGTGATTGTTGGCTGGACCGCGCTTTCGACCGCGATCCTGCTGATGGACAGCATTGGGTCAGGCAACTTCCGAGAACAGGCGAAACGCGATCAGGCGACCTATCAGGAACGGCTGAACATATTGTCTGCTGAACGGGACGCTCGCGCGCAGGAAGCGCTGGCCGCACAGGACCGGTTCAATGCAGCCCTTGCGCAGATTTCGGCAATGCAGTCGGAACTGCTGGCCTCGGAAAACCGCCGCCGCGAGTTGGAAACCGGGATCGAGGTGATCCAGACCACGTTGCGCACAACCATGAAACAGCGCGAAGAGGTCCGCACCGAACTGACCGAGTTGAAGCAGGACAGCGACGGATCAGGGATGTATCTGGCGTCGGTCGGCGACCCGGCGCAGATGGAGTTCATGACAGACGCATTGGCGCGCACCGCCGAAGAACGCGACCAGATCGCCGCCGATGCGCAGACCGCGTTGGATCAGCGCGACGAATTGGAGCTGGAAATCCGCCTGATGCAGGAACGCAGCGACGAGATCTTCCGCCAATTGGAAGAGGCGATGGTTATCTCGGTCGAGCCATTGGACAAAATGTTCCGTCAAGCAGGCATGCCAACAGATCGTATCATCGAAGAGGTCCGGCGCGGATATAGCGGTATGGGCGGTCCGCTGACCCCTTTATCGATGAGCACCCGCGGCGAGAGTGATCTCTCTGCCGATGAGGTGCGTGCAAACCAACTTCTGCAACAAATGGACCAGCTGAATCTGTACCGCATCGCGGCGGAGAAGGCGCCGTTTGCTACCCCGGTGCATTCTGCAGTTCGCTTCACCAGCGGCTTCGGCTCGCGCCGCGACCCGAAAACCGGCGGTCGCCGGATGCATAACGGCGTCGATTTTGCGGGTCCGCAAGGCACCGACATCTTTGCAACTGCCGATGGTGTGGTCAGCCATGCCGGCTGGCAATCAGGCTTCGGACGCCTTGTGAAGATCAAGCACGCGTTCGGAATTGAGACACTTTATGCTCATAACACCAAGATCAACGTAAAGGTCGGCCAAAGGGTCTCGCGCGGGGATCATATTGCTGATATGGGTAGCACCGGACGGTCCACCGGCACGCATCTGCACTATGAGGTGCGCGTGAACGGGAAACCTGTAAACCCAATGACTTACATCAAGGCTGCGAGAAATGTTTTCTAAGAGCAAAATCAACGAGCCCGCATCCAAGGAAACTGAGGCGGCGAAACCTGCTGCTCCGGCGACCCCGGCGGCCCCTGCCCCATCCGAAACCAAGGCCAGCACCGCGCCCAAGCCAAAGCCGCCCGCATCGGTTCTGTCTTCGGACCTGCACATCACCGGCAATATCAAGACCACTGGCGATATTCAGGTTGAAGGCACTGTCGAAGGCGACATCCGCGCGCATTTGCTGACCATTGGTGAAACCGCCACGATCAAGGGCGAAGTCACCGCGGACGACGTTGTGGTCAATGGCCGTATCGTGGGCCGCGTGCGTGGCCTGAAGGTCCGCCTGACCTCGACCGCTCGAGTCGAAGGCGACATCATTCACAAGACCATCGCCATCGAAAGCGGCGCGCATTTCGAAGGCTCGGTCCAGCGTCAGGACGATCCGCTGAACCCCGGTCGCAGCGGCAAATCCGGCGGCAACCCTGCGGCGGACGTCAAACAGTAAGCCAAACGCGAAGCAGATTTCTGAAACGCCGTAGGACAATCCTGCGGCGTTTTTCTTTCGACGCCCGATTTGCGTTTCCCGCCGGGCAGGAACTGGCATAGGGTCGGATCATGTTGATTTTCCTAAGCCTTGTCGCCCTGATTGCCTGTGCCATTGCCTACTACCTATGGTCGCGCAAGCAGGCCCGCGCCCGGCTGCTGGCCACCACGCTAACAGCTTCGGAACGACAGCTGGTCGAGACCATGGTGCCGATCGTTCGGCGGTTGCCACCCGATTTGCGCAGCAAGTTGGACGGTAAGATGACCCTGTTTCAGGATCAGGTTCGCTTCTTTGGCTGTGATGGGCTTGAGGTCACAGAAGAGATGCGCCTTTCGATCTCGGCTCAGGCCTGCCTTCTGGTTTTGAACACCGACATGTGGTTCGACAATCTGACGACCATACTGATCTATCCGAATGCGTTCAAATCCCGCCAACAAAGGCGCAGCGGCTACGTCGTGACGGAGAAAGAAATCATCCGCACCGGAGAAAGCTGGAACCGAGGCCCGGTGATCCTATCCTGGGCGCATAGTCGGCAAGGGGCCCTGAACGACCATGACGGGCACAATGTTGTGTTTCATGAGTTTGCGCATCAGATCGATGACCTGTCTGGCGGCACAGATGGCGTACCAGTCCTGAGCCGAGGGCAGAGCTATGCCGACTGGGAGCGCGTTTTTGTCACCGCTTACGATGCCCATGTCCTCGCGGTTGAAACCGGAAGGCCCACTGTCATCGATCCCTATGGCGCCGAAGGGCATGAAGAGTTTTTCGCCGTCTCAGTCGAGGTTTTCTTTGAACGCCCAAACGCGCTGAAAGACAGTGTGCCCGATGTCTATGAACAGCTCTCACTGCTGTTTCAACTGGACCCGGTCAGCTGGACTTAACGCAATACGCGTTATCTGTGACACGTTCCCCAGAAAACTCCCCGTGCCTGCAAATTTAACAAAGGGCATCTTCTGAACTAAACTCAAACCCATTGGTTTATCGGAGGAGTTTTCATGTCATCAAAACTTATGGCCGAGTTTTTCGGCACATTCTGGCTGGTCCTGGGCGGATGCGGCAGTGCGGTTCTGGCCGCTGGCGTGGCAGATGTAGGTATCGGATGGCTGGGTGTATCTTTCGCCTTTGGCCTGACTGTCCTGACCATGGCCTATACGGTTGGCCATATCTCGGGCGGGCATTTCAACCCGGCGGTCAGCCTGGGGCTGATGATCGGCGGGCGGTTTCCAGCCAAAGACCTGTTGCCCTATTGGGTCGCTCAGGTCATCGGAGCCATCGCGGCTGCCGTCGTTCTGTATCTGATCGTCAGCGGCGCGCCCGGCTTTGAGGGCGTCGGTGGATTTGCCTCAAACGGATATGGCGACGCCTCACCTGAGGGATACTCAATGATGTCCGCTTTGGTGATCGAGATCGTGCTGACCGCGTTCTTCCTGCTGGTCATCCTGGGTGCGACCTCAAGCAGCGCCCCGGCCGGGTTTGCCCCGATTGCGATCGGTCTGTGCCTGACGCTGATCCACCTGATCTCGATTCCGGTGACCAACACATCGGTGAATCCGGCACGGTCTACCGGTGTTGCGCTGTTTGCCGATGGCCCGGCACTTGCTCAGTTGTGGCTGTTCTGGGTGGCGCCGCTGATCGGTGCTGCAATTGGCGCACTGATCTGGAAAGTGATGTCTCCCGGCGACTAACCTGAACAAAGCGGCGCAGCCAAAGGGTTGCGCCGCTTGATCTGATACAAGACACACATTCCGTCGGAATTCCCGCCCTGATAACTGCCAGGTTGAATTCCGCCCGAAAGCCGCGAATATCGCTGCGTATGTGTAAGAGTTTCTGTTCATGACCTCGCGAACCGGCTTTAAGCGTCCCGCATCGGCCATCCCGGCCTCAACCGGGTTGGTCGCGATCTTCAGTATCCCGATCCTGCACTATCTGTGGCCCGCGATGCCCGGTGTTTCAGACCGCGATCAAACCGTGCTGTTCGCCCTGACCGTATTTGGTTTGATGGTCGCGTCAGAATTCGCCTTTGCCAAGCTTCACCGCATGCCCGGCAGCGGGCTGGTTTTCAAGGCGCAGAACTTTCGTGATGCTGGCTATATTCAAGATTTTCAGGTCAAGCTGGTCGGACTGGCGGCCAGTGCCGGATTGCTTGCCTTGTTTTATTGGTCAGCGGACCTTTATCGCGGGGATTGGTATTCACCCTTCTTTTCGCTGCTCGCCGACTACTGGTGGCTAATTCTGGCCGTCGTTCTGGCGGTTGTCACTTCGGTGCATTTCATGATGCGGCATCCGCGGGATGGGATGTGGCATCTGGGGCGCGTAGTTCTGACCTTTGGACAGCATTCCGCCCGCGCGCGTGGGCTGAAGGTCTATCTGCTGGGCCTTTTGGTCAAAGGCTACTTTCTGCCTCTGATGTTCTGCTATCTGGTCTATGACTGGACATTTTTTCAGTCCCGATCCTTGTGGGAGATGACAAGCTTCCCCCAGGTCTATGAATACCTGTTCCGCTTCTCCTTCTTCCTTGATCTGACGGTTGTTGTCATCGGCTACGCAACGGCCACCCGGCTGCTGATGTCCCATATCCGATGGACAGAAACCACCGTCAGCGGCTGGCTGGTCTGCCTGGCCTGCTATGCGCCGTTCTGGCAGGTACTGTCGCGGGACTATTTCAACTACACCCAAGAGGGGTTCGCCTGGGGTGCGTGGCTGTGGGATTATCCGGTTCTCTACACGATCTGGGGCTGCACGATCCTGTTTTTCCTTGGGATATACTGCCTGACAGCGGCCCGTATGGGGCTTCGGTTTTCCAACCTCACCTATCGCGGACTGGCCTGTGATTTCCCCTATAATCTAAGCAAGCACCCCTCATACATCAGCAAGAACATCAGCTGGTGGCTTGTCTCGATCCCGTTCATCGCGGTGGATTTCTGGACCGGATTGGCCAATTGCATGGCCCTGCTGGGGGTGAACTTCATCTATTTCATGCGCGCCTGGCATGAAGAACGGTGCCTGTCGCAGTCGCCATCCTACAGGGCCTATCAACAGCATATTAGGGAAAACGGGTTGCTGGCCCGGATCAGGCGCGCGGTGTTTCCAGCGGCACAGCAAGCGTCAGAAAAGCTGAACTAGGACAGACCCGGCGCTTTGGCGCGCCGGGCAAAACGTTTATTCGGTTACAGTGACGGTTTTCATCATATCCGGTTGGCCGGAAACAGCACCCGATTCAGGATGACCACGCTTGATCGCATCAACCACATCCATGCCTTCGGTGACCTGACCGACAACCGTATACTGGCCATTCAGAAACGGCCCCGGTTCGAACATGATGAAGAATTGCGAGTTTGCGCTGTTGGGGTCCTGCGACCGTGCCATGCCAACGACACCCCGATCAAAGCTGACATCCGAGAACTCTGCCGGTACGTCCGGGCGATCCGACCCGCCACGGCCCGCATAGCGCATGTCAAACGCCTCATCGCTTTGATCGCCATATTGCACATCGCCGGTCTGGGCCATGAACCCATCGATCACCCGGTGAAACACCACACCGTCATATTGGCCTTCGCTGGCCAGAGCGGTGATCTGTTCGACATGTTGCGGGGCGACGTCTTCGAACAGGTCGACAAGAATGATGCCGTTGGCCCCTTCCCCTTCGACCTCGATCTGCAGGCCTGTGGCCAAGGCCGGGCTGGCCAGCAAAGTGAAAGCGACAGCAAGCTTACGCATCTGCGGCCACTTTCACGCTGATCATGCGATCGGGCTGCATCGGCGGCTCGCCTCGCACGATAGCGTCCACATGTTCCATGCCGTCGATGACACGGCCATATACGGTGTACTGACCGTTCAGGAAGTGATTGTCCTTGAAGTTGATGAAGAACTGCGAGTTTGCCGAGTCCGGGTTTTGCGACCGGGCCGCGCCCAGCGTACCACGATCATGCGGCAGTTTCGAGAACTCTGCCGGAACGTTCGGCAAGGAAGACCCGCCGGTGCCCGCCATACGCAGGTTGAACCCGTCTTCCATGTCGCCATGCTGCACGTCGCCGGTTTGCGCCATGAAGCCGTCGATCACACGGTGGAAGGCGACGTTGTCATACTCGCCACCACGGGCCAGCTCCTTCATCCGTGCGCTGTGTTGCGGGGCGACGTCGGGCAGCAGCTCGATGACGACATTGCCGTCTTTCAGCTCGATGATGATTGTGTTTTCGGGATCCATGATTTCGGCCATCTGGCCCTCCTGTCGTTTTATCTTGCGCAAATACCTATGCGCAGGGCGCATGAAAGCCAAGTGACGCATTGACCTGAGGGCAAAATGAAGGAAAAGAACCGCCTAAATCGATAACAAACGCACGAAGGAATGCACGATGGGCTGGAAAACGCTGGACGATATGGACCTGAACGGCAAACGCGTCTTGGTGCGTGTGGACATCAACGTGCCCGTCGTGGAGGGCGTTGTCACCGACGCCACTCGGATCGAGCGGATCGTGCCCACCGTCCGTGATATTTTGGCTGCGGGCGGCAAGCCGATCCTTCTGGCGCATTTCGGGCGGCCGGGTGGTGAGCGACGCGAGAACCTATCGCTGAAACAGTTGGTGCCAACGCTAGAAAGCGCCTTTGGCACACCGGTTCTGTTTGCCGCTGATTGCGTCGGCACCGAGGCCGAACTGGCCGCAGAGGCCCTGCAACCGGGTCAAGTTCTGCTGTTGGAAAACACTCGCTTTCACGCGGCAGAAACCAAAAACGATGCTGATCTGGCCGCAGGCATGGCCAAGCTGGGCGACGTCTATTGCAACGACGCGTTTTCAGCCGCACACCGTGCCCATAGCTCGACCGAAGCGCTGGCCCGTCTTCTACCCGCCTGTGCAGGCCGCTTGATGCAAGCTGAACTGCAAGCGTTGGAAGGTGCCTTGGGCGCGCCAAAACGCCCTGTGACGGCAGTTGTGGGTGGCGCGAAAGTGTCGACCAAGCTGGAGCTGCTAGGCAACCTGATCGACAAGGTAGACTATCTGGTGATCGGTGGCGGCATGGCCAACACCTTCCTCGTTGCGCAAGGGATCAATGTCGGAAAATCGCTGGCAGAGCGCGATATGAAGGACACCGCGGCTGAGATATTGGCAAAGGCCGAAACCTCGGGCTGCACCATCGTGCTGCCCACCGATATCGTCGTTGCCGAGAATTTTGCCGCCCATGCGCCGCATCAGGTGCTGCCCGCCGATCAATGCACCGAAGAGGGCATGATCCTGGATGCCGGTCCCGAAAGCGTTGCGGCAATTTCCGAGATCTTCGCAAAAAGCCAGACCCTGATCTGGAACGGTCCCCTTGGTGCCTTTGAACTGGAACCTTTTGATGCGGCCACAAATGCAGCCGCGCTGAAAGCCGCCGCGCTGACACGCGCAGGCCAGTTGGTGTCGGTCGCAGGTGGGGGCGATACGGTTGCCGCCCTGAACGCATCCGGCGCGGCCGCAGATTTCTCGTATATCTCAACAGCGGGTGGCGCGTTTCTGGAATGGATGGAGGGCAAAACCCTGCCCGGAGTTGCTGCGCTGGACCAATAGCCCTGTTTTGCGGGCGGTCGAATAATCTGACTTTCCCGCAAGATTTTGCGAATCAGGGGATTCACAAGCCGAATCACCTGTGACATAGTGCTGCCAGAGGTTCGCAAAGGACCCGTTATTGAGGCAAGTTTTCATACGGCGGTAAACAGAGTGTCCCGTTCCAATCGCCCCGGTTTGGGCTCAGTCGCGTTTTTCTCGGTGGCTTTCATGCTGGGTGTCTATTTCACCTTTGCCGCCGTGCAGGGTGACTATGGCCTGTTCCGACGGGTCGAGATTGCAGCGGAACGGGACGCTCTGTCACGCGACCTGGCCAAGCTTGAAACCGAGATCGTCGAGATGGAAAACCTAACGCGTCGCCTGTCGGATACCTATCTGGATCTTGACCTGCTGGATCAACAGGCGCGGTCAATCCTGGGCATGATCCGCGCAGATGAGATTGTGATCCGTTAAGACGGACCAAGCTATCGTCAAATTCCCTGTCTTTCTCCGCAAACAAACCGGTTACGCCCTAGCCGGTCGCTACGCCGTGCGACGCTGCGTCAGATTTCCCCTCGCCAGAAAGCCCGAAATGCTTTATGAGATAGTTTAACGCTAAACTATCTGTCCGAAAGGGAGAGGTCGCCAAGATGGCTGCGCGAAAAACCACAAAGAAACCAAATGTTTCTGCGGAAGAACTCAAGACATACTACCGCGAGATGCTTCTGATCCGCCGATTCGAAGAAAAGGCTGGTCAGCTTTATGGAATGGGTCTGATCGGTGGGTTCTGCCACCTCTATATCGGACAGGAAGCGGTTGTTGTCGGTCTGGAGGCGGCCGCCAAGGAAGGCGACAAGCGGATCACCTCGTACCGCGATCACGGTCATATGTTGGCCTGTGGGATGGACCCGGGCGGCGTGATGGCCGAACTAACCGGGCGCGAGGGCGGCTTGTCCAAGGGCAAAGGCGGCTCGATGCATATGTTCTCGAAAGAGAAGCATTTCTACGGCGGCCACGGAATTGTCGGCGCGCAGGTCCCGTTGGGTGCGGGTCTGGCTTTCGCAGATAAGTACAAGGAAAACGGCGGCGTCACCTTCACCTATTTCGGCGATGGCGCAGCCAATCAGGGTCAGGTCTACGAAACCTTCAACATGGCCGCCCTTTGGGATTTGCCTGTCGTATTCGTGATCGAGAACAACCAATACGCCATGGGCACCGCGCAGGCGCGCTCGACATCGTCCGCCGATATTTATCACCGTGGTCAGGCCTTTGGCATTCCCGGTGAGATGGTCAACGGTATGGATGTGCTGGCCGTTAAAGAGGCGGGTGAAAAGGCTGTTGCCCACTGCCGCGCGGGCAAGGGCCCTTACATCCTTGAGGTCAAGACCTACCGCTATCGCGGCCACTCGATGTCCGACCCGGCCAAATACCGCACCCGCGAAGAGGTTCAGAAGGTCCGCGAACAAAGCGATCCGATCGAACATGTGCGCGAACTGCTGCTGACCGGCAAACACGCGACCGAGGATGATCTGAAGGCGATCGACAAAGAGATCAAAGAGGTCGTCAATCAGGCCGCCGAATTCTCGAAAGAAAGCCCTGAGCCTTCCGTCGAAGAGCTCTGGACCGATATTTACGCCTGAGAGGACGAATAAGACATGGCAACCGAAATTCTCATGCCCGCCCTTTCGCCCACGATGGAAGAGGGCACGCTGGCCAAATGGTTGGTCAAAGAAGGCGATACCGTATCCTCGGGCGACATCATGGCCGAGATTGAAACAGACAAAGCGACCATGGAGTTCGAAGCTGTCGATGAAGGCATCGTTGGCAAGATCCTGATCGCGGAAGGCACCGAAGGGGTCAAGGTGAATACCCCTATCGCGGTGCTGGTGGAAGAAGGCGAAGACGCCTCCGCCCTGCCGGCGGCTGCGCCCGCGGCCGCAGCGGTGGCCGAGGCCGCCCCTGCGGCGGTTGAGGCCCCCGCTCCCGCAGCTCCGGTCGTGGACCGGTCGCCGGATTGGCCTGCCGATGCCGAGATGAAATCCGAAACCGTCCGCGAAGCACTACGCGATGCGATGGCCGAGGAAATGCGCGGCGACGAAGACGTCTACCTGATGGGCGAAGAAGTCGCCGAGTATCAGGGCGCCTATAAGATCAGCCAGGGTCTTTTGGACGAGTTCGGCGCCAAACGCGTGATCGATACCCCGATTACAGAACATGGCTTTGCCGGTATCGCGGTTGGTTCAGCCTTTGGTGGCCTGAAACCCATCGTCGAGTTCATGACCTTCAATTTCGCCATGCAGGCGATCGACCAGATCATCAACTCCGCCGCCAAAACGCTCTATATGTCCGGCGGCCAGATGGGCTGCCCCATCGTGTTCCGTGGCCCCAACGGTGCCGCCGCCCGCGTGGCCGCGCAGCACTCTCAGGATTACGCCGCATGGTACATGCAGATCCCCGGTCTGAAGGTTGTAATGCCATACTCAGCTGCCGACGCCAAAGGCCTGCTGAAATCGGCGATCCGCGACCCCAACCCGGTGATCTTCCTGGAAAACGAAATCCTCTACGGACGCACATTCGACGTGCCGCAAGTGGATAACCTGTCCATTCCTCTGGGCAAGGCCCGCATCTGGCGCGAAGGCTCAGATGTGACCATCGTCAGCTTCGGCATAGGCATGCAATATGCACTCGAAGCCGCCGACAAACTCGCCGAAGAAGGCATCAGCGCCGAGGTCATCGACCTGCGCACCATCCGTCCGATGGACACCGGCGCGATCATCAACTCGGTGATGAAAACAAACCGTCTGGTCACGGTCGAAGAAGGCTGGCCGCAAGGCTCGGTCGGCAGCTACATCAGCTCGGTCGTGATGCAGGATGCGTTCGACTATCTCGACGCGCCTGTCATCAACTGCACCGGCAAGGACGTTCCGATGCCCTATGCCGCGAACCTGGAAAAGCTGGCCCTGATCACCACCGATGAGGTGATCGCGGCGGTCAAACAAGTGACCTACCGATAGGCAATGACCCCCGGGAACGTACATAATCCTGCGGGCGTGGACTGGCTTTTCGAAAGCCTGGTCTCCGCGCGCAAGGATAACAACCGCAACCTCCTTTATGTCTGTGCGGCGTTCCTGGTGGTTTCCTTTGTCAGCATCGCGTTCAATCTGGAGGCCTTCGACCAGATCTCGTTCGATCTATTGTCGGTCGAAGGCAGCCTGACAAGCGCCTGGCCCATCCGAGCCATGCTGTGTGTTGCCTGCGTCGTCTCATACGCTTCGGTCATTTACATCGTGCTCGAGCAGCAACGCCTGCAATTGGGTATGGATTATCTGGCCGCAGTGGAACACAGCGATGCCGCTGCCCTGGGCCAGTTCACCGAGTGGCTTGAAAAGAACCATCCGCGTGTCTCAAAGGCGCGCTCTGTGGTCGTGGGAGTGTTCGTCACCTTTTGCGCGGCCATCCTCCTGATCGATATCGCAACGCTGATTTACTCATTTTCGAAGTAAGAGGACATGAAGACATGCCCACCGAAATCCTGATGCCCGCCCTTTCGCCAACCATGGAGGAAGGCACGCTTGCAAAATGGCTGGTCAAAGAGGGCGACACCGTGTCGTCCGGCGACCTGCTGGCCGAGATCGAAACCGACAAGGCCACGATGGAGTTCGAGGCCGTCGACGAAGGCACCATCGGCAAGATCCTGATCCCCGAAGGCTCTGAAGGGGTCAAGGTCAACACCGCCATCGCCGTTCTGCTGGAAGATGGCGAAAGCGCTGATGATATCGCCGCTGCGCCTGCCAAGGCCCCTGAGGCGGCCCCAGCCGCCGCAGGCAACGAGGCCGCCGCGCCAGCGGCGTCCGAGGCGCCGGCCCCTGCTCCGGCGGCTCCGGTCAAGGCCGATGGAGGCCGTATTTTTGCTTCACCTCTGGCTCGTCGTATCGCGGCACAGAAAGGTCTGGACCTGGCGCAGATCACCGGCTCTGGCCCCCATGGTCGTATCGTCAAGGCGGACGTGGAAGGTGCTACTGCGACGGCTCCGGTTTCTGCGCCTGCCGCCGCTACGGCCCCGGCTGCCGCCGCTCCGACTGGCCCATCCGCCGACATGGTCGCGCGGATGTACGAAGGTCGCGAATATGAAGAAATCGCATTGGACGGGATGCGCAAGACCATCGCCGCGCGTCTCAGCGAGGCCAAGCAGACCATCCCACATTTCTACCTGCGTCGCGATATCAAGCTGGACGCGTTGCTCAAGTTCCGCAGCCAGTTGAACAAGCAATTGGAAGGCCGTGGCGTGAAGCTGAGCGTCAACGACTTCATCATCAAGGCCGTCGCCAACGCACTGCAACAGGTTCCGGCTTGTAATGCGGTCTGGGCAGGTGATCGGGTTCTGCAATTGAAACCTTCGGATGTGGCCGTTGCGGTTGCCATCGAAGGCGGCTTGTTCACCCCGGTCCTGCAGGACGCCGACACCAAGTCGCTGTCAGCGCTGTCAACCGAAATGAAAGACCTCGCCGGTCGTGCCCGCGAGCGCAAGCTGGCCCCACATGAATATCAGGGGGGCACTTTCGCGGTTTCGAACCTCGGTATGTTCGGCATCGACAATTTCGACGCCATCGTAAACCCGCCGCATGCTGGCATTCTGGCCGTCGGTTCGGGCATCAAGAAACCAGTTGTTGGCGAGGACGGAGAGCTAGCGGTTGCGACCGTCATGTCGGTGACCATGTCCGTCGATCATCGGGTCATCGATGGGGCGCTTGGGGCAGAACTGTTGCAAGCTATCGTCGACAATCTGGAGAATCCGATTGTCATGCTGGCTTAAATACAGCCAACCACAAAAAACAAAGGCCGCCTCGGTTACCGAGGCGGCCTTTTGCGTTTATCAATGTCCAGCTACTGATCTTTGCCGAGCATGTGATCCATCGAGATCGAAGGTTGATCACAACCAGCCTCGCCTACGATCTTGGCGGGTATGCCAGCAACGGTTTTGCAGGATGGAACAGGCTGCAGAACCACAGACCCGGCAGCGATGCGGCTGCAATGACCCACTTCGATATTGCCCAGAACCTTAGCCCCAGCTCCGATCAGAACGCCATCACCAATCTTGGGATGGCGCTGCTCCTCTTCCTTGCCGGTCCCGCCCAGCGTGACCGAATGCAACATCGAGACATTGTCGCCCACAACCGCAGTCTCACCGATAACAATGGAATGCGCGTGGTCGATCATAATGCCTTTGCCGATCTTGGCCGCCGGGTGAATATCGATCCCGAATATCTCGGATGACCGCATCTGAAAGAAATAGGCCAGATCATGGCGTCCCTTCCGCCACAGCCAATGCGCCACGCGATAGGCCTGCATCGCCTGATAGCCTTTGAAGTACAAGATCGGCTGCAACAGGCGGTGGCAGGCCGGATCGCGTTCGTACACCGCCATCAGATCGGCCCGCGCGGCCTCAAGCAGGCTGGGATCGTCCGCATAAGTTTCATCCACGATCTCGCGCAGCACCATCATAGACATCTCATTCGAACACAGTTTGGCCGAGATACGATAGGACAAAGCCCGCTCAAGACTGCGGTGATGCAACACACAAGCATGGACGAGCCCGCCCATCAGCGGCTCTTTTTCCACGGCCTCGGTCGCCTCTGAGGTGATGCGGGTCCAAACCGGATCGACCGGCGTTACATGGCTGCGCTTTTCAAACATGGCTTTTGATCCTCTGCTGCGCCTAGAATGCCATTTAGTGACAAAAACACCAAACGCAAACCCGTGATCGGGTCTTCAACAAAAATGAATGAAACAGAACGAAGCCATTTTGACATCCTCATTCGCGCCCGTTTAGCCGAGCTAACGGCGCTTTCGGCATCATCTCAGCAGGCGCAGGCCGTCGTCGAATTGGACCAACAGGCCGTCGGACGCCTCAGCCGCATGGATGCCTTGCAGAATCAGGCGATGGCCAAAGCGCAGCAAACGAACCGGAATATCGAAACGCACCGTCTCAAAGCGGCGTTGCAACGTTTAGAAGGCGGTGAATACGGGTATTGCGAGGACTGCGGCGACCGAATTCCGGATGGCCGTCTAAAACTGGACCTGGCGGCCAGCAAATGCGTCAGCTGCGCCTCTGGCTAAGGTGAAAGCGGGCCAGCTGACGCAGAACCAGTTCAAAACATTGGTAATACTGCGTATCATCAAACCCTGGTTCATCCGCAAGTTGTCGGTTTCGCGCCGCAGCCATCAGCGATCCATTTCCATAAAACGGATGCAAGCGCCCGGATGATCTGACATGCGCGTCGACCAGTTCCGCCTCGGCGATCATCTTCAAACACAGGCTCTTTCGCTGAGGCTGCGGCACCGTCAACAAGGCGCGCGCCGCAGCGCCAAGGTCCCCATGAAGCAAAGGGCGCATCAGGCCGGTCTACCCGACCATCACGCGGGCCGAAGCACCCGGACCGTAAATGGCGGAAACCTGCGCAACTTCTACTTCAAACGGCCCGGATACCCCATCTGCGGCCTGCATCGCGGACGTGTAGGTCCATTGCGGTTGGGTCACCACCTCTTCACGTAGAACCGTTGTGCCGGACCAAGCGCGCACCAGATACGCTTCGGTTTCCTCGCCCAATGGTACGTCCAGACCGGACCAGTCATCGCCATCTACACGGGTGCGACGCACCCAGCTGATTGCATAACCATCGGTCACTGCCCTTGCCGTCAGATGCGCCGGCGAGTAGGGCCGAAGCCCATTGCCATCAAAGGTTCGCACCAGGTGCGTATAGGACGGATCATCATATCCCCGGGTCGCCGGTCCGATACGATAGTGCTTATCTATCCGCCGCTCGGTCCGCAGCAGGTTGATCTGCGAGACACTGTCATTCAGCAGCACAAAGACCGACCCATCAGGCCAAGCATCCGGCATCAGCGCGTCCGTCCCCAGCTGTCCGCGCAACCGCCCCGAAAGCGCGTAGACACCGGGGCTTTCCAGCACCGCGTTCGAGAACTGGAACACTTCCCAATTGCCAGGTGTTCCATCGCCGATGGCCGCAAGGTTCAACCCGTTCAGGAGTGCCTCGCGCGGTTGCGACTCCAATTGGCCGTCGATCAGTCTGATCCGAAGGATTGGTCCGTTATCCCAAAGCCCAGCGCTGGCGCGCAGCAGCGGCGTTTCGGTCCGGCCAATCGTGGCTGGTGCGGTGATCACATCGCTGAGCGTATAACCCTGATCCGTCGTCGAACTATAGACCGCCGCATTGCCTGGCCATGGATCAGCCGACACAGCCAGATAAGGCGCATGCGGCACCTCCGCCCCTGTGATCAACGGTAAATCCATGAAGACGGGCAGCACCGGAACAGGCGCCAAATAGGGCTTTACCGAAACAGGGTCCTCTTCAATGTCCAACAGCTTATAGACCCCCGGCTCAACCCGAATTGCGTCTGCCAGTTGCAGTTCTGCCGTCTCCATCCGGTCAATTCTGTAGAGCGCACCCTTGGCCTCACCCGACAGGCGGACGACATCCCCGGCGCCCAGATGCATCATCGACGGCGGCAGCGCAAACCGGGTGCTGTCGCGCGACACGCGCGCCTCGCTAAGCCAGCGTTCCGCCGTTTGTCGCCCTTCGCCGCGCGTCATCGACAGGGGCATCTCATTGACCGAAACGGCATGGGTGCTTACATCGGGCAGCACAGCCTCCTCGGCAACGAAATCGTGGTCTGCATCGGACTGGACAAAACGCAGGCGCACGCGACCGGTCATCTCCGCCTCGGCCTCACGACGATATTCGACAGTGCCATCCAGATCGGGGCTGACCGCCAGAAGATCCGGGTTCAGATCTACAGCGCCATAGCCATCCCGCATCTGAAACCGCAACACGCCGTCACGTTCGATGGCGTCGAACCCATAGCGCAGCATCAGTGGTTGCAGGGCGGACCGCGCATTGGTGACGTCTTCGATGACATAGCCACGTAC
This sequence comes from Ruegeria sp. AH12, assembly GCF_056541465.1. Lineage (NCBI taxonomy): Bacteria > Pseudomonadati > Pseudomonadota > Alphaproteobacteria > Rhodobacterales > Roseobacteraceae > Ruegeria > Ruegeria sp. AH12. The sequence continues at coordinate 252,697 of NZ_JBQFYL010000001.1, read as the reverse complement.
AACGCCATAGAGGCCCGATACGTCGATATCAGTCACCCCGGCGCCATAGCAGATTTCAGTCACGACCGAGGCCAGCGTGCGTGCGCCTGATCGCCCGTTCAGCCAGTGACCGCGCGCATAATTGCCACCGTCACTCCATTTCGCGCTCTGGTTCGGGAACGCCGGAAACGGCCGCGCGTCCCAGGCCCAGACATAGGCATTGGACATATCGACCATCGGACCACCATAGACCGTCGAGATCGGGTTGATCTGCGGATCGCCCCAATAGCTCAGCATCGCCCTAAGGTACTGAACCTGGATGAAATCGTCGCGCATGCCATTGGAATAGGCAGGCAGCTGGGATTCCGACGATTTGGGGTCAAGGAACTTGTTCGGCTGATTGGTGCCCTTATCAATGGCCGCACAGCCCAATTCCGTGAACCAGATCGGCTTTGATCCCGGAATCCAATCCGTTGGATTCACCTGTCGCACACCATCGATCCGGTCATGGTGGGTGTTCAGCCACCAGTTCCGCACATCTTTGTAGCGCCAGATCCAAGGCTCATCATAATCGCCGTCTTCGATAGGAGCGCGTATCTGCGCCTCTGCTTCTTCGGGCGAGGCATAGTACCAATCATACCCTTCGCCGCCTTCGATGTTGCTGCGCAGATAATCGAGATCATAGATTGATGGCGCGCCCGCAACGGCATCCAGATGATCTTCGCCATCGCGCCAATCGGACAGGGGCATATAGTTGTCGATACCGATGAAATCGATATTGCCATCGGCCCATAGTGGATCGAGGTGGAACAGCCGATCATTGGTACTGGGCGGTTGATAGCCGAAATATTCGCTCCAATCCGCTGCATAGCCGATTTTGGTATCGGGGCCCAAAATGCTGCGCACCTCAGCCGCCAGCGTCCGCAGACGTGCAACAGCCGGGAAACCGCTCGCTCCGCGTATTTGCGTCAGCCCGCGCATCTCGGATGCGATGCAAAACGAACTGACCCCGCCCGCAGCCTTGCACAAGGCTGCATAGTGCAGAATGAACCGGTTCAGCCCCCATTCCTGTGGCCCTGAATAGCTAACGGTGCCATTACCAATGACAAAGTCACTGGCCTTTGCCGTCCCGAAAAACGCGGCAACCTGCGCGTCGGCATCCGCAGTGCCATCGGGGGAACCCGTGCGCCCGGGGGCCTCACTCAGCGTGATCCGTCCGCGCCAGGGCAGATGCGGCTGATCTGTTGCATCCGACCAGGGGTCGGGCAATCCGTTTCCAGCCAACTGCTCCATCAGGATGAACGGGTAGAACATGACCCGCTTGCCCCATAGCTTCAGATGCCGGATCGCCTCGACGACCGAGGCATCCGTGGGCGTCCCACCATAGACCGGGCGATCATCCTCTCGCGCTACTAGCTGCGCCTGGCTGCGTGACAGGCCAGATACGTTCCATGGCATCCCCTGCCCATCTGCATCACGGCGTTCAACCTTGGGACGGATGTCACAGGACCCGCAGCGCAGATCATCCCCGAACCATGACACGATCAGCGAGGTCGCATCGCAATGCGGCAACTCTTGCGTCAGAGTACGGGTCGAGGTCACCAAATCCGTCCACCCAGAAGCGGAACTTGCATTGGCCGGTGCGCTTTGGCCGTAACCAAGCGCATAGTTCACTTGCGAACTGGCCAAGGCGTATTCACCCGACCCGGGCATCATCGCGACACCCCGCACCAATTCCTGGACCGAGGTTTCGCGATCCGGCAGGTCCGTTTGCGGCGGGCGCACGACTTCGAAGGAAAACTGCGGAACACGATTTCCGAAGTTCCCAAGCTGGAAGTCTTCTATCACGACATAGGCCGTACCACGATAGCCTGGCACCTGGCCCGCGCCTTCGATGGATTCGATCAGAGGGTCCGGCAACTGATCGTCAGACCCATGATAGATGCGCATGTTCAGGCCGCTCAGTTCCTGTTCTTCGCCATCGGCCCAGACGCGGCCAACATCTGCGATCTGTCCCGCGCCAACGGCAATCGCCAGCGAGATGGAGTAGCTGTAGGTAACGGTCGTCACCTTGGGCGTCTTCGGCTTGCCTTTGCCCCCGCCTCCGCCTTCGGTGGTCTCACTGCGCGTTTCTAGAAAATCCGAAGCCCAGATCACTTGCCCTCCGACCCGCATCCGCCCGAACACGGTCGACACCGGCGCGCCCTCGCCTGTCTCGGTCAGGCGGAACCGGTCCATCCGCCCGGTTTCGACAACGTCACTACCGCCGCCCATCACGGATTGGCTGAGAAGCCGTTGGTCAATCACCCGCCCGATGGTTGCGCCCACGGCACGGCCAATAATGGCGGTCGACAGGCCGGCAATCGTGCCACCGATTGACCCACCTAATGCAGCACCGGCTGCGGAAAGAACTATCGTCGCCATCAGCGGACCTCCAACGGGAACTCAAAACAAGCCACAATCCGACGGCGCCACGGCTCGCTCAGGGCGTTCTCGACAACGCCGTGCCCGTCATAGGCATGAACAAAACGCGGAACTGCGCCGATGCTGGTCATGATCCCCAAATGCTTGGCGATGCCGCTGTCGCGCATGCGAAACAGCACCACATCACCCGCCAAAAGCTCTGCGCTTGGCTTTTCGATCAAATGGCGCTGCGCAGCGGCCCACATCCGCTCCTCGCCCTGAGGTTCGGACCAATCCATCGTGTAGATGGGCACTTCTTCCGGCTCATGACCAATCTGCGCGCGCCAAACGCCGCGCAACAGGCCCAGACAATCGGTGCCTGCTCCCTTGGTCGAAGCCTGATGAACATAGGGCGTGCCAAGCCAACTGCGCGCCTCGTCCACGATATCCTGTCTGTGTGGTGTCACCGCCTGCTTCCCCCGTTGTTCGAATTGGTCTTTTTGGGCACCGCCATCATCCAATCTTCGCCCGGAAGATCGGGAAAGCCCTGAAAATTCAGAATATTGTTGAACTTCAACCGGCAGGTTGTCATGCGCTTGTCGCAGCCCGCGGTCAGCCGGACCCGGTCGCCAACAGACAGCCCTCCGCCAATTCCGGACCACAAGGTCACCTCGCGCCCGCCATCAACCCTCTGATCCGCTTTGATCGAAGACCAAAGTCCGCCGGCCGTACCGGACAGAACGTCCAGACGACCACGCTCAAACCATGCCGCAGCCGCGTTTTCAGCCCCGTCCACACGGATCAATGTAGCACCGTCAAAGGCCACAATCTCTGCCTCAAACGAGAACCCCTCGGCGTTGGTATTGAACCGACACACTTTGTCGCCCAGAACCGCCGTACAGGGTTTCTGATAGATGCGCCCAAGCGGACGGTTCAGCAGATCGGTCAGCCCGCGCAGCTCGGCGTGAAATGCCCCGCCCGAGCGGCGCAGCTCTCCAATCGATCCGCGAAACTGCAGGATGCGCTGATCCAGATCGGCCCAGTTGACCAACCAGGCCCGCACCTTTGCGCCATCGAACCGGCCCGCTTCGATATCTTCCTCGCGCACGGCGGCGTCAGACAGCGCGCCCATTGCTTCGGTGTTATCAATCGACAGCCCGGTCGCCTGTTCAATCGCCGCAGCGGTCAGGCCGGTACTGGCCTTGAAGATCACTCCCTCGAATTCCAGTTCCCGGTCGTGATCCGTAAAGCCATATTCCTGCCCATCCGCGCGCGTGATTGCCCAACAACGGCATACAGTGGTCAGACCGGTCTGAAGATGGGCGTGCAGCCCCTGAACATCCCCGGCCATCAGACACGCACCTCGACCACAGGAACATTTGGCGCGTCACCGGCCTGAAAGCTAGCAACACTGGTCTGAATCTTGTCGGTATCGAACCGCACCGGCACGTCGAACTCGTACCCGGCTGTGATCTCGACACCCTCAGGCGGCGGATCCGCGAACACGACTGCGCCTGTAGTCAGATCAACTTCGAAATCCACGCCTTCTCGAATTTCATCCTGATCCAGCCCCAAGACCACCGTGCCCAACGCTGGCTTGGCAATCGGGCGTACATAGCTGACACCGCCCGATGTATAGGTCTTGACCAGCTGAAATTCAGTGCGCACACCATCGCCCAGCGCGATGACCTGATCACTACGTTCAATATCCGCCGAGGCCAGGCCCGATTTGAAATCAGACCAATCCTTCCAGCGAAACCCGAACATCTGCCCCTGCCGCGCCTCAAAGAAAGAAATCAGCGTCTCGATATCATCCAGCGACCGCATCCCAAGCCCTGCGTCATAGCGACGGCGCGAATGTGCCCAGGGGGTGTTGCGTTCTTCGAACCCGTTGGCCAGCGTCACGATATCTGTGCGCCGCTCGGGACCGCCGACCGAGCCAAAGCTCAGGCTGGCCGGAAATCTGACCTCGTGAAAATTCATGACCTGCTCCCGGTTTTATCTGTTGCGATTGCCGCGCCCCAAAGCGCGGCTCATTTGTGCTGCGATCTGGCCCTGGCTGCGGCGGAACCCCTGAACATCGGGTGTTGAGATGTTCATGACGACGTTGACGGCACGCCCGCCGCCCGAGCTGCGAACCCCCAGTTTGCCATCCGCCCCGCGTGCCAATGGCATGATGGCCTCAGGGCCCGCCTCGCCCATCAGGCCGGTGCCGCCTCGCATCGGAAAGGTTGTGGGGCCGCTGATCACACCGCCATTGGCAAAGGGCATCACCCGCCCCTGGCTGAAACTGCCGCCATCGGCAAAAGGCAGAAGCCCCTTCACAAGGCCACCGACCGTACCGGACAACAGCCCACCAAAGTGATCCGTTACCGGCTTGATCGCAGCCGAATAGGCCGTCTGGATCAGCGAGTTCTTCAGCACGTCCAGCGCATCAGACAGACTCTTCCCATCCAGCACCACACCATCAAAGGCTTTGCGTAGCCCGCTTGACATCCCCCGCTCCAGCGTGGCGACATCCTTGCCCGTTTCCTCAAACGCAGCGCCGATCCGCTTCATCTGACTGTCAAATGCCGCCGCCATGCTGGCTGCATCACCTAACGAGTCGCCCAGCGCCTCGCCCCGCTCCTGCAGGTCGTCAAACCCATCACGATCCGTCATCACGCTCTCCTTGTTCTCTGTCCGGATATGCTGCCAACAGCGCATCCAGCCCGGCCCGGTTCATCGCGGGCAGCCCGGCACCCTGCCCCAACATCAGCCGCAGCTCGGCCGGGGTCAGACGCCAGAACTGATCCGGCGTCAGGCGCAGCCCGAGGAACCCGGCCCGCATCAAAACGGGCCAGTCGAACCCGCTCATGTGCCACCCGGCACCATGAAGGCCCGCGCCAGCAGCTCAGCCGCGGCCCTGGCTCCGGCCAGGGGCCCACCTTCGATCTCGGCATGCATCACGTCAGCACGGGTCACATCTGAACCGCCCCCGCGCAGCCCCGCCACGATCAGCGCCATTACATCGCCGCTGGAATAACCGCCGCCCTCGAACCGCTGGACCAACTCAACCAATGACCTGGTGTCCAGTTCCTGTTCCAATTCCGCCAAAGCACCCAGCGTCAGCTTGAGCACCCGCCGCTCCCCATTGATGGTCAATGCCACCTCGCCCGTCCACGGATTGGCCATCGGATTACAGCCCTGTAAAGGTCAGCGCGCCGGCGCTTGCCAGACTCATCTCATAGGTCGCCTCACCATTGTGCGAGCCCGCATACTCGATGCCAGTCACCTGAAACGGCCCCTCGACAATGCCGAAATCGGGGATGATCACCTGAAAGCCCGGCGTCTCACCATCAAAGAACAGCTGTCGCGCGCGCTCGTCGGTGCCTTCATCCTTGAAGACGCCCGAGCCCGAGATCGCGGCCGATTTGACCCCTGCCCCCGACAGCAACTCGCGCCAGCCCCCCTGGCTTTCCAGCGTGGTCACATCCACGCTTTCGGCATTGAAACTGATCCGCGTGGCGCGCAGGCCCGCGATGGTTTCGAACAGGCCCGTGCCGTTCATATCCACTTTGACCAACAGGTCTTTTCCGTTCTGGGCAGCCATGTGCTCTCTCCGTTGATTGCTTAGTCGTCTTCCACGCGGGCGCGGAATCTCAGGTCGATCTGGCGGATTGCACCGCCGGTTCCGGTGCGTCGGGCGCTGGCGCGCTCGAACCACAGCCCCACGAGGCGGCCCCGATCCAAACTCAGCGCTGTGCCGTCCAGCGCGTCACACACGGCACCGGCCAGTGATTTTGCAGCGCCAAATCCTGCGGCCTCGGACACGACCGAGACCGTGAACCGATGCAGCGCACCTGCGCCGGATTTGTCCGATGCTTCGCGGACCTCTTCCGGGCCCAGCGTCACATAGGTGGCAGGGACCGGCCCGGTCGGCACCGCATCAAAGATTGCACCGCCGGATTGCGCGCTGACATCTGCGTCCCCAGACAATTGCTGAAACACCGCCGCCTGCAACGCGGCTGCTACGCCATAGCTCATGCCGCCACCTCTTCATCTGCGAAACAGGTCAGGTATTGGCCGCGCGGATCACGATCCGCGACAGCGCGGATCACGAAACGCCGCGTGCCTTCGACAAAACGCTGATCCGGGGTTGGCCGCATCGACGATCCCTCGGGCGCCCCGCGCACTACGACGCGATAACCCACCCGCGATACCGGCACCCCTGCGATGGACCGCTCGGACCCGCTACGCGCCGTAACCTCGGCCCAAAGCGTGCCCAGAACCGTCCAGGTTTCAATGAACCCGCCCGCACCATCGGCAACACGATCCGGCGTTTCCAGCACCAGCTTGCGGTTCAGACGAGGCGCTGTCATTGCGCAATCCCCGAACCAAAGCGTACCATGCGGTAGCGCTGAATCAGGCTGGTGACCCCAAAGGGCATGCACCCATCGCTTAGCGACGTCTCATCGCGGTATTCGTAGTAATGCGCTGCCAGCAGCAGCACCGCCTGTCCCAGATCGGCAGGCAAGCTATCCCAACCTGCGGCCATACCTGCAGTGAAGGCAATCTTCACCGATCCACCCGTTGAAACACTTGGCAAAGACGTTGCCGTAGGTCGCAATCGGGGGCGCTGACTATCGCGCTCCAACCGATAGGCATCGGCATCAAGATCAGTGTCCGCGCCCGTCGCATCTGTCATCGTGACCGCATCAATTGCTGAAACCGGGGCCACGGGCAGCACTTCACCTGCCGGATCGCGCCAACAGCTGAGGCTCCAGGAAAAGGCACGCTCGATCAGCACTTTACCGGTTCTGGCCTCGATTGCCGCAAGGGCGGCACGCAAGAACCCTTTCAGCACCTCGTCCTGCACATCACTCTCGGCAAACCCCGTGCCCATCCGCAAATGCGCTTTGAACTGATCCACCGGCAGCGTCGCATCCGCGATGGCGGTCTCTTCGATCAACATCATCCATTCACTCCGCAATCTCGGACCCCTCCGGGGCCGTAGTCTTGAAAATGACGGGCACGCACCGCCCCACGTTGCTCGGACGGAGGGGAGCAGCTAGACAACGCGGGGGGTCTCACCCCGGCCCGTACCCGCCGCCCGAAGGACCGGTTACCCGGCCCCTCGGATCCGTCACCGCTTAGGCGGTGCCGAATTTCAGCAGCTTGATCGCGGCAAAGTCGCTGACATCACCGCCCACGCGCTTGGTTGCGTAGAACAGGACATGCGGCTTGGCGCTGAACGGATCACGCAGCACGCGCAAATCGGGACGCTCGGCAATGGTGTAACCGGCCTGGAAATCGCCAAACGCGATCGAGAAGCTGTCCGAGGCAGCATCCGGCATGTCCTCGGCGATCAGAACCGGATAGCCCATCAGGCGCGCAGGCTCACCCGCGGCCAGGCCATCCGACCACAGGAAGCGACCATCGCTGTCCTTCAGCTTGCGGATCAAACCAGCGGTTTTCGAGTTCATGACGAAGGTGCCATTGACGCGGTACTGCGCGCCCAGAGCATAGACCACTTCGACAATCGCATCCGCGTCGATACCCCCATCGATGCCGGTTGCGACGTAGCCAAGGCTGCCCCATGACCAACCATCATCCGGCACGGCCCGGTGAATCATCAGACCCTTGGGTTTGTCCACACCATCGCCGTTGATAAACGCCGCTGCTTCGGCGCGTGCGAACTTGTCCGCAATACGACCAGCCAGCCAGCCTTCGACATCAAACGCACTGTCGTCCAGCAAGCGCTGCGAGGCTTTGGGCAATGCACTCAGCTCGTGCAGCGGGATTGAAATACGGTCAATCGACGGGGTCCCGGTTTCTGCCGTCGCCGAATTCTCATCGGCCCAGCCCGCGCCCACATCCGTGTGGTCGATCAGCACATCGAACGAGTTCGCCTCGACATTCACTACCGAAGCAATCGAACGGATCGACGCGGTTGAATTCAATACCGATTTGATCGCCTCAGCGGTCTGCGGATCAACCAGATACCCGCCTTCGCTGTTCACAGCGGTCGATAGCGATTTGGCCTCGATCTCCAGCCCGCGCAGCCCGTCATCCTCACCCGAACGCACATAGGCATCAAAAGCTTTCTGATGCGGGGCACCGTCCTCGTTCGAGGCCGCAAGATGCGGGCGCGCCGCGATGGTTGATTTACGATCCAGCATGGTCAGTCGCTCTTCTGTCTGTTGCAGTTTGGTTTTAACATCAGCCTTCAGGCCCTTGAATTCATTCACGAAGCCAGCCATCGCCTGCTTCACCTCCTGAACCAGGGGCGCACCCTCTCCGGTCAAGGCCGGGGTCTCGGTCTTGCTCATCAGTATGTCCTGTTTTTCGGTGGGTTTGAGGCGCGCTAGGTCCGCGCCAGCTCCTGCCGGGCGTCGATGAACACCTCGGCAATACTGCGCAGGGTGTTCTCGGCCTCAGGGTCCACACCCTTGGCCGCCACCCGCGCACTGGGCAGCATCGGGAAGGTCACCAGTGATACCTCCCACAGCTCCAGTTCGGTCAGGACCCGCTGGCCCTTGTCATTCTTAACAGCCCGCTTCGTACGATAGCCAATTGACAGACCATCCATGGCCCCCGCCCGGATCAGCTCGGCCGCTTCTCGGCCTTTCTGCGTGCTTTCCAGCAGACGCCCCTTGACCCAAAGGCCCTTGTCGTCTTCGCGCACCTCGTCCCAGACACCGATGGGCTGCGCCGGGTCGTGCTGCCACAGCATCTTGACCCGTTGGCCCGCCTTGGCCAGCCCCGTCAGCGAAGCGCGATACGCACCGCGCTGCACCACATCACTACCCTGATCGACCTGCCCGAACAGGCTGGCATAGCCCTCGATCACCGCGTCATCGGTCACCGACAAACCATCGCCAAACCGTGCAAATTTATGTTCCAAATCCATGAACTTCTCCATGTAAACCACTGAACTCATGGCGTTACCGCCAAAAGGGACTGAAAGGCTTGTGCCAAGATCACCGCCGCCACGCCATAGACCGTCAGCCATAACCGCTTCTCCAGCCGCTCCATCATTTCTTCGATCTGATCCAGCCGCCGACACAGATGTGCGTGCTGAATCTCGGCCACCCGCTCGTGCGCGGCCAGCCGCAGGCCTGGCGCACACTCGAACGGAGGATACGGATCACCCATCGCCACGCTCCGGCAGCCCCAGCAACGCGCGTTTCTCGGCATCGCTCAGGAACTCGGCCCCGCTGACCCGCGCCCACTGCGCATCCCGTTCCGCCGACAGCGCAGGCACCTGATCCAGATCGGGTTTCAGCACCAACTCCTCGCCGGTAAAGCCCGACAGCCAATCCGACACCGCCGCCGCCACCCGCGTCACCAGGGGCAGAACAGTCAGGCGATAAAACGCCCGGTTGGCCTCCTGATAGTTCGAATAAGTCGCATCGCCTTGTATCCCCAGCAACATCGGCGGGACCCCAAAGGCCAGCGCGATCTCGCGGGCGGCGGCTTCCTTTGTCTTTTGAAACTCCATATCGGACGGAGAGAAACCCATCGGCTTCCAATCCAGCCCCCCTTCCAGAACCATCGGACGACCCGCATTCCGCGCCCCGCGATAGTTCTGCTCAATCTCGTCCGACAGACGCCGGAACTGATCCTCGGCCATCACCCCATGGCCATCGCCTTTCCAGACCAGAGCCCCCGAAGGCCGCGCCGCATTATCCAACAACGATTTCGACCACCGCGACGCGCTGTTATGCACATCAATCGCCATCGCCGCCGCCTGCATGGGCGAGAACCCGTAGTGATCATCCTGAGGGTGGAACGACTTGATATGACAGATATTTTCCGCCGCAAACCGGTGCTTCTTGCCGCCCACAGCGTAGTCATAGGCCTTGGGCCACCCATCCGCCCCCGGCACCACGCTCATCCGGTCCGAGCGCAACACATGCAGCTCAACCGGCAGGCCTTCTTCAGCCTGCACAGCCTCAACATAGGCATTGCCCGACAGCAGCAGTTGCCCGAACAATGCTTCCATCAACTCCGCCCGCCCCTGCGCCGCATTCGGACGGCGCATCAGCGACAGGATCGGATGCGCATCAAACCGCTGCGCCTGATCCTGCAGCACCAACGGCAGAGCCGCCGCCGCCTCGGCAATCAGCTTGACGGATCGAAACCCCACCGGGTTCCCTGAAAACCCCGTCCGCGTCAGCGACACCGCGTCCCGAGGGCTCCACGCCACGCGCCCGCCCGTCTGCCACGCCACCACAGGCCCCGCCGCGCTCGCCTTCGCCTCGGGCGCTTCGCCCGTCGCTCCACGACGCAAGAAATCGAATACCATCTGTGCTCCTTTCTGCCGCCGCTCTGCCCGGCTTGTTGAAAGGAGTTATGACGGAAAGAAGTTTACGGCTTGGGAATGGGGCGTACGGGGGGTGGGCAACACCCGCAGCACCTACTCAGGCAGCGGATACAGTCTTTTGATAAGGCGATCCGCCTCAAGTTTATTAATCAGCGCCGCGAACTCGCGCCACTTCGCAAATTCTTGATCCTTGTTATGAAATTGGATCGCGGTGGTTCTAAAGTTCATATACGCTGAATAGAACCGTCTGTTTTCCTGAGTCACTTCCTGCTCGCCGTCCAATATCTGCTTCGTTGCGCTATACATAGACAAAGCTCGTTCTATGTCGCCTTCGAACAACTTAATATCCGCCAGAAAGAGATTGTAACCTACCGAACGCGGGTATTTCTCCAGCAGTCGGCTAACAATTCGCTCTGCTTTGGAATACTCACCATTTGCAACCAGTCGTTGCGCCTTGAGCAACTTATAGTTTCGAACAAGCCGTGCGAGCATTTACAATCTCCAAGCATTCAATGAGAGAACTTTGGTTATAGACGCATTGTTTTTCAAGCATTTTTCTTAGAATCAAATTCCAAGACGGGATCACAAACTCCTCACCCTAGGCCGCCGATACACCCCCGCGGGCCCCACAATCAATTCATGCAGCGCCCAGACCAGCGCGTCGACCCGGTCGGGCGAACCCTGCCCCTCGAACCCGCGCGCGGTCATCTGGCACATCTGCTCCTCGAGCGCGTCCAGCCCGGCCACATGGCTCACCCGCCCCTGCTCGTACAACGCTGCCACAGGCTCGGCCCGTGCCACCTTGCCGCGTGAGGCCCGCACCGCGCGGAACGGGACCAGAGGGTCCACCTGCCGCACGACCTCTTCCACCAGTTGCCCGCCCTGATTGACCTCGGCCACCAGCCGTTCGGCTCCAAACTCATCCATCGCATCAATCGCTGCCTGCGCCCAGCCCGCCGGGCCAACGCCCTGCACCGTCCGGTCGGCCAGTACGTAGGCGCGCCAGTCCTCTGGTGGCCCCTGCACCTGAGCGCCGACCACCACGATCCCACAAGCATCCGCATCCGCCCCTGCCGTCACCGCCGGGTCCAGCGCCACGACGATGCGATCCAACGCAGGCACGCGGCTCACCCGTGCCGCCTCCAGCATCGAGCCCGTCCAGAGCGCCCCCTCGGCATCTGACAGCAGCACCCCGTCCAGTTCCTGCCGCCCCAGCCGCGTGCCCGCATAGCGCGCGCGCACTTCGTCCAGAAACGAGTCCGCCAGATTGGCCCGGTTCGCCTCGGTCGGCGCGTGGGTCTGCACGGTGGACGGCGACGCCAGCAAGTCCTTCAAAACCTTCACATTGCGCGGGGTCGTCGTCACGCAGACCCGGGGCCGATCCCCCAGCCGCAGCGCAAATTGCAGCATATCCCAGGTCTCCCCCGCCTTTTTCCACTTGGCCAACTCATCCACCCAGGCCGCATCGAACTGCGGCCCGCGCAACCCCTCAGGATCATGCGCCGAAAACGCCTGCGCCTCGGCCCCGTTCGGCCAGACCAGCTTGCGCTCCGTCGCCTTCCAAACAGGCCGCCGATCCGGCGGTGAGCACTGCAAAATCCCGCTATCGCCAAAGATCATCACATCGCGCACCTGATCGAATGTCTCACCCAACAAAGCCACACGACTGGCCTCTCCACGATCCAAAGGCAAAGACCCCTCGACCGCAGACCGCACCCACTCAGCCCCGGCGCGCGTCTTGCCCGCACCACGACCGCCCATGATGACCCAGGATCGCCAGTCGCCTTCAGGCGGCAATTGATGCGGCAGCGCCCAGAACTCAAACAGGAAAGGGAGGGCACACAGCCCCCCCTCCCCGATCTCACTCAGAAATCTATCCTGCACCGCAGCAGGCGCGGAGGCGAGCCAGCCTGCACCCGATCTCAGATCGTGCCCGATCAAGGTCGAGCGCGTAGCCCCCTTGGGCAATACCGGCTTGTCTGTGATGTTGTTCGACAAAGCTTGTCTCCACTTTCTGACAACTGCGGATCAGCCCCTCTAACTGCCCGAGTTGCTTGGCTGAACCAGCAAGATCTGCATCCTCCCCGGCACCAATTTGCTTGCGCAGGTCTTCCGCCGCTTGCCGCAAACTGCGAATGGACGCCTCGAGCGACTGCAACAAATCTGCCGTCTGAGAAATCCGCTCTTCCGGGGTAATTAACGTCATGTTTGCCTGTGACCTCATGCGTGAGTTTTCTCCGCACGACAGAAACGAAAAACGGCCGCCGGGTCGCCCCGGGGCCGCTGCCCACTTCTTCTAGCATGACACAACTTATACGCGACACCGCACGTAAAGTCAATGTTCCGCGCAACGGCTCGCAACACCCAACGCACGGAAATCGTTAAATTTTCTTAAGGTTTGGGCTCACAAGATCGGTAAAGGCCCGCGTGTTTTGGTCTGACGCAAAACAAAGTTGCTGCGCGTGTCGCGCACCAGCCCTGATTTCAAAAGCCGCTGCATAATGAAATGCTCCAGATCTTCGGGCGTCTTGGCATAAACCTTAAGGATGAAATCATGATCCCCTGTAATCGAAGCGCACTCAACGATCTGCGGCTCTGTTTCAACTAGGCGCAAGAACGAAGATATACTGTCTTCCTGATGATCCCGCAGCGCCACATGTACATAGGCAATCGCATTCAGACCCACCGCCTTGGCCGTGACCTGCGCGCGATATCCCGAAACCACGCCCGCAGCTTCAAGATCACGAACCCTCCGCCAGCATTGCGATGCGGACAGGCCGGTTCGCTCGGCCAATTCCTGCATCGACAGACGGCCACTGATCTGCAGCTCCTGCAGGATTGAAATGTCCGAGGACTGAAGTGTTTCTTTCACTTTTGGCTCTCTTCTGAATTGTTCATCTCAATTTTGGCGAGATTTCCACGAATTTCAAAGATTTTTCTTGGCACGACACCTCTAGACTCGTTGTAGGAGGATGCCCGAGATGCCCAAATCAACCAAGTACACTGCAAAATGCGCCGATGCGCGGGGTCACATTGACTATTCCGCAGAAGAAGATGCCGTCTGGGCCGATCTCTATGCCGCTCAAGAACCGAACATTCGAAGCTACATGGCCCGCGAATATCTGGATGGGCTTGGCCGCTTGGACCTTCCCAAAACCAAAGTTCCCTCATGTGCTGACATCTCGGACCGACTGCTCGATTTGACCGGCTGGCAGGTTCAACCCGTTCCGGCCTTGATCGGTTTCAAAGAGTTCTTTGGAATGTTGGCCAACAAGGTCTTTCCTGCCGCGTCTTTCATCCGCTCTCGCGAAGATTTCGATTACATCGAAGAACCAGACATTTTTCACGAAATCTTCGGACACACTCCCCTTCTCAGCGACCCGCGCTTTGCGGCGTTCAGTCACGCAATCGGAAAGGCCGGAACACGGGCAGATGCCTCCGACTACACTTGGTTGATCCGCCTCTACTGGTTCTCGATCGAGTTTGGCCTGCGCCGCCAGAACGGGCAAATCAAAGCGCTTGGATCTGGACTTGCATCTTCGCCAACCGAACTGATTTATTCTGTGTCCAGTGATATTCCCGACCGCGATCCGTTTGATGTTCTGACTATTCTGCGAACACCGTATCGGATTGACATGCATCAGATGGGATATTTCGTTCTGGACGACCCCGAAGAACTCTTCGCGGCTGCCGAACGTGATCTTCTCGCCGACGTGCATCAGGCGCGTTCGTTGGGCCTGTTACCAAACAAGTTCCCACTAAAGGCCACGGCTGCCGAATGAAGCATCGAAACCGATTTGCTACCTGCGGTCAAACGGCCACTGGCCGACAGTTCGCACGGTTCATGGCTTGACAATCCTCTCTCGACACCGCATGTGCCCCTCAAACAGCGCTGATGCGTGAGCACAGGCGGGCCTCACCCGCCCCACAGCGCCCTACAAACACTTCTCCAGTTCCCCTTCACGCAGGGTTCTTGATGCGACGGCCAGATAGTACAGGGTGCGCCTGTATATCCCGAGGTCACGCAAAACCCCTGCCGGTTGCGCGGTTGCCGCGCGACCTGTTTCAATTGCGCTTCTGCCAATGCGGCCCGGGGCAAAAAGGATAAACATTGTTCGACTTCGATATGCTGGGCCTGGCGCCCGCGCTGAACGACGCGCTGAAACGCGCAAACTTTTCTGAACCGACCCCGATCCAGAACCAAGCCATTCCATTGGCCCTGAACGGGCATGACATCCTCGGCCTGGCCCAAACGGGAACCGGCAAAACATTGGCCTTTGGCCTGCCTTTGATCGATCACCTCTTGGCCCAACCGGGCAAGCCCGATCCCAAAACCGCCAAGGCCCTGATCCTGGCCCCGACGCGCGAGTTGGTAAACCAGATCGCCGACAGCCTGCGCAATCTGACCAGAAAGACAAAGCTGCGCGTCGCCACGGTTGTGGGCGGCCAATCGATCAACAAACAGATCGCCTTTCTGGCGCGCGGCACAGACATTCTGGTGGCGACCCCCGGTCGTCTGATCGACCTGATGGAGCGTGGAGCCGTAGATCTCGGCGCTGTGCGCCATCTGGTGCTGGACGAGGCCGACCAAATGCTGGACTTGGGATTTATCCACGCACTACGCAGGATCGCGCCTGCTCTGGGAACCCCACGCCAGACCATGTTGTTCTCGGCGACCATGCCCAAGCAGATGGAAGAGCTTAGCCGAGCCTACCTGACCAACCCGCAGCGCGTGCAGGTGTCGCCTCCGGGCAAGGCGGCGGACAAGATCACCCAATCGGTGCATTTTGTCAGCAAGCCGGAAAAACCCCAAAAGCTGCGTGAAATCCTGTCGCAAGATACCGATGCGCTGACCCTCGTCTTCTCCCGCACCAAACACGGGGCCGAGAAGCTGATGAAAGGTCTTGTCGCAGACGGCTACAACGCGGCCTCGATCCATGGCAACAAAAGCCAGGGTCAGCGCGATCGCGCGATCAAGGCCTTCCGCTCCGGTGAAACTACAGTGCTCGTCGCAACAGATGTGGCCGCACGCGGGATCGATATTCCCGGCGTGGCTTACGTGATCAACTATGATCTGCCCGAGGTGCCCGACAATTACGTCCACCGCATCGGGCGCACCGCGCGGGCTGGACGCGAAGGCGAAGCTATTGCCTTCTGCTCCGCAGAAGAGGTTGATCTGCTGCGTCAGATTCAGAAGCTGATGAAAATCGACATCCCCGTCGCCAGCGGAGAAATGCCCGAAGCCGTTCAGGCGGAACGCCCCGGTCGGCGACAAGGCAACAGACGGCGTGGCTTCAAGCCGAAACCTGCCAATGGGACATCAAAGCCGTCGCAATCCAAGCGGCGTCGGCCCCGGCGCAAACCGGCAGCCTGATCCAAACAAAAAAACAGCGCCCCAATCGGCGCTGTTTTTTTCTTCTTTAGCTTAGTTGCCCGAGTTCCGCTCGGCCTCAATCTCGCGCCATTTGGCGACGTTGAGGTTGTGCTCTTGCAATGTCTCAGCAAAAGCGTGGCCACCGGTGCCGTCTGCCACAAAGAAAATGTAGTCCGTGTTGTCCGGGGCCACAGCGGCTTCAAGACTGGCCTGACCCGGATTGGCAATCGGTGTCGGCGGCAAACCGTCGATCTGATAGGTGTTCCAAGGCGTTGGGCGATTCAACTCGCTGCGCCGCAGGCCGCGCCCCAGTGTTCCCTGCCCTTTGGTGACGCCATAGATCACGGTCGGGTCAGTTTGCAGCCGCATACCTTGATTCAAGCGGTTCACAAAGACGCTGGCCACCTGCCCGCGCTCACTGGCAACGGCAGTTTCCTTTTCGATGATCGACGCAAGGATCAACATCTCTTCGGGGCTTTGCAGTGGCAGGCCTTCCTGTCTGTTCTCCCAGGCTGCATTGATACGCAATTGCTGCTTATCCTGCATCGCCTTCAGGATTTCATTCCGGTCCTGCCCGGCAGCGACATCATAGCTGTCAGGTGCCAACGACCCTTCGGCGGGAATCTCAGTCACCTCACCACTCAGCGCTTCAAAACCCTTCAATGCCTCGACCACCTGCCACGAGGTCACACCCTCGGCCAGTGACACACGGTAGCGAGTATCCGCTTCGTTACGTTTCTGGGTATAGGCCTCCGGAGTTTCCTCTTCCGCAGCATCGAATGACGCGATCTCATCGAAATCCAGCGTCGCCGGATTCAGTTCGCGCACCCGGGTCTGGGCACGGGTCACACCGATCCGGTATTCTATCTCAGACCCACAGGTGCTGGCACCGCTGCTGGTGATTTCGTCGATAATCTCCTCCATCGACGCACCTTCGCGCACCAGAAAGCTACCCGCTTTCAGCTGCTGTGACCGGTCGGTATAGTCCGCAGCCATGCGAAAGATCGTGGCACTGCTGATGGCGCCCTGATCCTCTAGCTCACGGCTGACGCGGGTCATGTTCGATCCGCCTGCAACCTGCAGACAGATCGCGGTTTCTAACGGGCCCTCAGCCTTGTACTGGGTCTGGCCCCACAAGATCAGACCGCCCATCAGAAACAGGCCGACCACCAGAATGGTCAGCGCGTTTGATGCAATGGCCCGCCACATTTAACTGACTTTCCCGAAGATCACGCTGGCATTGGTGCCACCAAAACCGAAGGAGTTCGACAGGGCTACGTTGATCGCACGCTCACGTTTCACGTTGGGTGCCAGATCGATGGGCGTTTCGACCGCCGGATTGTCCAGGTTGATCGTCGGCGGGGCAACCTGATCGCGGATCGCAAGGATCGAGAAGATCGCCTCGATCGCGCCCGCCGCACCCAACAGATGGCCTGTGGCAGATTTGGTCGAGGTCATCGTGGCATTCGCAGCGTGATCACCCAATAGGCGCTCAACAGCGCCCAGTTCGATTGTGTCCGCCATGGTCGAGGTGCCATGTGCGTTGATATAGTCCAAATCCTTGGGCTCAAGACCTGCGCTGCGCAGCGCGGCCTTCATCGAACGCTCGGCACCGTCTCCGTCCTCGGACGGTGCAGTGATATGATAGGCGTCACCCGACATGCCATAGCCCAGCACCTCGGCATAAATCTTGGCACCGCGCGCCTTGGCGTGTTCATAGTCTTCCAGCACCACGATGCCCGAACCTTCGCCCATGACAAATCCGTCGCGGTCGATATCATAAGGGCGGCTGGCTTTCTTCGGATCGTCGGCATATTTGGTCGACAGCGCTTTGCACGCGTTAAAACCCGCAATACCAATCTCGCAAATGCAGCCTTCGCCGCCGCCTGCGATCATCACATCCGCATCCCCTGCACGAATGATCCGGCTGGCATCGCCAATTGCATGGGCGCCGGTCGAACAGGCCGTCACAACGGAATGGTTCGGCCCCTTGAACCCAAACCGGATCGACACCTGCCCCGAAGCCAGGTTGATCAGAGCACCTGGAATGAAGAAAGGCGACACGCGACGCGGGCCCTTGTCACGGATCAGATTGGCAGTTTCGGCAATCGAGCCCAGGCCGCCAATCCCGGAGCCAATCAGAACCCCGGTCCGCAGACGATCTTCTTCGTCCTCAGGGGTCCAGCCAGCATCCATACAGGCCATCTCGGCCGCCGCGATGGAATACAGGATAAAGTCTTCGATCTTGCGCTGTTCTTTCGGCGGCATCCAATCGTCAGGATTAAATGTGCCGTTTGTTCCGTCGCCACGGGGAACTTCGCATGCATATGTCGTGGTGACGCCGCTTGCTTCGGCATCAAACAACGTGATGGGGCCTGCGCCGGACTCACCGTCCAGCAGGCGCGACCAGGTTTCTTCGACCCCGCTGGCCAAAGGAGTGACCAATCCCAGACCGGTTACGACGACTCTGCGCATGTAGTGCCTCTTGCCTGCTTGCTGTTATGAGAAACGCTCATACCCCGGCCCGGGGTCCGGGGGCAAGAGCAAGGCGATAATCGGCGCAAGCGACTTACCGCCTTGCCGTCAATCTATGCCGTATTACTGAAACTGCGCTACGGGTTCCCGCGCCGAGGCAGCAACGTCCAGCACATCATGCAGGTCCACGGTCTTACGGAACAGTACCCTACCAACCAGAGCCCCCGCGATGTTGGGTATATAGCTAAGGCGCGAGATATCATCCGCCGTGCGTACAACCCCGCTGGCAATGACCGGTGTACGAGAATGCTGCGCCAACCCGGAAATTAACCCAAGCTGCGCTTCGACATCTTCCACATCGCTGTCAATATCGGTGACGAGAATGGCGGCAAAAGGTGTGCCATCAAACGCGTCGATGAACGCCTCAGGCGTGAACGCACTTTGGCTGCGCCACCCTTCGGTCATGACGAACCCTTTCCAGACATCCACCGCCAGAACGATCTGATCCGGATAGAGTTTCGCCAGTTCCTTGACCAGGTTCGGGTCCCGGGCTGCCAGAGTTCCGATAACGATCCGACCGGCCCCTTTGTCGATCCAGTTTTCAACCTGCTCGCGGGTTCGCATGCCACCCGCCAGTTGCACCGGCATCTCTGCCGTGCGGATCAATTCTTCGACCAGCTCGGAATTGGTATCGCGCCCTTCGATCGCATCGAAATCCGTCAGATGCATCCACTCAGCACCCGCTGTTGACCAGCCGCGCGCCGTTTCAACCGGATTCACATGCCAGATCATTGCCTCATCCAGACGGCCCTTGTCCAGTGTCACACACCGGCCGTTCTGCAATTCCATAGTGGGGTAAATCCTCATGAGCACGCTCCTTCGCTCAATCGCTCTAAAACACAGTGTAGCATAAACGCAGGAATCGCGCCCGTTCGATCGGGATCGGCACAGTTTAGCCGTTTTGCGGCATCTGTAGATATAGGCGAGTTTACGCCCGCGCAGGGGGACCGTCGCGACGCAACAGCTGGACATCTGTGCCATTGAACTGCGCCACGCGCATCCGCGCATATCCAAGCTTTTCGGCCAGTTTCTGCGAGGCCTCATTGGCCGCATTCACCATGGCCACCAACGGGCCGGGCATAATTCGGTCAAACCAGTCATGTGCAGCCAAAGCTGCCTCATATCCCAATCCCTGCCCCTGCGCTTCGGTGGCCAGAACCCAACCTGCTTCGGGACAGGCATCGAAATCCTCACCGAGCCCGCGATTTCCATAGAAAAACCCAGCCTGCCCAATCAGCTTACGATTCGATTGCTGCAGAATACCCCACTGGCCAAAGCCAGCCATCTGCCAATGCCCAGCGTTTCGCAAAAACGAGTCCCAGGATTCTCCACGTGACCGCGGCGAGCCGCCGATATGTTCGACAACGCAAGGATCACGCCAGATTTCGGCAAAGCGCTCAAAATCTTCGGGCCGCATCGCACACAATGTCAGCCGCGCTGTATTGATCATAGGAGTGGATCTTATCATAGCCTGCCCACTTGGAATTATGCCTCAATGGAAACAGTGCTCAGCGAAAGGTGCTGGCGCAAGACAGAATTGAGGGCCGGCAATAAAAAACGGCGCCTCCGTTGCCCGGAAGCGCCGCTTTTGATCAGAAATGAAACGCTTAGGATGCTTCGCTGATGAATTTGACCGCGTCGCCGAAGGTCTGAATGGTCTCGGCTGCGTCATCAGGGATCTCGATGCCGAACTCTTCTTCGAAGGCCATGACCAGTTCAACGGTGTCCAGGCTGTCTGCGCCCAGATCGTCGATGAAGGACGCGTTTTCCGCAACTTTGTCCTCTTCAACACCCAGGTGCTCAACAACGATCTTCTTAACGCGATCTGCGACGTCGCTCATGTCTATTCCTCATTCCTATTCAGGGCGGTTTGCCCGGTTCTGCCCTTGCCCGCTCAGGCTGGCCTTAGTTTGCCCATTCCGGGCGGTTTGGGTCCCGGTGCACCGGGAAAGTAGAAGGCCGATCTGAACAACCGGCCTCTGCATAGATGCGCCGCCTATAACATAGTCGGCGCACAAGGCAAACGCTTTCGCACCTGTCCTGTTATGCGCTCACAACATGGCCATACCGCCATTCACATGCAAGGTGCTTCCCGTGACATAGCCCGCTTCGGGGCTGGCTAGGTAAAGAACCGCCGCCGCGATTTCCTCGGGGTCGCCCATCCGACCAGCCGGAACCTTGAGCAGCAGCCCCTTTTTCTGCTCCTCGGTCAGCTTCTCGGTCATGGCCGTGGTGATAAAGCCTGGGGCCACCGCGTTTACGGTAATACCGCGCGTTGCAACTTCATGCGCCAAGGCCTTGGAAAAGCCGATCATTCCGGCCTTCGACGCTGCATAGTTCGCTTGCCCTGGATTGCCGATCGCAGCAACAACGGACGAGACATTCACGATCCGGCCCCAACGCGCCTTCATCATGCCCCGGATAACGCCTTTGCACAGTTTCATGGTCGAGGTCATGTTTACGTCGATGACGCTCTGCCATTCCTCATCGGACATACGCATAAACAGATTGTCCCGGGTGATCCCAGCGTTGTTGACCAGAATATCCACCGATCCCATGGCCTCGGCTGCCTGTTTCGGCAGCGCCTCTACGGACTCGGGGTCACTCAAGTTGCAAGGCAGAACATGCGCACGCTCGCCCAGCTCATCTGCCAGCGCTTGCAAGGGCTCTACCCGTGTGCCGGACAGGCCAACCGCAGCCCCTGCGCCATGCAGCGCGCGCGCAATGTCACCTCCGATCCCGCCTGACGCGCCCGTGATCAGCGCGTTCTTACCAGTCAAATCAAACATTCTGTTTCCTTCGTGAGGCGCCCTTGCGGGCGCATTCTATGCTTACGATTCGGCGCCAATGGCCTTCTGGACATCGTCAGGTGTGCCAACCGCCTTGCCGGCTATGTCGCGGTTGATCTTGCGCACCATGCCAGACAGCGCCTTGCCTGCACCGATCTCCCAGGTTTCGGTCACCCCTTGTGCCGCCATATACTGCACGCTTTCACGCCAGCGCACGGAACCGGTGACCTGTTCGACCAGCAACTGCCGGATCAGATCAGGGTCCGAGACCGCCTCGGCGCGCACATTGGCGACGAGAGGCACTGCCGGAGCTTTGATCTCAACCGCCGCCAGGGCCTCTGCCATTACATCTGCAGCAGGTTGCATCAGCGCACAGTGAAATGGAGCACTTACAGGCAACAAAATCGCGCGTTTTGCGCCCTTTTCTTTGGCAATCTCTGCCGCACGTTCGACGGCGGCCTTTGCGCCAGACACAACAACCTGGGTCGGATCGTTGTCATTGGCAGCCTGACAAATGTCACCCTGTGCGGCCTCTTCAGCCACGGCGCGTACGCCTTCCAGGTCAAGGCCAAGGATCGCGGCCATCGCGCCTTCGCCCACGGGAACGGCACTTTGCATCGCCTGCCCGCGCTTGCGCAAAAGGCGGGCGGTATCGGCAACCGACAAAGCACCCGCAGCCGCCAGCGCTGAGTATTCCCCCAGCGAATGCCCAGCTACAAAGGCTGCATCGGTGACCGAGACACCCTCAGCCTCCAACGCGCGCATTGCGGCCAGCGAGGTGGCCATCAGCGCGGGTTGAGCGTTCTGCGTCAGCGTGAGATCAGCAATGTCACCTTCCCAGATCAGATGGCTCAGTTTTTCACCCAGTGCGTCGTCGACCTCATCAAAAACGGCTTGGGCGGCCGGATAGGCTTCGGCCAGTGCTTTGCCCATTCCGATGGTCTGGGCACCCTGCCCCGGGAAAACGAACGCGCGTGTCATTGCAACCTCATGGATGACGTTAGGTTGCGGCGGGGTGTAAACTGACAAGGGGCGCGGCACAAGTAGGGTGCATAGCGGCACTGGGTATGTGCGCAAGCTGTTACTTGCACGCACGCCCGGTGGCTTTAGGTTGGACACAGCCAAACAAATCCGGAGTTCCCATCCGATGCCCGCAATTAACACGTTCTCAAGCTATGGCAGTGTCACCAAAGCCTTTCACTGGCTGACCGCTCTGCTGATTTTTACGGCACTGCCTTTGGGATGGTTCGCCAACCAACTGGCCCACGCGATCTATGATCCTTCCATCCCGACCACAGAAGAGGACATCGCCCGCGCCGCCCGGTTGTTCTCACTTCACAAAACCGTCGGGATTACAGTGTTCTTTGTCGCACTGGGGCGCATCCTCTGGGCTGTCACGCAAACCAAACCCGGGCTGCTGAATGCCGAAAACAGGCCAGAAGCCTTCGCCGCCGAGACGGTGCATTGGATGCTCTATGCCTCTCTGGTTGTTGTCCCGCTAACGGGCTGGATACATCACGCCGCTGCCGAAGGATTTGCTCCGATCTTCTGGCCCTTTGGCCAAAATCTGCCCTTTGTCCCCAAATCGCCCTATGTGGCAGAGGTCACAGCCGGGCTGCATTGGCTGTTCATTTGGGTTCTGGCAGGGTCCTTGGCACTGCACATCATGGGCGCTTTGAAACACCATGTAGTTGATAAAGACAGCACCTTGCGTCGCATGTTGCCCGGCCACTCTGACGCCCCAGAGCCCCCTGCCCAACACCACTCCATCCTGCCCGCCTTCGCAGCGCTGTGCATCTGGGGCGCGGTTCTGATCGGCGGCGGGATGATCGGCGTCTTTGCAGATCACTCCAAGGCACATACCGACACGACAGAGCTTGCCGAGGTGCAATCGGACTGGCAGGTGCAAGATGGCACCCTGTCGATCACGATCACGCAGCTAGGCAGCCCGGTCACCGGTAGTTTTGCGGATTGGACAGCAGCCATCGCTTTCGAGGACCTATCTGAGCCCGGCCTGGCCGGATCGGTTGATGTAAATGTATCTATCGGATCGCTTACCCTTGGAACGGTCACGGATCAGGCGATGGGTGCCGATTTCTTTGACAACAACCAGTTTCCAACCGCGCGTTTTGCAGCCGACCTGTATAAAACAGAAACCGGGTACGAGGCCCGCGGCCCCCTGACCATTCGAGACAAGACGCTGGATGTGGTCTTGCCGTTCGACCTGGCACTTCAGGGCAACACCGCAACCGTTGCAGGGCGGCTGGAGCTAAACCGTCTCGATTTCGAAATCGGCGCGACGATGCCAGCCGAGGATTCGCTGGCCTTTGCCGTATCGGTTACGATTGATCTGACCGCGATCCGGGCCGAATAAGCCTACAAAAAACCGCCGGGGCAAAGCCGCCGGCGGTTTCTATTCCAGAGTTAGATCGGATATTAGTCTGCTTTTTGCGCTTCGACCGAGATCTGAACTTCGACTTCATCGCTGACGAACGGGGCGAACTGGCCCAGATCAAATTCGCTGCGGACCAGAGTTGTGGTCGCGTTGAAACCCGCCCAGGGCTTATTTGCCATCGGGTGCTGATCCACTTTGTTCAGCTTCGCATCTAGAACAACCGATTTGGTGACGCCGTTCATGGTCAGATCACCTGTGATATTAGCTGTGCCTTCACCGGTGACTTCAATACCGGTCGAGGTAAAGGTGACCATGTCTCCCTCAGAGGCACCAAAGAAATCTTCGGTCATAAAGTGATCCGAGCGCGCTTCCCAGCCAGTAAACATCGACATCACAGGCATGGAGACCGACACAGTCGAGGCTGCAGGGTTTTCCTGATCAAACATGATCTCGCCCTCAAAGCCCGAGAACATGCCATAGGTGGTCGAAAAACCAAGGTGGTCGTAGCTGAAGAGTACTTGGCTGTGGCTCGGGTCCAGAACGTATTTCTCGGCACTGGCGAACGCTGTGGTCGCCGACAGTGCAAGCGCGGCGGCAAGAAGTGTGGATTTCATGACAGTCTCCGGGTTTATGAACACTATGCAAACTAGCGCGTTTGCTCGGAAACAAAAATGTGCCGCCAAACGGCGGCACACAAGTCATTTTGATTCACAAACTCTGTTCCTTTTTGAACAGAATAAAAATCAGGCGAAAATTGTTACTGTTTGGCTCAATTGCGCTTTGAGCGCTCGGCTAACATCCGCCGATTGCAAGGGCAGCTTCATCAAAAGACTACCATCGACGTCATAGAGTTCCACCTCATCGTCCTCGAAACGGGCTCCACCCAACGTGTCATAGCTGCGGCGCAGTACGGTCTGTGGGCGACCGTTTTCATTCTTTTGCAGAATGCGCACTTCGCGGCGGATGGGATCAAAATAGGCGTCTGGACGCGGGTCCATCAACTCGATCGTCAGCAGGCTGACCCCGATAATCAGGAACAACATGGATGCAGCCAGTTTGATCGGCCAGACCTCAGCGCCAATCACCGACCCCGGCATCAGCCACATGGAAAAGGCAGAGACGATCAGAAACGCGCCAACAACCCGCGCTAGAATGATCCGCGCCTGCCAGTTCGCCTTGAACGCGATCTTGACCGGCACCGAATGCTCAAAGCTCGCGCTGGGGGTCTGCTTGGTAAGTGTGTTTGTGTTCATCGCGGTCATAACATATTCACCCTGAATAGGTTGCCTTTCTCGGCTAACTGTCCGGCTCATCTCCGGTTTGGTAAACAACCTTGAGCCGAAAAGCGTCAGGAATTGGGCGCAGCAAAGGAAATTGGGCGACTTCACCAAGGCATCTATGGCAGGTCTTGCCCCGCGCGCTGAAACGTGTATATCGGGCCATCCTTCGCACTACGTATGAATCGCGCAGCCTCTCGTGGCAGGGTCGCGAAGGACCAGATGGCCCCGCCTTTGAAATGCGCCTTGATATAAACAGGAGTGAACATGCCACTGTATGAGCATGTAATGATCGCGCGTCAGGATCTGTCCAACGCGCAGGCAGAAAGCCTTGTCGAACACTTCGGCACCGTTCTGGCTGACAACGGCGGCAACGTCGTCGACAGCGAGTACTGGGGCGTTAAGACGATGGCCTACAAGATCAACAAGAACCGCAAGGGTCACTACTCTTTCCTGAAAACCGACGCGCCCGCGGGCGCCGTTCAGGAAATGGAGCGCCTGATGCGCCTGCATGATGACGTGATGCGCGTTCTGACCATCAAGGTTGACGGTCACGAAGACGGCCCGTCGGTTCAGATGCAGAAGCGTGACGAACGTGGCGACCGCCGCGAGCGTCGTTGATCACCGCCTGAGGAAAGGACACTAAACCATGGCCGCAAAACCATTTTTCCGCCGCCGCAAGGTCTGCCCGTTCTCGGGTGAGAACGCGCCGAAAATCGACTACAAAGACACCCGTCTTCTGCAGCGCTACATCTCTGAGCGTGGCAAGATCGTACCTTCGCGCATCACTGCCGTTTCGGCGAAAAAGCAGCGTGAACTGGCCCGTGCTATCAAGCGCGCCCGCTTCCTCGCCCTGCTACCCTACGCCGTGAAGTAAGGAGAGACTGACATGCAAGTTATCCTGCTGGAACGCGTTGCGAAACTGGGTCAGATGGGCGACGTCGTTGACGTCAAGCCCGGCTACGCCCGCAACTTCCTGCTGCCCCAGGGCAAAGCGCTGAGCGCGTCCGAGTCGAACATCGCCTCGTTCGAAGCGCGCAAGGCGCAGCTTGAAGCGCACAACTTGGAAACCAAGAAAGAAGCTGAAGCACTGGCTGAAAAGCTGGACGGTCAGCAGTTCATCGTGATTCGCTCGGCCTCGGATGCTGGCGCTCTGTACGGCTCGGTCACCCCGCGTGACGCCGCAGACGCTGCGACTCAGGCTGGGTTCACAGTCGACAAGAAACAGATCGCCCTGATCGCACCGATCAAGGAACTGGGTCTGCACTCGCTGGCAGTCAAACTGCACCCCGAGGTCGAAGTTGAGATCAAGATGAACGTCGCCCGTTCGGAAGAAGAAGCCGAACTGCAGGCGTCGGGCAAATCGATCCAGGAACTGGCCGCTGAAGAAGAAGCCGCTGCTGAATTCGAGATCGCAGAACTGTTCGACGACATCGGTTCCGCCGCTTCGGATGATGACGAGCTGGTTTCTGACACAGCACCCGCTGCTGAAGAAGACGAAGCAAAAGCCTGATCAGGCCACGCTGAACGCAACAAAGGGCTGCGCCTTCCGCGCGGCCCTTTTTTAATTTCCAACCAGCAAAATTCGGCCCAAATTCACGGATATGGTTGCGACACCCAATGCGATCCATATCATCGCGCTTCTGAGCTTGGAGTACATAAATGGCAGTCTTCTCCCGCCGTGGCCTCATCACGTTGATCGCAATCTCGGCTCTAAACGCATGTAGCGGCGCCGAGGTATCGCGAAACGACACCGAAGCGTTCGATCCTCCGCTCTACCCCAATGAAACGCCAGAACTGCGTGCATCGATCAACAATTGGGCCGATCATTACGACCTGCCCCGCGAACTCGTGCACAAGCTGGCGATCCGTGAAAGTACGCACAGACCGTGGGCTGTAAACCGACCGTATTACGGACTGTTGCAGATTCTGCCGGCCACAGCGCGCTCAATGGGCTATCAGGGCGACGCTCAGGGCCTATTGGACGCAGATACCAATCTGGAGTTCGCAGGGAAGTACCTACGGGGCGCATGGCTGCTATCCGATGGTGACCAGCAACGGGCGATTTTCCTGTACGCCAAAGGCTTCTATCCCGAAGCAAAAGCGCGCGGAATGCTGGTTGAAACAGGCCTGAGACCTGGCCCCTGACACCATACCAAATCCAGGACAACGCCTGTGGATTTGGAATTTGGTTATAGTGATATAAATGTTCTAGTCTACGCAAGTAATACTCAAATGTGCAGACAATTGGCACCTCGCCTTGTCATATTCCCGAAAGTATGTTGTCCTTTCCGATGTGAGGTAATTTGGGTTCCGCTCTAAGTTTACTACTGGTCCGAAGACACCATCGGGCCTGTGGGATGGGCCGCAGTTGGTAGACGCCGCATGGAAATTGTTGATCTGAGCACTCTGCCGGATGCAGAAACTCGGTATACCGAGTTTCTGAAACAAGTGTGCGAAAAGCATGATATGGATCATGCCGCCTATGCAGGCATGAACCCTGCGTCTGGTACGGTTGCGGGCTTTGTAACTTATGATGATGCTTGGACCGAACATTACCAGAACCAGGGTCTGATCATGATCGACCCCACGATCCACATGGCCCGTCGCAGTATCGCACCCGTGGATTGGAGCCGGTTGGAACGCGGCCCTGAATTCCAGCGCATGTTCAATGATGCCAGTGAATTTGGCATATCAAACCAAGGTGTTACGATACCAGTCCGGGGGCCGTTCGGGGATATCGGATTGCTAAGCGCCTCGCGCGACTGCAGCAAGGAAGAGTGGCGCAAGCTCTACACCCATGTGATTGGCGACTTGCAATCCATGGCTGTACATATCCACGACCATGTCGTGTCTTCTGATGAGATTACAAGCGCGCTCTATCATCCCAACCTTTCGACACGTGAAGTCGAGATCCTGCAATGGGTTGCAGCGGGGAAATCGCAACAGGATATCGGCGATATCCTGTCGATTTCGCATCGCACGGTTGAGGTTCATCTGCGATCCAGCCGCGAGAAACTCAGCGCATTGACAACGCCACAAGCGGTTGGTCGCGCTATCGCCATCGGCCTCATTACGCCTAGTTAACCACAAAAAACCCCAAATTCTGCCAAAATACGGGAAACCCCCAATAGAAAACCCCCGGCAAAACGGTAACGTCTAGTTTACCGAACAACCACTCGAAGGGGGAAAAAATGATTGTTGTTGTTGATGGGCTGAACAGACACCTGTTCGGCGAAGTTCTCGACGAAATGTATGAACTGCGTGCGCGCGTTTTCGGCGGGCGCCTTGGATGGGACGTAAAGATCGAAGACGGGAAAGAGATTGACGAATTCGATCATCTGGACCCGGCATATGTGATCGGACTCGACGACGGGGGGAATGTCGTCGCAGCCGTGCGTGCCCTACAGACCACCGGACCTCACATGCTGGCTGATGTTTTCTCAGCCATTCTCGACGGAGAGGCTCCGATCCGTAGCGCGAGAATGTGGGAATCCACACGCTTCTGTGTCGACACTCAAAGGCTCAGCCGCGGGAAAGAGAAAAACTCGGTCTCTTATGCGACCTGCGAATTGATGATTGGCTCGCTTGAATACGCCAAGAATGCTGGCATGGAAGACATCATCACTGTGATCGATCCGGTCATGGACCGGGTTCTGAAACGCTCGAATTGCGCGCCTTACGACTATGTGGGCAAAACCGTTCCGATGGGCAAAGTGTCGGCTCTGGCCGCACTGCTGGATTGTACTGACGAACGTATCCAAGGCATTCGCGAATTCGCCGGTATCCACGAGGACGTGTTCCTGAAAGAAGAAGAGGCGCTGGCCCTGTTCAACTCGAAAAAAGCCATCGAGAAGCAACCCGCGAACCGCGATCACAAACCGCTCACGGATCTTGAGAAATACTTTGTTGAGCAGATGAGCGCAGCGCGCACCGAAGAGGAACGTCAAGATGTTCTTCGGTTGATTGAGACGCTGACCGATACCTTCACGCCAGAGCAAAGACATGCTCTGCTAGATACCCCCCGTGCTTTTGCTCATGAGGCCTGACCCCCTCACCTCATAATACAAAAGCCACCCACGCGGAGCCGCCCTATTCAAAGGCGGCTCCGCTCTATTTCAGCCCCCCACAAAAAGGGGGAAGAGGATTATTCCTCTTCCAGTGCCTCAACGGCTTTTTGCAGATCGTCCTTGCTGACTTCTTTGTCCGCAACTGTGGCCAGTTCGAACACGTAGTCGACAACCTTGTCTTCGAAGATCGGCGCGCGCAGCTGCTGCTGCATCTGAGCGTTCTGCTGAACGAACTCAAAGAACTGACGTTCCTGACCCGGGTACTGACGCGCCTGGTTCATGATCGCCTGAGTCATCTCCGCATCGGTCACCTCAACCTCGGCTTTCTGGCCCAGCTCGGCCAGCAACAGGCCCAGACGCACGCGGCGTTCGGCCAGCTTGTTGTGCTCGTCGGTCGGCTCAATCTCGCCATGGTCGTGGCCTTCCACATCCGGGTTTTCTTCGTGGAACAGCTGATGCGCGATCTGCTTGGCCTCGGCCTCAACTAGCGACGGGGGCAGGTCAAACGAGACTTTCTCGTCCAGCACATCCAGCAGGCCGCGCTTCATAACAGCGCGCGAGGCGCCAGCATATTCAGCTTCCAGACGTTCAGAGATCTGACCTTTCAGCGCGTCCAGATCTTCGGCACCGAATTTCTTGGCCAGCTCGTCATTCAGTTCAGCGGCAACCGGTTCTTTCACTTCTTTGATTGTGCAGCTGAAAACCGCATCTTTACCGGCCAGGTGTTCCGCACCGTATTCCTCGGGGAAAGTGACGTTCACGTCCTTTTCTTCTTCGGCCTTCACGCCGACCAGCTGCTCTTCGAAACCCGGGATAAAGCTGTTCGAGCCCAGAACCAGCGGGTAGTCCTCGGCCGAGCCGCCTTCGAACTCTTCGCCATCGACCTTACCGACAAAGTCGAACACGATCTGATCGCCGTCCTTGGCTTTCGAACCCTTGCGGCGCGCTTTGAAGTCCTGCGCGGTTTCCGCCAGGTTGTTCAGCGCTTCTTCGACCGCTGCATCATCGGCTTTGACAACCAGCTTTTCCAGCTCGACCGACTTCAGGTCAACCTCGGGAATCGCTGGCAGGGCTTCGTAAGACATCGCAACTTCGACATCGTCGCCTTCTTTCCAGTCCTCGTTGGTCATCTTGACCTCGGGCTGCAACGCTGGGCGCTCACCGCTGTCCTCAAAGTGCTTGTTCATCGCACCGTCGATGGTTTCCTGCATGGCTTCACCCAACAGACGCTGGCCAAACTGCTTCTTCAGCAGCGCCATCGGCACCTTGCCTTTGCGGAAACCTTTCATTTCGACCTCGGGCTGCGCTTCGGTCAGTTTTTCGTTGACCTTATCGTCCAGCTCAGCTGCGGTCACAACGATGTTGTAGCCGCGTTTCAGACCTTCGTTCAGCGTCTCGGTAACCTGCATTATGGTAGTCCCCATAGGATTCGGGGCGCGCAACACGGGCGCGCCGGGCAAATTTGACGCCTTCTATTTGCACAGCCGCCCGCGTGCAAGGGGTCAAAGGCCCGATCACCCCGGTTTTAGGGTGTCTGCAACGAAAAAACGCTCAGTATCAAAGCGGGGCCAGTGCATTCCTTCAGAACGTGCTTTTAGAACCGCCAGCGCGCGCCCAAAACCCAAGCCGCATTCTTGTCGAACGAAGTCCCGTCATCAAAATCGTGATTGCGGTATTTCAGGTAGGCATCGGTATTGATGCTGTCGATCCGCTGAACCACAGCGATCCCCCAGGCCTGGGTACTAGAGCCATCGGTCTCGAAGTCCGAGCCGTCATAGTAGTCAATACCGAGACCGGTTTTTCCCCAGGCTATCCAATCGCCTTCATATGACAGCTTTCCATACCAGAAGCTGGGGTCCGAGACGCCAGCCTCATCTTCATCCCGGGTACCAGCCGCGAATGTAACGCCTAACCCGCTGGGCAACAGAACCGACGCGGATCCGATCGTATCCTTGCGGTCCCCGGAATTGTCATCACGCGACCGCACGGCATAGGCCAGCGCGGCTTTGACTTCAGCGCCGCCAGCAAAGGTGGATTGATATCCAAGGCTGATATCGTAGTAGTCATCATCATCACTGCTGGACAGAATGTTCTGGCCATAGGCGATGGCGGCTGAAAACCCGTTGAAATCTGGCGTGTCATAGCGAATGCGGCCGCGCCGGGACCCATCGAAGTTGCTGCTACTGTCTCCGATTGTGATGTCACTCAGAACGCCATCAGTGCCACGATAGAAGAAGCTGGAATTCTCATCATTGGTAAAGGAATAAAGCGCCGTACCGACATAGGTCAGGTCCACCTCAGCCGCCCCGTCCGAGGCCATGCTGCCCTGTCCGGCCGAGAATTTGCCCCATCCCCCTTTCAGCGCGAAATCCACATGTCGGATATCCTCACGCGACCACCCATCGCTGTTGGTGCCGAACTGATCAGCTGATGCCGATCCGGGCAAACCTAACCCGGTTTCAAACCGGAACGTGAATTCGTTGGTCCCGAAGGGCTGCATCAGACGCAGGCCAACCCGGCTGTTGGACAGATCATTGTCCAGCACGCGGGTTTCGGTTTCCTGCCCATCGTCGACCGAGATCAGCGCCGGGTTGAACTGACCATACAGTTCGACATAACCGCCACTGTTGTTTTCATACTTCAATTCGGCGATTGCCGAGGTCGCAGTGGCTGTGACCACAATGGCGGCAGCGGATGTTGGTTTGAAATAAGAGTTCATATCAATCACCATCAATGGCTTAGGTTTTGGTACTGCCCAGACAATCACAAAAACATGTGTTTCCGGTGATGAGGGTTCCGGGTCGCCCGCCGTCGATTCAGCTGCCAAATCCCACAGATGTGGGCATAAATATTTTTTTGATCACTAGCTTGGAATTGCGTGGTGTCTCTTTTGATCCACCAAGGCAAGTTTGCACCTTTGCGGTGGCTCATGCAAATCCCAGGCATCACCCAGCGATCGGCGACACTATAAAACCGTTATTTCTTGGCGATCACGGCCAAAACCCGCTAATTGCCTTCACGTCTCCAGTGTCCGAAACACGGCCGGCAGTTGCTCAGGCAAGTCCTCGGCGATCAGGCCCGGCCCGAACTGTCGGGCACATTCCACATGAAGCCAGGCTGCGCTTTCAGCAGCCTGCATCGGGCCGAAACCGCGTGCAAGCAAACCAGTGATAAACCCGGCCAAGACATCGCCTGACCCAGCTGTTGCCAGCCAAGGGGCCCCGCGTTCATAAACCGCGGCATTGATAGAACATTGCCCGTCCGGGTTTGCGATCACCGTGTCTGGTCCTTTAAACAGCACAATGCACCCTGCCCGTTGAGCGGCCTCTCGCGTCGCATCAACCTTGGAATAGGCCGGACCTTTGATTGGCACAGCGTTTAGTTTTTCCGAGATGTCCGGAAACAAACGCGCAAACTCGCCCCCATGAGGGGTCAGTACACAGTTCTTGTGCAGTTGCGCGAACAGTGCAGCGGGGTCATCTCCAAAAGCGGTCAAAGCATCCGCGTCCAAAACCGTTGCGCGCCTAGCCTCCAAGGCAACCGGCACGAGTTCGCGCGCACGTTCTAAACCTAGACCGGGGCCAAGACACAAAGCGTTAAGCCGTTCGTCCAGCAACACCTCGGACAACCCATCTGCACCTTCAACCCGCTGCAACATGATCGCCGTGACTTGCGTCGCAACCTCCATCTGCGCCGAGGGAGGTACACCCAGCGTCACCAGCCCTGCCCCGATCCGCAAAGCCCCCCGCGCCACCAACCGGGCTGCGCCTGTTTTGCCGGGACCGCCGGACAGGATCAGTGCATGGCCGTGGGAGTATTTGTGAGACGACGCAGACTTGGTGAGCTCTCGAGTTTCTGAAGACACATCGCAATCCGAGTCCAGATCGATTTCGATCAACTGCACTGGATCAGAAGCTCTCTCAAACAATCCTTTTCTTTCAAGACCAATGGATTTGACGACGACTTTTCCGCAAACATCAGGCCCCATTCCAAGAACATGGCCATCCTTTAATGCGTGAAACGAAACGGTCAATTCTGCACGATAACTGTGACCAATTTGCTTTCCGCTATCCGAACACAAGCCCGAAGGAACATCGACTGCCACCCGTTTGACATTCTCATGAGAGATCAGGTTTTGCATAAGTAAATCAAACTCGAAAGTGCTTTTGGAAAGCGGCTTTGAAAGTCCGGTACCGAACACAGCATCCACGAAAACCGTTGGAACCTCTGCCTTCGAAAAAACATCGATCAGCTTAAGGCAAGTATCAGTTGGCAACTTTGATGGGGGATTTGCCTCTCCGATGCTTATCCACCGCTCATAGTTCATCCGCGCATCCGGTGGCAATTTAAGGGGATCGCCATACAGAAAAACCTCAACCTCCCATCCCCGCTCTCGCAACAACCGCGCGACAACAAACCCGTCACCGCCATTGTTCCCCGGCCCACACAACACCACGGCACGCAGGGGATCCTCTTCATCTGGCCCCAAATATCCCGGGGAGCTCGAGGGGCTGGCCCCTCGATCCGTCAACTCCGGCCATTCCTCAAAGATCGCCTCAACAACGCCCTGCCCGGCACGCTCCATCAACTCCAGCCCGGTGACTTTACCGGACTCGATGGCCGCCTGTTCAATCGCCCGCATCTGCGCCGCCGTCAGCAATTCCACCATCCCGAACCCTCATGCGATTCAATTGTGATTACTTTTTGTGCAAGTTGCACAAAACTTAACCCGCCGCCAAGATTCCATCCATCCGAAACAAGCCAAATCCGCAATCACATTGCCCCCCCGATTTAGACGTGATCACTGCGGGTCTGACAACCATGCGAGGTGAGCCGGGATGAAAAAGATCGAAGCGATCATCAAGCCG
This sequence comes from Ruegeria sp. AH12, assembly GCF_056541465.1. NCBI lineage: Bacteria > Pseudomonadati > Pseudomonadota > Alphaproteobacteria > Rhodobacterales > Roseobacteraceae > Ruegeria > Ruegeria sp. AH12. The sequence continues at coordinate 218,699 of NZ_JBQFYL010000001.1, read as the reverse complement.
TTCAAACTGGACGAAGTGAAAGAGGCATTGCAGGACGTCGGCGTCCAGGGCCTCAGCGTGATCGAGGTTAAGGGCTTTGGCCGCCAGAAAGGTCACACGGAACTGTACCGTGGTGCTGAATATGTGGTCGACTTCCTGCCCAAAGTGAAGGTCGAGGTGGTGCTGGACGACGATCAGGTCGACGCCGCCATCGAAGCCATCGTTTCGGCCGCAAAAACCGACAAGATCGGCGACGGTAAGATCTTTGTCTCACCCGTTGAACAAGCCATCCGCATCCGTACCGGCGAAACCGGCTCGGACGCGCTGTAACACACCCATCTTCAAACCAGAGGAATAGATAGTATGAGCAAGGACGCAGTTCTTCAGCTGATCCGCGATGAAGACGCAGAATATGTCGACATCCGCTTTACCGACCCGCGCGGCAAACTTCAGCACGTGACCGTTATGGCCGATCAGGTTGACGAAGACTTCCTCGAAGAAGGCTTCATGTTCGACGGGTCGTCCATCGCGGGCTGGAAATCAATCGAAGCATCTGACATGAAACTGATGCCCGATACTGACAGCGCTTATGTCGATCCGTTCTATGCGGAAAAGACCATTTGCCTGCACTGCTCGGTTGTAGAGCCCGACACTGGTGAAGCGTATGAGCGCGACCCGCGTGGCACCGCTGAAAAAGCCGAAGCCTACCTGAAGTCTTCGGGCATCGGTGATGTGGCCTATATGGGGCCCGAGGCCGAATTCTTCCTGTTTGACGATGTCCGCTTCTCGAACAGCATCAACAAGGTGTCCTACGAAGTGGATGCCACCGACGCGTCCTGGAACACCGACACCGAGTACGAAATGGGCAACATGGGCCATCGTCCGGGCGTCAAGGGTGGTTACTTCCCGGTAAACCCGATTGATGAAAGCCAGGACCTGCGGTCGGAAATGCTGTCGACCATGAAACGTCTGGGCATGAAGGTCGACAAGCATCATCACGAGGTTGCCTCGTGCCAGCACGAGCTGGGTCTGATCTTTGACAGCCTGACCAAGCAAGCCGACGAGCTGCAGAAGTACAAGTATGTCATCCACAACGTAGCTCACGCCTACGGCAAATCGGCAACCTTCATGCCGAAGCCCATCGCAGGTGACAACGGCACCGGCATGCACGTGAACATGTCGATCTGGAAAGACGGCAAGCCGCTGTTCGCAGGCGACAAATACGCCGATCTGTCGGACGAAGCGCTGTACTTCATCGGCGGTGTTCTGAAGCACGCCAAGACCCTGAACGCCTTCACCAACCCGTCGACCAACAGCTACAAGCGTCTGATCCCGGGTTTTGAGGCCCCGGTTCTGCGCGCCTACTCGGCCCGCAACCGTTCGGGTTGTGTCCGTATTCCGTGGACCGAAAGCCCGAAAGCCAAGCGCGTCGAGGCCCGCTTCCCGGATCCGGCTGCGAACCCCTACCTGGCGTTTGCTGCGCTGCTGATGGCTGGTCTGGACGGCATCAAGAACAAGATCGATCCGGGCGAGGCCATGGATAAGAACTTGTACGATCTGCCTGCCGAAGAACTGGCCGACATCCCAACCGTTTGCGGTTCGCTGCGCGAGGCTCTGGAAGCTCTGGCATCCGATCACGACTTCCTTCTGCAGGGCGACGTGTTCACCAAGGACCAGATCGACGGCTACATCGCACTGAAGATGGAAGAGGTCGAAACCTACGAGCACACACCGCACCCGGTAGAATACGGCATGTACTACAGCTGCTGATCCGGCACTGGGTTACATCTATCTGCAAGGGCGTCCATTCGGGCGCCCTTGTTTCGTTTGTCGTGATCTTTCAAACTGGCCGCCAAAACAGGTTGGGAGAGAGCATATGTCATCCGATGACCCGTTCGCGCAATTCACGGATTATGTGACCTCGGCAGAACAGCTGGAAGGCATCTCCGGCGTGCCATTGCCTCAGATCATCGCAAAGGAATTGCCGGCTCTGGATCAGATGTGCAGGGACTTCGTCGACAGGTCCACCTTCTGCTTGATCGCATCTGCCAATCCGGACGGGTATCTTGATATCTCGCCGCGTGGCGACCCCGAAGGGTTCGTGCACGTCATCTCTGACAACTTTCTTGCCATCCCTGACCGCCCCGGCAACAAGCGCGTCGATACCTTTCACAACGTTCTGAAAGACCCACGCGTCAGTGTGATCTTCTTTGTCCCCGGAAAGATCGAGACGCTGCGCCTTCGCGGCACGGCGCGTATCTGTGCGGATGAGACGCTGTTGGGGACCATGGCCGTCAACAGCAAAGCGCCCAAACTGGCGCTGCTGGTCCATGTCGAAACCGCCTTTGCCCACTGCCCCAAATGCGTCATCCGCGCCAACCTCTGGCAGCCGGAGAACTGGCCAGACTCCTCGGAGCTGCCGAACATGAACGCGATGATGGTCAAACACGCCAAGATCGGCAAAACGCCTGATGAATGGTTCGAAGACCTCAAGCAAGCAGGCGAGTTGGACCTGTATTAACGCCTTTGACAGGGGACGGTTGGCGTTTAGCCTTGATGCAGATTGTACAAAGGAATTGACTTGATGTTGCGCATTCTAAGCCTCACGCTCGCCCTGTCTGCACCGACGCTTGGCCTTGCGGCCCCTTGCGGAAATACCAATGCCGGGTTCGACGATTGGAAAGCCGATTTCGCCAAAGAGGCCAGAAAGGCAGGAGTGAAAAAGAAGGGCCTTCAAGCGCTGGCACAGACGCAATACGCCACAAGAACCATCGCGGCGGACCGGAACCAGAAGAGTTTCAGATATTCGCTGGACAAATTCATGCGTGTGCGCGGCGCAGACGCGATTGTTGCCCAAGGGCGCAAACGCAAAGCGCGGAACCCGCAGTTTTACGCTGCGCTTGAACAGCAATACGGCGTGCCAGCAGGCGTTCTGATTGCCATCCACGGCATGGAAACCGGCTTTGGCAATTTCATGGGCGACAGCCAAGTCGTGTCAGCAATAACCACTCTGGCCTATGATTGTCGCCGATCCGAGTTCTTCGTTCCCCATGCAATTGGGGCACTGAAACTGGTCGATCAGGGCAGTATCACGATGGCGACAAAAGGGGCAAAACATGGCGAGCTGGGCCATACCCAGTTCCTGCCAGGCAATGCTCTGAAATACGGTGTGGATGCCACTGGGGATCGCCGCGTGGATTTTTACAACCTGACGGATGCAATGGCCTCAACCGCCAATTTCCTGCGCAAAAAAGGGTGGAAACCGGGGCGCGGCTATCAGCCGGGGCAGCCCAATTTCGCTGTTATCGAACAGTGGAACGCGGCCACGGTTTATCAGCAATCCATCGCCATCATGGCCGCCCGAATCGACCAATAGCCCAGTCATGTGCGCAACACGTGATTTACGCAATTTCGCCACAATGTCGCCACAGCGGTCGCAAAAACCCCTTATTTTATTGGTTTCCAAAGCGTAATCAATCATTGGATTTTTCGATTTTTTTGCACTTTTCGTCAAATTCTACCCAAAAACGGTTGTTAACCTTTCATTTGCAACGAAAGCGACAAAGGAAACTCCCGTGGCTCAGAACCGCAGTTATCATGGCGGCCTGCAATTCGATGGCGACGCCGATGGCGCAATCGAACGGTTTAGTTCGATCGTCGCGACAACACTTCAGGATTACGGTCACCTGATCGAGCGCAAAGCGATGCTGAATCACACAGAGGCCAGCATCGTCTCAAGCCAGTATCTGGTGCGCCTGACGCTTAAGCGCGAGGCCGCGAACGCGGACACCCATCACGACCGCCTGGATCGGGTGGTGGGGTTGAAAACAGCGCCGCGTCGCCGCATTGCCACGCGCCCGCAGAACAGGATGCAGATCACTGTCTCGCCGGTCTCTCCTGTACTGGACGATCCGGAGATTTCAGAGCTGATGCTGGCGGTCATGCTATATCGCATGGTCGATATCTGCTCGACCCGTCGCGTCGAATGGCTGTCGCCGCGTACTGTTTTGACGCTCGAACAGTTCATGAGTGCGTTTGACACTCTGGCGCCCGGAAAATCCCGAGACAGAAAACAGATTTTCCAATCAATATCCGGCCAATTCGCGGGTGTGGATATACCCGAGCCCGACGAACAGATCGCGGTCTCGAACCCGTCTGCCCGCCCGATCCAGCTGACCGATGACCAGCTACTGAGCATCGCGTTTCGCGCGGATGAGACGCTGGAGCCGCCATCAAACGAAAACAAACCTTTTGAGCAGATCCAAGACAATACCGAAGACGAAGACCGCCCAAGCGACATCCTGCGGCTCAGCAGTTGGTGTGTAACGGGCGTGATTGCCAGCGTTTCCATGCCCATCGCCTGTTCGATGGCAGCCGTTAATCTGATCCGGGGTGAAGACTTCCGGCTAAACACGCAGGTTCTGGTCTTTTCCTTTGCCATCGTAGCGCTCAATGCCAGCAATGCCTTTGCCGACGTGGCCAACGTCCTGGGCATGTAACCGAATTACCGAAGACCCTCCTTGGAGGCCCCGCCGTCAGGCGGGGTTTTCCATTTTTGGCAGGCTGTCTGCGGCCAGAACATAGGTGTGGATCGAAAACACAACTGCCCCGGTGCGCGGCAAACGCAGCAAGGTTTGGCGCTCGCTACGTAGGTACGAGGTTGTCCCCTCCTCGGGCTTTTCACGCGGGGTACTGGCGCTGCGCGGCTGGTAAAGCTCGGGGTCTTCATACCAAAGCGCATTGAAGCGCCACAGCGGGCGGTCAGGCTTTATCCCATCAAACAGACGCTGCACGCGCCGCGCAATGTTGTCATCATAGCTGTCAACGGGGATATGAATATCCACCAAAGGCCGCATGAATTTTTCCGACAGGCGCCAGCTGGCCGGAAAGCACAGAATCGCACCTGTTAGAACGTGTTCGTTCCCATGCTTTTGAAGGATGCAGAAATCCTCTTGCACCAACAGGCAGAGCGTATCCATCGGTCGTGCCGTATCAATTTCAACGCGCACCCCGTCAGGCCGTACTACGTGATCAGTTGCACCGGGGTAAGCCGTTGCCAGAACCAGCGCCAACAACTCCTGCGCGGCCTCTTCTGCCTGCGGGTCCAGCGCCAGCACATCGTCACGACGTTCACTCAGCAGCGCCGCGCGTCTATTCATCTGCGCCGCAAAGGCATCATCCTGATACAGCCAATCCTGCATCTGTGTCGGCTGGATGCCCGGCAAGGCGCGTAAGTCCGTCGGATCGTAAGGAATTTTCTTTTGCAGGATCACGCTCATGAAAACCAGCTATCATTGAATTTCTCGAATGTCGGTCAAAAAACGACAAGCGGGCGGTCGCAATCTTCTGCGACGTCTTTCGACCGTCTCAACAAGATTGCCTCAATCTGAGGGAGGCGCGCTGTGAATCAACACTATCGGGATACCCGTAAAATCGACCCAACTCGTGGCGAAACGCTGGGCGATGGCACACCGAATGACAACGACAGAATCGAGATCGGACCCACCCAGCTGGCCTTTGACGAATGGTCAGCAGCAGGGCTCGCGCTGCCCAATCTGGACCAGATGCGCGCTTTTCGGTGGAAACGCCTAACGCAGGCTATCGTAGATCGCGGTTATGGTGGTTTGCTGATTTTCGATCCGCTGAACATCCGTTACGCGACCGACAGCACCAATATGCAGCTGTGGAACACCCACAACCCGTTCCGTGCGGTCCTGCTGTGTGCCGATGGCTATATGGTGATCTGGGACTACAAGAACTCCCCCTTCCTCTCCACCTTCAACCCTCTGGTCCGCGAACAGCGGTCGGGCGCGGACTTGTTTTACTTTGACCGTGGCGACAAGGTGGATGTGGCCGCCGATGTGTTCTCGAACGAGGTGCGGGTACTGATCGAGGAACATGGCGGCGGCAACAAACGGCTGGCCGTTGATAAAATCATGCTGCACGGGCTGCGCGCGCTTGAGGCACAGGGTTTTGAGATCATGGAAGGCGAAGAGCTGACCGAGAAAACCCGCGCAATCAAAGGACCCGATGAAATCCTGGCCATGCGCTGTGCCAGCCATGCCTGTGAAACCGCCGTGGCCGAGATGGAAGCCTTTGCCCGCGCCAATGTGGGCGATGGGAAGACATCGGAAGATGACATCTGGGCCGTTCTGCATGCCGAAAACATCCGCCGCGGTGGTGAATGGATCGAGACACGCCTGCTGGCGTCGGGCCAACGCACAAACCCCTGGTTTCAGGAATGCGGGCCCCGGATCACCCAGCAAAATGAGATCATTGCTTTCGACACCGACCTCATCGGATCCTACGGGATTTGCGTCGATATTTCACGCACTTGGTGGATCGGCGATCGGAAGCCGCGCGCCGATATGGTCTATGCCATGCAACATGCACATGAGCATATCATGACCAATATGGAGATGCTGAAACCCGGCGTCATGATCCCCGAGTTGACAGCGAATTCGCATCGGCTGGATGATAAGTTTCAGGCCCAGAAATACGGCTGCCTGATGCACGGCGTTGGCCTCTGCGATGAATGGCCACTTGTCGCCTACTCGGACAAGGCGGTTGCAGGGGCTTATGACTATCCGCTGGAACCCGGCATGGTTTTGTGTGTCGAGGCCGCGGTTGGCGAGGTGGGCGGCGATTTCTCGATCAAGCTGGAAGACCAGGTTCTCATAACCGAAGATGGCTACGAAAACCTGACGCGATATCCGTTTGATGCCCAGCTTATGGGGCTGTAGTAACCCGGTTAGTCAGGCCAGGTCGACCGCCGCACATTGCCATGCCAGTCTTCGACGGGCGGGCTGATTGTATCAGAACGCTCATTCTCGCTAAGTGACAAAGACTGGCCCAGTGCGAACCCCAAGACGACGGCTAGAATAAGTGCGACCAGCCGTTCCATGCCAACCCAGGGTGCATTTGGCTTTGCTGTAATATCTACCATGTTTCCCTCCGGCTATGGTTTCGATAGCGGGAAGATGGGTCTTTATGTGAAGTAATTAAAACGAATGTTTGACTGACTATACATCACAAAACGGAATGAATGACTTATCTTCCGGTTTCGATGGCGGACCTCAAACCCGTCGCCAACCTTACGGCAGTCCCTCACCTTACCGTGACGCCTTTGACATATAGGTTGTGGCAGGCCCTGCATGATCGCAATATTGCAAACGCCCCCAATGGAAGGAGCCGAAATGCCTACGGAACGCATCACCTTTGCCGGTCATGATGGCGGCCAACTTGCCGCTCGGCTGGATTTACCCGATGGTCCGGTTCTGGCGACGGCCCTGTTTGCCCATTGCTTCACCTGTTCCAAAGATATCCCTGCCGCGCGCCGGGTCTCAGCCCGATTGGCGGCGATGGGAATCGCAGTGCTGCGGTTCGATTTCACCGGTCTGGGGCATTCCGAGGGCGAGTTTTCCAACACCACTTTCACATCGAATGTCGAAGACCTGATTGCGGCGGCGACCTATCTGGCTGGCCGAAACATGGCCCCAGCCCTGCTGATTGGCCATTCACTAGGGGGAGCCGCTGTGCTGCGCGCCCGCGCGGGTATCCCATCGGTCAAAGCGGTGGTCACGCTGGGGGCCCCTGCTGATCCCAGCCATGTTTCGCACCATTTCGAACAGGCTTTGACCGAGATACAGAAGGAAGGCAGCGCCGAGGTCTCGCTGGGTGGTCGACCGTTCCGCATTGGCAAAGCCTTTGTAGACGACATCGCTGAGACGGCCCTGACACCCTCGGTGGCAGAGTTGAAAGCCGCCCTGTTGATCCTTCATGCACCCCTGGATGAAACCGTCGGTATCGACAACGCCAGCACCATCTTTCTGGCCGCCAAGCATCCCAAAAGCTTTGTGACGCTTGATAACGCCGATCACTTGATCACCCGTGCCGCAGATGCGGAGTATGCGGCGGATGTGATCGCTGCGTGGGTATCGCGATACGTGCCCCTGCGGCCCCCGGCCCCGCCTCCCGGCGCGCCCGAAGGCGTTATTCGCGTGACCGAAGCAGACCCGGATGGGTTTTTGCAGGATATTCAGGCCGGACCGCGCCATCATGCCGTAGCGGATGAACCCGTCTCATATGGCGGCACAGATCGCGGCATGTCGCCTTATGGGTTCGTTTCGTCCGGGCTTGGGGCCTGCACCTCGATGACCATTCGCATGTATGCGCGACGCAAACGGTGGCCCTTGACCGGGATCAGTGTGGATGTCTGTCATGACAAAGTTCATGCACAGGATGCAGGGCTGGCAAACGAAGGCAAAGTGGATCAGTTCAACCGGAAAATCCGATTGCAGGGCCCATTGACCCAGGAACAAAAGGAACGGCTGCTGGAAATTGCCGATAAATGCCCGGTGCACAGAACGCTGGAAGGCTCGGCACTTGTCACGACCATATTGATTGACAACTGATTGGAATAGCTGTCACAAGGCCGCTTTATTAGGCAGTAAGCGGCAGGCGTATGGACAAACAGATCGTTTGCATCAACTGGGGCACGCGCTACGGTGCCCCCTATATCAACCGCCTTTACCGGATGGTCTGCGCGAACACGACGCCGCCCTTTCGGTTTGTCGCCTTTACAGACACGCGCGAAGGGGTCGACCCCGGCGTTGAATGTTTTGACTTGCCCGAAATGCCGGGCTTTATGCCCGAACGCACCATCGGACAATGGCCAAAATCCAGGCTTTGGGCTGCTGAACTGGCCGATATAAAGGGCCCATTTCTGTTCCTGGATCTGGATGTTGCGATCACGGGTTCTTTGGACCCGTTCTTTGAATTTGGTGATCCTCAGGATGTCGTCCTGGCGCGCAACGTAGCCAAGCCTCTAAACCGGCTGGGTCAAACCTCAATCTACCGCATGCCCGTTGGTGCCCTTGCATCGCTTCAGGATGTCTTTGCGGCTGACCCTCAGGGCGTGGCCGACAAATACCGGTTCGAACAGCATTTTGTCACGAAGAATGCTCCAAACGGCGTGAAGTTCTGGCCGACCGGATGGGTGCGTCATTTCCGGATCGAGTGCATTCCAACTTTCCCACTGAACTACTTCAAAGACACGCGCCCACCCAAAGGCACCCGCGTGGTCATCTTTGCCGGGTCGCTGAACCCGCCGGACGCGATCAAAGGGCAGTATAACGACGCGGTTCCACACCTGCCCCCGAAACAGCATATCCTGAGGGCGCTCAGGTCAAAGCACAAACTCCGCGCGATGCGACAGTACTTTCGACCTGCGAACTGGGTGGCCCGGATCTGGGATCAGGCCGAGCGCAACTAGTTTCGACTTGCTTTTGTAGACTTTAAAAAATCTCAAAAAACAAAAAAACCGCGCCGGATCTCTCCGGCGCGGGTCATTCAGATTGAAAATGGCAATCGCGGTTAGCCGCGCGCGTTTCCAACCAGTTTCCAAACCGCAGGGATCAGCAGCGCAGCCAAAGCCAGCTTGATCGCATCCCCTGCCAGGAACGGTGTCAGACCCCATTCAAGGATCGGCTTATCCCAACCATACAGCTGACCCAGCCACAGCAGACCGGGAACATAGATCAGTACGTTGGCCAAAAGCAGTGCGAATGCCAGTTTGCCAACCGACCGGTCCCAACCACGTGCGGCCAAGGCGCCCAGCATGACGGTGGCCAGCAGATAGCCAACCAGATAGCCGCCCGTGCCGCCCATCATGTAGGTCAGGCCAAATTTCTCAGCCGACGAACCGGCAAAAACGTCAAAGCCCAAAGCACCGACCAGCAGATAGCCCATCATGGTGACCAGACCCAGACGCGCGCCATAGGCTGTGCCGATGGTCAGAACGGCAAAGGTACCCATTGTCATCGGGACCGGCCACATTGGCACTTTGATCTTTGCGGCGATGGCCAGAGCGGCGACACCCAAGACAACCAGAGCCACCTGCTTGACGCGCAGCGCCGTTCCTTCGCGTGGGCCAAATGCGTTGGCCAAAACGTTTGCGTTCATCTCATATCTCCACGTTCGGATTTATTTGCACCTGCAGCAATGCCTGTTCCGGGCGTCTGCTGCAAGATGATTACGCTATCGCAGCGTGTATTTGGTCTCCATTTCATAAGATTTTCGCGGTCCAGACACGGACCAACGGACTGTCCAGATTGGCCATCCCGAGAAATCGTAATCTGCATCATAGCTGTCAGGGGGGCAATCATGATGATCGGTCACCGTGGTTTCGCCAAGTTTCAGCGTATGAAAATACCGCCCATCGTCAAAATAAACGGAAATGCGATCCCCATCTGACCGCCATAGATAGCGACGGGTGCCCTTTATCGGTGGCTGACCCGGAACACGCACCGTCACCTCTTCACTATAGATCAGACCGTTGGCATCTGGCACTAGATCAGCGATGCCATCGGCCTGCACAATCTGCCCGGCCTTGTTGTCGCGGATTTTTCGCGTCAGAAGCCAGCTTCCGGCGAAATCCTTCAAATCGCGTGGCAGGATCATTCCGCAAACACGCCATCTGTTGCATTGCCCGCGTCATCAATAAACCGGATCGTCTGACCATTTTGCTGAACGTCGTAACAGGCCCACAAGTCCGACGGCGGCCAGAGCGAACAATAGCGATTATCCCGAACGGCCCACCGACCCGCGCTGGGTCCACCCGAGAAGTACTGCGTCAGCATCGAGCCCTCGAAGGTTTGCCAGACACCGCCGCCATAATCCAGCTTTCGCTCGGTCAATGCCGCCAGTATTTCAGGGCCTGACAGCTCTCTGAACTCGCTTGCTGCCAAAACACCTGGCCAGATCGCTAGAATCAGGGCAAACCGTCTCATATTTGCACTCTCGTCTTGTTCCTGTGGCTGCTCAGGTTTAAACCCCGCGACATCACCCACTGCCCAATCACAATAAGGCGATGCTGCCAATGATTCCACGTTATTCCCGCCCCGATATGGTCGCCATCTGGTCGCCTGAATCCAAATTCCGCATTTGGTACGAGATTGAGGCTCATGCCTGCGACGCCATGGCCGATCTGGGCGTGATCCCGCGTGCGAACGCCGACGCGGTGTGGAAAGCCAAGGACGTGGAATTCGATGTGGCCCGGATTGACGAGATCGAGGCCGTCACCAAGCATGACGTCATCGCCTTCCTGACCCACCTGGCTGAACATGTCGGCAGCGAAGAAGCCCGTTTTGTGCATCAGGGCATGACATCATCGGATGTGCTGGACACCTGCCTGAACGTGCAGCTGACCCGTGCCGCCGATATCCTGATCGCCGATCTCGAAGGCTTGTTAACCGCGTTGAAACGCCGTGCGATCGAGCACAAACATACCGTCCGTATTGGCCGCAGCCACGGTATCCATGCCGAACCGACCACCATGGGACTGACCTTCGCCCGCTTCTACGCCGAGATGGACCGCAACCTGTCCCGCATGCGCGACGCCCGTGCAGAAATCGCCACTGGCGCGATCAGCGGCGCGGTTGGCACTTTTGCCAATATCGATCCGCGTGTCGAAGAACATGTCTGCGACCAGTTGGGACTTGTGCCAGAGCCGATCAGCACACAGGTCATCCCGCGCGACCGTCACGCGGCGTTCTTTGCTACGCTGGGCGTCATCGCCAGCAGTATTGAAAACATCGCCATCGAAATTCGCCACATGCAGCGGACCGAAGTTCTGGAAGGCGCCGAATTCTTCTCGATGGGTCAGAAAGGCTCCTCGGCCATGCCGCACAAGAAAAACCCGGTTCTGACCGAGAACCTGACCGGTCTGGCACGTATGGTGCGCGCGGCTGTGATCCCGGCGATGGAAAACGTGGCGCTGTGGCATGAACGCGATATCTCGCATTCCTCGGTCGAGCGCATGATCGGCCCCGATGCCACAATCACTCTGGATTTTGCGCTGGCCCGTCTGACCGGCGTGATCGACAAAATGCTGATCTTCCCCGAAAACATGCTGGAAAACATGAACAAATTCCCCGGCCTTGTGATGAGTCAGCGGGTTCTTCTGGCGCTGACCCAAGCCGGGGTCAGCCGCGAAGATGCCTATGCCATGGTTCAACGCAACGCGCTGAAAGTCTGGGAACACCGGACCGACTTCAAAGAAGAACTGCTGGCGGACGCCGATGTCACCGCTGCGCTGAGCGCCGAGGAAATCGAAGAGAAGTTCGACCTCGGCTATCACACCAAACATGTCGATACGATTTTCGAGCGAGTGTTTGGCGAATAAGCGCCTGCGATAACTCAGAAAAAGCCCGGCTAGCCTGATGCTGGCCGAGCTTTTTGATGAATCCACGGGAATCGGGTAGTCTGGTGGCGATACTTCCGCGAAGAGGACAGATCATGATCAGAACCGTATTTTGCTCAATCGCACTTGTTTGCATGGCCTCAGCCAGCCTGGCCTGTAGCGGCCATAGCAAGCAAACCCAATCCTGTATCGAAGGGACAACCTGGGATCAGGAAACCCAAAGCTGCCTGAAAATCATCAGCAGCTGAAAAATTTCTTTCCTGTTTGTGAATAAACGCGACCGATCCGGTGTTAGCTTTTTGGAAGATCACACTATGATTTCAAAAAAGCAGACCTGAGAACGGAGTCGAATAATGCGCCTTGTCCTAGCATCCGCAATCGCGTTTCAAGCCTTTGCCTTTGCCCCCGCCGTCCACGCCGCCGGCGGCGATAGCAATCCGCCCAAACCCACGAACACCACGAAAAAATGCCTGTTCGGCCGGGTGTATGACGAAGCGGCCGGTAGATGCGTAAAGCCGGACAAGAACAAGTTCTCGGATGATCAGCTTTATGACGCGGTTCGTGAGCTGGCCTATGACGGCCAGTACAAAAACGCTCAGGGTATTCTGCGCATTATGGATCAGGCCGATGACCGTGTGCAGACCTATTGGGGCTTCACCTACCGCAAGATGGGTGAGCTTGAGCTGGCGAACCTGTTCTATGAAAAGGCCATCGCGGCCAACCCCGATAATATTCTGGCCCGCAGCTATATGGGTCAGGGGTTCGTAGCCGAAGGCAAAACCGATCTGGCCATTGAGCAGTGGCGCGAGATCAAGGCCCGCGGCGGAGAAGGTACCTGGGCCGAAGCCTCGTTGCGCGAGGCGATCCAGACCGGGCTGACATACAGCTATTAAGACCTTTGAACAGCGGCACATCGCCAGCTTTCCGGATATGCAAAAAGCATCAGCCGGGGCTGGCGGTGGGTTTGTTTTAGTGCATTGGGCTTCAGCCTTTCTTTACCCAACTCTCTTTATGCTGACTGCGGAACTGAATTTGGCTCGGCAGGCACATGCAGGATACAAACGCACTGATAAAAATGGCTCCGGGGGCGACGCCACCCGCGGGCACTGAAAGCAGCGCTGCCAAGATCGTCCCCAGATCGCTGAGCAGTTTGCAAAAAGCCGCCGTTGTCGTGCGGCTACTGCTAAACGAAGGCGCGGATATCCCGCTAGAGGAGCTGCCAGACGATCTGCAGGAACGGCTTACGCATCAGCTTGGCCAGATGGGGTTGGTGGATCGGGTCACACTGGATTCCGTGGCGCAAGAGTTTGGGGATGCGCTTGATAATATCGGACTGTCCTTTCCCCATGGGCTGGCCGGCGCGTTGGATGCAATTAACGGCAAGATTGCCCCTGCGACGGCTGCACGCTTGCGCAAGGTTGCCGGTGTTCGCCAGATTGGGGACCCTTGGCAGCGTTTGCGGGAAATCCCGACCGAAGAACTGGCAGACTTGGCGCAAGCCGAGAGCACCGAGGTAGCCGCTGTCATGCTGTCAAAGCTTGATACGGCGCAGGCCGCGCAGCTTTTGGGGCACCTGCCCGGCCCGGTCGCGCGCCGCATCACCTACGCGATATCAAAAACCGCCAGCGTCACACCCGAAGCGGTGGAGCGTATCGGCTGGTCACTGGCCTCACAATTAGATCAACGTCCGGCCCAAGCGTTCAGCGATGGCCCGGGCGCGCGTGTCGGGGCAATCCTGAACCAATCCGCTGCTGCAACCCGCGACGGTTTACTGGATGCGCTGGATGCCGAAGATGCCGATTTCGCCAGCGTTGTTCGCCAATCCATCTTTACCTTTGCGCATATCCAGACCCGTATTCAGGCACGCGATATCCCAGCGGTCTTGCGCGAGGTTGAACAACCGGTTCTGATCACCGCCTTGGCAGGCGCTGCTGCAGATGATGACAAGGCATCGGTTGAGTTTCTGTTGTCGAACATCTCCGCCCGCATGGCCGATAACCTGCGCGAAGAAATGGCCGAGCGCGGCCGCGTCAAACAGGCTGAGGCCGAAGACGCAATGACTCAAATCGTTGGAGCTGTGCGCGGGCTGGTTGATGCAGGCACGATCGTTCTGGTCGAACCCGAGGAAGAAGAAGAAGATTAGATCCTTCGCTTGCTGCTTCTCAGGGTCAAACCAACTTGTCTGGCGTCAACCGTGCTTGAACGCTTGAGATTGCAGGTCCTGACATATATGTCTGATCCCAAAATGCGCAAAACGCGGTGAGACGCTTTCATGCCCGTCGAAAAGTCAAGGCTCAGCCGAAGTGAGCTTGCAAAATACTATGTCGCCAATCTGTTCCTGAAAGGGGTCATCGGCACCATGCGCTTACTGCCTTACGAGCGGCGCATCGCCACAATGGGCGCAATCGTCCGCGGCCTTGCGCCCATTGTCGGCTTTCGCCGACGGGTTCTGCGCAACCTGAACCTTACTTGTCCCGAACTTTCAGACGCCGAGGCGAGAAAGATCAGCAGCAATGTCTCTGACAATGCAGGGCGTGCGATCATGGAGCATTTTTCGCCCGAAGGGTTCATCGAACGTCAGAAACACGCAAAAATAAGCGGGCCCGGTATCGAAGCCTTTGACGCAGCGATTGCCGAAGGTCGCCCGGTCATGATGATAACAGCGCATTTCGGGCACTATCTGGCTGCACGCGTTGCATTGCAGTATCGCAGCGACAAACCGATCGGCTGCCTGTATCGCCGCATGGCGAACCCCTATTTTAACGATGCCTATGTCGAAGCCTTCTATAAATCGGGCTCGCCGATGTTCGAACAGGGCCGGCGCGGCATGGTGGAAATGGTCAGGTCCCTCAAGAATGGCGGTATCATCGCCATCGTCTCGGACCTGCATTCACAGGGTGGCGAACAGCTGCAGTTTTTCGGCAAACCGGCGATCACATCGGTCCTGAATGCTGAACTGGCGATAAAATACAAAGCAGTCTTGATCCCGTGCTACGCGGTTCGTCAACCCAACGGGCTGGATTTTGAGATCATCCTGCACGACCCCGTTCCGCACACGACTCCGCAAGACATGACGCAGTTCACCAACAATGATCTGGAGCAGATGGTTCGCCAGCATATGGGCCAGTGGTTTTGGATTCACCGCCGCTGGAAACACTGGAATGGTCTGGGCGTCAGCCCTGAGGAAATGCCCTGATCATTTCACATTGGCGGCGGCGACAATGGGTCCGTGTCCGACTTGTTGCACCAAAACGACGGCAGGGAATTCGGAGTTCAGAGGGGTCTCGAAACTCTGCGGCGCGGTGCCATCCCATTGACCTGCGATCTGCCAGTTTTCAACAACGTTGGCATAGTCCAGGTCATGCCCGGCCAACTCACCCCGACGGATCGAGGCATGCCGCATCGGAGAATACTGAACCACCCGCACATCATAGACTTGCCCATAGGGCAATGCGACTGGGGTAACATCGACCAATATTGCATCCCCATCACGCCGGGCCTGAACCGAAGCCTGGGGCGTATTCGCCAAATGCGCCTCGATCAGCTGGTTCAACTCGGCTGCTTTGGCACCGACCACATCCTCTTGTCCGTTGATCACCATCTGAGGCGTATAGATCATCGACCGCCCGCCCTGACGCGCATAGGCTCGCTGTCGCAACGTATGATCAGGATCTGCATATTCATCTTTCCAGCCGATATAGTCCCAGTAGTCCACATGCAGCGCCAGACCGATCACATCGTCGCGTTTCGCGAGTTGGTGCATGATCCGGTCGGCTGGCGGGCAAGACGAACACCCCTGCGAGGTAAACAGCTCAATGACAACCGGGTCTTCTTCGGCCGCAGCATGGGTCGCGAGCAGAAGGGCAAGAACGGTTGTGACGACAGTGGCTTTAAACATCGGTAGGCCTTGGCTGGTTGGGCTGCTCAGAAGGTTTAGCTGCTTTGACGTTCAACCTCCAATCAAGGTTTCTTGAAACGCAGTAAGAATACACTTAGATTGCTGTGTACAATGGTATACAAAAATCAAATCAAAAGCGCTGATCACCCTTGAACCGACAGTGCTGGTGATGCAGATAAAGTGTAGCGACCCCATAATCCAAGTCATTTGAGAGGGAGGCCAACAGATGCCCATCAAAGTCGGACAGGACACCGCCAAGACCCGCCGCAGCCTGAGCGTGAATGGTAAATCCATTTCCTACTATTCGATCCCTGCGGCGCAAGAGGCCGGTCTCGGCGATTTCTCGAACCTGCCCGCCGCGTTGAAAGTGGTGCTCGAAAACATGCTGCGGTTCGAGGATGAGGGTTTCTCGGTCTCGGTCGATGACATCAAGGCCTTTGCCGAATGGGGTGCGAATGGGGGTAAAAACCCACGAGAGATCGCTTATCGCCCTGCCCGCGTTCTGATGCAGGATTTCACCGGTGTTCCGGCGGTCGTCGACCTCGCCGCGATGCGCGACGGGATCAAAGGCCTGGGGGGCGACGCGCAGAAGATCAACCCGTTGAACCCGGTTGATCTGGTCATCGACCACTCGGTCATGATCGACGAGTTCGGCAACCCACGCGCCTTTCAGATGAACGTGGACCGCGAGTATGAACGCAACATGGAACGTTACCAGTTCCTGAAATGGGGTCAGACCGCGTTCAACAACTTCCGCGTTGTGCCCCCCGGTACTGGCATTTGCCACCAGGTGAACCTAGAATATCTGGCCCAGACTGTCTGGACCGATACCGATCAAAATGGGGAAGAGGTCGCCTACCCCGACACGCTGGTCGGCACCGACAGCCACACCACCATGGTCAACGGCATGGCCGTTCTGGGCTGGGGCGTCGGCGGGATCGAGGCCGAGGCCGCGATGCTGGGTCAACCGATCTCGATGCTGATCCCCGAAGTCGTGGGCTTTGAACTGACCGGTGCGATGGTCGAAGGCACCACCGGCACCGATCTGGTTCTGAAGGTCGTCGAGATGCTGCGCGAGAAAGGCGTTGTCGGCAAATTCGTTGAATTCTACGGTGAAGGTCTGGACCATCTGCCGCTGGCAGATCGGGCGACCATAGCCAATATGGCACCTGAATACGGTGCGACCTGTGGCTTCTTCCCCATCGACGGAGAGACCCTGCGCTATATGCGGAATACAGGCCGCGACGAAGACCGCATTGCGCTGGTCGAAGCCTATGCCAAGGAAAACGGGTTCTGGCGCGGTTCGGATTACGCCCCGATCTACACCGATACATTGACGCTGGATATGGGCACCATCGTACCTGCGATTTCCGGCCCAAAACGTCCGCAGGACTATGTTGCGCTGACGGATGCCAAGGCCGCCTTCACAAAGGAAATGTCTGAGACGTTCAAACGCCCTATGGGCAAGGAAGTCGCCGTCAAAGGTGAAGACTACACGATGGAATCGGGCAAGGTCGTGATCGCCTCGATCACCTCCTGCACCAATACGTCGAACCCATATGTTATGATTGGTGCGGGTCTGGTGGCGCGTAAGGCAGCGGCTCTGGGTCTGGATCGCAAACCTTGGGTCAAGACCTCACTGGCGCCGGGATCGCAGGTTGTGTCGGCCTATCTTGAGGCTGCTGGTTTGCAGGATGATCTGGACAAGATCGGCTTTAACCTTGTGGGCTATGGCTGCACCACCTGTATCGGGAACTCGGGTCCAATTCAGAAGGAAATCAGCGACGCCATTGCCGAAGGTGATCTGGTCGCAACATCGGTTCTGTCGGGCAACCGCAACTTTGAGGGCCGCATCTCGCCTGATGTACGTGCCAACTATCTGGCCTCGCCGCCGCTGGTCGTGGTCTATGCGTTGGCCGGCACACTGGATATCGACCTGACTTCGGACCCCATTGGTCAGGACAAGGATGGCAACGATGTCTACATGAAAGACCTTTGGCCTAGCCAAGCCGAGATTGCGGAACTGGTTCAGGCGACCGTGACCCGCGACGCGTTCCAGTCGAAATATGCGGACGTCTTCAAGGGCGACGAGAAATGGCAGAGCGTCGAGGTTCCGCAACAGGAAACCTATGACTGGCCGCCGACCTCGACCTACATCCAGAACCCGCCCTATTTCCAGGGTATGGGGGCTGAACCGGGCACCATCTCGAATATCGATGGGGCCAAGGTTCTGCTGATCCTGGGGGACATGATCACCACCGATCATATCTCGCCCGCCGGATCGTTCGCGACCACCACCCCTGCCGGGAAGTATCTGATCGAACGGCAGGTGCAACCGCGCGAGTTCAACTCGTATGGATCACGCCGCGGCAATCACGAGATCATGATGCGCGGTACTTTTGCCAATATCCGCGTCAAGAACGAGATGCTGGATGGCGTTGAAGGCGGGTACACGAAAGGGCCTGATGGCCAACAGACTTCGGTCTATGAGGCGTCGATGGCCTATCAGGAACAGGGCACGCCCTTGGTGGTGTTTGGTGGTGAGCAGTACGGAGCGGGCTCATCCCGCGACTGGGCGGCCAAAGGGACCGCCTTGTTGGGTGTGAAGGCCGTGATCGCCGAAAGCTTTGAGCGCATCCATCGGTCAAATCTTGTTGGCATGGGTGTTATTCCGCTGGAATTCACGGGCGGCGACACGCGTAAGACGCTGGGCTTGAAAGGCGATGAGACCGTGTCGATCCATGGGTTGGATACGGTCGAGCCGCTGCAAGAGGTACCCTGTACTATCACCTATGGCGATGGGTCCGAGAAGAGCATCACCCTGAAATGCCGGATCGATACCGCGCCCGAGATTGAATACATCGAAAATGGCGGTGTGTTGCATTATGTATTGCGAAATCTGGCCAAGGCTGGCTGAAGCCGCTTTGTTCGTGGCCGTAAAAGGACGCCTACGGGCGTCCTTTTGCATTTATTAGCGAGGCTCTGCCTCGCGCTCCGAGGTATTTATGAACAGAAGAAGTTGAATATCGCCCATAATCCGGGTCTGGTCAGCGCAAGGAGGCTGGTATGGATAAAGTGGCATTGATAACAGGCGGCGCGCGCGGAATTGGGCGCGCAATTGTCGACGAATTGCGCGGCGACCACCATGTGGCGTTCACTTGGTTGACGAGCGAACCTGAGGAGAAAAGCGAGTGTCTGGCCTTGCGATCTGACCTGACAGCAGAGGGGCAGCCAGAGGCGGTTATTCAGCAGGTCATAGAAAAGTTTGGACGTCTCGATCTGATCGTGAACAATGCCGGGGCGGTTACGATGACCCCGAAAGACGTGTTCGATAAGGATGATCACCTCTCCATATTGGACCTGAACCTGCTGGTGCCCGCCGCGTTGCTGACCGCAGCTTTGCCGCATCTGAAACCGGGCGCCGCGATTGTCAGCATCTCTTCGATGAATGCCGTTCTGCCGCCCAAGGATGCGGTGACCTATGGGGCCAGCAAGGCCGCACTGAACTTGTGGACGCGTGGTATGGCCAAAGAGTTGGGCCCCAAGGGTATTCGTGTGAATGCCGTGGCCCCTGGCGCGATCAACATCCCCGAGGCGCCGCGCCCGCATGACCTGACCGCCTTATTCGTCAAGGATACCGCTGTTGGACGCGTAGGCCGGCCAGAAGATATTGCAAAGGCTGTTCGGTTTTTGGCCTCGGATGATGCCAGTTTCATTACGGGTGAAGTTCTGGGCGTTACCGGCGGGTATCGGTTATGAGCCGCCTGCCGCCTGTTCCAGAGCAGGCCGGATCGTGCTTTCGATGACACGCCGCGTAATCGGCCCAGCGAAGCGTAGGATCACGGTACCATCGCCATCAATCACATATGTCTCTGGCACGCCGTAGAGGCCCCAATCCAGAGCCATACGCCCCTGCTCGTCTCGGCCTATGCCTGAATAGGGATCGCCCAGTTCTTGCAGAAAGCTTTCGGCATTATCCAACTGATCTTTGTAGTTGATGCCGTAGACGGGGATGCCTTCGGCAGACAGCGCTTCGAGGTTGGGATGCTCGGCCCGGCAGGGGGCGCACCAGCTGGCCCAATAATTGACCAGCTTAACCTTGCCATCCCTTAGCGTTTCATCGTTGAACAAGGTTTTGCCGGGAAACTCGGTCAGGACGACAGGTGGTGCAGGCTGTCCTTGCCGCGCAGAAGGTAGCGCGTCAGGATCCTCACGGAACATGCCAATCCCGGCAAGAACCGCAAATGCGCCGAAGATCAGGGGTGGCGCGATCATAAGGGGCGAAATCTTAGCCATTGCGCGTCACTCTTTGTTCAACCTTTTCCATCTCGGTCCGTACTTTGCGGCCCCGCATCACGCTGATCGCAACCAGTGCCAGCAGCAAGCCGATTGAAACGGCATAGGACCACAGAACAGCATCTGCATATTTTCCAAGATCGGGGATCATCCGCCCACCCTTTCGCGTGCCAGCAGGGCCTTGACGCGCCGCGCGCGGATTTCGGTGCCTGTGCGGTACAGAACCAGCGCGACGAACAGCAAAACAAAACCGATGATGCAGACCAAAAGCGGGTAGAAGAAGATGTTGCTCACCTTCTCTTCGGTATCAGTACCTGTGATGGCTCCGGCCCGCATAACGGATGCGCCCTGATGCAGGCCTTGGTTCCAGAAATTCACTGCATAGCGGCTGAGGATGGCAAAGACCGAGCCCACCAGACACAAGACCGAGGTCAGGTCGGCCGCCGTATCAGGGTCTTCTATGGCTTCCCAGAGCGCTACATAGCCAAGGTAGAACAGAAACAGGATCAGGAATGAGGTCAAGCGCGGATCCCACGCCCACCAGGTGCCCCACATGGGCTGGCCCCAGATGGCTCCGGTTGCCAATGCAATCAGAGTCATGACAATGCCCACCGGGGCTGCCGCCCGGGCAGCCAGGGCGCTGACGTGATGGCGGCGCACCAGCCAGATCAACGAGGTCACCAGCATCATCAGCCAGCAGTTGATGGCCATCAATGCCGCAGGAACATGCAGATAGATGATCTTGACGGTCGATCCTTGTTTGTAGTCGTCCGGCGTGAAGAAAAAGCCCCAGACAAGCCCGACCATCAGACATAATGCCGATGTCATCCAGAAGAACGGCAAGATGCGTTCGCTGGTGGCAAGAAACTTGCGCGGATTGGCATATTCCCAAAGGGCGTTGGCTCTGGCTGCGATTGTCATGGCTGATATCTAGTCTGAAACAGGCAGTTTCTCAATTGACCTCCGTCAAGAATGTGGCGCTTCACCGCAGATTGATCCGTAGCACAGCCGCGCTGGCAAATGGCAGCAAGGCAATCGTGGCGGCGGTGATCCCGGCCAGCATCAGCAGCGGGGTCTGTGTGTCCATTCCGATCGCACCGCGACGGGCG
The DNA here is from genome assembly GCF_056541465.1 of Ruegeria sp. AH12. NCBI lineage: Bacteria > Pseudomonadati > Pseudomonadota > Alphaproteobacteria > Rhodobacterales > Roseobacteraceae > Ruegeria > Ruegeria sp. AH12. The sequence continues at coordinate 197,215 of NZ_JBQFYL010000001.1, read as the reverse complement.
ACCTCTGCCCCGAAAATCAATGTCGGAACGTAGAGCGGCAGCACCAGCAATGACAGCAGCAACCCTCCGCGTTTCAATCCAACGGTTAAGGCGGCACCGAAGGTGCCGATCACGCTCATGGCAGGGGTGCCCAGCAGCAGCGAGATCACCAGCCAGAAAAAACCCGATGGTGGCAGATTCAATAAGATGCCCAGAAAGGGGGCCGCCAAGACCAGCGGCAGCCCCGTGGTGATCCAATGCGCAAGCGCCTTGATGGAGACAATCGCCTCAAGCGGCAGCGGGGCCGTGGCGAGAAGATCCAGTGATCCATCTTCCCAATCCAGCGCCAAGAGACGGTCGAGCGAAAGCAGACAGGCCAACAGCGCACCGAGCCATAGAATGCCGGGTGCGATGGTGGACAGCAGCGCCGACTGCGGGCCAACTGCAAAGGGCACCAGAACCGTCAAGATCAGGAAAAAGGCCAACCCCAGTCCAAAGCCACCCCCGGCCCGAAAGGCCAGTTTCAGGTCGCGCAGCAGCAGAGCGATCACAGGAACCCTCCGTCCAGGTCATCGGTCAGGTCAAGACGGGCTTTGAAGGGGCCGACATCCAGTATTTCAGCTTCAAGACCCAGATCGATATGGGTGGCGATCAGGGCGGAACCGCCCTGCCCCAGATGCCTTTGCACGGTTGACGCGAACATCTGCACCGCGCTTTGGTCCAGGGAAACGGTCGGCTCATCCAAGGCCCAGATGGGTCGGCCCGTCACCAACATGCGCGCCAAGCCCAGCCGCCGTTTTTGGCCTGCCGACAGATTGCCCGCGTGGCGATCTGCAAGCGCGTTCAGTTGAAAGGCATCCAATGCCGGTTGGATGTCATGCGTTCCGAAGACCGCAGCCCAAAAGGTGAGATTCTCAGTCACGGTCAGGGTTGGTTTCAACCCGTCTGAATGGGAGGCGTAGGCAATCTGATCCTCGGCACCCTCGATGCGCCCCCCTAGCGGTGGTTGAAGTCCTGCCAAAGTGCGCAGCAGCGTTGTCTTGCCGATGCCGTTCGGCCCGCGAAGGATCAGTGCCTGACCGGGGGCAAGCGAGAAGCTCAGCCCTTCGAGCACGGGAATGCCGCCACGCGCAATCGCCAAATCTGTCACCGTGAGTGTCATATCCTTCGCTTATCTGATTGGAGAGGCGGGCAAAAGGATGGATTTGCCGCAGGGTTCGCGGGCCTGTTCATATGGTGAGTGCGGGTGCGAGAGGCCAGCCTCTCGCGCTCTCCGGGATATTTTTGGCCAGATGAAGGAGGATCCGCTTACACGGGGATCAGGGCGAGCGCGATGCGGCGGCCCTCGGAGAGCAGCACGTTATAGGTGCGGCATGCGGCGGGTGAGTTCATGATCTCGACGCCCAGGCCAGCCTCTTCCAAAGCGCTGCGCAGGTCTGCTGGAATATGGGATAGTTCAGCGCCTGTACCGATGAACAAGACATCGACCACATCTGCAAGTGCCAGCAGGTCGCCGACCTGTGCATAGCCGTCCCAGAGTGTTGTTCCTGTTGGGCCGGTCAGGACGCCGCCGTGATGCACCTGTCCACCAATGCGAAAAAAACCGGGGCCATAGCCATCGATAGGCTGGGCATTTGTATAGGTGATCTCATTCAATCGCATGGGTGTTCTTTACCCCCAAAGCGGCAGGCCGGACAAGGCGGCAAAGGCAATCGCCAAATAGGCCGCGTTGCGGTACAGGCGCTCTCGCTCGGGTCGGAACAGCCAGCCACCCAGCCAATTGCCCAGCAGGTTTGGTATAGCCAGCGCAAGCCCCAGACCTGCAGTTGCATAGGTGACTTGCCCCATTGCCGTCAAAAACCCCAGCAGCAGGAAGTCGAACGCCAGAAGGAACAACAAGATGGTTGCCCGGATCACCTCGACCGGTAGCGGTCGTGACATATAAAACAAAATGACAGCTGGCCCCGGGAGGCCCGCAACACCCCCCAGGAAACCGGCTGCGGCACCGATCGCGTTGACCATCATGCGGCCGACGTGACCGTGATAGCGCAGGCCCAGGATCAAGATGGCCAGCATCGCCAGCGCAAGGCCACTGACCGCGTAGCGGAACACATCCGGGTCGACTTGGGTAAGAACCCACAGGCCAACAGGCAAGAGTGCGGCGCAGCTTACTACCAAGCGCCACAGGTCGGCCTGATTCACAGACGCCCAAGCCCGTCGCAGATTAGGCAATGGGCCGAAGACATCCATGATGGTTAAACCGATCAGGGCACCAAACGGACCCAAATGCGGCGTTGCAAGGGGAAGGAAGATCAGCGCAGTTCCAAAACCTGAAAACCCGCGCACAACGCCGCTGAGACCTGCGGCAAAGACAATGATGGCCAGCCCCTGAGAGGACTGGCCGAAAAGCTCAGGCATCCACGTTGGCAAACTGGTTGCCCGCGTTGTTTGATGGCTTGGACCAGTCGCGCTTAACACCCAACCACAAAAGGATGGTCGAGGCGACGAAGACCGACGAATAGGTTCCCACAATCACGCCCCAGATCATCGCAAACACAAAGCCGCGGATCACGTCTCCGCCCAGCACATAGAGCGAGATCAATGCCAAAAGGGTCGTGACCGAGGTCATCACTGTCCGGCTGAGCGTTTCGTTGATCGAGATGTTGAGCACCTCTTTGAGGTCTTTCTTTTTGTATTTCCGCAGATTCTCGCGCACCCGGTCGAAGACAACCACTGTGTCGTTCAATGAGTAACCGACGATGGTTAGCAGTGCTGCGATGATAGCCAGATCAAAGCGGATTTGCAGCTCTGAAAAGATGCCGATAGTCAGGATCACATCGTGCACAAGGGCCGCGACCGCGCCCAGTGCGAATTGCCATTCAAAGCGAAGCCAAATGTAAACAAGCACCGCGCCAATGGCCAATGCCACGGCGATGATCGCCGTTTGAATCAATTCGCCAGATACTTTCGGGCCGACCGATTCGACTGAGACAAACTGAATGTCCGGGATCACGGTTTTTAAAGCCTCTTCGACGGCGGTGATTGTCGCGGCCTCGACCGCTTCGGCATCAGCCTGCGCCTGAATGCGGATCATCGCAACGTTTTCGTCCGGGCCAAAGGTCGGATCAAAAATCTCGGTGATCGTCACATCGCCAAGCCCCAAAGGCGCGATGGCATCACGATAGGCACCCACGTCAATTTCAACCGCACTTTGGGTCCGAATGGTCGTCCCACCTCGGAAGTCGATACCAAAGTTCAGCCCCTGCAGCAGGAAAGAGGTGAAGGCGATGACCATCATCAGGCCCGAGATACCCAGCCAGAGCTTCCAGCGGCTGAAGAAATCGAACGAGGTGTTCTGGGGTACGAGTTTCAGTCTCATGTCAAACCTCGATCGTTTTCGGGCGGCGGCGTTCGAACCAGATGACAACCAACAGTCGCGTCACGAAGATCGCCGTGAAGACTGAGGTCAAAATGCCCAGCCCCAGTGTAATCGCAAATCCGCGGACCGGCCCGCTGCCCATGGCAAACAGAATCACGGCGGTGATGAAGGTGGTGACATTGGCGTCCACAATGGCCGACAGCGCCTTTTCATAGCCCAGCTCAATAGCGCGTGCCGGGCCTTTGGCGGATTTCAGTTCTTCTCGGATTCGTTCAAAGATCAGTACGTTGGCGTCCACAGCCATACCAACTGTTAGAACGATGCCCGCGATGCCTGGTAGAGTTAATGTAGCTCCGATGATGGACAGAAGGCCGAACAGAAGGCCCACGTTGATGATGAGCGCGACATTGGCGAAGAGACCAAACAATCCGTAGCTGAGCGCCATGAAGGCCAACACTGCCACAAATGCCACAATGGTTGCGACCTTACCTGCATCGATACTGTCTTGGCCCAGCTCGGGACCGATCGTGCGTTCTTCCAGAAACACCAACTCGGCCGGCAAGGCACCCGCACGCAGCAAGATTGCAAGGTTGGTGCTTTCCTCAACGGTGAAATTTCCGGTGATGATCCCGGACCCACCCGGGATATGGCTTTGGATGACAGGGGCCGAGATGACCTCATCATCCAGAACAATCGCAAAAGGCGCGCCGATATTGTCGCGCGTGTAGTCACCAAACTTACGCGCGCCCGAGGTGTTAAAGCGGAAGCTGACAGCCGGGCGGCCATTTTGGTCAAAGGAGGGCTGCGCATCCACCAGTTCCTCACCGGTTACCACCGGTGCGGATTCGATGATGTAGAAGACACCGTTTTCATCAATCGACGGCACCACCTCTTGACCGATGCCAGCGACGGCATCTGGATCGGTGCCGCGATTGATCACGGGGTTAAAGGTCAGCTGCGCCGTGGTTCCTATGATATCCTTCAGCTCTCCAGCGCTGCCGATCCCTGGCACTTGAATCAGGATACGATCCGACCCCTGACGTTGGATGGTTGGTTCACGCGTGCCGACCTCATCAATCCGGCGGCGCACGATTTCCAGCGCCTGACGTACCGTTCGGTCGTCCGAGGCCAGTTTTTCGGCCTCGGAGAGTTGCACGATAATCGTGTCCCCGTCGGCGCGGGCTTCAATATCCGTGGCGCCTACTCCGGTCAGGGTCTGCACCTGGCGGGCCAATCCCCTGACAACCTCTAGCGCGCGGGGCATGCCTTCGGGCTGGCTGATGCGCACCCGAATCTCACCCGGCGCGGCGTCTTGTCTGCGGATCGTACCGACAGTGGCCCGTTCATCCCGCAAGGCGTCGCGGATTTCCGGCCACATCGACTCCATCCGCGCCTCATAGACGTCTTCTACCTTCACCTCGGCCAGCAGATGCGCGCCGCCCCGAAGATCGAGGCCCAGATTGACCAGCGACGATGGCAGCCAGTTTGGCCATAGTGCGGCGTCGGCCTGATTTTCCGGCGTATCCGCGCCCAGTTCGATTGCGGCTTTGGCGTCGTTCGAAAGCTCGACCCGCGTGTAGAACGCATTCGGCAGGGCCAAGAGCAGGCCGGTCACGCAGACCAGCCAGATAAGAACCCGCTTCCAGGTATCAATTTGCAGCATTACCCTGCCTTTTCAAGGAATTGTCAGGCGAAGTTATTTCGCAGGTTCGGTCTTGTTCAGAACTTGAGCAATGGTTGACTTGACCACGCGAACCTTGACGCCCTCGGCGATCTCGACCTCGATCTCGTTCTCGCCTTCCTTGACCTTAGACACTTTGCCGATCAGCCCGCCTTGGGTAACAACTTGATCCCCGCGGCGCACCGCCTCGACCATGGCCTGATGCTCTTTCATCTTCTTTTGCTGCGGACGGATCAGCAGAAAATACATGATCGCGAAGATCAGGATCAGCGGGAGAAACTGGGCGATTGCGCCACCTTCCATGGGATATTCCTTTGCTTTGAGCTGCGGTACCGTTCCGCAAATTTGGCGGGAACCTATGCGCTGATATGCCTGTTTGCAAGCAAAGGCGGCGGTGTGACCCACCTGTACGGCCCTTGCCCCCCAAAGACGGCGCAGAGCGTTGCAGATATGCCCTAGGAACACGAGGCATCTTGGGTATAGTCGGCCCTAAGGGGGCGTGATGAGATTTCTCTACAAATACTTGCAGCGACTGAAGCTTTTGCTATCGACGCTGCTGCTGATCAACATTCTATCCACCGCAGGACAGGCGCAGGATACACCCGCTGAGCAATCCGAGGCTGACGCGACTGGCTCTGAAGTGTTCAAAGCGCCTGTCACTATCGACGGTGATCCGCTCTTCTTCCTGCGTGGTTCCTCTGCTCTGCCCGCCAATGAACGGGCTGAGCGGGTCCAGAACCGGATCATTGAAATCGCTGAATCATCAGAAAGCCTGAATGTCGAGATCACATATCGGGACAGCGAGCTCGGAACAGAGATTCTTGCAGATGGTGTTGTTGTGTCCGTGGCAACCGAGGCGGATGCCGAACTGGACCAGATGGAGATCGATATTGTCAGCGTGTTGCAGGGAGATGCGATCCGCGAAGCAATCGTCACCTACCGTGCCAACCGAAGCGACGAGGCCCGCGTATCCGGCGCAATCGAGGCCGCTGGTTGGACCTTTGGGTTTGTTGTCTTCATTGTGTTGATCCTGTGGCTTCACCGCCGGATCAGACGGCGCACGCTGGAAATCGTTCAAAGCTATCTGAAAGACGTCGAAACCGTGACGGCCAAAAGTGTCCAGGCCGAAGCGATTGCCGCCCTGATCCGCTATGGGCTGAACTTTATCCTGCTGGTCCTCTTCTTTCTGGGTTTCTACTACTATTTGTCTTTCGTGCTGCTCTCGTTTGCCGAGACACGGTATTTTGCGCAGTTGCTGCTAACCTATCTGACAGATCCGGTCCTGCTGATTTTCCGAGGGATCATCAGCTACATCCCCAACTTGATCATGCTGGCGCTGATCACATGGATCACGCTGTATATCATTCGGGGAATGCGCGTGTTTTTTGATGCGGTCGAGGCCGGATCTTTTGAGATGCGGGATTTCGAACGGCATTGGATCAATCCAACCTTCAACATCGCCCGGGTTGTCGTCGTTCTAATCGCCCTCGTATTTGCGGTGCCTTACATTCCGGGCTCGGACTCGGCAGCCTTTCAGGGGCTGACCATCCTTGTGGGAGCTATGCTGTCGTTAGGCGCGAACTCGGTCGTGTCAAACATGCTGGCTGGGCTGTTTGTGATCTATCGCCGATCAACCTCGATCGGGGATCGCATTCAGATCGGCGATCACATCGGCGACGTGGTCCAGATCAAGCTGATGGAGACCCATCTGAAATCCATCAAGAACGAATTGATCTCGATCCCAAATTCCCAGTTGATGAATTCGGACGTTGTGAATTTCTCGAAGAAAACCGATGGCAGCGGCTTGTTGCTGCACACAACGGTTGGCATTGGTTACGAAGAGCCACCCGAAAAGATCGAGGCGATGCTGATCGAAGCCGCGCATCGCACCAAAAGCATCAAGACCAAGCCAGAACCCTTCGTTTTGTGGACTGCGTTGGCTGACTACGCGATCAACTATCAGATCAACGGATACACCACGCGCGGCAGCATCATTCCCAAGATCAAATCTGATCTGCACCGTAACATCGTGGCCGTGTTCAACGAGAACAACGTCCAGATCATGACGCCGTCATATATCGCCGATCCGCCAGAGCCCAAAATTCCGACTGAAGGTTGGGACGGCCATCTTGCGCATGAAGATGATGGGGATGAAAAGGCATAGGCGGAAATCGCTTAACCGGTGCTACACCCTTGCCGCCATATGGTGCATAAGCGGCTTTAGTGATTCACGCAGTAAGGATCTGAACCATGCACGACATCCGCGCTATACGCGAAAACCCCGCCGCTTTCGACGCCGCCCTTGCGCGCCGTGGGGACGCGCCGGTGTCGTCAGATTTGTTGCGGCTGGATGAAAGCCGCCGGGCCAAGATTCTAGCCGCAGAGACGGCGCAGGCCGAACAGAACAAGGCCAGCAAAGAGGTCGGCGCTGCCAAGGGTCGCGGGGATGAAGCCGAGTTCGAACGCCTGCGCGCGCTTGTGGCGCAGAAAAAGGCCGAAATCGCCCAGATGCAAAACGAGGCCAAGGACCTTGATGCCCTGCTGACCGACCAACTGGCCCGCATTGCAAACCTGCCCGCTGACGACGTACCACAGGGTGCGGATGAGGATGACAATGTCGAGGTGACCCGTTGGGGAAACCCGCGCAACTTCGAGTTTGACCCGAAGGAGCATTACGACATCCCCGCCGTTGCCGCAGCGATGGATTTTGAAACCGCCGCCAAGACCAGCGGTAGCCGCTTTGTAAACCTGTCAAAAGGCGTTGCGCGCATTCACCGGGCACTGGCCCAGTTCATGCTGGACACCCATATCGACAAGAATGGTCTGACCGAAATGCAAACGCCCGTTCTGGTTCGGGATGAGGCGATGTACGGCACAGACAAGCTGCCGAAGTTCGGAGATGACAGCTATCAAACCACCAATGGCTGGTGGCTGATCCCCACCTCCGAGGTAACGCTGACCTATTCGGTGGCCGGTGACATCCTGGACGAATCCGCCCTGCCCATCCGCATGACGGCCCACACCGCCTGCTTCCGGTCCGAGGCTGGCAGCGCGGGCAAAGACACCGCCGGAATGCTGCGACAGCACCAGTTCGAAAAGGTCGAGATGGTCTCGATCACGCATCCCGACAAATCGGATGAGGAACAAAAACGCATGCTGCGCTGTGCCGAGGACTTGCTGGAACAGCTGGGCATCCCCTATCGCACCGTCGTTCTGTGCACGGGCGACATGGGCTTTGGCGCGCGCCGCACCTTTGATATCGAGGCCTGGTTGCCGGGTCAAAATACCTATCGCGAAATCAGCTCGGTCTCGACCACCGGTGATTTTCAGGCCCGCCGCATGAACGCCCGCTTCCGCCCCGAAGGCGGCGGCAAGCCGGAATATGTGCACAGCCTGAATGGCTCGGGTCTGGCTGTGGGCCGCTGCCTGATCGCAGTGCTTGAAAACGGTCAGAACGAAGATGGTACCGTGACCCTGCCCGAGGTACTGAGCCCCTATCTGGTCGGTAAGCTGACGCTTCAAACAGACGGTACACTTACATAAGAAAACCGGCGCTTCGATCAGCGCTGGCTTTTCATACTATGGGGCGAAGATAGGTTACTTCTTCGCCTTTTTCTTATCCTTTTTCTTGTCTTTCTTCTTGCTGTCTTTCTTGCCAGCATCTTTTTTCTTGTCGTTCTTCTTGGACTTCTTGTCCTTTTTAGACTTGGCCTTCACCTTGTCCTTGGCTTTCGAAAACGCGGCCTCCATCTCGGCGCGTTTCTTGGCAGCCTTCTCAGCCTTTGCTTTGGCTTTGGCCTTTTTCTTAGCCTTCGCCTCGGCGGCTTCGGCAGCGGCTTTCTCTGCAGCAGCTTTCTTCGCAGCTTCTTCCGCACGTTTTTCGGCCGCAGCGGCTGCGACTGTTTTGCGCGCAGTGGTCGTGCGGGTCGCGGGTTTGCGGGCTGCCGGTTTGCGTGTGGTAGCACGTCGCGTTGCCGGGGCGCGTTTCGCGGCGGCGGGTTTCGCGGCGATTGCTTCTTTGGCGGCAGCGATCAGAACGGCCGCGCGCGCCAGACCAATTCTGGGAACCTTGACCAAATCTTCGGGCTTGGCCTTTGCCATGGCTTCTGCTGTCTTAAAGCCATTGGCGGCCAAAGCTGTGGCGAGCACGTCTCCCACACCTTTTACGTTGGTCACTGCGGTCATTATTGGTCCTTTCTATCATTCCCTGCATTTACGTATATACATTAAATATACAGGTCTTCAAGTCACGAGGGTCACTTGCTGCGATCTTAACTGCTATGGGCCAAATTGGCCGTGCGCCCCTTTTTCGGAAAAGGCACCAGACGCTTTGCATCTTCGTCCCAAAGTTTGAGGTTCAGCGCCGCCACAGCCTCGGGAAACTTGATCCGGCGCGGGGTGTATTCGGGCGGCAGATTATAATGACAGGCGCGCAGCCTGTAAGACGGGATGCGGGCATTGAAATGGTGGATATCGTGCAGGGTGATACAGGCCACCGCATTATCAAACCACCATCCAAAGTCCAAAGCCGAAGATCCCTGTAGCGCTGCGATTTTAGGATCGAGATCAGGCCGCCTGTCCCAATAGGTGTCTTCGAAGTTGTGCTGAAGATAGACAAGGAACACACCCAGCATTCCTCCGATAAACGAAAACACAAGCCAGACCAGAATGCCCGTTGTCCCCGCGATCAGCCAGAGCAACCCCAGAAACACGATGATCGACAGGTTGTGCAAAAGAACACCAGCAACGCCGAACCGGACCGTGTTCTTGGGCCAGCGATAGCGGATGAAATAGGTGAACAACGCCCCAATGGGCACAAGAATGAACGGGTTGCGATACAGGCGGTAGAACAGGCGTTTCTTCCAGTCTGCTTCAGACCACTCCCGCAGGGTCATGGTGTGGATTTCACCGGTTTCACGGTGTTCCAGATTGCCGATCCCCGAATGATGCAAGTTGTGGTTCTGCTTCATCACCTCGAACGGCGCGAAGGTAAACGGCGACAACCCATGCCCCGCCCATTCATTCTGTTGCCGTGTCTCAAACAGCGAATGGTGCCCACAATCGTGTTGCAACACGTAAAGGCGTACGGCTGAGAACGCAAAAACGATGCCAGCCGGAACCATGATATACCAGCGATCCACAAACGCGATCGCGAGAGCCAGCGATACAAAATACACAGCAAAGGTTCCAAAATAGCTTAGCGCTGCCAGCCTGTTATCCTGAACTGCGTATTGTCTTGTATATTCCCTAAGATCCATCCAATGCGCTCCCCACGAGGCTTGGTTAAATTTGAACCAAAAATAAGCGCGGATTGCCCGCGTACAAGCAGCGCGCATAGAAACATATGCACGCAGACGAATGCTAGCGCGGGGAAAAGGCGCTGTCACGCCCCGAGGCTAAAAACGCTGAAAATTGGCGCAGTTACGCCTTACCCTTGAGATGCTTGGCCAAAGCACCGGCATTTTTCTTGCGCCGTCCCTTATACGGGTTCTTGTCGCCCTGACCGCGCAGGGTCAGGCGGATCGGCGTGCCGGGCATGTCAAAATCTTCGCGCAAACCATTCACCAGATAGCGGGTGTAGCTGGCGGGCATCTTGTCGGGATGTGAACACATCACCACAAACCCCGGCGGGCGGGTTTTGGCCTGGGTCATGTAGCGCAGTTTGATCCGACGCCCTTGGGGTGCTGGCGGTGGGTGCTGTTCCAGCATTGCGGTCAACCAGCGGTTCAACGCAGCTGTGGGCACGCGGCGATTCCAGACGTCATGTGCACGCAGGATCGCTGCACGCAAGCGTTCAAGCCCGCGACCCGTCTTCGCCGATACGGTGATCAGGGGTGCACCGCGCAGTTGCGGCAGCAAACGCTCAAAGGACTCCTTGAGACCGCGCAGTTTTTCCTGCTTGTCCTCTTCGATATCCCATTTGTTGACAGCAACGACTACGGCGCGCCCTTCGCGCTCAGCAAGGTCTGCGATGCGCAGGTCCTGCTGCTCGAATGGAATGGCCGCATCCAGCAGGACGACGACAACTTCGGCAAACTTCACCGCGCGCAGACCATCTGACACCGAGAGTTTTTCAAGCTTTTCCTGAACCTTGGCCTTTTTGCGCATCCCCGCCGTGTCGAAAATCCGCATAGGAGTGCTGTCGCCATCGGGATCGGCCCAGTCGATCCGCAGGCTGATCGCGTCGCGGGTAATCCCGGCTTCGGGGCCGGTCAGCAGGCGATCTTCACCGATGATCTTATTGATCAGGGTGGATTTACCAGCATTCGGGCGACCTACGACGGCAACCTGCAAGGGCTTGGCTGCGGTGATCAGAGGTGTTTCGCCCTCGCCTTCCTCATCAAGCTCAATGTCGACGATGGGCGCGTCATCCTCGGCCTTTTCCTCAGCCGCATCTGCCAAAGGCATCAGCTGGGCATAAAGGTCTGTCATCCCCTCGCCATGCTCTCCTGATAGGCGCACTGGCTCACCTAGGCCCAGATTGTATGCTTCCAACACACCCGCATCCGCCGCCGAGCCTTCGGCTTTGTTGGCAGCCAAAATCACGTGTTTTGAGCGTTTGCGCAGGATCTCCGCAAACATTTCATCGGTTGGGGTCAGCCCGGTGCGCGCGTCTATCATGAACAGGCACACATCGGCCATATCCACCGCACGTTCGGTCAAACGGCGCATTCTGCCCTGAAGGCTGTCATCGGTCGCATCCTCAAGACCCGCCGTATCAATCACGGTGAACCGCAGATCGCCCAGCCGCCCTTCGCCTTCGCGCAGGTCGCGCGTCACGCCGGGCTGGTCATCGACCAAGGCCAGACGTTTGCCAACAAGGCGGTTGAACAGGGTGGATTTGCCCACATTTGGGCGCCCCACGATGGCGAGGGTCAGTGACATGTTCTCAACTTTCAAGACTCAAGATGCGCCCTTTAGCGTATCTTTGGGTCAACGGAAAGCGTGTAGATCACCCTTAGTCGAGACAACATACAATGTCTGGTTGGCCACAACAGGCGTTGTTGTTGCACCACCCGGCACCTCGAGCTGATTAATCAGCGATCCGTCAACCGGACTGAAGAAGCGCAGATAGCCATCATTGGACGCCACCACAAGACGCCCACCCGCCAAAATCGGGCCATAGTGGGCCACAATCGGCCCGCGCCGTCCTGGTCGATCTTTTACAAAACCCGGTAGGTCTTGCGCCCAGATGACGGACCCGTCAGCAGCACTCAGGCGTACCAGCTGGCTGCGATCACTGATCAGGAAAATGCTGTTACCTGCAGGCCAAACCGTATCGACCGCGCCTTCATCTGCGGTCCAATTTCGCTCACCCGATGCGGCGTCAAACGCAACGGTGCGGCCCGAGTGATTTCCGATGTAGATCGTATCGCCGACCACCATGGGGGAACCCGTGACATCCACGATCTGAGCGGCGGCCCGCCCCCGACGCCCACCAGCGACCGAGGCGTTCCAACGGCGGATCCCACCACGACGGAAGGTGGCCGCGATGTCCCCTGATCCGAACGCAAATACCGAAAGGTCCGAAGCAATGACCGGCGCAGGCGCACCCAGGACATTGCCGACGCTCGGGGTGCCTTCGATTTGCCAGGCGATGCGCCCATCCTTGGTTGTGATGGCCCAGCCGGTTTCGTCGCCCGCGACCAGATACAAAAGCCCATCTGAAACCAAGGGCGAACCACTGCCTGTTGCGTTCAGGCGATTCTGCCAGCGAACGGCACCACTTTTGGCGTCCAACGCGGTCAGACGGCCAAAACCCGATGACACATAAAGAACCCCATCCGCATAGGCCATGCCACCACCTGTGGCATCACCGTCTTTGTCCGTGGCAGGGATAAGATCTGCGGTCCAAGCAACCTGCCCCTGAGGCGTCACCGCCGAAACGGTGCTGGCCGCGTCAAGCGTATAAATCAGGCCACCGGCGACAACGGGCTCGGCAGTGATGCGCTGCTTGCGCGAGTCGCCTGCACCGATCGAAGCCGACCACACCCGCTGCGGCGCGGCCCGCAATGCGGCATGGGTTGTTCTGAAGGCAGGCGTACCTGGGCTTTGTGACCAGTTGCTATTCGCAGTTTGCGCCGGCAGGCTGATGGGCTGCGACCCTTGCGTTTCGACAGTCTCGGTATCGGATGCGGGCCGGATGTCTTCGCGTGCGCCGGGCAGGATAACCTCGGGCTCTTGGCAGGCAGCCAACGTGGTCAGGGCAATCGCCGCAGCGGGCAGCCCCATGCGGGAGAATACATTTGTTACCATATCAATCCGAACTCGCCTGTCCTTTATCTTCCCGTCAGCTTAGCCTTGTTGTGCCACTAACGGGTCCGGCTCGCCACCCAAAGCGGTGATCAGTTGCGCGGCACGCTGCTGCATATCGATCCCGATCTCGGCATCCTGTCGCAGCGCTTGCAGACGATCCAGGGCCGCATCCACATTGCCTTCGGAAATGTCGATGAGCGCCAATTGCTCTTCCGCCAGCAGGCGCAGCGGTGCACCAGGGGCGGCCAGCGCCTCAAACTGCAAGCGCCGATCTGCAACTGGCATCGTATCTGTCTGCAGCAAAAGCGCTTTGAAGCTTGCAATCGCGCGATAGATTTCCGGCAGATCCCCCTGCACAGCGATTGCATTCAGGCTGGCTACTGCATCCGGCTCCGAGCCGGCTTCGATCTGCGACGCGGACAGCAACATGTTCAGAACCGCCTCACCACCCGCAGATTGTGTCTCAATCCCTTGCAAGCCAGCAGCCCGCGCCGCGGAATCATTCTCGGACAATGCCGCGAGAATCTCATCCCCGAGCGATTGTGCTCGTGCTGTTTCGCGCGCTTTGCGCACCTCATTGAAGGCCGCGCCACCTACGATCAGGATGACAGCAACAACACCGACCCAGCCCCAGCGGCGCAACAGCAGGTACATCCGGTCGCGCCGGACCTCTTCTGTGACCTCATCGATGAAACTGTCGGTATCGCTCATCCCTGCCCCCGGGCTGTTCTGTCTTGCATTCGTGCGCCATGTCATACCCCGCCGCCACGGCCAAGCCAAGAGCCGGATTTCGCACGATCATGATGCCAGAGTCCGCCCTTGCGAAAAAAAGTGAACCGAACTATTCAGTTCAGCGTAGAAAATCCACATGCCGAACCCCATCTACAGGCATGAATGTCAGATATTTTCTGATACGGAACTCTGGGAGTACCACTTTATGCGGTTGATTTCATTCATCAACGCCCTTCTGGTGATTGTTGCTTTGTATTTTCTGGTTTTTGAGCGCGACTCGCTATTTGCATTTGCCGGGCGCGACGACGCGGATGCGCCTGCCGCCGCTGAGGGTGAAAACCCGGACGCCGCAGCCGAAGACGCGGTGCGCGTGGTGGCTATTCGCTCACAAGCGCGCGAGATCGACAGCGCCGTTCTGTTGCGCGGCGAAACACAAGCGAACCGTCAGGTCGAAGTGCTGGCCGAAACCACATCGACCGTTGTGTCAGAACCCAAGCGGCGCGGCGCCTTTGTCGAAAGCGGCGATCTGCTGTGCGAACTTGATCCCGGCAGCCGTCCCGCCAGCTTGGCCGAGGCGATGGCCCGGAAGCTGGAAGCGGAAAGCCGTATCCCTGAATCCGAAGCGCGCCTGGAAGAGGCTCACGCCCTTGTCGCCGAAGCCGAGATCAACCTGACTGCAGCCCGGAAACTGTCGGAAACCGGGTTCGGTTCAGAAACCCGCCGGATCTCAAGCGAAGCTGCGATGAGCAGCGCCGAAGCGGGCATCAAGTCTGCGGAAGCCGGGTTGGAAGCCACCCGTGCAGGGATCGAAGCTGCTGCTGCCGAAGTTGAGGCCGCTCAGCGTGAGATCAACCGCCTGACCATAGACGCCCCGTTCCGAGGTCTGCTAGAAAGCGACACGGCGGAACTTGGCAGCTTGATGCAGCCTGGCTCTCTTTGTGCCACGGTAATTCAGCTGGACCCGATCAAGTTGGTCGGATTTGTGCCCGAGACCGAGGTCAATCGCGTGCAAGTCGGTGCTGAAGCATCTGCACAGCTGGTCACGGGCCGACAGGTTGAAGGTCGCGTGACATTCCTTAGCCGTTCAGCGGATGAAACCACCCGCACCTTCGAGGTGGAAATCACCGTGCCCAACGCGGACCTGACCATCCGCGATGGACAAACCGCCACGATTCGCATTGCCGCCGAAGGGGCCAAGGCACATTTGCTGCCTCAGTCAGCATTGACGCTGAATAACGAGGGCCAATTGGGCGTTCGGACAGTCGGAGCGGGGAATATTGTCGATTTTGCACCCATCCGCGTGCTGCGCGACACGGCTGAGGGCGTTTGGGTTGGCGGATTGGCAGAAACCGTTGATATTATCGTTGTCGGACAGGAGTTCGTGATCCGGGGCGTCACTGTCGCCCCAACCTATCAGGAAGCGTCGCAATGACAGGTGTTGTCGCATGGGCCGCTGATCGGGCCCGAATGGTTCTGGCCTTTATCGCCATCTCGCTGGTCATCGGCGGCTTAGCCTATGTGAACCTGCCGAAAGAAGGCGAGCCGGATATCGACATCCCGATGCTCTTTGTCTCTACCCAGTTTCCGGGCATCTCAGCAGAGGACAGTGAGAGCCTGCTGATCAGACCAATGGAAACCGAGATGGCCGATCTCGACGGGCTGGACTCGATGACCGCCACCGCCGCCGAGGGCTACGCGGGCATCCTCCTGGAGTTTGAGTTCGGCTGGGACAAATCCGCTACCATCGCAGATGTGCGCGATGCGATGAACAGTGCGCAGGCGGATTTCCCCGATGGGGCCGAACAATATACGATTACCGAGGTCAACTTCTCGGAATTTCCCGTCGTCATCGTCAACTTGACCGGCGCGGTGCCGGAACGCACGATGGCGCGCGTCGCCAAAGACCTGCAGGATGAGCTGGAGGCACTGGATTCAGTGCTTGAGGCCGGGATCGCCGGCAATCGGGACGAGCTACTGGAAGTCATAATCGATCCGTTAAGGCTCGAAGCCTACAACGTCACTGCAGCTGAGTTGATTGATGTTGTTCGCAACAACAACCAATTGATCGCAGCCGGTGAAGTTGATACTGCACAGGGCACATTCTCAGTCAAAATCCCTTCATCATTTAAAGCCCCAGGGGACGTGTATGGCCTTCCGATCAAGGTCAATGGTGACCGGGTAATCACGTTGGGAGAGCTGGCCGAGATCAACTATACCTTTGAAGACCGCGAAGGCACGGCCCGTTTTGACAATGTGCCAACTGTTGCCTTGCAGGTGGTCAAACGCAAAGGGTTCAACCTTATCGACACGGTCGAACAGGTCAAAGCCACAGTGGCCGAAGCGCAAAGCAAATGGCCGCCTGAACTGCAAGCTGCAGTCGATGTAGGCACGTCGAACGACCAGAGTCGGATCGTCGGTTCCATGGTCAGCCAGCTGGAAGGCTCGGTTCTGACGGCGATTGCGCTGGTGATGATCGTGGTTCTGGCCTCGCTAGGCACCCGTGCCGCCCTGCTGGTGGGTTTTGCGATTCCGACCTCGTTCCTGCTGTGCTTTGCCTTTCTCGCCGCCATGGGTGTGACGATTTCGAACATGGTTATGTTCGGCTTGATCCTGGCGGTTGGGATGCTGGTCGACGGGGCCATCGTAGTGGTCGAATACGCTGATAAGCGCATCAAGGAAGGCGTAGGGCCTATGCATGCCTATGTCGAGGCCGCCCAGCGGATGTTCTGGCCCATCGTGTCCTCAACGGCCACAACGCTCTGTGCCTTCCTGCCGATGCTGTTCTGGCCGGGTGTACCGGGTGAGTTCATGAAGATGCTGCCCGTGACGCTGATCTTTGTCCTGTCAGCCTCGCTGATCGTTGCCCTGGTCTATCTGCCCGTGGTGGGCGGCGTGTCGGGACGGCTGAGCCGTATCTTCGACCGTTCGTCTAACTGGCTACGCGCACGCACGCCATGGTGGTTGCGGGCTGTTCTGGTTCTGCCAACCTTTTACCTTGTGTTTCTGGGTGCCATGCAAATGGTCAATCCCGACTACCTGTCGCCCACAGGTGGGCGGATCCTCGGCGCGTTTTTGATGATGATTGGGGCGTTTAGTGGCTCGGTCGCCTTGGGTGCGGCCAAGATCCAGCGCGCACCTGATTCCAAGGTTCATACAGCCAAGGAGCACACGCCTTTTGGCTATGTCATCAAATTCATCGTGGGCAATCCGATCATGCCCATCGTGTCCATTGGCGCTGTTGTCTTTGCGGTCATCACAGTGATGTCGATCTTTGGAGAAAACAATCGCGGTGTTGAGTTTTTCGTCGAAAGCGAACCGGAACAGGCCACCGCCTATGTACGTGCACGTGGGAATCTGTCTCTTGATGAAAAAGACGCCATGGTGCTGGCAGCAGAACAGGTCATTGCCGCGCATCCAGCGGTTATCAACGTGTTTTCATTTGCGGGCGAAGGCGGCTTGAATCAGAACAATGGAGGGGCCGAAGCTCCGGCAGATACGGTTGGTCGCGTCCAATTCGAAATCATCCCATGGGAAGATCGCCCCAATGTACACGAGCCCATTCTGGGCGGCTTGTTTGATCGTCATTCCGTGGCCCCCGAGTATGACGGCGACTTTGTCCTGGAAGAGCTGGGGGCTCAACTGGCCGAACTGCCGGGGTTTGTGGTCGAAATTGCGGCGCTAGAACAAGGCCCTGCCTCGGCCAAGCCTGTGCATCTGCGGATCAAGGGTGACAACTGGGACAGCTTGACCGCAGCCACCGACGCCGCACGCGCGCAGTTCGATACGACACCCGGCCTGATAAAGGTTGAAGACACCCTGCCCCTGCCTGGCATCGACTGGCAGATCGATGTGGATGTTGCCAAAGCGGGCCGTTTCGGCGCCGATGTGGCGACCGTTGGTGCGATGGTTCAACTGGTCACACGTGGCATTCTGCTGGGAGAGATGCGCCCTGACAGCACGGATGAAGAAATCGAAATCCGCGTTCGTCTGCCCGAGGAAGATCGGGTGCTATCAACGCTTGACACCTTGAAAGTTCGTACCCCTGACGGGTTGGTGCCCTTGTCGAACTTTGTCACGCGCCAACCGGTGCCCAAACTGGCCGAGATCAACCGCATTGATCAGGAGCGCTACTACGATGTCAAAGCGGATGTTGAACCGGGCCTAAGCAAACTGTTTGTAGACGGCGGTGACGGCACCGAACAGCGTCTGGCCGTGGTCCGCGCTCTCGAGGACGGCACAGAGCCTACCGCATCAACCCTGACCATGCCGGATGGCAAGCGGTTCGATCTGGTGATGCTGACGGGTGCAGCTTCGATTGACGAGCTGCGCACAGCCATCGACGATGGTGAAGCGCGGACCAGCCTGATCAACCCGAACGAGCGGATCGCTGTTCTTACCGAATGGCTGGACACCAGCCCCTTCGACCCTGCGATCAGCTGGGAATGGACCGGCGATCAGGAGGATCAAGCCGAATCCGGGGCCTTCCTGATGAATGCCTTTGCCGGTGCGTTGGGTCTGATGTTTGTGATCCTGCTGGCTCAGTTCAACAGCTTCTACAACTCGATCCTGGTTCTGCTGGCCGTGGTCCTGTCCACCACCGGGGTACTGATCGGGATGCTGGTGATGGAGCAACCCTTCTCGATCATCATGACCGGCACCGGGATCGTGGCGCTGGCGGGGATTGTGGTGAACAACAACATTGTTCTGATCGATACCTATCAGGAATACAGCCGCTATATGCCGCGTATTGATGCGATTGTTCGCACGGCCGAAGCCCGGATTCGCCCAGTTCTGCTGACCACGCTGACCACGATGGCCGGTCTAACGCCGATGATGTTTGGCCTGTCTCTGGACTTCATCAATGGCGGCTACACAATCGACAGCCCGACCGCATTGTGGTGGAAGCAGCTGGCAACTGCCGTGGTCTTCGGGTTGGGCATCGCAACGGTTCTGACGTTGATTGTCACGCCCTCAATGCTGGCGCTGCGCGTTTGGGTGACAACCTACGCGATCTGGTTCGGCAAGTTGCTGGCACGCGTCACCGCAGGCCGCTCTAGCCAGATCGCGCAGGATATGGCCATCGGGCGCAGCGCGCGCGCCATGCAAGCAACCGAGCTTGTCTGGACAAATCCACCCGCAGCAGCGGACAAAACGCCAGACGCACCACCCGGTGCACCCTTGAAAGCTGCGGAGTAAATCAAAAGGGCCAGATCAACCGGCCCTTTTTTTTCACCTCGAACAACTGCTGAAAATAGATCAGTTCAAGCTGCCTGAGTATCTGATTGCTGGCGGCTCCAAAGCTGCGCATAACGCCCCTCATGGGCCAACAATGCATCATGTGTGCCCTGTTCGATAATCTCACCGCTTTCCAGAACCACGATCTGATCCGCCTCAGCAATCGTGCTCAGCCTGTGGGCGATGGTGATCACTGTACGCCCCTCACCTGCGCGGGCCAGAGCATCCTTGATTTCTTGCTCGGTATCAGTATCCAGTGCCGAGGTCGCCTCGTCCAGCAGCAGAATGGGTGGGTTCTTAAGCAGCGTCCGGGCGATGCCAACGCGCTGCTTCTCACCGCCTGACAGTTTCAACCCGCGCTCACCAACCTTGGTATCGTACCCCTCGGGCAGAGAGGTGATGAACTCATGTATCTGCGCTGCGCGTGCGGCCTCTTCTACATCGGCCTGCGTCGCGCCGTCCCGTCCATAGGCGATGTTGTAACGGATGGTGTCATTGAACAGGACAGTATCCTGCGGCACCACACCGATAGAGGCATGCAGGCTGTCCTGCGTCACATCGCGCACATCCTGACCATCAATCTTCAGCGATCCGCCGGTGACGTCGTAAAAGCGAAACAGCAAACGCCCGATGGTCGACTTACCTGATCCGGTCGCGCCTACAATGGCCACTGTCTGCCCTGCGGGGACGGTCAAGGACACACCTTTGAGGATTTCGCGTTCTGCCTCATAGCCGAAACGCACATCCTTTAGGGTAACCTCGCCGCCGTTGACCTGAAGGTCGGGCGCCGCGGGCTTGTCTTCAACCTCGGCAGGCTGTTCCAACAGATCAAACATCTGCCCCATATCAACCAAAGACTGCCGGATTTCGCGGTACACTGTGCCCAGAAAGTTCAGTGGAACGGTGATTTGGATCATGTAGGCATTCACCATCACGAAATCGCCCACGGTGAGTGAGCCGTTTTGCACCCCGAGGGCGGCCAACACCATGACACCGATCAGTCCACAGGTGATCAGGAAGGACTGGCCGAAATTCAGAAACGCCAATGAATAGGCTGTTTTCAACGCCGCCCCGGCATAGGCTTTCATCGAGACATCGTATCGTTCTGCCTCACGCGTTTCGGCATTGAAGTACTTGACGGTTTCGAAGTTCAACAGGCTGTCGATGGCGCGCTGGTTCGCTTCGGTATCCTGATCGTTCATTTCGCGCCGCAGTTTCACGCGCCATTCGGTAACCGCAAAGGTGAACCAGATATATAGCGTGATCGTCGCCGCCACGACGACCAGATACCAAACGTCAAACAGCCACATCAGGATGATGGCGATCAGCAACAGTTCCAAGATCAGCGGCCCGATTGAGAACAACAAGAACCGCAGCAGAAAGTCGACCCCTTTTACGCCACGCTCGATAATCCGGCTTAGCCCACCGGTACGACGAGAGACGTGATACCGCATCGAAAGCTGATGGATATGCTGGAAGGTCTCTAGCGCCAGCGCGCGCAGGGCCCTCTGACCCACTGGTGCAAAGGCTGCATCCCGTAGCTGCTGAAATCCCACTGTCATCATCCGCGCGACACCATAGGCGACGGTCAAACCGACCGCGCCCAGCGCCACGGGCGGCACCCCTTCGCCGGCCAATGCATCGACTGCCCCTTTGTACAGGATTGGCGTATAGACCGCGATCAGCTTGGCAAGCACCAGCATGGCCATCGCAATCACCACCCGGCGTTTCACCCAAGGCTCATCCTCGGGCCACAAATACGGCGTCACCTTGCGGATCGTTCGCCAGCCCGAGCGGCGTTCGTCGATCTCGGCCAATTCGTCAGAAGTCATTGGGGCCGTCCGTCTCATCACGTGCCTTATCTGCGGTCAGAGATATCGTCTGGCCCTCAAAGGGCCAGAAGTTTTTATTCGGGGATCGTGAAAATCTGCCCCGGATAGATCAGATCAGGATCACGGATCAGATCGCGGTTGGCATCGAACAGGCGCACATAAAGGACGCCATCGCCAAAACGTTCCCGCGAAATCGCCCACAACGTATCCCCTTTTTGCACGGTGACCTGGCGGATAGGGGGTGTTTCAGCGGCTGCATCCGCGGTTGTCGCGGCGTCTGCTGCTTGCAAAACTTCGACAGGCTCGCGCTTGAATGGCGTCTCAAGGCGACTGACAACGGTACCATCGGTGCCGACCTCATCAACGCGCAGGGTGTAAACACCGGGTTCAATCCCCTGCAACTCACCTCTCCAATTGCCGCCTGCCTCAGGCGTAACACCCGCAACCAGACGGTTGTTCAGATAGAGGCGCACAGCGGAACCTTCGGTGACCCGACCCGTTAGCTGAACATCACCCGTATCCGAATAGCCGATCGTATCCAGTTCCACTTGCTCGGGCTCTGTCGGCTCCGTCGATGGAGATTGAACCAGTTCGACCCCTTCTTCGCCCGAGCGCAGCACGGCCACTTGTTGATCATCTGGTGCGGCTTCAGCCTGTGATGCGCTTTCAGCCGGAACCTCAGCAACCTCAGTATCCGCAGGCTGCTGTGGCTGTTCCCCAGCGTCTGTGGTGTCAGAGGCATCAGACGGGGCCGCAGTGTCAGCCTCGTTATTCTCGGGTGTTACGGAAGGATCGGCGCTGGCGACCTGCTCTTCTTCAACAGGTTTCGGCAGGGCCGCAATCAGGTAGTCATCGGATTGGGCAGTCACCGCACCATCAGACGTTTCCAACACCAATCCCCGCGCAACCTCACTGAACGGGATCGAAACAAATTCGGCAAACTGTCCGGTATTGTCGACCGTAAAGCTGTGCACGGCTTCACCATCCAGCAAAACCCGAACCTCACTCCCGGGCGCAGCCTCACCCGAGAGGAGTGCATTGCCATCTTTCTCGACGAAAATCTGATCCAAAACCGGAGCGGTTATCTGAGGTGTTTCTGCCCCTTCTTGCGCGAGATTCTCTGCGTCGCCATCCGCATCGATATCGGCCGCGGTGTCAGGTTCCGCATCGGTTGGAGCGTTTGTCTCGGTGTCCGCCGCCTGTGCGCTCGGCTCTGATGCTTCGGGCGCAGGCGCAGCAGCCGTTTGTTCCTGAGGCGCATCCGCTTGGTCCGGCGCGCTGTCAAATGCACCGGACAGGTACGCCCCGCCCAAGCCCAACAGCGCGACTATTGCGGCAACAACCCCCCAAATGAAGTTGCCCGAACTTCCGTTTCCCGACTTGGCGTCCATTGTTTTCCTTTCACCCCGCTGCACAAACACATGGTTTCTGAATGTGTTCAGGCGGACAGTTGAGCCAATTTATCAATCCCGCTATCACGGGTCAAAACCTCTGACACAACCCCGGAGCGTCAAATTCATGTCTCAGAAGTCTGTCTGTGTGTATTGCGGGTCACGCGATGGCGCTAACAAAGCCTATGCCAGCGCGGCCCAATCGCTTGGGACTCTGCTTGCGCGCGAGGGCTGGCGGCTGGTCTATGGCGCGGGTGATGTCGGTCTGATGGGAGAGGTTGCGCGCGCAGCTCAAACTGCAGGCGGAGAGACGTTTGGGGTCATACCCGTGCATCTGGTTCAGCGCGAGGTCGGTAAGACCGACCTGACCCATTTCGTGATCACCGAAACTATGCACGAGCGCAAGAAAGTGATGATCATGAACGCTGACGCGGTGGTTGTACTACCCGGCGGCCCCGGATCGCTGGACGAGTTATTCGAAGCACTCACATGGCGGCAGCTGGGCTTGCACGACAAACCCATTGTTGTGGTGAATGTTGACGGTTATTGGGACGCCCTGAAAATGCTTCTGGAACAGATGACCAGTCAGGGCTTCGCAGACACATCTTTGATCGAATTGATCACCTGGGTCGAGACATCGGATGCAGCAATCTCGAAATTGCGCGCGTTGATGGGCTAACGCGCGCAATCTTAGGATCAGTCACCCCCACCAAGGTCATTGATACTTCCCGTCATCAGGCAGTAGGACGTCCCGTTGATACAGATGTCATCGATCATCAACGCAACATTCTGAAGCTCGGTCACATCGGGTCCGGCAAGCTGCTGAACGGAAAAACTCAATTTTTCGCCGGTTTGTTTTGGGCCGCTCAATTCCAGGACCACTCCGACCTCTTCGCCATCTACTATGCCAGTCAATGCTGCGTTGGGCGGGTCAGAGGCCAGATCATTCTCGCCTTTTGACCAATTGTCGATCATCGCTGACAAGGGCAAGGTTTTCGTGTCGCGATAGGGTCGATCAGAAAAGGCCAAAACCGATCCATCCACACCGTCTAAGGTGAGAGCCCCATCTGAGATTTGCGCCGAGTTGGCCAGTTCAACGACCAGAAAGCTCTCGGGCTTCTGATCTTCAGCCCAGGCAGCGCTAGACACAATGCACGATGCCAAGGCGGCTACTACGATCTTGTTCATATGTCTTTTCCTCTTCACGAAAAATGGCGCCGATGTCCGCGTATCGAACCACACCTCGAGCAATTACCCCATGGGTCGATACCGCGGATGAACCTTAGCGCCTGAGTGGCGGAGAAGTTAACCCCGCACACCTCGGTTTTTCATGAAATCTGGATTAAGAGTTGCTTAGTGGCTCAGGCAGGCCGCGCCAGCTTGGAAATCAGCACTCGTTCAACTTTGTGTAACGGATGGTTTGTCAGCGTCTTGTCGACCTCCGCCACGACCTTGGCCAGCACTTCGCTGTGCAGCCGCCGGCGCAAAAGCCCTAGAACATGCGGACTGGCAACGAGAACAAGGCGTTTGTAAGCACCCTTCAGCCCCTTGCGATTCAACAAAGTTGCCAATTCCTGTACAAACAGAGACTTGGCATGAGTTTTCCAGGACGCATCATTCAAGGCTGACTTCTGGTTGGGTCCGCCATCATTGCGCCGCCCTGCCCGGTCAGAAGGTTGTGCAGCTGGCATGTCTGCCTCTTCGACTGAAACAACAACCAGATTGGGATCTTCGGCATCAGTTATGTTCTCCATGAACAATGCCTTCTCTCCATCTGCGACAATGACCCAAGTTCCCTGTGAAAGTGCGACCATCGAGATCTCCTGTTATGACGTTTTTTAGACGCATCCCTCGTCAATCAGGCGGGGTTGGTTCCCACGTTGCCGGACGAATCCGACGCCTTGCCTGTCTGTTGGTATGTGGTTTGCGGCTCTCCCGGTCCGCTTCACCTTAGGTAAGCACTACAGGGCCGCATTCAATCCCATCTCAGCATGAAGCTTCGTTTAGGAACGGTTGTTCGCAGCAAAAAGGCCTGCCAGCGTCTCCGCCAGCAGGCCCTTAAACACCCGTAATCGGGTCAGACATTACATGCGCGAAGCAACGTTTTCCCAGTTCACCAGATTGTCGAGGAAGTTCGACAGATAAACCGGGCGCTTGTTGCGGAAGTCGATGTAGTAGCTGTGCTCCCACACGTCACAGCCCAAAAGCGCGGTCTGACCAAAGCACAGAGGGTTCACGCCGTTTTCAGTCTTGGTCACGGCCAGCGAGCCGTCTGCGTTTTTCACCAGCCACGCCCAGCCCGAGCCGAACTGACCGGCACCCGCCGCGCTGAACTGCGACTTGAACTCGTCGACAGAGCCAAAGCTCTCGGTCAGTGCTTTTTCCAGCTCACCGGGCATGGCGTTGCCATCGGGGCCCATCATCTCCCAGAACTGGTTGTGGTTCCACAGCTGGCTGATGTTGTTGAAGATACCGTTCTGTGCCACGGCATTGGCATCATAGGTACCGACAATGATCTCTTCCAGCGACTTGCCGTCCCACTCAGTGCCCGCGATCAGCTTGTTGCCGTTATCGACATAGGCCTTGTGGTGCAGGTCGTGGTGAAATTCCAGTGTTTCAGCGGACATACCCTTGGCTGCCAGCGCGTCATGTGCATAAGGAAGATCAGGAAGTTCAAAAGCCATGTCGGCCCCCTGTTGAAATGAATGTTGCGGTTTCCAAAGGTTAAATGCTTTGGCAAGCGCCGCAGGTCAAGGGCCACGACAAGAAAACCGAAAGGTCCGCGATGCGAACAAAGGCACGCAAGATGTTCTACCGCGCGCGCGGATACTATGCGGGCAATCTGAACGGCGAGGCTTTTCGCCTTGATCCGTACCATTCAAAATTCTGGCGCGAAGCAGGCGATGGAACATGGGAGCCCGAAACGTTCAAGGTTCTCGACAAATTTCTGACGCCCGATAGCGACTATCTTGATATCGGGGCCTGGATCGGCCCGACGGTTCTGTATGGGGCCCGCAAAGCCCGGCATGTCTATTGCTTTGAGCCTGATCCAGCGGCCTACCGGTTTCTGGCGTGGAATCTGGACCTGAACCAGATCAGAAATGTCTCTGCTTTCGGTGTCGCCTTGTCCGACACGTTTGGCGTGGCCAGAATGGCCTCTGTCTGGGGCGAGCCCGGGGATTCGACCACATCCCTGCTGCATGACGAAGCCCATGGGAATGACGCGCTGACGATCACATGGGAGCAGTTCCAGTCGACCTGTGATCTGTCAAAGGTTTCACTGGTCAAGATGGATATTGAAGGGGCCGAGTTTTTTGTTCTGCCGACGATACTGGACTGGCTCAGGGAACACCGACCGCCATTGCTGCTTTCGCTTCATTCACCGCTGCTTTCTGAGGAAACGCGGAAAGCACAGACCGCAGACCTGCTTGGATCCTTGTCTTTCTATTCCGGCGCCGCAGATGAAAATGGCGATGTGATAGAGACGGATACACTGCTTGAGTCAAAAAATTTGTCACAATTCAGAACTGTTCTGTTTACTGAATAGGTTCTCCAAAACAAAACAGGCTCCGGTAGACCCGAAGCCTGAAACTTTTGAAAGATACGTCTGTGGATATCGTGAAGGTTACGAGCCGTAAAGCGAAGGCCCAGCGTCAACCTTGCATGGCCCTTCGCCCTTCGGCCGGTTGCTTGCATTCACCTGTGGGAACCGCGCAATCAGGTTCAAGCTTTGTTTCTTAGGGTCCAGCGTTCCCGTGTAACTCACATAAATAAGTTCGCCCGAGCTTGAAGGAATTTTCATCTTCCAAGTCAGCCGGTATGTGCCCTTGCGCGTTTCTTTGAATTTGACGTCCTTGGGTTCGCCATCAAACTCATGAATGTAGCCGTCATATGCCCGTGCTCGTTTGTTTTCTGCATCGACGCTCAGAATGACGCGCTCAGCAATCCAACCACGTTCAAGACGGTGCAAAGTACAGTCATAGGTCACGACTTCAGCTGATGCAGAATTTGCAGCCAGCGCACACGATGCGGCGAAGAACAACGTTCTCATTTAGATGTCTCCTGTGTTATTTGTCTCTAAGCTTTTTTCGCGCACAACTGCCAGACGAAGTGCCATATCTGGACAAGTTCAACCCCCGTGCGTCGGATCGAACGGTCGCCTTGTGCTTGGTGCGATCTATGAAAATCGAAAATTCCACCTCTCTCAAATCAAATGCTCTAAGCCTGCTTACGTTCGATGCGACTGGTCGACCGCTTGACGTGAACGTGTACTCTGATCCAATCCAAGAAATAGACAGCCTTTTGATACTGTCGAAGCTAACTTTGCCCGAACCCTTCGTGGTTTCGATTCCCGGAATAACAACGTCATGCAGCAACGCGGAACTTCCAGATTCATCCACCGAGAAAAGGACATATGCCGGCGTTGGTCTATTGATCAATCCCTTTCCAAAATGGCACTCGAAGCTCTCTCTGTACGTCTCCGCTACCACTATAGCCGGTGAAAGCAAAGTGCCTAGCGCAAGTGTTATTCCTAACAATTTCAATATTTTACCCTGCCCCTTACTACTTCTGAAATTGCACTTCAACGCAAGTGCCGTTGGCGTTCCCGTCATGCGAAGATTGCGTATCCGATTTCGAGCTGGCTATTGCCTTCATCGTTTCGCGATTCAGGAAAATCGAAAATTCTTGGCGCCCTAAATCAAGAACCATCCTGCGAGGGTCACCAACTCTGGTTCGTCTACCGGTTCGTGAAAACGTATAGGTGTCGCCCGGCCAACTGATCGAAAGTACCCGAAAGCTGTTTCTGTTGATTGCAGCCGATATTTGTGGCGTATCTATATCCCACATTTCAACTTCATGAACCAGCGCCGAGCGTCCGAACGCGTCAACTGAGAAGACAACACGGGTCGGAGTGGGCCGGTTTGCCAGGCCTTTGTTGAAAACACACTCAAACGACTCTGCATATGTCTCGGAAATGGTCACGTTAGGTATAGTTGAAACAGCGATTACGCTGCTTACGAGTAGTCTTAAGAACTTCATTTCAAAACTGTCTGAATCTAGCGCTTTAGCGATCGGTAGCCCAATCACATGGCACCCGCAATAGGAGAAGTCGCACGGCCAAGCTCGCGGCGAATTCTGTTGTGTTTCGCACACTCAAATTGCTTTGCTTATATGCAAAATTCGATGGCCGCCTGTACAGGACAAGGCGGCCATGGGTCACAACTTCAGATGTACAGTCGAGTCAATAAACTCCGACCTCACTGCCGGGCTGTGCCGCAACCTTGAGCAGTTTGAACACGTAGTCCGCAGCCGAACGGAAGCAGACCACGCGGAAGCTGTCGGCGTCATCCATCCAGAATGCCCCTGCCACCTGTGCCAGACGCGAGCGGCGGATTTGGCCGGGTTGGAACGCGTCGCCCGAGAAATCCACCGGGGCAACCTTGCCCATCACCTCGCGCGCGGTTGCGCCGGACACGCGAAACACCGCGCGGGCATCCGAGACGTTGACAGCTAAGGCATGCGTTCCGCCCAGCGCATTGGTCATGGCGGCCAGTTTGGCTTCGACCTCAGCATATGGGACCAGCACCAGCAACTCGTCCGGGGACATCCAGCAGACGCCAGTATCGCCGCTCACCAATGCCTCATGCTGACCGGGCACTTTTTGCCCGGTGGCGTCTTTGATCGCTTTGGCCAGCACCTTGTCGGATTGGTTGCCGCGCAGGGTGATCATGCCCTGAAGTCCGCATTCCTCGATCTTAGCGATGCCGTCATAGCTTGCGTGATTCAGGGCGCTGATGGGTTCAGACATTCTGCTTCTCCCCGTCTTTGTCATAGAAGATCGGATCTACGATCTTGGCTTTGTAGATTTTGCCATCCGTTCCAGGGAACTCGACAATCTCTCCCATCCGATCAGGCCCATGCTTGATCAGACCCATGGCGATGCCTTTGCCCAGATTGGCCGAGTAGTAGGTCGAGGTGACACGCCCGATCATATTACGCTGACCATTGGCGTTGACGCCCTCTCCCACTGCATAGGCGCCATCTGGGATGACGGAACCATCCACAGTCTCCAGCCCAACCAGTTTCCAACGGTCCGGGTCGGCCATGTGGCTGCGCGAATGGGCGCGTTTACCCAGATAGTCCTCTTTCTTCTTGGACAGAGCCCAGTGCAGCCCCAGATCTTGTGGGATCACGGTGCCGTCGGTCTCATCCCCGATCATGATAAAGCCCTTCTCGGCCCGCAGGATGTGCAGACATTCGGTGCCATAGGGCATCACGCCGAACTCTTTGCCTGCCTCTATCAGCACGTCCCAGAACGCCTGTCCCTGCGACGCTGGCACGGCGATCTCATAAGACAGCTCACCCGAGAACGAGATGCGGTAGGCACGGCAATCGAAGTCGCCGATCTTGCCATCGCGCCATTCCATGAAGGGCAGCGCCTCTTTACTGACATCCATGCCACCCAGCTTCTCAAGCACCTTGCGAGCGTTGGGGCCGACCACGGCGACCTGAGCATATTGCTCGGTCACGTTGGCGACGTAGACTTTCCAGTCCCACCATTCGGTTTGCAGCCATTCTTCCATGTGACCATGGATACGCTCGGCCCCGCCGGTGGTGGTGTGGCACAGCCATGTATCCTCATCGATCCGCGCGACAACGCCGTCGTCGATCAGGAAGCCATTCTCGGAACACATCAGCCCGTAGCGGCATTTGCCGATCTTCAGCGTGGACATCATGTTGGTGTACATCATGTCCAGGAACTTGCCCGCATCCGGGCCCTTGACGATCAGCTTGCCCAGCGTCGAAGCGTCCAGCAGTCCGAGGTTTTCACGCGTGTTCTTCACCTCGCGATTCACCGCGTCATGCACGGATTCACCGGGACGGACATAGGCATAGGTCCGGCGCCAATGGCCGACCGGTTCCCAATCGGCACCGTTCTTGTCATGCCAATTGTGCATCGGCGTTTGACGGATCGGCTGGAAGATTTCGCCACGCGCTTCGCCGCCAATCGAGGCCAGCGAGATCGGCGTGTAGGGCGGACGGAAGGTGGTGGTGCCAACCTTCGGAATCTCCGAGTCCAACGCATCAGCAAGGATCGCCAGGCCGTTGATATTGCTCAGCTTACCCTGATCTGTCGCCATGCCCAGCGTGGTGTAACGTTTGGTATGCTCAACGCTTTCGTACCCTTCGCGCGCAGCCAGTTGGACGTCGGATACTTTCACATCATTCTGGAAATCCAGCCAGGATTTGGCGCGCAGTTGGATTTCCGCATTGGCAGGCATTAGCCAGACGGGTTCCATCGGTGCCTCAGCGGTGGTTTCACCTTCAGGGGCCTTGGTGCGTTTGGGTTTGTGCCCGGCCGCTTTCGCGGCAGCCTTGCCGGCCGCATCCGCGTCAGTCAGAACGTCACCCAGCGCAAGCGGCCCGTTCGAACTGCCTGCCGCCAGAACAAAGCCTTCGCCGTCCGCACCCAGTGGGGGACGTGAGGGATCGGGGCGGAAATGGGCATTTGCCTCATCCCAGATCAGCTTGCCGCCGCAATGCGACCACATGTGCACAACCGGGGACCAGCCACCGGACATGGCGACCGCATCAGCCTCGACCTCTTCACGGGCGCCGCCGATGCCGTCTTGATTGCAGATGGCAACCTTCTTGACGCGCTTGCCGCCTTTGACTTTGGCGATGGCTTTGCCCGGATCGACACGGATGCCCAACTGGCGCGCCTCGTCGGCCAGCGGACCTGCCGCAGCGCGGGCATCGACCACGCGTAACACGTCAACACCAGCCTGTTTCAGGATAATCGCAGTGCGGTAAGCGTCGTCATTGTTGGTTGCAACGATCACGCGCTGGCCCGGGGTCACGCCCCAGTTCACAACGTAGTCACGCATGGCAGAGGCCAGCATGACGCCCGGCACATCGTTGCCTGCAAAGGACAGGGGGCGTTCAATCGCACCCGTCGCAGTCACAACCTGCTTGGCGCGGATGCGCCACAGGCGATGGCGCGGGCCCTGGGTGCCAGGTTTGTGGTCAGTCAGGCGTTCATAGCCCAGCACATAACCATGGTCGTAAACCCCCGCGCCCATACAGCGGGTGCGCATGGTGACATTGTCCATCGTTTCGAGTTCGGAAACCAATTGTTCCACGAACTTATCCACAGGCTCACCTTTGATCGAACCGCCATCAACCGGGGCACGACCACCCCAATGGGCGGTCTGCTCGATCAGCATGACCTTGGCGCCAGACGCCGCCGCCACCTTGGCCGCTTGCAGGCCTGCCACACCGCCGCCGATCACCAACACATCGGTGAAGGCGTAGAAATGCTCATAAGTATCCGCATCGCGGCTGTCTTTGTCGGGCGCTTTACCCAAGCCAGCAGACTGCCGGATGAACGGTTCGTAGACGTGTTTCCAGAATGGTTTCGGATGGATAAACGTCTTGTAGTAAAACCCGGCAGGCAGGAACCGTGCCAGAGCGGTATTGACCGCACCGATATCGAATTCAAGGTTCGGCCAGTGGTTCTGCGAGATTGCAGTCAACCCGTTGAACAGCTCGGTCGTGGTGGCGCGCTGGTTCGGCTCGAACCGGTTGCCCTGCCCCAGACCGACCAGCGCGTTCGGCTCTTCCGCGCCGCTGGCGACCATGCCGCGTGGACGGTGGTATTTGAACGACCGGCCCACCATCATCTGGTCATTGGCCAGCAGGGCGGAGGCCAGCGTATCGCCCTCAAAGCCCTGCATAGAGGTGCCGTTGAAGGAAAAGGTAACCTTTTTCGACCGGTCAATCAGCCGGCCTTGTTTTGCGAGACGGGTGCTCATGGTGCGGACCTTTCGCATGTGGAAGCGTCAGGGCTTCCGGCGGGAGTATTTTTGAACAGGTGATGCATCAGGAGAACTCTCTCCACGACCAGCCGGGGCGTTTGGCTGTGATGGCGTCCTTGATCTCTTGCGGCGGTTCAGTGGTCTGTGCCGGATAAGTTCCGTAGACCTCAAGCGTTTCCGTATCGCGGGCTGCAATGAACCATTTGCCGATACCATAGGCATGCAGCCAAAGTTCGAAATGCACGCCGCGCGAGTTTTCACGGGTGAACATGTAGCTTTCGAACTCTTCATCCGAAGAACCTGGGCCAAAGCGTTTGCGATGCGCTTCACCACCACAATGGAGTTCGGTTTCATCCAGCATCGCGCCGGTGAAGGGGCATTTGAGTGTCAGCATGATGCGATCTCCTTGAAGACGCAGAGGTGAGACATCAGGATTTCGGTGAACTGTGAACGCATCAGTGCGCCACCCCGGCGGCGACGCTTTCGTCGATAAAGCGGCCCTCTTTGAAGCGGTCCATCGTGAAAGCTTCGGTCAGCGGCGAATGACCCGTGGCCATCAGCTGCGCCATGCCCCAACCCGAGCCGGGAATGGCCTTGAAGCCGCCAGTGCCCCAGCCGCAGTTGATAAAGCAATTGCCCAGCGGTGTGGTCGACAGGATGGGCGAGCGGTCACCGGTCATATCCACGATCCCACCCCACTGACGCAGCATTTTCAGGCGTGAGATCATCGGGAAGGTCTCGATCAGCGCGCGCACGGTTTCTTCGATATGATGGAAACTGCCGCGCTGAGTGTAGTTGTTGAACCCGTCTGTGCCGCCGCCGATGACCATCTCACCTTTGTCGGACTGGCTCATATAACCATGCACGGTGTTGGCCATCACGACCACATCCATGCAAGGCTTGATCGGTTCGGACACCAGCGCCTGTAGCGCCACCGCTTCCAGCGGCAGACGGAAACCCGCCATCTCGGCCAGCTGACCGGAATGCCCGGCAACCACGATGCCCAGCTTGTCACAGTCAATAGCACCTTTGGTGGTGTCGACACCAACGACGCGACCGTTTTCCGACCGAACCCCGGTAACCTCGCATTTCTGGATGATGTCCATGCCCATGGCCGAACACGCCCGCGCATAGCCCCAGGCCACAGCATCATGGCGCGCGGTTCCGCCGCGCTCTTGCCACAGCGCCCCCAGAACCGGATAACGCGGACCATCGATATTGATAATCGGCACCAGCTGCTTGACGCGGTCAGGCCCGATCCATTCGGTTTTCACCCCTTGCAGGGCGTTCGCATGCGCCGTGCGCTGATAGCCGCGAATTTCGTGCTGGGTCTGCGCCAGCATCATTACGCCGCGCGGGCTGAACATCACGTTATAGTTCAGGTCCTGGCTCAGATCCTCATACAGGCTGCGCGCCTTTTCATACAAAGCGGCCGATGGGTCCTGCAGATAGTTCGACCGGATGATGGTCGTGTTCCGACCGGTGTTGCCACCACCCAGCCAGCCCTTTTCGATGATCGCGATGTTCTG
The DNA here is from genome assembly GCF_056541465.1 of Ruegeria sp. AH12. Classification (NCBI taxonomy): domain Bacteria; kingdom Pseudomonadati; phylum Pseudomonadota; class Alphaproteobacteria; order Rhodobacterales; family Roseobacteraceae; genus Ruegeria; species Ruegeria sp. AH12. The sequence continues at coordinate 164,382 of NZ_JBQFYL010000001.1, read as the reverse complement.
GATGCCGTAGTTCTTGCCCAGATAGTAGGCCGTCGCCAGACCATGCCCCCCTGCACCGACGATAATCACGTCATAACGTTTCTTGGGTTCAGGGGACCGCCACGCGCGTTCCCATCCTGTGTGATAGCGCAACGCTTCGCGCGCAACAGCAAAGGCTGAATAGTGTTTCATATGCGAATCCATCCGGTTCGGTGATTGGGCGCAGATATGCCTTGAAGCCGCAGAATATCTCTGCCGCACAACGCCGCAATATCGCACTATTGCGACATGTCGTCGATTCGCGGCCATTTGTCCCTTTTGTCAAACGACTGGCAGGTCTAAGTCAGATTAGCTACTTCGGAGGAGCCATGACGTTCTGGGTTCTGATACTGTCCATCGCGCTGCTGATTGCAGCCTTTCTAAGCTACAGCTTGCTCCGTGGTCGCCGCGATGCAGAGCCCGCCGCAGCTTATGACCTTCGTGTCTATCGGGAACAACTGGTGGGCGTTGACCGCGATCTGGCCCGCGGCGTGATCGGCGAGGCAGATGCCGAGAGGGTGCGCACCGAAATCTCTCGCCGTATTCTGGCGGCAGATGCCCAGATGAACAAAAAGACTTCCGAGGTCGGTCCTTCGCGGGTCGTGTCCTTGATTGTGATTGGCGGACTGGCAATGATACTCGTCGGCGGCGCGGCGTTTATGTACCAACGTCTAGGAGCCGTAGGTTTGCCGGATATGCCGCTTCAGGCGCGGATCGAATTGGCGGAAGACGTCCGCGAGAACCGGCCATCGCAAGCCGTCGTCGAAGAAATGACACCTGCGCCTCCACCAAGGCAGTTGGATGAAAGTTATGCCAGCCTTCTCGGTCAGTTACGTGAAACAGTTGCAGCACGCCCGGACGATCTGCAAGGGCAGATGCTGCTGGCACAACATGAAACAAATGCCGGGAATTTTCGCGCGGGGTATGCAGCGCAGCAGCGGGTGATTGAACTGTCAGGCGACGCGGCAACAGCTGACGCTTATGCGGATCTTGCTGAAATGATGATTTTGGCAGCGAATGGTTATGTCTCACCCGAGGCCGAACAGGCCCTTTCGCACGCCCTGGATCGCGATCCGAACCACGGCCCCGCGCGATACTACTCTGGTCAGATGCTGGCACAGATCGGTCGCCCGGACATCGCGTATCGCGTCTGGATCGAAACCTTGCGCGATGCCCCTTCGGGTGCGCCATGGGCCGAGGCGATCCGGGCCCAATTGGATGACCTTGCCTGGCGCGCAGGTGTTTTCAATGCACCCGAAACTGCCCCGGTACCGGGACAATCTGGTCCCAGCCAGGAGGATGTGGCTGCTGCTGCCGATCTTACGCCGGAAGAACGGCAGGAAATGATTCAAGGCATGGTGAACCAACTGTCGGATCGTCTAGCGACGGAGGGCGGTACCCCCGAAGAATGGGCGCGCCTGATCGCTGCACTCGGCGTTCTGGGACAAGCCCAACGCGCCATCGATATCCGCGACGAAGCCGTGAACGTATTTGCTGGCAACACCGCCGCCTTGCAACTGATCGACGCTGCGGCGCTGCAGGCGGGTATTGCCCAATGATCCATGATACGTTCGAAGAATTTGCCGCCACGCTGGCACCGATGACGGCGCTCATGGGTCTGGACTTAGGCGAAAAAACGATCGGCGTTGCCGTGTCAGACCGGATGCGCGGCGTGGCCAGCCCGCTTGAAACCGTGCGGCGCAAAAAGTTCACCCTCGATTCCGCCCGATTGCTTGAGTTGATCGCCGACCGTGAGATCGGTGGCATCATTCTGGGCCTGCCCAAAAACATGGACGGAACCGAAGGTCCTAGGTGCCAATCGACCCGCGCCTTTGCCCGCAACCTGTCGCGTCTGACCGAATGTCCCATCGGGTTCTGGGATGAACGCCTCAGCACGGTTGCGGCAGAAAAGGCACTGTTAGAGGCGGATACGACACGAAAACGTCGCGGACAGGTTATTGATCATGTCGCAGCGGGTTATATCCTTCAAGGAGCGCTCGACAGGTTGCGCTTTTTGTAACGGGTCGGAGACTGCACATGACAAACATGGTTTGGAAACGGAACGAGGTGGAAAGCCCCTGTATCCAGATCTGTGTCGTACACCCGACTGAGCGTATTTGCACCGGCTGCTACCGCACGATTGATGAGATCACCCGCTGGTCCAAGATGGACAGCACAGAGCGCGCGGAAGTCATGGAAGACCTGCCCAACCGCAAGCCGCGTCTTGCGAAACGTCGGGGCGGTCGGGCCGCGCGTCTGAACGGGTTGTAACTCGTCAGTTCGCTGTGTCGTGATGCTCTGGCAGTTTTATACGTGCTGCATCGTGAATTGGATGGCGGCCACGCAATTCCTCGGCAAATAGACCGGCGATCTCGGATTGGCTGGTTTTGAGTTGATCTGGGGTCGTGACCTCATGATCCTCAGCCAGATCACCGGGCAAAGTTTGAACAACGCCGCGTGCGAAAAAGATCTTATTTAAGACAGTCCTGAACGTCATTTCGAGCATCCTTTAGTGAATTAAATAATCAGTGTCGCCGCGGGCAGCGTTCGAGCTGAGAGGGGTCGTGCTCAAGAACGTTTCCGGCGTGAGTGGCAACCCGCGGCGACAGCGCCGAGGTAGCCAGTTCGATCCTCAATTTTACGGGGAAAACTCTCGAATTTTGATCGTTTTTGAGCCAAAAACCGAAATTTCCAACAAATACCCACAAATTCCCTTACGTCACAAAATGACGCCTATCGGCACCAAACACGCCAACAAGCGCACTCCAATGTCGGTGTTCGAATCGTATTTGTGTAGATTTCAGCCAGCAGTCAGCCAGGATTTGGCGTTTTCTACCTCAGCAGAGGGGAAAAACTGCGTGCGAACACCCAGGATATGGCGGGCCACCCGCTGTGCGATATGCTGCCATGCTGCGTCACCAACGATGGCCGCGCGATCCAGCAGGCGGATGTGATTTCGAGCCAGGCGGAAATGTGCAGCCAGTGCCGATAGCCCTTGCCAGCCGTCAAACTCGCGCAGGTCAATCAGCAGCCGAAAACTCTCGCGCTCTTGCAGAACAGTGTCCAGTGCCTTTTCCGCTTTGCTGTATTCGTCGGGGTCCAGCTTGCCCAACAGGCTGATCTGAACACAGGGTCCGCCCAGATCGGTGACATGGATCGATCCCAGAGACTCACGCATCCATCGCCGTGCAGCTTCCAGTTCCGCCATCTCGAACACCTGAGTCGGACAGGGTAGGATCGGGGCGGCCAGACGGATACTGGTTTGCACCCAACCCTGATCGGCCACAACCGCGATCCGGTCAAACCCACGCCAGTGGCTGAGCCCCAGCTTGGTATCGGACCACGCGGCCCCCAGATCATAGCCTTTGAACTCGGGCTGAACGATGACCAGCAATCTGATCGCTTCATGCTCGGCCAAGGCAGCCTCGATCGCAGGAACCAGTGTCTGGGAATAGTCTGCGCTGGTAACTTCACCTGACAGTTCAACTTCTATCAGAGCACCGTCTGAATTCGTGTGAACCGTAATCATGGTTCAAAACCTCCCTCAAAACAATGATCGGAGGTTATGGGGATTCGATCCATTCGGCCACTCCCCCCGGATATTCGGGGCGGAAATAGGCGATCATCCGTCCATCTGGCCCGGCCGAGGCCCCTTCACCCCATGGGGCAACCCCGTGCAGACAGTGGCGGTGCAACAGATAGGCCTCACCCGGTTTGGCAGGCAGAGTGATCCGGGTGCAGGTTTCAAATACAGTGCGGCGTGTGGCCTGATAGATATCGGTGATATCAACCGTGTGCAAAACATCACCCGCGTGGTCCGCCAGCGCATCCCGAAAGGCTGCGCCCATTGCCTTGTGGCTTTCATCCCAAACAACCAATGGCGCAGCATCTTCACTGGCCTCGTTCAGCGGGATGCCCAATATCCACGCATGAGGTTCGTCAATCCGGCGTCGACGATCCCGCCCCATGGGGCGCAATCCATCCACATGGGCCGCATCCCGATTGCGCCTATACCGCGCGGCAGCCTCGCTTTCGCCTCGCCGGGCGCGTGGGTATCCGGGATAAATGACCGAGACCTGACCTCGGTGTAATGGCAACTGGCCAAAGTGATCCTGCAAGAAAGTGGCGGCCTTGCTCGCCAGTGGCGCTGAGTTCCCTACGCGACCCTCAGTATCATTCGGTAGCGCATCGACACCAACAAACCATGTGCCTTCGCAATCCAGCCATTCTGCAAAAGCTGGATCGCGCACCGACTGCTGCGCGGCCGGTAGGGCGTGTTCGACCCAATCAGCCAACACCGGGTCATAGGGGAACTTTACCCATCCCCGTGACCAGAAATCGCCTACCATCCCAGCGCCTTGCGTAACATGTTCAACGCCACCAGCGTCAGAAACACCGCAAAGACACGCTTAAGCGGCTTCGGGTCCATCGCGTGGGCCAGCTTTACCCCCCAGGGCGCTGTGATCATAGTCATCGCTACGACGATGCCGAAGGCGACAAGGTTCACCGCGCCGATCGTCAGCGGCGGGCGATGTTCCGGCGCGATGTCCAGAAACAAAAACCCCAGAACGGATGGTACGGCAATGATCACCCCAAACCCGGCTGCCGTCGCAACGGCCCTGTGGATGGGCGTGTTGTAGAGGCTCATGAGGGGGACACCAAAACTGCCCCCTCCGATCCCCATCAGGACGGACAGAAACCCAACCGAGGGCGAAAGAGCCGCACGTTTGATCCCCTTGGGCATCGCATCGCCCAACCGCCAATCGGATTTTCCCAACCCCAGATAGGCACCGATCACCATGCCCAAGACCCCAAACAACGCCTGCAGCGCCTCGGTTCGTAGGGCCGACGCGACCAGAACGCCGAAAACCGCCCCCACAGCGATCCCCGGGCCCCAACCGCGCAGGATATCCCAATCCACCGCGCCCTTTTTGTTATGGGCCAGGACCGAACGGATAGAGGTGACGATAATTGTGGCCAGCGATGTGGCCAAACACAGTTGCATCAACTGTGGTCCGCCATATCCCAATGTTTGGAAGGCATAGAAGAACGCCGGCACCAACACGATGCCGCCACCTACCCCCAAAAGCCCGGCCAGAACGCCCGCAAACGCTCCGATTACAAGCAAAAGACCCAGCATCTGCGCCAGCAACATGGTATCGGGCATATTTCCCCCAAGAACCGGCAGCGCCGGTGTTTTCCTTCTAAACCTCGGCCAAGGGCGCAACGTGGTCCAAAGCCCGCAGCATCACCTCGGGCCCGGCGCCATCATGCACCGCCCCTTCGGACAAGGCCCGTCGCCACGCCCGGGCCCCCGGACGGCCAGCAAACAGGCCAAGCATATGCCGGGTGATCTGGTGCAAACGGCCCCCATTGGCAAGATGGCGTTCGACATATGGCACCATGTCCTGAACAACTGCAATTGGATCCACCGTCGCGCCGGTCTGGTAAATCCGTATATCCGCCTGAGCCAGAATATCGGTTGGCTGGTGGTAGGCTGCGCGCCCGATCATGACGCCATCCAACCCGGCCTCAAGATGCACCTGCGCCTGATCCAGCGATGTGATCCCACCATTGATCGAGATATGCATATCCGGGAAGTCTGCTTTCATCTGGTGCACCAGATCATAATCAAGCGGAGGGATATCCCGGTTCTCTTTTGGGCTGAGCCCCTGCAACCAGGCCTTTCGGGCGTGGATCGTCACCCGTCCGCAACCTGCCGCGCGGATTTGGGTCAGGAAATCCGGCAGAACCTCTTGAGGCTGTTGATCATCGACCCCGATCCGACACTTGACCGTCACGTCAACATCTACCGATGCCCGCATCGCCGAAACGCATTCCGCTACCCGGCCCGGTTCTTTCATCAAGACCGCACCAAATGTCCCGGATTGCACCCTGTCCGAGGGGCACCCACAGTTCAGATTAATCTCATCATAGCCCGCATCTGCCCCAAGCCGCGCTGCCTTTGCCATCTCATCAGGATCAGAGCCGCCAAGTTGCAGGGCCACCGGGTGTTCTTCGGGGTCGTAGTCGAGCAGATGCAGCGCCCTCCCCCGAACCAGAGCAGGTGCAGTCACCATTTCTGTGTACAACAAGGTCTCACGACTGAGCAGCCGATGCAGATACCGGCAGTGACGATCGGTCCAGTCCATCATCGGCGCAACAGATAGTCGCGCTGCACTCATTGCCTTGCCTGTCACAGCAAAACCCCCGTCTAACTCTGCAGGCCCGGCATTGGAAATACTAGCATGCGCAAGGCCTGCCAGGTCTAACCTGTATTTATCCGGATTGCCATCGGACATCTAATCGGCTCAGAAGGCCCTTAGCTAGGAAGCCCATATCGGCTGATCATCATCTCGACGCTGTTCTCAATTGTCTCGGCCATCTCGGCCTTGCTGAGCACCGAACCACTGAACAGCAAGGGCCAGAACGCACGCGCCTTGATCAGGCCGATGAACTCCTTGCCCGCCTGTTCAGGGTCATCAATATTCAGTTTTCCATCCTCCGCCGCGCCTTTCAGCATGTCGACAAAGGCAGCTGTCTTGTCCAGTTTGCCCTGCGCTTCGGCGGCAAGCATCGGGTTGCGCAAAGTTTCGCTTATCACCATGCGCGACATGGCGATGACCTCGGGCAGCATCAGGATACGCCCCTCGGCCCAGGCCAGCTCTGTCATCTGTTCGCGTATGTCCCGGTCTGAATCGTACTTGATCTCGACCACTTCCGCGAATCTGCTCGATAACTCCACGACAATGGATCGAAAGAGATTTTCCTTGCTTTCAAAATACTTATAAAGTGTACGCTTGGAAACTTCGGCCCGGGCCGAGATGCGATCCATACTGGACGCGGCAAATCCCTTTTCAAGGAATTCGGCTACGGCTGCGTCGATGATCTGCGCGTATTTTGACGCATTCGGCGCGCTGCATTCGTTCATGGCAGAGCTATAGACCCATTGACCTGCGCAGGTCAAACACTACGTAAACTTACCAGTTTACAGGGCGCATTTCCTGTGCCACATGTAAACGCGCCAGTTTACCGATTCAGGTAACAGCCAACAGGAGACGACCCCCATGGCCCTTTCACTAAAACTGAACGGCGAGACCCACACGGTTGACGCCGAACCCGGCACCCCCCTGCTGTGGGTGATCCGGGATGAGCTTAAGCTGACCGGCACCAAATTCGGTTGCGGCGTTGCCTCATGCGGCGCTTGCACTGTTCACGTCAACGGCGAACCTGTCCGGTCGTGCCAGACCTATGTCGAAGATCTGGAGGATGCCGAGATCACCACCATCGAAGCCATCGGCGACGACAAAATCGGCGCGGCCGTGCAACAAGCGTGGGTCGAGCTGGATGTGGTGCAATGCGGATACTGCCAATCCGGTCAAGTGATGTCAGCTGTGGGTCTTTTGTCTGAAAACCCAAAACCCAGTGCTGAAGAAATCGACGAATACATGTGGGGCAATGCCTGCCGCTGCGCCACCTATCAACGCATCCGCGCTGGTGTTCAGCGCGCATCTGAAATTCTGGAGGCCTGATCATGACCATCAACACCTCCCGCCGTGGATTTTTGAAAGGCGCAGCAGCAGCCAGCGCCGTTTTGATTGTCGGTGCCCGCCCTGATGGCGCACTTGCTGCGGCATCCTCGGACAGCGCCCAGCTCAATCCGTTTGTGAAAATAGATGCGGATGGCACCGTGACCGCAATCGTCAAGCATTTTGAGATGGGTCAGGGCCCGGCAACCGGTCTGCCAACCATCATTGCCGAAGAGCTTGGCGTGACGATGGACCAGATCGAATACGAATTCGCCCCCTCTGACCCGCAGGTTTACAACAATCTTCTGTTCGGCCCGTTCCAGGGGACTGGGGGTTCTACTGCGATTGCAAACTCATGGATGCAATACCGTCAGGCAGGTGCCGCCGCGCGCGAGATGCTGATCAATGCTGCCGCCCAAAGCTGGAGCGTCGACCCAAGCGGTGTCACCATCGTGGATGGAATCATCGCCTCTGGTGACAAAACCGCCCCGATTGCAGAATTTGTGGCCGCCGCATCTCAACTGGAGGTGCCTGCAGAGCCCCGCCTGAAAGACCCGTCAGAGTTCCGATTGATCGGCAACGAAAGCGTGCGCCGCAAGGATTCGGCGATCAAGGGCAACGGTCAGGCGAAATTTGCGATGGATGTGCATCTGCCCAACCAGATGGTGGCCATGATCAAGCGGCCAGAGTCGCGCGGTGGAATAGCTTTGGGCTTTGACGACAGCGCATCGAAAGAGATCAAAGGCTATATCAACGCGGCTATTCTACCCAATCAGGCTGGTGTTGCGGTTTATGCCGAAAATACATGGGCCGCGATTCAGGCAAGAGACATGCTTGAGGTCGAATGGGACATGTCAGCGGCAGAAACCCGTGACTCGGACCAAATCAAAGCCGAGATCATGGCCGCGCTGGACGCAGAGCCAGAGTTCAACGTGAACCAGGCGGACGCCGCAGCGGTCGCCGCAGCCATTGATGGCGCGGACACCGTCATCGAACAGTCGTTTTATTTCCCCCTGCTGGCCCATGCACCGATGGAGCCGCTGAACTGCACCATCGAACAGACCGCCGAAGGTGACATCATTTTGCATGATGGCGCGCAGATGCCGACCGGTCCGCACATGGCCTACCAGCAGATCTTCCAACTGCCACCAGAGAAAATCCAGATCAAGACAATGCTGGCGGGCGGATCCTTCGGACGCCGCGCAACGCCGGATGCAGATTATCAGGTCGAGGCTGCGCTGGCCTTTGTGGTCACAGACCGGTCGCGCCCTGTGAAGCTGGTTTGGACGCGTGAGGATGACATCCGCAGCGGATACTATCGCCCGGCCTTTGGCCACAAAGCGCGGGTTGGTTTAGACGCGGATGGCAATATCGTTGGATGGCAGCATCAGGTGGCCGGTCAGTCGATCATGAAGGGAACGCCGTTTGAATCCTTCTCGGTTCATGACGGCGTCGACCACAGCTCGGTCGAGGGTATTGCAGACAGCCCCTACAATATTCCCGGCATGGCGCTCGGTCTGACGGATACGCCCAAAGCAACCTCGGTTCTGTGGTGGCGGTCAGTGGGGCACACTCACACCGGTTACGTCATGGAGGTCATGATGGATCTGGCGGCAAAGGCTGCGGGTCGTGATCCGGTTGAATTCCGTCTTGCTTATCTGTCCGATGCAGGTGACCCAGACCAAGCGCGCAAAGCAGGTGTCTTGAAGCTGGCGGCTGAGAAAGCCAATTGGGGCAATCCTGCTGAAGGACGGGCGCAGGGTATCGCTGTGCACAAATCCTTTGGGTCCTACGCTGCTCAAGTCGTCGAAGTGTCTGGCGACCCTGAATCGGGCATTAAGATCGAAAAGGTGACCTGTGCAGTGGATTGCGGGATTGCGGTTAACCCTGATGTTGTTCGTGCCCAGATGGAAGGTGGCATCGGTTATGGCATCGGTCACGTTATGCGCGGCCAGATCACGCTGACCGGCGGCGCTGTAGATCAATCGAACTTCCCCGACTATGAGCCGCTTAGGATCGGTGATATTGCTGCCATTGATGTCCATATCGTGCCATCAGCCGAAGCCCCCACCGGGGTGGGTGAGCCAGGAACGCCCCCAGCCGCGCCTGCTTTGGCCAATGCGATCAACACTCTGTCCGGCGTTCAGATTGCGGCGCATCCGATGACAGAGGACGGCATCAGCTTCGTCTGATCTAGTGGATCCCATAACGCAAATTGCGCCGCCCCTTTGGGCGGCGTTTTTCTTTGCAGGATACTCCACATGAATAATTTGATCAAATTTCGTGACTTCGAGGGCCTGCTCCGATACATCTCAGTCAATCGGAAGAACGGAACCTTAAAAATGGACCTGAGTATTTTGCATAATTTTCGCGTCGCGGCCTGCGATCTGAACGGTCAGATGCGCGGCAAACGGGTTCCACCAAGTTATGCGGACAAGCTGTCGAAGGGTGCGGTGCGGATGCCGTTCTCGGCCCTGAATGTGGACCTGTGGGGCGCGGATATCGAAGGCAGCCCCTTGGTGTTTGAAAGCGGCGATGCAGATGGCGTTTTGCTGCCAACGGAACGGGGACCTGTCCCGATCCCATGGCTGGGCGCGGAAACAGCATTGGTTCCGATGTGCCTTTACGACGATGCCGGTACTCCGTTCGCGGGCGACCCACGGCATGCCCTGTCGGCCACACTGTCCCGTTACGCCCAGCGCGGTTGGTCGGTGGTTGCCGCGACTGAACTAGAGTTCACCCTGCTGGACGCTTCCGGCCCTCAACCTCAACCACCGCTGAACCCAATAACCGGCCGTCGCCTGACGGATGAAGCGGTGTTGTCGGTCGCAGAAATGGATGCGTTCGAGGCGTTCTTCACCGAACTCTATGATGGTTGCGCCACGATGGGCATTCCGGCTCAAACCGCCATATCCGAAAGCGGCATCGGCCAGTTCGAGATCAACCTGAACCATCAGGATGCGATGCGCTGTGCAGATGATACATGGCTTTTCAAGACGTTGACGCGCGGCTTGGCCCGCAAACACGGGTTTGCCGCGACATTCATGGCGAAACCTTATGCTAATGATGCGGGAAACGGGATGCATGTGCATTTCTCGGTCATCGATGCCGATGGGCGAAACGTTTTTGATGATGGTAGCCCCGAAGGCACCGACCTGTTGCGATCTGCCGTTGCGGGCTGTCTGGCGGCCATGCCAGCCAGTAGCCTGATTTTCGCACCACACGGCAATTCCTATGCACGACTGGTGCCCGGTGCACATGCACCCACTGGCGCAAGCTGGGCCTATGAAAACAGAACAGCGGCAATCCGTATACCGGGGGGCGCGCCGGCCGCCCGGCGTATCGAACATCGTGTTGCCGGCGGTGATATCAACCCTTACCTGATGCTGACCGCCGTACTGGGTGCTGCGCTGATCGGGATCGAAGATGATATGAAGCCGCCCGCCCCGATCACCGGGAATGCCTATGAGGTGGACGGGCTGCCGCAGCTTGCGAGCAGTTGGTCCGGAGCCATTGACCAATTCGAGGCCGACCCAATCATGACCCGCCTGTTCCCACTTGAGTTGATACGCAACATGGCACTGACAAAACGGCAAGAGATCGCGCGCTTTGCAGATCGTCCTGAAGACCAACATTGGCTGAGTTATCTCGAAGCTGTCTGACCCCCCTTGCCCGGCGTTCGTGACTAGGGTATTTCTGAATTTGATCAAATTCGGTGACTTATGAAAATCGGTATTCTACAAACCGGCCACACCCCCGACGTGCTTAAAGACGAATTCGGAGACTACGACTCGTTATTTCCCGCCCTCCTGAAAGGCTATGGGCTGGAGTTCGAAACCTTCGCCGTTGTGGACGAGATATTTCCGGACAGCGCGGATGAGGCCGACGGGTGGTTGATCACAGGGTCCAAATATGGCGCCTATGAGGACCTGCCGTGGATCCCTCGGCTTGAAGAGTTGATCCGCCAAATCCACCAAAGCGGCAAACCCATGGTCGGCGTTTGTTTTGGTCATCAGATCATCGCACAAGCCCTCGGCGGCAAGGTCGAGAAATTCGAAGGCGGGTGGTCCGTGGGACGAACCGAATATGACTTTGACGGAGAAAAGGTCTGGTTAAACGCCTGGCATCAGGATCAGGTGGTTGCTCTACCCGATGGTGCCCAGGTGACTGGCCACAGTGACTTCTGCCAGAATGCAATGCTGCAATATGGCGATCAGATATGGACCGTTCAGGCACATCCCGAGTTCTCCAACGACTTTGTAACCGGACTAATGCGCACGCGCGGCAAGGGTGTGGTACCCGATGATCTGATGCAGGCCGCTGCGAACCGGCAATCGGCACCAGATCACAACGATCAGATCGCGCGTCTTATGGCAAATTTCCTAAAGAAAGCGAGGGCCTGATGGCCGATTGGACAGATGCACTGCCTCAGGCAGCACAAGCTTACATCGAAGGGCATCGGCTGGACGAGGTTGAATGCATCATTTCCGATTTGCCCGGCATCGCGCGCGGCAAGGCGGTTCCCGCGTCGAAGTTTGCGCGGCAATCCTATTTCCACCTGCCCGACAGTATCTTTTATCAGACAATCACCGGGGATTGGGGAGAAGCTGCGGGTGAAGACGGGTTCATCGAACGGGACATGATCCTGAAACCTGACTTCTCGACTGCGTCTGCTGCGCCTTGGACCGGGGATTGGACATTGCAGGTGATCCACGACGCCTATGACCGGGATGGCGAGCCGATCCCGTTCAGCCCCCGCAACGTGTTGAAACGTGTCGTACAGCTCTACCATGACAAAGGGTGGAAACCCGTTGTTGCCCCCGAGATGGAGTTCTTTCTGGTTGCCCCAAACGTGGACCCGGCGCAGGGGATCAAGCCGATGATGGGCCGCTCAGGCCGCCCGGCAGCAGCACGTCAGGCCTATTCAATGACCGCCGTCGATGAATTCGGCCCGGTGATTGATGACATTTACGACTTTGCCGAACATCAGGGGTTCGAGATTGACGGTATCACCCAGGAAGGTGGCGCCGGTCAGCTCGAGATCAACCTGCGCCATGGTGATCCGGTCAAACTGGCGGATGAGGTGTTCTATTTCAAACGCCTGATCCGCGAGGCAGCGCTGCGACACAATTGTTTTGCCACGTTCATGGCCAAACCGATCGAGGATGAGCCCGGTTCGGCCATGCATATCCACCATTCGATCATTGAGATGGAGACAGGGCAAAACATCTTCTCGGGTCCGCAAGGCGGCGAGACGGATGCGTTTTATCACTATATCGCGGGACTGCAGAACCATTTGCCCGCAGGTCTGGCCGTGATGGCGCCTTACGTGAATTCCTATCGGCGCTATGTCAAAGACCATGCCGCGCCGATCAATCTGGAATGGGCACGTGACAATCGCACCACGGGAATCCGCGTGCCCCTGTCCGGCCCCGAAGCACGGCGGGTTGAAAACCGCATCGCAGGCATGGATTGCAACCCCTATCTGGGCATCGCGCTGTCGCTGGCCTGCGGCTATCTGGGCCTGACACAGCAGGAACGCCCCCGCCGTCAGTTCTATGGCGATGCGTATGAAGGCGATGGCGATATCCCTCAGGTCATGGGCAATGCGCTGGATCTGTTTGATGAGGCCACGGAACTGCACAAGGTTCTCGGCCCCGAATTCGCCCGCGTCTATGGCATCGTGAAACGGGCTGAATACGAGGAATTCCTGCAGGTGATCTCTCCTTGGGAGCGTGAGCATCTGTTGCTGAACGTCTGAACCAGCGGAGCCGGTCGCTATGAACCTTCTGTATTCCAACGACCGCAAGGCTGAATACCCGGCAAGCTGGTATACCGCGACGGCCAACACCATAGCGCCGTTCCCTGCGTTCGAAGGCGAAACCCGCGCAGACGTCTGTATCGTCGGCGGCGGCTATACTGGCTTGTCAGCCGCGCTGCACTTAGCCGAGGCCGGGCTGGATGTCGTGCTGCTCGAAGCGCACCGCGTCGGGTTCGGGGCTTCGGGTCGCAATGGCGGGCAGTTGGGCAGCGCCCAGCGCATGGATCAGGAAAGTCTGGAACGGTTGGTCGGGCAGGATGATGCCAGCAAGCTGTGGGATCTGGCCGAAGACGCGAAGGATTTGGTCAAATCCCTGATCGCCAAGCACCAGATCGATTGCGATTTGAAACCCGGTGTGGCTGACCTTGGGTTGTCGGTCCCGGACCAGAAAGAACTGCACGCCCATGCCGAGCATCTGTCGAACAACTATGGCTACGATCAGCTGGAGCTTCTGGATGAGGCCGCGGGACATGCGCTGTGCCCTTCTCCTACTTACAAAGGTGGATATCTGGACAAGGGCGCCGCGCATTTGCATCCGCTGAACTATGCGCTTGGGCTGGCACAGGCAGCGCATAATGCAGGTGCGCGCATTCACGAAGGAACTGAGGTTCTGGGGATCCAAGAGGGCGATTCAGTGGTCGTGCGCACCGAAAACGGGACGGTACGCGCCGAGCATCTTATTTTGGCCTGCAACGGCTATCTTGGCGCGCTGAACCGGCAGGTCGCATCGCGGGTCATGCCGATCAACAACTTCATTGCAGCGACAGAACCGCTTGGCGATGACGCCGCCCGCGTTTTGACCCGTAATGTCGCCGTAGCGGATACGAAATTCGTGGTGAACTACTTCCGCCTGAGCGCAGATCGGCGACTTTTGTTTGGCGGCGGTGAAAGCTATGGCTATCGCTTCCCATCCGATATCGCCGCCAAAGTGCGCAAGCCGATGGTTGAGATTTTCCCGCATTTGAAAGATGTGAAGATCGACTATGCCTGGGGTGGCACTTTGGCGATTACAATGCGCCGAATGCCATATCTTGCGCGACTTGCCCCCAACATTCTTTCGGCATCGGGATATTCCGGCCACGGCGTTGGCACCGCAACGCATGCGGGGCAGCTTATGGCCTTGGCCGTTCAAGGGCAGGCCGAAGGGTTTGATACCATGTCCCGCGTTCCAGCCCTGCCCTTTCCGGGCGGTCCGGCCCTGCGTAGCCCGCTACTGGTACTGGCGATGACCTGGTTTGCGATGCGGGATCGCCTGGGCCTCTGACACCCGTTTTTGATTGCGACAGTTTGGTGAAATTTTGCCGATCCATCGATTGGGGGCTTGGCACGACCCGCCTGCTTGATTTAAATAAACGAAAGTTAGAATTCGGGAATTCCAAATATGACGCTGCCCCCCAACGTCCATGACGCCGAACCCATCCCCGCCGCCGCACGAGACGCCATCGACGCCCTGATGCAGTCGGGTGATCTGTTTCGGTACACCGCGCCGCAAGACGCGCCAGTTGCCCTGTTGGAGGCTGAGTTCGCGGCCCTGCTGGGTACCAAATACGCGCTTGCAGTCTCCTCTTGCTCGGCTGCGTTGTTCCTGTCGTTGAAGGCGCTGGACCTGCCGCGGGATGCGCGGGTGCTGATCCCGGGCTTTACCTTTGCCGCTGTTCCATCCTCGGTCGTGCATGCAGACTGTATTCCGGTTCTGTGTGAGGTGGGCGAGAACTACCGTATCGATATGGATGATTTCGCGGCCAAACTGAACGATGCACAAGCGGTTATCATCAGCCATATGCGCGGCCACACCTCGGATATGGACGCGATCATGGAACTTTGTGATGCGCGCGACATACCGGTGATCGAAGACGCGGCGCATTCGCTGGGTACCACCTGGCATGGCCGGAACATTGGCACCATTGGTAAGATCGGGTGCTTTTCGTTCCAGTCCTACAAAATGATAAACGCCGGCGAAGGCGGTATTTTGATCACAGATGACGCTGATCTGGTCGCACGCGCTGTGATCATGTCGGGCGCCTATGAACACAACTGGAAAAAGCACAAAACCCCACGCGGCGACAACTCACCTGAGCTTGAGCAGGCCTTTGCCCGCTGGCAGAACCAACTGCCGCTTTATAATCTGCGGATGAGCAACCTGAGCGCCGCCGTGATCCGCCCGCAAATCCCTGAGCTGGCGCGCCGGGTCCAGGATGGTTTGGCGAACCATGACTATGTGGCGCAACGTCTGAACAACTCACCCTATATCGACGTCCCTGCCCCACTGTCGCCGGAACGCCGTGCGCCGGATTCGATCCAGTTCAATCTGGTCGGCATGGATGAGGCTGAAATCCGGGCCTTCGCGGCTGCGTCTGAGGCACGTGGTGTCAAGGTTCAGGTCTTTGGCCTGAGCGAAGACAACGCCCGTGCCTTCTGGAACTGGCAGTTCCTGCCCGAAAAGTTCGACCTGCCGCAGACACGCGACATGTTAATGAAAGCTTGCGATGTGCGCCTGCCCGTACGCCTGACGCGTGATGAATTGGACGTGATCGCCGATATCCTGCTGGCTTCAGTTGGTGAAGTTACAGGTCCGGTTCCGGTATATGGAACCTGACATGAAAAAGGCCCGCGCAAAGCGGGCCAACTTTTCCATGGTCCAAGATCAGTTCAGTTTGGACAGCTTGTTCTGCAACTCGGCCAGCTGCTTTTTGATATCGTCCAGATCTTCGTTTGCTTCGGGCTTTTTCTCTTCTTGATCCGGCCCGGACCAGCCGCCGGATAAGCCACCTGTCATGGCCTTCAAAAACGCCTGTTGCTGCGCCTGCAATGCGTCGAACCCCGGCATCTGCGACATCGGGTTCATCGCGTTCATGTTTTCCATCATTTTGCTTTGACTTTCGCGCAACATCTCGAACGAGCTTTGCAGGAACTGAGGCATCATGCCCCCGCCCGGCACCATATAACTGCGCACCAGGTCATTCAGCACATTCACCGGCAGAACATTCTCCCCCCGGCTTTCGTGTTCGGCAATGATTTGCAGAAGATACTGCCGCGTCAGGTCGTCACCGGTTTTCAGGTCGATGATCTGAACTTCGCGCCCGTCCCGGATAAAACCTGCTATGTCCTCTAGCGTCACGTAGTCGCTGGTCTCGGTGTTATACAGCCTGCGGCTGGCGTAGCGCTTTATCAGCAGCGGTTTTTCGTTGTCCGACACCTAGTACCCTCCCCAAGGATGATGCGTTGCAGCACAGGTTATGCGAGTGCAGCACAAAAAGAAAGGGCAGGTCAATGGACCTGCCCAACGCGAATGCACCTTTTGGGAGGAATAAGGTGCGCGTATCGCGAAGCTCTTACTTGGCGGCTGCGGCTTTCTTGGCGGCAGTCGTCACGTCGTTGGTTGCTTTCTTGACAGCTGCGGTTGCTTCTTCAGCAGCATCTTTGCCAGCAGCCATCAGCAGCTCAACGGTTTCGGTCTGAACTTTTTTCGCGATTTCAGCGAAAGCGGCCAGGTTTTCAGCTGCAACTTCAGCCGACGCGCTTGCGAAATCGGTTGCCGCTTTGGCGTAGTCAGCAGGCTCTGCCTTGGCTTTCGACATCTCGGTCATCTTGGCCAGGGTGTCCTTGGTCCATTTGTTCGAGATCTCAGCCGATTTTTCAGCCGCTTCCAGAGCAACGCCCGACAGCTTTTCGTTCAGTGAAGCGGTCGATTTGAATGCGCCTTCCAGCGCGGTGGTGTCCACAGGGAACGCGCCCATCATGTCTTTCATGATCGCGGAAAAGTCTTGAGTCTTTGCCATCGTTCTAATCCTTTTGCTGAGCCGGGCCCACCCCGGCTTTCGTCAGCTTGATGACAATATGGTTTCTGCATTGCAGCATTGCAAGTTTTTTCTTGCTGCAATGCAGAAAAACTGTAGTTTCAAAATGAAATCAGATGTTTGGATTGGCGACTACATAGGTCCCGGGAGCCGGTGCAAGGCTTGGATGGGTCGAATCGCCTGTCTCCCGAGCTGGCACCTGTTTGCCCGACCGCTTCTTCAGCCAAGCCTCCCATATGGGCCACCAAGATCCTTCGTTGAAATCCGCCTCTTTCAGCCAGGTGTCTGCATCTGATTTCAGATCGGGGTTTGTGTAATGGCCATACTTCTTCTTGCTGGGCGGGTTCACGATCCCTGCTATATGGCCGGATTCCGAGACAACAAAGGTCTTTGAACGCGACCCCATCTTTTGCACACCGCGATAGCAGTCTTTCCAGGCGGCGATATGATCAGTTTCGCAGGTGATGGCCATCAAAGGGACATCCACATCGGCCAGCGTCAGCTTGTGACCCAAAAGTTCGATCCCGTCCGAGGCAAATTCGTTGCGTTGGCACAGGCCGCGCAGATAATCGACCGCCATCTTCGCTGGCAAGTTCGCACCATCGCCATTCCAAAACAGCAAATCGAAGGCCGGAGGTACCTCACCCATCATATAGCTACGGATGGCCGGACCATAGACCAGATCACGCGAGCGCAGGAATGACATCGTGCGCCCCATGATCCACGATCGCAGCACGCCCTCTTTTGTTACCTCTTCTTCGATCCCGTCGATGAAGTCATTTTGCAGAAACGGTGTGAACTCTCCCTGTTCCGAGAAATCCGTCAGCGCGGTGAAAAGCGTTGCCGATTTTATCGACTTATCGCCCCGTTGTTTCATCAAGGCCAATGTCAGGCTGAGCGTCGTGCCCGCAATGCAGTAGCCAATCGCGTTGACCTGCTTGACCTTGCAGATCTGCTTTGCGACCTCGATGGCAGCCAGGAAACCGTCCTGAATGTAATCCTCCATCCCAGTTTCGGCGTAGCTTGGATTCGGGTTGACCCAGCTGACAACAAACAGGGTATAACCCTGTTCCGTGATCCATTTGATCAGGCTGTTCTGGGCCTTCAGGTCAAGAATATAAAACTTGTTGATCCAGGGTGGGAACAACACAATCGGTGTTTCATGCACCGTTTCGGTTGCAGGCTTGTATTGGATCAGCTCCATCATGCGATTGCGATAGATCACGTCACCTGGAGTAGTCGCCAGATTGCCGCCAACCTCAAACGCGTTTTCATCGGCCAGCTTGACCACCAGCTCGCCATCGTTTGCTTCGAGGTCTGACACCAGGTTTTCCAACCCGTCGATGAGCGACTGGCCCTCGGTTTCCACCGCCTTTTGCAAGGCATCCGGGTTTGTCGCCAGAAAATTGGTCGGCGCCATCATGTCGATGATCTGTTGCGAGAAATAGCTGAGGCGCCGCTTGTCCTTGGCGTCCAGATCATCAACCGAAGCCACCGCCTGAGTGATGGCCTGTGCGTTGGTCTGGTACTGCTGGCGGATGAGGCGGAAATAGGGGTTGGTGTCCCACATCGGATTGGAAAAACGTTTGTCGGCGGGCGCGTCATGTTCGTCATCCACCTCACCGGTGGTCAACGCTTGCTGCGCTTCGGCAAAGTTCAGAACCGATTTGCCCCAATACTCAATCTGCTGCTCCAGCAGCTTGGCGGGGTTTTGCCAGGCCTCGGCGAAATAGACAGTTGCTGCTCGTGCGAAAAGCTCTTGATTCGGACCGTCCAGCGCAGAGGTATGTGGCTTTTTCGACGCCATAACTTCAACAAGCCGCTTGGATAGAGTTTCGACCTTTTCCATATTTTCTTTAAGTCGTTCAATATGTTCTTCAGTCGCTTCGGGCATTTGGTCTTCGCTTGTTGTCATTTTAACAATTCCCCCCTAACCTCGCTGCTATGCAGAATAACGTCGTGGGTGTCGGGGGACAAAGCGGCGAATGGTCCGAACCGAACAGCCTTAGACTCTGGAGGCCGCTTCCATGCGCTACATGATGACCTACGACTTGATGGAGACCATGCGCAACACGAACCAATGGCTTGGTTCGACTGCCAGCGCGATGGCGTCCTACCCGTTGTTTTCGATGGTTCCAAACCCGGCCTTCAGCTGGATGGCCGCCTGGGGCGAGGTGACCGAGCGCACCTTCCAGCGCATGGTTGTCAAACCCGACTGGGGCATTCGTACGTTTACCTGCGAAGACGGCAAAGATCATCTTGTTGATGTTACCACAGTTCTGGAACGTCCTTTTGGCGATCTCATCCATTTCAAGGTAAATGGACGAGAAATGCAACCGCGCAAGGTTTTGCTTGTGGCTCCGATGTCCGGGCACTACGCGACGTTGCTGCGCTCGACCGTCAAAAGCCTGCTTGTAAATTGCGAAGTTTATATCACTGACTGGCATAACGCGCGCGACATTCCTGTGTCTGCAGG
This sequence comes from Ruegeria sp. AH12, assembly GCF_056541465.1. NCBI lineage: Bacteria > Pseudomonadati > Pseudomonadota > Alphaproteobacteria > Rhodobacterales > Roseobacteraceae > Ruegeria > Ruegeria sp. AH12. The sequence goes on along the minus strand of NZ_JBQFYL010000001.1, from coordinate 144,741 downwards.
CAAGTTCGATGTCGAGGATTACACGCTATATCTTGTCGATTTCATGAAAGAGCTGGGACCAGACACCCATGTTGTTGCTGTTTGTCAGCCCGCTCCTCTGACCTTGGCCGCAACCGCCTATCTGGCCGAGGTCGAACCTAAGGCGCAGCCCAGCACCCTGACACTGATCGGCGGTCCGGTTGACCCAGATGCGACACCGACTGATGTCACAGATTTCGGTCGCCGCGTGACAATGGGCCAGTTGGAAGAAACCATGATCCAACGGGTTGGTTTCAAATACAAAGGTGTAGGCCGCATGGTCTATCCCGGCCTGCTGCAGCTGGCTTCTTTCATGTCGATGAATGCCGAGCGGCACTCTAAGGCGTTTTCAGACCAGATCCAGCGCGTGATCCGGGATGAGGCGTCAGATCATGATGCTCATAATCGGTTCTACGATGAGTATCTGGCCGTCATGGATATGACCGCCGAGTTCTACCTATCCACAGTGGAACGTATCTTCAAAGGGCGTGAAATTGCGCGCAACGAATTCGTTGTAGCAGGCCACAAAGTCGACATTAGTAAGATCACCGATGTCGCGGTCAAAACCGTCGAAGGCGCGAATGATGATATCTCGGCCCCGGGCCAATGCATTGCCGCGCTTGATCTGTGCACTGGCCTGTCGGACAGCAAAAAGGCCAGCCATGTTGAGCCGAATGCGGGCCATTACGGCATTTTCGCCGGCCGCAGCTGGCGCGACAATATTCGCCCGCTTGTGATTGATTTCATGAACGAAAACAGCCGCAAGCCGCTACGCCGGGCGGCGAACCGAAACAAAGTGGCCTAAGACGATGGGCGAGAGCGATCAATCCGGTCTCGCGTTCTCTTGCACCTGCGGTCAGGTAACAGGGCGTATCAAGCCTCAGGGTCTTAAACATGGTTCGCATGCCATGTGCTTTTGCGCCGATTGCCGCGCAGGACAGTTGTATTTCAAACAACCCGACCCAGCGCCCGGCCCTGTTGAGGTGTTTCAGATTGCCCCTGACGAGCTCACCTTTGAGACAGGCAGTGAAAATCTGGCCGCGATAAGGCTGAGCCCCAATGGTATGCTGCGGTGGTATGCGACATGCTGCAACGCACCGCTGGCGGCAACGTCGAACACGCCGAAATTCCCATTTGTCGGGTTCATTGCAGCCCGTTTCAGCGACACTACGGCCCTGGGCCCCATCACAACACGGGCCTACATCCCCACATCGGGTGGCAAACACAAGCACGAAGGCATTCGCGCGGCAATTGTTGCAATGCTCAAACGTGTTGCCAAATCGCGCCTGTCCGGAAAGTGGAAGCAAACACCATTCTTTGACGCCGCAACCGGTGAGCCGGTGGTCAGCCCCAAACTGGTCGACAAATCCGAACGCGACGCTCTTTACCCGTAGCTGGGTCTTGGGTTGAAGTTCAGCCAGCCCTGCAGGGCTGCATTCAGCATATCCGGGTTTTCCAACGTCGGTAGGTGACCGGCACGTTCAATCATCTGCAATTGAGCTTCGGGGATCATCTCGGCCATAAACTCATGCTTACGCGCCGGGATAAGTGTATCATGTGTTCCGCCAAGGATCAGACCCGGAACTTTGACCCGGCAAAGGATGCTCTGCTGATCCGGTCGTCGTTGCAAGGCCCGCATTTGACGCACAAATACATCGGGGCCCAGATCGATAGCCATGGCAAAGAGTTGATGCAAAATCGGGATACGTTGCGGCCCGGGGGCCAGCGCATCCGACCCGATCACCTTGCGCATCACTTCTTCCAACCGCCCGGCTTGCGCACCAATGATCAACTCTTCGCGTGCGGCGGCCATCTGTGGCGTGTCGGACTGCGCATCGGTCGAAATCAGGCAGAGGCGTGACACCCGATCCGCCGCGCGCCTTACGATCTCAAGCGCGACAACACCGCCCAGACCTAGCCCCGCCAGGGCAAATCGATGCGGCAGCTGATCGAGCAGGCCAGATGCGATCTCTTCGATCCTTTCGCCTGATGAAATCGGTGCAAACATCACAGCCCGATCACGCGACAGCGCGTCGATCTGAGGATGAAACAATCGGGCGTCACACATAAAACCGGGTAGAAATACCAGCGGCTCGATCACGCGGGGCCTCCATCAGTTCGGGTTTCCGAACCCCTTCTTTTTCTTCTCAGGATGAGAGTTTTATCCGGCCCCGGCAAGCAGAAACTTACGGGTAGCGGATACCGCGATAAGCCGGGAAATCGGCGTATCGGGCCTGTCTGGCCGTTTGGCTTTCGCCCGGCTCGGCCCCGGGGCGTAACAAACACCCCCGCGGTGCGATGTAGCTGTCGATCCGGCGTACCGGCTCGGGCCGCCAAACTAGATTGAAGGCGCAGAGCTTGGGAAAGAACCAGATTTCGGAATACTCTAGGTGATCATGCATCCACCAGGCAAGATCGCGCCAATCCCGGCCTTGCTCATATTGATCCGCGAACCACGGAATCACAATCGACGCCCCCGCGATGCGCGCGTCTCCAACGCCTCGATCCCAGATGTGACATTCCAAAGGGTTATCATTGCGCGCGCAATTCAGCCGGTTTTCGTTACCGAACTGGTTCAACGACGGCGAACGATAGCCCGAGCGGACGGCAACACGCCCGAATGTCTCTTCAAGCGGGTCCAGCAAAGTCTGGCAAAAGGCCCGGCCAGTCTCGATCGCAAGATCAGGGTTTTCGGGGATGTTCTGGTGTTGGTGGAAATTCCCGATCTCGGAATATAGAAAATCCCGCATGAAAAAGTGCCGGGACAGGCGCACGCGGCCAAGCGTTTCAAGGCTCCACATGCTACCCGGTTTGCGCATCCTCAGTATCCTGCCCAGCGAAAGGCCCCGTCCGAGCGAAGCGTGGAAAAGGGGTTGAAAGCAACCTCCCAGATCGTTCCGTCCGGAGTGCGGAAATAGCCGTGATGCCCACCCCAAAATACATCCGATGCGGGTTTCAGGACCGTAGCGCCTGCCGCCTCGGCATCGCGCAGAACCTGCGCCACGTCTTCTTTCTGTCGGCAATTATAGCTCAGCGTGATCGCGCCGCGGTTCAAACTGTCTTTGGCGACGCCGATCTCATCGGCCAATGCGGACAAAGGGTATAGACCAAGCGTTTGACTGATCAGATCAAAGACGATCACACCGTCCGGGCTGTCAACACGTTTCCAGCCCATCGCCTCATAAAATGTTGCCGCAGCTTCAGGGTCTTCGACCCCGACAGTGATTAGGCTGACGCGCTGTTCCATCACTCCACGCCCTGGGTTTTCAACCAGTCCAAAATACCAGAAACTGCCGCGTCAGTCTGCCCCGCCGACATCAATCGCCCGGCGACCACATGAGACATCGGATCATCCCCCTCACCCATTGTGACCAGCTGCACCGTTGCATCAGCCCCCCAGCTCTGCGCCACTTTGTGTGTCCGATCCGGGCGGACGACTTGATCGTCATCTGAAAACCAGAACAAGGCCGGTACCTGCGCACCTTCGAAATCCAGCGCATAGATCGTGTCTACTAGTACTGTCATGGGCACGACAGCGACCCAAGGGTAAACCGAGGACCAGTATTTGTTTTTCTCGGGGTCCGGGCCGGATACGTCCCGTTCCTCTCCCATCAGCAGAGGCAACCAGGACCGGGCCCATGGCAGGCCAGGAATAAAGGCGACCGGTGTATTCACGCCAAAGTTTGGCGAGACGAAGACCATTCCAACCACGTCTGTGCTGAGGTCTGGGTCAAGCGCGGCTGCTGCGACCAGTGTTCCACCGGTTGAGGTAGACATGACCACAACTTTGTCACCCACGGCCCGTGCGGCGGCCAACCCTTCGGCCAGATCCTGCATCCAGCCCGAGGCTGTTGCCTCACCCATCGCGGCACCATTGCGCCCGTGACCTTGCAGACGGGTATAAACCAGATTGGCACCCAACGCATCCGCGACCCTGTCGGGGACTGGTCTGATTTCTTCGGAACTGGCCGAAAAGCCATGCACATACAGAACCGAATAAGGCGTGCGTTGTTCTTCGTAACCGTCCTTCCAGATCACACGCTTTTCAACACCGGGCACGATGTCATCAAAGGCGGATTCGATGCTTTCAAAGTAAACCTGCACCCCTTCTCCGAATCTGGCGTTGTCGAAGCGCGGATGAAGATCGACCTCTTCACGCGGACCGAACCAATAGACCAGAGCACCAACTACGATCAGCGCCAGCAGAAACCGCCCCAGGTACAATCCAAACTTCCGCATCAGCCTTCTCCCATCACGTCCAGAATTGCACGCTCGATCAATGACAGGCACATGTCATCGGAGAATCTGTGGTCGGCATCTTTCACCAACAGCAGTCGCATATCAGGCCCTGAGGCATGATCCAGCAAGCGCACCGCCGTTTCAGTCGATACAGCGGTATCCGCAGTGCCCTGCAGAAAACGTGTTGGGAAAGGCAGATCCAGTGCTTCTCTCAGCACAAGATTCTGACGCCCGTCGTCAATCAGGCGCTTTGTGATGATGTATGGCTCCATATAGTCCGACGGCAACTCAACCTGGCCAACTGTTTCCAACGCTGCCTTCTGCGCATCTGTAAATGACGCCCAATACCCATCTTCCGTAAAATCCGGAGCGGCGGCGATTGTGACCATCCCCACGATACGACCTGCGAGCGTTTTGGCGAGCAACAAGGCCTGCCAGCCCCCCATGGAAGAACCCACGATGATCAAAGGCCCCTGCGTCAGCGCGGACACTGCGGCAACTGTATCTTCGTGCCAATCGCCGATGCTGCCTTCGGCAAACGCACCGGAACTTTCGCCATGACCCGAATAGTCAAACCGTAAGAATGCTTGCCCGCGCGCTTTGGCCCAAGCCTCTAGATGAACGGCTTTTGTGCCTTCTTTGTCTGATTTTAGACCTGACAAAAACACGATGGTCGGGCCTTGGCCTTCGCTCAGATCATAAGCGATCCGTCGCCCCTGATCGGTTGTCAAAAAAGCGCTCATCTTGCCGCCCTTCATATTTCGATTTGTGACACCCTAGCCCGCGCGGGCTGGGAGTTTAAACCTGATTTCAGATTTTTTATGTTACCATATTGTCACGTGACTATAGAATCACATATAAGACAAATATGGACATGCTATTCAAAGCTCTGAACGACCCCGCTCGCCGAGAGATTCTGGACCTGCTGCGACAGGAAGATGGTCAATCTCTGTCGCAGTTAGAGGCACATTTCGACATGACCCGCTTTGGCGTCATGAAGCATCTGAAACTACTGGAAGATGCCGGGCTGGTCCTGACCCGCAAACATGGACGGTTCAAGTATCACTATCTGAACCCCCTGCCCCTGCAGGACATGCTGGACCGTTGGGTCGCCCCTTTTCTTCAACCTCAAGCCAGCGCGGTCAGTGCGCTGAAACTCAAATTGGAAACGGAGACTCGTATGGGAAAACCAGATTTTATGATGCAGACCTTTATCCGCTGCACTCAGGACGCGCTGTGGGATGCATTAACCAAACCCGATCAGATGGCAGCCTACCACTTCCTGTGCAACGAAGTACGCGGAGAGGTCTCACCTGGTGCAACAGTGCATTTCATTACCCCTGACGGCAATGAGATGCTGCGGCAGATGACGCAAAAGCTGGACCCAAAAACCCGGATCGAGATGGGGTTCGAGCCTCTGTTCATGGGCCCCGACGCCCCGCAATCGACAATGGTTTATCTGATCGAACCACAAGGTGATGTCTGCAAGTTGACCATCGAACACTATGACCTTGCCGCTGGTCAGGAAGGCTTTGCCGAAGGTTGGGCGCGCCTGGCAGCCTCACTCAAGAGCTGGCTGGAGACCGGTGACGCTCTGAAGGAGAGCGCATAATGGCTGAGTTTCCAACTGAACTGGGCGTACTGACATGCCTGATGCTGCTCGCTGTTTCCATGTGGATTCCATACGTGGTTGGCGTTTCGACCGACCCCTCGGGCGAGGAAGCCTTTGCCCGACCTGCACAGATCCCAAACCTGCGCCCTTGGGTGCAAAGGGCACATCGCGCGCAGTTGAATCTGCTCGAACAGGGTATGCCGTTTGCCGTTTTGGTTCTGATCGTTAACACACTGGACGGCTTTACGGTGCTGACCTATTGGGCTGCTATTGTGTTTTTCTGGGTGCGCGTCCTACACGCCATCGGCATGATCACGGGTATTGCGCGCATGCCTTTGCGGCCCATTCTGTTCACAGCTGGATGGGTGTGCTGCTTGATCATGGGCTACGCGGTTTTTGCTGCCGTCTGAACATCCTGAAACCGTGCCACGCAATCCTTTGGTTGCGTGGTGCTTTTCGCATTTGCATTCAAAGCGGTTGACTTCACGCCGCGCCAGTAGCAAATAGCCAAAACACCATAACCCGCAACCGGGCGTTCAGTGGGCGCCAAACCGACGAGGAGAGCCAGACCATGGCCCTGGATTCAAAATCCGTCTCACTTATCTTCCCTGATGGCAATGCACGATCCTATGACGCAGGTGTCACGCCCGCACAGGTGGCTGCCGATATCTCGACTTCTTTGGCCAAGAAAGCGATCTCGGCCACCGTCGATGGTCAGCACTGGGACCTGCAATGGCCCATCGAAACCGACGCGCAGATCGCCATCCACACCATGAAGGATGAGGCACAAGCCAATGAGCTGATCCGTCATGATCTGGCCCATATCATGGCGCGCGCAGTGCAGGAAATCTGGCCCGACACCAAGGTCACCATCGGCCCGGTGATTGACAACGGCTGGTACTACGACTTCGACCGCGCTGAGCCTTTCACGCCAGAAGACCTGGGCCTGATCGAGAAAAAGATGAAGGAAATCGTTAACAAGCGCGACCCCGTGACCACAGAGGTCTGGGACCGTCAGCGCGCGATTGATTTCTACACCGAGAACAACGAGCCTTATAAGGTCGAGCTTATCGACGCCATTCCGGGTGACGAGCCGCTGCGCATGTATTGGCATGGCGACTGGCAGGACCTGTGCCGCGGCCCACACCTGCAGCATACCGGTCAGGTGCCGGGCGATGCGTTCAAGCTGATGTCCATCGCGGGCGCTTACTGGCGCGGCGACAGCGACCGTGCAATGTTGCAGCGTATCTATGGCGTGGCCTTCACCGGCAAGGAAAAGCTGAAGGCTCACCTGCATATGCTAGAGGAGGCAGCCAAGCGCGACCACCGCAAGCTGGGCCGCGAGATGGACCTGTTCCACATGCAGGAAGAGGCCCCCGGTCAGATATTCTGGCATCCCAACGGTTGGACCATATACACTCAGCTGCAGGACTACATGCGCCGCAAACAGCGCTCCGATGGTTATCGCGAGATCAATACGCCCCAGGTTGTGGACCGCAAGCTGTGGGAAGCCTCGGGCCATTGGGAAAAGTATCAGGAACACATGTTCATCGTGGAAGTCGAAGAGGAACATGCCAAGGAAAAGGCGATCAACGCGCTCAAACCGATGAATTGCCCGTGCCATGTGCAGGTGTTCAATCAGGGCCTCAAATCCTATCGCGACCTGCCGCTTCGCCTCGCTGAATTTGGCTCGTGCTCACGCTATGAACCTTCGGGAGCGCTGCACGGGATCATGCGGGTGCGCGGGTTCACGCAAGATGACGCCCACATCTTCTGCACCGAAGATCAGATCGAGGCGGAATGTGCGAAGTTCATCAACTTCCTCGCCAGCGTCTACAAGGACCTCGGCTTTGAACAGTTCGAGATCAAGTTTGCCACCCGCCCGGAAAAGCGCGTCGGCAGCGACGAAAGCTGGGATCACGTCGAAGGCGCGCTGGAAGCCGCGATCAAGGCGACCGGCCGTGACTTTACGTTGGAACCCGGCGATGGTGCGTTTTACGGACCCAAACTCGATTTCTATCTGACGGACGCGATTGGCAGGGTCTGGCAGTGCGGCACATTCCAAGTCGATCCGAACCTACCCGAACGGTTGGGAGCAACGTATGTCGCCGCGGATGGCAGCAAGCAGCGACCTTATATGCTGCATCGCGCCTGTCTCGGTTCGTTCGAACGGTTCGTTGGCATCATGATCGAAGAACACGCAGGCAAGCTGCCGTTCTGGTTGGCCCCCCGACAGGTCGTTGTCGCCTCGATCACCTCCAATGCAGACGAGTATGTGAACGAGGTTGTGGCACAGCTTCAATCCGCTGGTGTCAGGGCCGAGGCGGATATCCGCAACGAGAAGATCAACTACAAGGTACGCGAACATTCGGTCGGAAAGGTGCCAGTGATTCTGGCGGTTGGTCATCGCGAAGTCGAGGACCGCACCGTCAGTGTTCGACGTCTTGGTGAAAAACAAACGCAGGTTCAGCCGCTTGAGGCTGTAACAAATGAGTTGTCGCAGGCCGCAACCCCACCCGACCTGCTGTAACATTCGGCACCATCTCGCCGGCAATCCGACCCCCGCACAGGGGTCGGATTGAAACACTCTATCCTTTTCCCTTCAAAAACAGTAGATTACCTTACAAGGGTGCGCCCCGCGCCCTGACGCGCTTGTGAGACACGGGCTCGTGAATTTAACAATAGCCAACTTGCCCTTACCTTTGTCATTGTCACAAGCAGACATACCCAGTCATCAAGAGGATTTCCGAGATGTCGAACACAGCAAAGTCCCTGGTTATCGCAACCGCAGTCGCAGCCGCCGTATCGGGTGCAGCAACCACCGCAACAGCCCAAGCCAAAGAAAAATGCTATGGCGTTTCGCTGGCCGGTCAGAATGACTGCGCAGCAGGCCCCGGCACCACATGCGCGGGCACCTCAACCGTTGACTATCAGGGCAACGCCTGGACCCTGGTTGACGCAGGCACCTGCGGCGATATCGAACTGCCTGCAGAGGCAGACGGCACACCGCGCAAAGGTTCGCTGGAAGAGCTGAAGCGCGACCTGCCGGCATAAGCGTCGAGCAAACGACTTTAAGGGGGCGGGCACCTTCGCCCGCCCTTTTCTTCGATCAGAAGGAGCGTGCAAATGCTGGATGATGCCCTCAGATCCAATCGTCTGCCCGCAGCGCCAGGTGTTGGTTACAAACCACAGCATTTTTCGCAAATACTGGAGCACGCCCAACCCGTCGCATGGCTTGAAGTTCATGCCGAAAACTACATGGGAGATGGCGGTCGCCCATTGGCTCAACTGCGCCATCTTGCAGAACAATTTCCGATCTCCGTTCACGGCGTTGGCTTGTCCATCGGTGGCGAAGGCCCGCTGGACCCCGATCATCTGGCCCGGCTGAAACATCTTGTCGGCTGGTTGAACCCGGCCAGCTTCTCCGAGCATTTGGCCTGGTCGACCCATGACAGCCATTTCTTCAACGACTTGCTGCCTCTGCCCTATACGGATGCGACACTGGCGCGGGTCTGTGCCCATATCGATCAGGTGCAAGAGACAGTCGGTCGTCAGATGCTGCTGGAGAATCCCTCCAGCTATCTGGCGTTCGAAGAAAGCACATGGTCGGAACCCGATTTCCTGCACGAGATCGCCAAGCGTACAGGCTGTGGCTTGTTGCTGGATGTGAACAACGTCTTTGTCTCGGCCACCAATCTGGATTTCTCACCCCAAGGTTACATCGATGCCTACCCGCTGGATCAGGTAGGCGAAATTCACCTGGGTGGGCATGATGAGGACGAAGATGACCATGGACATCCCTTGCTGATCGACAGCCATGGGCGCGAGGTTGTGGACCCGGTTTGGGCGCTGCTGGACCATGTGCTGGAACGGTCGGGACCCAAACCTGTTTTGGTTGAGTGGGATACAGATGTCCCCGATTGGCCGGTGCTGCGCGCGGAAGCTGAACGCGCGCAATCCGCATTGGAGCGGGTTCCTGCATGAGCGTTTCGCAAACCGAATTTCACGCGGCCTTACTGGATGCGAAAGCACCAGTTCCCCAGGGTTTGAAGGACGGAGACGATCAACCAGCGGGTCGTCGGTTCAGCGTCTATCGTAACAATGTCGCTGTATCGCTGACCGAGGCGATGCATCAGGCATTTCCTGTTATCACCAAGCTGCTTGGCACCCAGAATATGGACGGGCTGTCCGGGATCTTTCTGCGCCTGCACCCTCCAACCTCGCCACTGATGATGTTTTATGGTGAGGCGTTTCCCGACTTTCTGGCCAACATGCCACAACTGTCTCATCTGGCCTACCTGCCCGATGTGGCCAAGTTAGAATTGGCCTTGCGTCAGTCCTACCACGCCGCAGACAGCCAACCTGCGCCCGCGAATGCACTGGCTGTCTCACCCGAAGAGATCATGCGCGCCCGGTTGGAATTCGCACCTTGGATGCAGGTCATCCGGTCGGATTGGCCTATTCATGCGATCTGGCGCTTCAACACTGAGGCTGACGCGCCCAAGCCCTCAACCGGGGCCGAGGATGTGCTGATCACCCGACCAGAGTACGATCCGGCCCCTCACCTGCTGCCGCAGGGCGGCGCGGATTGGATTGCCCACATGCAATCAGGGAACAAAATCGGCGAAGCGTTCGAAAAAGCAGCCGCTGACACTCTGGACTTTGATCTTGGACCCACGCTGGCACTGCTGTTGCAAGGCAGAGCCATAACTTCTGTGACTATCGAAAGGCTGGAAACATGACTGCCCTGATCTCAATTCACAACAACGTTCTGGGCAAGGCGGACCATGCGTCCGGCTGGCTGACACCCACGCTTGCGCGGCTAGTTTTTATCGCTGTGCTGCTGGTCTACTATTGGAATTCGGCCATGCTAAAGATCGATGGGTCGATCTTTTCACCGTCCAGTGGCGCGTTCGGGCAGATATTCCCCAAAGCAGCCGAAGCCGTTCTGTGGGACGTCACGCAGATGACCTTGTACCAACGTGTCGTGGTTTTCCTTGGCACCGTGGCCGAGTTTGTTCTGCCCGCCTTGTTGCTGGTCGGCCTGTTCACGCGTTTGGCTGCCCTGGGCATGATTGGCTTTGTCTGGGTTCAGACGCTGGTCGATGTGACCGGCCATGGCGTGAAACTGGGCAGCCTTTTCAACGCAGCCCCGGACATTCTGGACCAGCGAGTTTTGTGGACCTTCCTGTTTCTCGTGATCGTGCTCAACGGCGCGGGCCCTCTGTCGCTCGATCGCCTGTTGAAGCTGAAATGAGCTAGAAATGCGCCTTGGGTTCGTCCGGTTTTCCAGCGGCGAGCCCAAGCACCCCGGCAACACCGGCAAACGCAATCGGGAACATGGTGAAAACACCAAACCCAAACGCATAATACATCCCGGCCGACGATACTAACAGCAAGACACCCGCGACCAGAGCACGCGCATGGGCCATCGCGCCCCCTGCAATCGCCAGCAAAGGCGCAAGGATCGAGGCCGTTTGGATCATACCGGGGTTATCGACCTGCTCGGCAATGCCTTCAATATCGCCGAAATGCTTGATCGCCTCGACATACCCGTACCCAAAGAACCCAACAATCATCCCGATCAAACCGGCGATGACACCCAAAATCATTGCGGCGTTTCGCATAAACTATCCTCGCAGTTGCGTCAGATCAGATAAGCATCCGATCAGGCGACGCCAAGCGTTGACCGCGTTTCAGCTGTCCAACCCAACGTCAACGAACCATCTTTTTCAATCAGTGGACGTTTCATCAGGGTCGGATGTTCTTTCAACAACTCCATTGCGGGGCGGGAACGCTGCGCATCCTCCAAACCACGCCAGGTTGTCGAACGGGTATTGAGCAAAGCCTCGCCGAACGTGGCAAGAGCCTGCGACAACAGATTTTCCGGAACGCCATCTGCGCGCACATCCACAAACTCAGCATTAGGAATTGATTTCAAGGCCTTGCGGCACGTGTCACAATTTTTTAGCCCATAAAGACGCATGTTTGTCCTGCTTCGGTATTTGTTTCAATTTTAGGCGAACCAACCGGTTTCCAGCGGTTATTCTTGATTTTTTACTTCACCGTGCAATGTTGAAAAAGGTGAAACATGCAAAATCAGCTGTCGTCAGCATTGGAAACAGCCTGCTTTTGCGGTTCTGCCAACCACCGCCCCACCTATTTGTGGGACAATGCGAAAGTAGAAGGAGACACGGGAGATGCCAACTGGCACCGTGAAATGGTTCAATACCACCAAAGGCTATGGGTTTATTGCCCCCGACGAAGGGGGCAAAGATGTGTTTGTGCATATCTCGGCCGTAGAACGGTCCGGCCTGACCGGACTCGCAGACAATCAGAAAGTCTCGTACGAGTTGCAGGACGGACGTGACGGCCGCCAGATGGCAGCTGATTTGAAACCGTTGTAACGACGCCCCCGCCCCGCGCGGGGTTTTCCAATTAAGGTTGGCGGCCAATTTCCGGCCGTCACCCGCCCCCTATCCGGCAAATGCCCTATCCCCGTGCTGGCTTATCCCCAGCGTGCGAATGCCAGTCTTGTCCCATCGCAACGATGCAGGAAGTTCCGGTGGCATAGGTCACGACCATGGTCCAGTCGCCCAGATCACTGCTCCAGACCTCCATAATCTGTTCAGGCCCGCGCATACCCGTTGCCACACGCTCGGACCGAAATTGCCCCTTGAGTTTCTCATGCAGCCGTTGGGTCGGCTCGCATAACACTTCGGCAATCGGGGATTTGGCCTGAGCGGGCACAGCCAGCGAAAAGGTAAGGCCCAAAACGGAAAGAAACGAAGCACGGGTCATGAAATCAAAGTAACAGTTTCATGACGGTCTGTATAGACAACCGCTATGCTTTTGAATCAGTCTTCCTTGATGATGGCCTCAAATTCACGCCATTCCCGCGCTGTCATGCCAGAGCTTTCCTGAGTGACGCTTTCGCCAGCCAGCATCCGGCGCAGGCTGTCCACCATCTGAGCGGACAGGTTCACCGCGCCAAGGCGGTAATCTTCGAAGGCCCGATAAGCGAATGGCACCCAATCGGCCACGATCTTGCACATGGTATCGGCATAAACCCGGATCTCATACTGTGCATGCGGATCGGCGCGCAGGCGCAGGAAATGGAACAGGTTGTGCAGATCAACCTTCCAGTACCACTGCGTATAGATGTTGGCCGGCAAGTTCATCCGCGCCAATTCACGCGCCAACCCCTGCTGGCCGTCCTGGCTAATCATCGCCTCATAATTGTCATAGCAGCGGGTGCTGTCGGCCTTGAGCATTTCCAGAACCCGTGCGGCCTCTTCCCCTTCCAGAGTTGATCCGCGGCCTTGATTATTCACTTCTGACTGCGCGGCGACATGCTCGGGCGCGGGGATGTAAAACTCACGATCCAGAATAGAATAGCGCGCCGAGTATTCGTTCACATTCGCGGTCCTGTGGCGAATCCACTGACGGGCCACAAAGACCGGAAGTTTGACGTGCAGCTTGACCTCGCACATCTCAAACGGAGTCGAATGCCAATGCCGCATCAGATAGCGGATCAGACCTTCGTCATTCTGAACCGACTTCGTGCCCTTGCCATAAGACACGCGCGCCGCCTGACAGATAGCCGCATCATCGCCCATATAATCGATAACACGCACAAACCCGTGATCCAGCACCTGATGCGCAGTATACAGGTGATCTTCCATCCCCGTTACAACGACACGGCGTGTTTGATGCGATTGCGCGCGCTGCGCTTCGATCTCGGCCTGTTGGTCGGCAGACAGGGGCATGAAAACTTCCTTTCGATACTGAGTCGCCTGCCACTATATATCGACAGGTCATCCGCTGGAACCGCAGGATATGGCCTGATGCACGGTTTTTCGGAATTGTGTTCTCCGCCCCCTCGACACGTCCCGGCAGCGCGCTAAGCTGAGAGCGAACTTATTCAAAAAGAAGGATTGCCGAGATGGGGCTGACATATCTTCACACCATGGTTCGCGTGAAGGATCTTGAGAAATCCATGGCGTTCTATGAACTGCTTGGCCTGAAGGAAACCCGCCGGTACGAAAGCGAACAGGGCCGGTTCACCCTCATTTTCTTGGCACCGCCGGGGCAAGAAGATCGACCGATTGAGCTGACTTACAATTGGGATGGTGACGACGCATTGCCGAGCGACAGCCGCCACTTTGGCCACCTCGCCTACGGCGTCGACGATATCTATGCGACCTGCCAGCATCTTCAGGACAATGGGGTGGTCATCAACCGTCCGCCGCGTGACGGGCGCATGGCTTTTGTCCGCTCGCCGGACAATATCTCGGTTGAGTTGCTGCAAAACGGCGACGCGTTGGACCCAGCAGAGCCCTGGGCCAGCATGGAAAGTACCGGGCACTGGTGATCAGCACCCTTATAGCACTAGGTCTGGCCGTCCTGGCCAGCCCTGTTCAGGCAGAGCCCTGCCGTCTGGCGCTGGCGTTGGCGCTGGATATCTCTGTTTCGGTGGATGAGGCAGAAGACGCTCTGCAACGGCAAGGCTTGGCGGCCGCCCTACTCGCCCCCGAGGTTCATGACGCCTTCTTTTCGTCGCCGATGCCGGTCGCGCTTTCAGTCTATGAATGGAGTGGGCGGTCCGTCCAACATATCATCATGGATTGGCGGATGATCGAAAACAGTGGCGATGTTCTGGCCGCCGCAACACAAATCAGTCAATCCCAGCGGTCGGACACCCAATCCGCCACTGCGATGGGATACGCATTGGCCTTTGGCGCCGCCTTGTTGGAACGGGCACCCACTTGCCTATTCAAGACCATTGATCTGTCGGGGGACGGATCGAACAATGACGGCTATGGCCCACAAAACGCCTATCGGCACTTCCCATTCAGTGATGTCGTGGTCAACGGGCTGGTCATCAATGCAGCAGATTTTGAAGGCGAGCTGTTCCTGATCCCGTTCTTCGAAAACAATGTTTTGCACGGGCCGGGCGCGTTTCTGGAAGTAGCGCAGGGTTTCGAGGATTTCGAGCGCGCTATGCGCAGAAAGCTGGAACGCGAGCTCAGCGGTTTACAACTCGGAGGTCTTCCTTCGACTAACCCAGCACATGATCTGACGCACCCTCCAGAAAACAAATCTTCGCGTATCAGTAGATATAGCGAATCTGGTCCGTCCAGTACCGCTCAACCCGGCGCAGTGATCCAGTAATATCTTCGATCCCCTCTTGCGCCAGCACACCACGGCTTTGCAACCCGTCCGCATGGCGCGCAAAAAGCTCAGATACGATATCCCGGATTTCCCGACCGCGTGGCGTTAGCCGCACCCGGACAGAGCGACGGTCGATTTCGCATCTCTGGTGGTGCATATACCCCATTTCAACCAGTTTCTTCAGATTGTAGCTGACATTGCTGCCCTGATAGTATCCACGGCTTTTCAACTCGCCCGCCGTCACTTCATGATCGCCGATATTGAACAATAGCAGCGCCTGAACGGCGTTGATTTCCAGCACCCCGACCCGCTCGAACTCATCCTTGATCACGTCCAAAAGCAGCCGGTGCAGCCGTTCGACAAGCGCCAACGCCTCAAGGTAGCTATTCATGAACCCTTTGGCGCCCGATGCCGAGACCTGCAATTCCATACTCATCCGACCCTCCGATTCAGTCGCGTTCTTTCCGCCACGATGAACCGAAATCCCGAAAAATCAGTTAAGCTGAAATTATCCTTACTTTTGAAAGGTCTGAGCGATGTCAGCGATCAAGTCGGACAGCGCGTCTGGAGGAGAAACCTGCCCAGTCACCCATTGATACAAGTCCTGATCGTTTTCGTTCAGTAAGGCGTCATATTGATCCAGACCCGCCACATCCATCTTGTCCAGATTACGATCAGCATAGGCTGACAGGATCAAATCCATCTCTTTGATACCCCGCCGCATCGACCGCATTTTCATGCGTTTGATGCGAATATCGCGCGCCTCGGTCATTGGCCTGATTCCAGCATCAGCCGCAGCTTTTTTTCCAGCCGCGCGGCGCGTTCCGAACAGGCGCGCATTTCGCCGCGAATTGCGCGCAGCTCGGCGACGGCTCCGGCAATATCCAGATTATTGCTATCTGCATCTACGGGCGCGTCCATGCCTTCGCCTTCGCCAGTCAGCAACCATCTGATCGACACGTTCACCATGCCCGCCATCATCGACAGACGGTTTGCGCGCGGCTCGGACAGGTCATTTTCCCAATCAACAATCGTCGATTTCTTGACACCCAGCCTCCGGGCCAGTTCCGCCTGGTTCATCCCAGCAGCCTCTCGCGCGCCGGCCAACCGATCCCCAAATGTCGCCGCGTCTGGTCCAAACCAATCGTATTCGTCGCTCATTCAGGTCTCCGCTTTCCGATTTCATATCGCTTGATCGTCCTTCGGGCGCACCCTATGACAGTCAGGCTGAACATACAAACCGAGGCCGCCATGAGTTTCCTGTCTGCGACATTGTCCCGCGTCAAACCTTCCCCAACGATTGCGATGACAGCCAAGGCGGCCGAGCTGAAAGCCGCCGGGCGTGACATCATCGGCCTGAGCGCAGGTGAGCCGGATTTCGACACACCCCAAAACATCAAGGACGCCGCTGTTGCGGCCATAGCGGCGGGCAAAACGAAATACACCGCACCTGACGGCATCCCCGAGTTGAAACAGGCCGTCTGCGCCAAGATGAAACGTGATCACGGGCTCGACTACACTCCCGCACAGGTTTCGGTGGGTACGGGTGGCAAACAGACGTTGTATAACGCGCTGATGGCAACCCTGAACGAGGGGGATGAGGTCGTCATTCCTGCCCCCTACTGGGTCAGCTATCCAGATATGGTTCTGCTGGCGGGCGGAACTCCGGTGATTGCGGAAACTTCGCTTCAGACAAATTTCAAGCTGACTGCCGATCAACTTGAGGCTGCGATTACACCCAAAACAAAATGGCTGATCTTCAACTCTCCGTCGAACCCGACTGGTGCGGGCTACAGCCACGCGGAGTTGAAAGAGCTTACCGATGTCCTGTTGCGTCACCCTCATGTCTGGGTGATGACCGATGATATGTACGAACATCTAGCCTATGACGGGTTTGAATTCTGCACTCCTGCACAAGTCGAGCCTAAGCTTTACGACCGCACGCTTACCTGCAATGGCGTGTCCAAGGCCTATGCTATGACAGGGTGGCGGATCGGCTATGCCGCCGGGCCCGAGGCCCTGATCGCGGCGATGCGCAAGGTACAGTCGCAATCCACCTCGAACCCCTGTTCGATCAGCCAATGGGCCGCGGTCGAGGCGTTGAACGGTACACAGGATTTCCTGGCCCCCAATAACGTGACCTTCAAACGCCGCCGCGATCTGGTTGTCGATATGCTGAACGCCATCGACGGCATCAGTTGCCCCACCCCGGAAGGTGCCTTTTATGTTTACCCGTCCATCGCGGGCCTGATCGGCAAGACAACCCCTGCCGGTACGGTGATTGAAAACGACGAAGCCTTTGCAACAGCTCTGCTGGAAGGGGCCGACGTCGCGGTGGTGTTTGGCGCGGCATTTGGCCTGTCACCCAATTTCCGGGTCAGCTACGCGACCTCAGATGAGGCCTTGAAAGAGGCCTGCACCCGCATTCAGCGCTTTTGCGCGGCTCTGACCTGAACGGAGACCTTCATGACGGCCGAACTGCCCGAATACTACTTTCGTGTCCGCGAGAATGGTGCGGCTGTGTTCAAGGTCGACACCGAAAACCGCCAGCGGCGGATTGAGATGGACCAGATCGCGGTGATCAACATCCGCAACGGCGAGGTTAAGCCACATGGTCAGCGTAACCTGACCGATACGGACAAGGCTGAGATCACACGATGGATGGAGGATCGCAAGGCCCTTCTGGCCCAGCGTGACATAGATGATATTCACCGGGCGGTTGATTATCTGAACGTGACTACTCAATGGGCACAATCCAAAGCCACCGACGAGCAATTGGACGACGTCACTGACCGGCTATTGATGGCGATGCACGATCTGCGATCTGTACTGGTTCGGAAAAAGGCCGATCGACTGGAAAAGGACTAACAGTTACTCAGCCGGAACACCCACTTCACGCACGGATCGCATCCAGAACCGCGCCATCAGCAGTATAGCTGCACATGCGAGCCCCAGAACCAAACCCATCCAAACGCCAATGCCATCCATGCCTCGGACAAAACCAAAGTAATAGGAAGATGGCAGGCCAACGACCCAGTAGCTCAGCCCGGCCATGACCATAGGAACCTTGGCGTCCTGCAAGCCACGCAGCAGGCCCAGCGCAATGACCTGAGCGCCATCGACCAGTTGAAACAGCGCTGCCATGGCGAGCAACCCAGTTCCGATGGCCAGGATCTGGCCACGCTGCGGGTCATCAGATTCCATAAACAGCGAAATTAAAGGCTCGGCACAGGTGAGGAACAGGATGACCGTCAAAACGGACATAACCAGTGACATGATGGTCACTGCGATGGCACCTTTTTCAAGATGCGCACGATCTCGCCGCCCCAGAGCATTGCCAGCCCGAATGGTAGCCGCGTTCGATAGACCCAGATGCACCATGAAAGTGGCCGATGCGAGGTTCAACGCAATCCCATGCGCCGCCAGAGGCACCTGGCCTAGCCATCCCATCATGACCGCCGAAGTGGCGAACAGTGTGACCTCGGCCAGCGTTGTCAATCCGATCGGTACGCCAAGACGCAGAACGCTTCCAAACATCTCCCAATCCGGGCGCCAGAAGCGCTGGAACAGGTTGTATTGAGGCAAAACGTAAACCGCATAGGCAACAACCGCGACCAGCGACACAATCTGAGTGACCACTGATGCAATGGCCGCGCCCATCACCCCAAGCTCTGGCGCGCCCCAGTTCCCGAAAATCAAGGCATAGTTGGTCACGCCATTCACAAGGGCAGCAACAACCGTGATCCACAGGACGATCTGGGTGCGTTCCAACGCCGCAAGGTAGGATTTGAGCACCATGACCAACAGCGCCGGGAACAGGCCCCACCCTGCCACACGCAGGTATTGTGCCGCTGTTTCTGCTACTTGTGGCTCTTGTCTCAAAGCGATCAGGATCGGATAGGACCACCACAGCAACGGCATAACAAGCGCCGCATAGAGCAATGACAACCACAAGCCCATGCGCGTCGAACGGCGGATGCTGGTTTCATCCTCTTCCGCTGCGGCTGTTGCAACCATCGGCATCACCGCCCAGCCAAACCCGGCCCCAAACAGGAACAGAACAAAGAAATAGCTGCTGGCCAGTGTCACCGCCGCTAGGGCCTCGACCCCGTACCAGCCCAGCATGACAGTATCGGTCAAACCGATCGCAAACTGTGCCAGATGCCCGCCGATCAACGGCAAGCCCAGCACAGCGATGGCCTTGAAATGGGCCGGATATGTCATCACCTTGTTCATCCGACCAGCCATATGCGCGGCCCGAAGCCGGGGCAAGAGCGGATCAGATAAATATCGTCATGAGACTTATTCGCTGACGTATGGCTGTGGGCTTCACAACCTCAAAACTCAATTCTGTAAGTTCACGTGCTGGGATGCAGCGAGGCGCCCAGTATATGTTCGGACTGGTGAATCACGTGATGGGCCTGCCCGACGATTAGCGGGTCAGGCTCACCAACGATCGCTTCGTTTTTCTCGGGGTAGTCAAGCGACGCCAGAAAGTGGCGCATGCAATTCAGTCGCGCGCGTTTCTTGTCATTCGATTTGACGATGGTCCAGGGCGCATCGGCAGTGTCTGTATAGAAGAACATCGCCTCTTTGGCCTCGGTATAGTCGTCCCATTTGTTCAGGCTGGCCTTGTCGATGGGCGACAATTTCCACTGTTTCAACGGATCGGTTTCACGGCTTTTGAACCGGCGCTGTTGTTCTTCCTGCGTGACCGAGAACCAGTATTTGTACAGCTGAATACCCGACCGGACCAGCATCCGCTCCAGATCCGGTGTCTGGCGCATGAATTCAAGGTATTCATTGGGCGAGCAGAACCCCATCACACGCTCAACCCCGGCCCGGTTGTACCAAGACCGATCATAGAACACCATTTCCCCGACCGTCGGCAACTCCTGGACATAGCGTTGATAGTACCACTGACCTTTTTCTTCCCAGGTGGGTTTGTTCAATGCCACAACACGCGCCTGCCGCGGGTTCAAATGCTCCATGAACCGCTTGATTGTCCCGCCTTTGCCAGCCGCATCGCGCCCTTCAAATAGCAGTACGAATCGCTGCCCCGTCTCCTGCGCCCAAAGCTGTACTTTCAGCAGCTCCGCCTGCAACAAAGCCTTCTGCGCCTCGTAGTCCTTACGCGCCATCTTGTGTGCGTAGGGATATCTGCCGCTTTCAAACGCCAGGCGGATTTTATCGTGACAGGGCTGAGCAGTTTCCTGATCAGGCTTTGGCACGATTTTGACAGAAGATTGCTTTTCTTCGCGTGCTGCTACAGCGTCCATGTAGTGTTTCCTTTCCCTCGTTGTTCCCGCACGGCTAGCAGAAAGCGTCGAATTGCGCTTTGATCGGCATCAAATAGATGTGAGGAAAACCCATCATATCGCTGTTCAACAATTGGGGTAGAAATGGACACGGAATTCGCGGACCTGAACGGCCACCCCTTCCTATTGCGTCACTGGGGCGAAAGCGACAAACCACCATTGCTGATGTTGCATGGGTTTCCGGAATACGGCGGGGCTTGGAGCGATCTGGCCCCGCACCTATCCCACCGCTTTCATTGCATCGCCCCAGACCAGCGCGGTTACGGGCAAAGCTGGTGTCCCGAGGGTGTTGGCAACTACACCTTGTCCCTGTTGGTGTCAGATATGGCGACTTTGATCGAACAGCTTGGCGGGCCGGTCTGTGTGATGGGCCATGATTGGGGTGCGTCGGTGGCCTATGGGGTGGCGATGTTCCGACCCGATCTGGTCAGCCGGCTGATTATCGCAAACGGCGTCCACCCCGTGCCGTTCCAACGCGCCATGGCGGCAGGTGGCGCGCAATCTAAAGCCTCAGCCTATATCAACGACCTACGTGCGCCCGACGCAGCGCAGCGGTTTTCCGCAGATAACTTTGCGCGCCTGGAACGTTTCTTTCGGTTCGGCATGGGGCTCGACTGGTTATCTGATGCGCGGATGCAGGACTATCGCACAGAATGGGCGCGGCCCGGTCGGCTTGAGGCTATGCTGAACTGGTATCGCGCCTCACCGCTTGTGGTCGCTGACCCCGGAAAACCACGCACTGACTTGCCCGAACTGCCCCTGGATCGCTTACAGGTGCGATGTCCACATCTGTTGCTTTGGGGATCGGATGACAAAGCGCTGTTACCCGAAGCCACGGCCGGGCTCGAGGCTTTTGCCCCTGACCTGACCCGCATCGATATCCCCGGCACCGATCACTGGCTGCATCACCAGAGGCCCAAGGTTGTTGCCCGAGCCATACTGGATTGGATCGCGGACTGAGCCCCTAGATATGGCCCCAATCTTCGGGATCATCCGAGTTGTTTGGAGATAACCCGAGTACATCGCCATCGGTCGAGCAGCCCAGCCCCAAAACCGTCCGGTTGGCGTAGGAGAAATAGGAACAGACCTGATTGATTTCTAGGATTTCACCATCCTCCCATCCGGCATCGCGCAGGGCAATCACATCCGCTTCTACCATGGACCCCGGCGCTTCGGTCAGTTTCCGGGCATAGTGCATCGCAGCAATCTGAGCCGTGTCCAAAGGCGCCTCTTCGACGCGCCGCGCCTCAATCGCGGCACGGATAGCGTCCCCGCGCGGCGTATCGCGCAACAGTCGCTGCAAACCGCTGAAATGATGTTCAACGCAATAACCACAGCGATTGAGAGAACTGACCCAAACGCCCAAAACCTCAAGAAACCACTTTGGAACCGTGTTTCCGGAATGATGCAACACGCTCTTGTAGATCGCCATATGGCCTTCCATCGAATGCGGGCGCAGGGAATGCACCATCATGATGTTATCCACATTGTTGTTCGGTCCGGTCACCCGGTCATAGAGTTTTCGCAGCCGCCCTGTGGCCTGCTCAAACGGTACGGTTTTGATCCAGCTCATATTCGCCCTGCCTCATTGGTTTCCCGGTTAGGGTATTCGTAAATCACTGAGTTATCGAGAGAAACCGGAAATCACTGCACTAGTTTTCAACCTTATTATGTTTTGCACCTATTTGGTGTATGATGAATTTATACTTTCATTAAAGTTGTTCATCGCGAGTAAATCAGATGAAATTTGTCACGATACTCGAAATTAATGCCGACCCGCTGAGCTCGACCAATGTTACCGTCCTGAACGCGTTTCAAGTAGCAGTCATCGACAATGATGACACCTTGGAGGATCCCGACGCCGATGGCGGCGCGCAGTTGGATGTTTCAGGCGTCCCTGGCTTTATAGGCAACTCGACCAACTTTCAGACCTTCGAGACCTATAGTGGCACCGTCAGCGGTTCACCCGTCACGTTCACGCTGCTTCAGTTTTCGAATCCACAATACATCATCGTCACATCTGGCAACGCAAATGTCGGCGATACAATCGCAAACACCAACAACACCATCGTCACCGCTCCGCCCGTTGACTACGACACACTGCCCTCCTTTGTCTGCTTTACTGCTGGGTCTTTGATCCTGACCCCATCCGGCGAACAGCGCATTGAAACCCTCAGGCCCGGGGACCCCGTCATCGTCGCAGACGGCAGCAGCCGTCCTGTGCGCTGGATCGGTCGGCGGCATCTCTCCTCGGCTGAGTTGAGGCAATCCCCAAGATTCTGCCCGATCCGCATAGGCAAAGACAGTTTATCGCCGGGATGCCCTGCACGCGACCTACTGGTTTCACCGCAGCATCGGATCGTCGTGTCCTCTCATCAGATGCAGCTGTATTTTGGCGATAGGGTGATGCTTGCGCCGGCCAAAGGACTTGTTGACGGGCAATCTGTTACGCAGGATCCGCCAGATCAGGACGTCGAGTATATCCATATCCTGTTTGACAAACATGAGCTGGTGCAGGTCGAAGGCCTTTGGTCCGAAACCTTTTTCCCCGGGGACACCAGCCTGGATGCGATGGCCCGCGAAACCAAGCGAGAGCTTCTTGAACTGTTTCCCGAACTGATGTCCCGCGGTGGGCCATTCGGCGAAACGGTCCTTCCGGTTTTGAAACCGCGGGAAGTGCAGATGTTGCACCCCACACTTCGTGCCCCCGCCGGAAATCCCGTCGCCTTCTAACGGTTTAACTTGCACGGTCCACGAACGCGGCCCTGTTGCTGCAAAACGGCATGACAGGGCAATTGAGGCGCGCAAATTGCACACAACACCTCGTGGCCCTCTTCCCCCGAACCACATCCCCTGCCATAATGGGGGAAACTCAAGAACAAGAGCAGCACCCATGCCCGACGACCTGTTGACGCCCGAAGCAACCACCACCTATGACGCCTCCTCGATCGAGGTGCTGGAAGGGCTGGAACCTGTTCGCAAACGCCCCGGTATGTATATCGGCGGGACCGATGAGCGCGCGTTGCACCATATGGTGGCTGAAATCCTCGACAATTCGATGGACGAAGCGGTCGCAGGCCATGCCAACCGGATCGAGGTTGAACTGCACGCAGACTACGCCCTGACCGTGCGCGACAACGGGCGCGGCATTCCGATCGATCCGCACCCCAAGTTTCCGGACAAATCCGCCCTTGAGGTCATCCTGTGCACCCTGCACGCGGGCGGCAAATTCTCGGGCAAGGCCTATCAGACCTCGGGCGGTCTGCACGGCGTGGGTGCATCGGTGGTGAATGCTCTGTCGGATTCGATGGTCGTGCAGGTGGCGCGGGACAAGACGCTGTTTGAACAACGCTTTTCACGCGGCATTCCCCTTGGCCCCGTCGAAAAGGTCGGCGCGGCCCCCAACCGGCGCGGCACGACCGTAACCTTCCATGCCGATGCCGACATCTTCGGCCATCACAAGTTCAAACCAGCCCGCCTGTTCAAATCCATCCGTTCCAAGGCCTACCTGTTCTCAGGCGTCGAAATCCGCTGGAAATCCCACATCGACGACGGAGAAACCCCGACCGAGGCGACCTTCCACTTCCCCGGCGGGCTTTCGGATTACCTGAAGGAGACGATGAACGGCTCGTCCACCTATGCCGAGCAGCCCTTTGCGGGCACCGTGGACTTTCGGGAAAAATTCGGCACCCCCGGCAAGGTCGAATGGGCGATCAACTGGACACCGTCGCGCGACGGGTTCATCCAGTCCTACTGTAACACCGTGCCAACGCCCGAGGGTGGCACCCATGTTGCGGGGTTCTGGGCGGCGGTCCTCAAGGGGATCAAGGCTTACGGTGAGCTGATCAACAACAAGAAGGCCGGACAGATCACACGCGACGATCTGATCACCGGCGGCTGCGCGCTGGTCTCCTGCTTCATCTCCGAACCGGAATTTGTGGGCCAGACCAAAGACCGTCTGGCCACGGTCGAGGCACAACGGCTGGTCGAGAATTCTGTCCGCGACCATTTCGATAACTGGCTGGCCGCGGACACGAAATCCGCCGGCGCGATCCTGGATTTCCTCATCCTGAGGGCTGAGGAACGCCTGCGCCGACGGGCCGAGAAGGAAACACAACGCAAGTCCGCCACTAAGAAACTTCGTCTCCCCGGCAAGTTGGTGGACTGTAGTAGTTCAACACGCGACGGAACGGAATTATTCATCGTCGAGGGCGATTCTGCGGGCGGATCTGCAAAAATGGGTCGCGACCGAAAAACGCAGGCCCTGCTGCCCCTGCGCGGCAAGATCCTGAACGTGCTGGGTGCGGCCAGTTCGAAACTGGGTACCAATGCCGAAATCAACGACCTGACCCAAGCGCTGGGTGTGGGCCTTGGCACCAAGTTCAACGTCGACGACCTGCGCTATGACAAGATCATCATCATGACCGATGCGGACGTGGACGGCGCGCATATCGCCTCGCTGCTGATGACGTTCTTCTTCACCCAGATGCGGCCCATGATCGACGCAGGCCACCTGTATCTGGCCTGCCCGCCTCTGTACCGCCTGACGCAAGGCGCTAAGCGCGTCTACTGTCTGGACGAGGCCGAGCGCGACGAGTGGCTGGAAAAAGGTCTGGGCGGCAAGGGCAAAATCGACGTATCTCGCTTCAAAGGTCTGGGCGAAATGGACGCCAAGGATCTGAAAGAGACCACGATGGACCCGGCCTCGCGCAAACTGATCCGCGTCACGATTGACGAGGACGAACCCGGCGAAACCGGCGATCTGGTCGAGCGCTTGATGGGTAAAAAGCCCGAACTGCGGTTCCAATATATTCAAGAGAACGCGCGGTTTGTGGAGGAGTTGGATGTTTGATTATCGCAAACACTTGCGATGGTTTTATACTATAGCTGCTATCTTGGCATTCATACCCGATTTTGCCCAGAGTGAAGAAACAGACAACAGCATCTTTGAGGAGTTCCCAAGTTGCGAAGCATACATCTCCTTTTTGAATGGTGAAGATGTAGCCCCAACTCCAGATTGCTATTCGATTTCTAGTTTTCTCATATCGAATAGTCACATGGGTGCGAGCGAGTTCATCAAAGAGGCTCTCAAACAATACTCTCAAAATAGTGGTATATCTTATATGTTTCGTTATCTTGATAAGTTACGCACACGAGACTACTCGCTCGCTTACTTTTGGGCTGACAATGCCGACCGCCAAGTTTACGCGTCGCTCTTGCGCTCAGGAGATTATTCCAGGGCCGACTACTATGCTTCCGCCCTGCAGAAGGCTAAATACGATCTAATTGAAATCTTTTGTCAAAACACCCTGCAATGTCCGGAACTGTCGAGGATAGATTTTGCAGCCAATAACCCTTTTGAAAATCAAACAATATTCAAAGGCCACAGTGCCAGAAAGCTCTTGGCATGTTTAGTACGGACGGATGGCTTTACTGTACCGATTGAAGAGGTCGTTTTGTCGAAGAGATATCTCGGCTGCCTACGAAGCATGTGATCAAGAGTAGGATGGGTTTTTACATCCATTAAGATTGCCGCATCAAGAAGAGTATAAACACCCATCCTACATTCCCGTAGGCCGGACTTCAGCCCGACATTCCCCTCACACCGCCAGCCCGATAAGCGCCACCCCGCCCGCCATCAGCACCGCAGCCCCCAACCGGCGCATCCAGTTGCCCTCGTGCAAAAACACGAACCCAATCAACGCCGCAAAAATCACCGAGGTTTCGCGCAAGGCCGACACGGCCCCCAAAGGCGCGAAGTTCTTGGCGTAGAGCACCAGACCGTAGGCCGTCATCGATACCAGCCCGCCAAGGATGCCGATCATCCAGACCTTGGCGGGCAGCGCCGCCAGCGTGTCTCGCTTGCGCACCCCGACAAACCCCGCGATGAACAGGTGCAGGAACGCGCCCCAGGCCCAGTAGCTGAGCGTATTGCCCGACAGCCGCACACCGATCCCATCGACCACCGAATAGATCGAGATGCAGAACCCCGTGCCCAGCGCAAAGCCCAGCGCGCTGCGCCCAACGCCGGATCGCAGGGCGCTCCAGCTACTCAGCTGGATGCCCAGCGCGATCAGGGCGATCCCACCCCAGGCTTGCAGGGGCAGAACCTCACCCACCAGCACCATAGCCCAGAGCGAGACCAGCGCGGGCACGATGCCGCGTGCGATGGGGTAAACGACGCTGAGGTCGCCGTGCTGATAGGCTTTGCCCAGCATGAAGTAGTAACCGAAATGCACGACGGTCGAGAGCGCAATGTAGACGAAGCTCTCAGCGCTCGGTAGCGGCAACAACAGGATCATCACTGAGGCCGGGATCACATGCCCAAACGCCACAAGGCCCAGCGTCGTCGTCCGGTCTGCCGCCGTTTTGACGATGGCATTCCAGACCGCATGCAGCAAAGCCGCCGTGAGGATGATGAGGATGACGAACAGGGTCACGCTTGTGCCTTCCGCGCTGTGTCTTGGCCCTGATTGGGTCAACTACGCAGGTTGCACAGGAGGCGTTCAATCTCAATCCGGAATTCGATCCCGTTTGGTTTTGAATGTGCACTTGCGTTTCGCATCTTCGAAACAACTGCGCGTGATCCCGGTTGCATGGAACATCGCAGCGCCTAAACTTGGGGTCATGAACTTCGTGGCCGATAACCAACTACCACTTCTGATCCTGTTCTTTGTGCTGGGGTTGGTCGGAACCGGATTTCTGTTCCGAAAACCCGCAGGTCACCGGGCGTGGAAACTGGCTGATCTGGTCTGGGTCGTGCTAGGCGGTATCGGCGCTCTGGTCGCTGTTCTGGCGGGCCTTTATACCGCCGATAGCTCTCGGCTGGATCGCCAGATTGATGTGGCCTATGCGGCCTCATCCGCCTTTGATCGCGATGCGGCGCGCTTCAGGTTGCGGTTCTGCGATCCGGCCTATGACCCCGACACGGGCGTTCTATGCGAAAAGGTCGAGTTTCTGTCGGCTTCCACCGCCAGCAATGCCGATCTACCCCTTTTTATCGAGGTCACAAATGAGGTCGCTCCGCTGCAAGGGCTGCATTTCCTGTTTGGGCGGCAAGAGAAGGATGAGATGGAGCAGATGTCAGCCAAGGCGGATGCGTTCAACATCGATCAGTTCCTGGTTTTCACATCATTGGACGACGACACACAGACCGCGATTGACAACATGCGCCGCAAAGTGCCTGCGATTGCGGGAGACTACCTGATCCTCGCCCAGAGCTATGATGATCTGATCGAGCAGGTCGCCAAGCTCAAGGACGAGTGGGAGTATTTGCAGTCCAACGCGCATATTCTGGTGCTCCAGATCGTTGCGTTGTGTCTGGTCAGCTTTGCCGCGCCCTTCAGGCTGGGCAAGTCAATTGTCGAACTGCGCACTTCCTTTAGCGCCGATACGACTGGGCAAGATGTTCCGGATCAGCCCCAAGAAGATAGCGCATCAAGGTCCACAGATTCCGAGCCCCCCGTCGCAGCCAGCCCGTCCGTTCATAACGCTCCGCACTCGTGACGGCGCGGGCCTCCAGCAGCGTGATCCGAGGCAGCGCGCGCGCAAGGGCCACGTCCTCCATCAATGGCTGGTCCTTATAGCCCCCGGCACGCAGATAGACATCGCGCGGAACCAACAAACCCTGATCGCCATAAGGCAAGCTGAACAAGCCGCTGCGCAGGTTGGCCCAACCGGCGACCCAGCGCGGGGCCAATCCCTTGGCGCGAAATGACAGCCGAAACGCCGCCGGGGATTGT
Source organism: Ruegeria sp. AH12 (assembly GCF_056541465.1). NCBI lineage: Bacteria > Pseudomonadati > Pseudomonadota > Alphaproteobacteria > Rhodobacterales > Roseobacteraceae > Ruegeria > Ruegeria sp. AH12. The sequence continues at coordinate 116,638 of NZ_JBQFYL010000001.1, read as the reverse complement.
AAAGCCAGATGGTCCGCCACGGGTTTTGTCCAACCTGGTTCCAGCACAGTATCGGCGTGTAAGATCAGTACCCAATCACCCTTGGCTAGGGCACAGCCACGCCGTAACTGTCCCCCGCGCGAGGCGGACCCGTCGACCAGCTCTGCCCCGGCTTCTTCAGCGATCTGCGGTGTCAGATCGGTCGAGCCACCATCGCTGATGATCAACTCGCGGATCAGGCCCGCATGCAGCCCCTCCATCAGGGCCTGCAAACAAGCGGGCAGCGTTGGTTCTGCATTCAATGTCGGGATCACGATGCTGATCGGCGCGGGCACAGCTGATAACCTCTGGTCTTGGCAGCAGAACTTCCTATATCACGAGGCCAGAGCAAATGACGAGGACCCTGCCATGCCCAATCGCCGCATCCTGCGCCTGACCGGCTCGGACACCGAGAGTTTTTTGCAGGACCTGATCACCAACGATATTGGCGGACTGGAGGCCGGACTGGTCTATGCGGCACTACTGAACCCTCAAGGTAAATATCTGGCCGATTTCTTTCTGAAACGGGACGCCGAAGCCGTGCTATTGGATGTGGCCGAGGTGCTGGGGGACGGGCTGACAAAACGGCTGGGCATGTACAAATTGCGCGCAGATGTGGCGATTGAGCCCGCGGGCTTGAACCTCCAACGTGGCACGGGGCCTGCGCCCGAAGGTGCCCTCCCAGATCCGCGCCATGCGGACATGGGCTGGCGCGCTTATTCCGACAGGCCCGAAGGTGATGACGGGACCAACTGGGATGCCATCCGTGTACGACATTGTATTCCCGAAAGCGGGATAGAACTGCATCCCGACAGCTACATCCTTGAGTCGCGCTTCGAAGACCTGAACGGCGTGGATTTCAAAAAAGGCTGCTATGTCGGGCAGGAAGTTACCGCCCGGATGAAACACAAGACCGAGCTGCGCAAAGGACTGTGCCGAGTTCAGGTTGAAGGCAGCGCGCCAGCAGGAACCGAGATCAAAGCTGACGGGAAACCGGCGGGGACTCTGTTCACACAATCCGGGGCACATGGGATCGCCCATCTGCGCTTCGATCGTGCCAAAGGCGAAATGCGTGCCGAAGACGCAGTGATCACACGCGCCGACTAGATCCCCGCTGTTGCCGATCCGTTACGCTTGAACGCGGCCCCGCTGCGGATAGGTTTGATCTGCTGTCCCGCACTGCCAAACTGAGGGCGCCGTAACCATCCGGGTGCCGTCATGCTAAAGCTCTACACCGCAATCTGGCGCGCCAGCGCCGGACGGCAGATTATTCTAATCGTACTGTCACTGGCCGTTGCTGCACTGGCCGCGGTTCCACTTGAGTTTCAGCGTGACATCATCAACCACCTGACCTCGACCGATGTCGGGATCGAGCGGCTGGTTCTGTTGGGCCTTGGGATGATGGGTGTCATCCTTCTGAGCCTCGCGCTGAAATGGGTCTTGGGGTACCGCGCCGGAACTCTGGGCGAGGACCTGATCCGCCTGATCCGCCAGCGCCTTCTGTGGCGTTCGACTGATTTGAATTCATCAGGTGAAACCGTCCGCAAGGGTGCAATGAGCACCGCGATATCGGCCGAGGCCGAGGAGCTCGGGAAATTTGCAGGTGGTGCGTTCTCGGATCCAGTGGTGCAGATCGGCACCCTGATCAGCGTGATCGGCTATATCTCTTCTACCCAACCAGGGCTTGGAATGATTGCGTTTTCGATGATCGTGCCACAAATCGTTATCGTCTTGATGTCGCAACGAAAAGTGAACGTCTTTGTCGCTGAACGTGTCCGTGTTCTGCGACAGGCCACTGACACTCTGACCGCTGATGATTTGAAAGCGGCCGAACACGATATCAACGCGATGTTTGACGATATATATGAAACGCGGCGGCGAATGTTTCTTTGGAAACTGTCAGCCAAATTTCTTCTGAGCGTCATCAACGGTGCAGGTACTGTTGGCGTTCTGATGTTGGGCGGCTGGTTGGTGCTTCAAGGCCGAACCGATGTGGGCACCGTGGTGGCCGCCACCAGTGGGCTCAGCCGAATTCAGGGGCCAACGTCATTCCTGATCGCCTTCTACCGGCAAGTTAGTGCGAACCGTATCAAGTATGAGCTGATGCTTGAGTTATTCGGCCCTGACCCGTCGCGCTATCGTCGGATACACAAACCATAAGAAAAGACCGCGCAGCGGGTGCTTGCACGGTCTTTTGAAATCCATGGACCGCTTGATGCAGTGTTACGCGCGTTCGGAGTATTCCATGGTCTCGGTGTTGACGATGATCATCTCATCCTGCCCGATAAAGGGCGGCACCATGACCTTGACGCCATTGTCCAGGATTGCTGGTTTGAACGAGTTGGCAGCGGTCTGGCCTTTGACCACAGGCTCGGTTTCAACGATCTTGCAGGTCACCTTTTGCGGCAGCGTCGCGTTCAACGCCTCGCTTTCATAAAATTCGACAACAATTGTCATGCCGTCCTGCAGAAACGGACGCCGTTCGCCCAGCAGCTCAGCTGGCAATTCGATCTGTTCATATGTCTCGGCATCCATGAACACCAGCATGCCATCGGACTCGTACAGGAACTGCTGATCCTTCTGCTCAAGGCGCACGCGTTCGACCTTATCCGCAGAACGGAACCGTTCGTTCAACTTGGACCCATTGCGCAAGTTGCGCAGCTCGACCTGAGCAAAAGCGCCGCCTTTACCGGGCTTTACGTGGTCCACCTTTACAGCTGCCCACAGCCCGTCGTTATGCTCAAGCACGTTGCCGGGGCGAATTTCGTTCCCATTTATCTTGGGCATTACATATTTCCTTCACAAACGGTTGATGCGTCAGTTGCCGTCCCTATATCTGGCAGGGCCAACCCTGACAAGACAACGACACTTAGTGCTGCACCTGCAGCAAGCTATGCACATGACGCAACGCAACTATGCATTTTAGCTGTATCCGAATCGCAGCTAATAGGTCATAAGGACCGTCACGCCGAAAATGCAAGAGCAAGAACAACAAGGAAGACGAGATGAGAGATTTCGTTGACGGCACTGCCTTTAACAATGAGCAAGGCAATCGTGCTCGCAAACTTTTTGCAGCCGTTGTGTTGGCTGCGCTTGATGATGCTATCGCCGACGACAAGAAATACGGCAATGGCCCCGAACAGATCGCCCGTTGGGCCCGTTCGCGTGATGGGCGCGAAGTCCTATCTTGTGCCGGTATCGACCCCAACGAGCGGGTTGTCGGTGGCTTGATGGAGTTCGTCGGTCGTGGCGTGCGCACCTCTGTGGCGCTGTCCCGCGAAGAGAGCGAGCGTCGCAACGCCGCTCAGCAGGCCGAAGCAGCCTGAACCTGCAAATTGCCGGTTTGAAAAGACGCGCCCCTGTCACCGGGGCGCGTTTTTCTTTGTGTGGTCAGAAAAACCGCAACCATTGCCAAGCGGTCCAGAACTCAGCGCCCAGCAAAACAGTAAAAAATACCTTGGCCGTGATCGAAAGGCCCCGGCGCCACAAAACCGCGTAGGCGGCTGCGCAGATCAGGGTCGAGATAGGCACAACCCAGAATGCGTGATGCGTACTGTCCCAATAACTGACTGGGCTGTGAAAGACCCAGTCGCTGAGAGGCCAGAATTGCGGACGCCCATCGCCAGCGTGAAGCAGGAAATCTGTTGCCAGATGCAGCAATCCAGCAGAAGCCATCACAATCAGAAATGACCAGCCTCGCCACACGCCCAGTATCAAAGCCAGCCCCCAAAGAATAAACGAATTGTCGATCGCAAAGATCGTCTGCCAAGTGGATGAGAAATAAAGCTGATCAAAGACGGCATTTGGCGGGATACCCAGAATATAGAGTGATGTACCCGCCATCAGATAAAGCGACAGATCCGGCAGCAACGACCCCAGCAAGGCGGCCCCCAGAATGCGCCCATGTGCGGGCCGAGCAAAAACGGCGGCGCCGATCAAAAGATGCGCGGGCGTGTTCATCCAGGGCTTTCCCTTCGGCGTCAAATCAGGTCATCTGCACGCCAGCATAGGAGACGACCATGGTTCGTGCCATCATGATTCAGGGTACCGGCAGCAATGTCGGAAAATCGGTTCTCGTGGCCGGGCTGGCGCGCGCTTATACGCGGCGTGGGTTGAGAGTTGCTCCGTTCAAACCGCAGAATATGTCGAACAATGCTGCGGTGACCGAGAACGGGGGTGAGATCGGTCGGGCCCAGGCGCTGCAAGCGCGGGCTGCGAAACGCGCCACGCATACGGATATGAACCCGATCCTGCTGAAACCCGAAACCGACACCGGTGCTCAGATCATCGTGCAGGGGCAGCGCGCTGGAACCATGAAGGCCGGGGATTATCGCAAGGACAAATCCAAACTTTTGGGCGCTGCTTTAGAAAGCTTCGACCGGCTGTGCGGGGATGCTGATCTGGTCCTGATCGAAGGGGCCGGCAGCCCAGCCGAGACCAACCTGCGCACGGGCGACATCGCCAATATGGGCTTTGCCTGTGCGGCGGGTGTTCCTGTGGTTCTGGTCGGTGACATCCACCGGGGTGGCGTGATCGCGCAGATCGTTGGTACCCAGGCCGTACTGGATGACGACGATCTGGCGATGATCAAAGGATTTGCCGTGAACCGGTTCAAGGGCGATGTGTCTCTTTTTGATGAAGGGCGCGATGACATTGCGGAACGCACTGGTTGGCCCTGTTTGGGCGTTGTCCCGTGGTTTCACGATGCGTGGAAACTGCCCGCCGAAGACATGATGGACATTCGATCCCATACCGGCGGCGCCTGTAAGGTTGTGGTTCCTCAACTTGAGAGGATGGCCAATTTCGACGATCTGGACCCGTTATCCGCAGAACCCGGCGTGAGCGTCGAGATCATCCCCGCTGGCCGCCCCCTGCCCGGCGATGCCGACCTTGTGTTGCTGCCAGGCAGCAAATCTACCATCGGCGACCTGAAATATTTCAGGGCTCAGGGGTGGGATATCGACCTGCTGGCGCATGTCCGTCGTGGCGGACATGTTCTGGGCCTGTGTGGCGGCTATCAGATGTTGGGTAAAACCATCGCCGACCCTGATGGCGTAGACGGTCACCCGGGTACCGTTGAAGGGCTTGGCCTGCTGTATGTCGACACAGTCATGGCAGGCACGAAACATGTGACCCTGACCGAAGCCGTTGCCCTGCCCAACCGTGCGCCTGTCAGCGGGTATGAGATTCACATGGGTCGTACCGAAGGCCCGGATTGCGCGCGTGCCTGGCTGGAAGTCGCCGGCCGACCTGAAGGAGCCGCCAGCGTAAACGGTCGTATTCTGGGCAGCTACCTGCACGGCATATTCTCATCCGATGCGTTCCGCGCCCAATATCTGGCAACATTGGGCGTGAAATCTGAGAATGCGTATGAGGACGGGGTTGAGCAAACGCTTGATGCGTTGGCCGATCATCTGGAACAGACCATGGATTTAGACCAGTTGCTGAAACTGGCGCATGCGCCAAAGCGCACCTGAGCGGCTATTCCAGTTCCTGCGCAGCCAATGCGCGATAAATCTCACGCCGCACCATTTTGCGGACATTGCGCGTGATCCGTTCGCCCAACGCGCCTTTTAGCTCTTCCCGGACAACCTCGGCGATCATTGAACGCAGCGCTTCTTCGTCAACTGACAGTTCCCGAAGCTGCGCAGTCTCCTGTTCCGCAGACTCGGTCACTGGCACAGCCTCGGCAGAGCGGATAAATGTGGCGGGCTGCGCCTCATCATTTTCTAACTCTTCTTGTCGAGGCGTTTCGACAACTGGTTCTTCTTCGTCGGAAGCAACTTGATCGCTTTGGGGCAGCTCATCTTCTGGCTGTTCTTCCAGCGAGGCTTGCCCATCACCTTCAGCAAATGCCGTACCCGTATCCCAGGACAGGCTTTGATTCGGTGTACCTGAATAGGCGTCATCACTGTCGCCGTCAGGCTCCCACTGATCTTCAGTACGGGCAATGGCAGCTTCCAGCGCTTCAATCTTGGCACTCAGGCTGAGTGTCGGGTCGTCCGACTGCTCATCCATCGCCACTTCGCGGGGGGCTTCCTGATCGGCGCCCGCATCATCTCGCACGATGTCGCACGCGCGCAGCAGCATTGGTTTCGCCGAAACCTCGGCACTATATTCGGGTTCCAGTTTCAGCGGGGCGGTTTCAGCCGCAGCGGGTTTTGAGATGCGCAACGCATCCGTTAACACCAAACGACCGGGTTTGCGCGCCTTGGCGCTTTGATCAGCCCCCTTGCCCGCTTTACCTTCCTCACTGACCAGACGTTTGACCGAAGACAAAACGTCTTCGATCCCGGCTTTTACGACATTATCCGCCATTTTTCTCTACCGCTCTATCCTCAGGGTAGAGTGTAGCCAATCCTATCAAAGCGAACAACAGATAGTATTGCCCGTCAGTCCCGGCGCAACGCTTTTAGCACGCGATCCAGATCCTTACTCTGTTTGCTGACCTGAGCCGGCGCTTTTTTGACCAGATTGTAGTAGAGAGTCGGGTCGTAGATCTGCACCGCCAGTCCCAGACGCTCGGCCGTCAGCAGGCCCTGAGCCTGAAGCAGCTGATAAGCTGCCAGCGAACGCTCGGTCCGCGACGCGATCTCAGCCAGTTGCGCATCCAGCAAATCCTGCTGGGCCGTCAGCACATCCAATGTGGTTCGGGCGCCCAGTGTGGCCTCTTCCCGAATCCCATCAAAGGCTACCTGTGAGGCTCGAACGCGTTCGGTTGACGCCGTCAGACTGGCTGTCGCGGTTTCAAACCGGACATAGGCATCGGTCACGCCCTGCGTGATATCTTTTTGCACATTCAAAAGGTTCGCCCGCGACGCATCGCGTGTGGCCATGGCACGACGAACACTCGCCGCCAGTCGACCACCAGCATAAATTGGTTGGCTCAAGCTAAGAGCAACACCTGCAGTATTTTGATAATCGTCATCATCAAAGTCTTCTCTCACACCAACGTCAGCGCTCAAACTGACATTAGGACCGAGATTCGCGCGCTGCTGCTGAACGATAAGATCCAAAGCTCGCACCTGGTGCTGAGCGGACAGGATTGAAGGGTGGTTGCGCAATGCCAGATTGATTGCTTCAGATTGAGAGCGCGGCAGGTTCGGAAGGCTGGGCTGCCCTGATGTGCGACCCGGCCGCTTTCCGACAGCATTGACATATTCTGCTTGGGCAGTGCTTAGATCACCCTGCGCATCCGCAAGATCCGCACGTGAACTTGCCAGCTGAGATTCAGACAACGCCACATCGGTCCGGGTGACTTCACCTACTTCGAAACGGTCATTCGAAGCACGCAGCTCTTCGCTGGACAGATCAACGTTATTCTGGCGGATCTGAACGGTTTCTTCCTGAAGCAACACGCCTAGGTATGCCGTTGCGGCGCGGAACAAGACCTGCTGTTCAATATCAATTAGAGATTGCCGGGTGGACAGGACGGTCTCCTGCGCTGACTGCTTACCCAACACAGATGCCCCGCCATCATACAAAAGCTGGCTAAGCGTCAATCCGGAAAAGAAACGCGCCGGATTGGCCGTTGCAACAGACGCACCGGTTCGCGTCCTCGAGTAGTCCTGGCTTATATTCACTGTCCAGTTGATAATGGGGCGCAGAGCAGCCAGCGCAATCGCCACGTCTTCGTCTGCAGCCCGCAGCAACGCACGATTTTGCTCCAACAATCCGCTGGTGTTGTAGGCCCCGATAAACGCATCTGTAAGGTTATCAGCCCATGCCTGACGCAGCGGCATAACGCTTAAGGCCAGTCCTGCGGTCAATGCACACGCTCTGACCAGTTTGCCAGTCGCCGTCCTACGCATCACCAAATCCTCTCAACTCAAAAAATTTCTGCCCTGTCGGCAATTTGCGCCGTCATTTTCAACTAATCAAGGTGGCAGAACAAACTACCTTTGGACTATAGCGAAAATGCACTCTGATGGGAAAAGCTATCAAGTACCGGAGCACTGGCATTGAACGCATCGCGCCAACTGACGCGCCCACCCGCCTTGCGCCCGATGCGAACGACACCCAATCCGTCCTCAACAAACAGGCACGCAATGCGACCGCTATCCTTCAATTGATCCAGAAGAGCATCGGGAACCTGCTGCACCCCGCCTTGGATCATGATCACGTCATAAGGCCCGTGTTCTTCCGCGCCCTGCTCAAGCGGACCAACGTGAACCACGGCATTGTCAGCGGCGACTTCGGTCAGAGCGGTTTGTGCCTCACCCGCAAGCGCTTCGTCGCTTTCCACGGCAACAACCAGTTCCGCCATACGCGCGGCCACCGCTGTCGAGTACCCCAGCGCCGGCGCAATATCGAGCACGACCTCGTCATTACAAATGTTCAACGCATCCAACATCTTGGCCAGGGTCCGCGGCTCTAACAAACTACGCCCATTCCCCAGATTGATTACGTCTTCGACATAGGCGGCTTCGCGCTGCGAGTCCGGCACAAAATCCTCGCGCGGCACCGAGAGCATGGCATCAATGATAGGGAATTTCGTCACATCCGAAGGTCGCACCTGAGTATCAACCATTATGCGGCGTCGCGTTGCGAAATCTGTCATGTGATCTCTCGTCTGAAGTCTCAAGCCTGTTCGGCTTTTGCCACATCCCTTGGTCACCGGCAACGCCTCTATTGCCGCAATCCTCCATCTTCAACGATTGGGCTGAGTATGAAATCGCGGTATTTCGCACTTTGGTCCGGAAATTTCACGACTGTCCTCTGGACGCCCTGTCGCAAAGCTGCTAGAACGCCAAACACACCACGGCAAGTATCTGATTTTACTTGAAAAGGCGAGTTGGCGGAGTGGTGACGCAGCGGATTGCAAATCCGTGTACACCGGTTCGATTCCGGTACTCGCCTCCAATCTTTTCAATGACATAGCTACTGGCTTCCTTCTAGGGTATCAGTTTCACGTTCTGCCCCCTTTTCGTTCTTCTTCCTGTTACGCTTCTCTGAAGGTTGAAGCGCTCGCATGACCTGCCGCGCCTCGCCAGCGTATTTGCGCACCATGCGTTCAGTTGCATGACCGCTGAAAGACTTTATCTCGTCGTCCGAACAGCTGGCCCAAGCAAGCTCTTTGATGCCACGACATCGAAGTGCATGTAGATCAAACTCTTCGACACCTAAACGCTGACGGGCCTCGCGCATTACCTTTGCCATATATCTGTATTTCATCGCCTTACCGGTTTTTGTACGGAGGATCGGCTGATCCGGTGCAGGCGGCACGGGGAGCGCCGCGTAGGCTCTGTTGAGGGCTGCTTTTAATTCGTTGGTGCACGGCAACTCCAAAAAAACACCGGTTTTCCCCTGCCGAATTACCAGCGACTTCCATCAAAATCACCCCGGCAGAAACGCACCCAATGCCAGTGTCTCTTTTGGCCGAAGAGCGCTCAGTGCAACATCCCTACCAGGTCTTGCTCTCTTCCCAAGCGGGTGCGCAAAGGTGGCCCAAAGGGTGATCCGAGTTATTCAGAATAACCCTAAGCAGTTGTTAATTATAATGTTTTGCGGGTTTTGTGGTGCCCCCACACGGACTCGAACCGCGGACCTACTGATTACAAATCAGTTGCTCTACCAGCTGAGCTATAGGGGCGCTGACCGTCGATTACTGTCTCCGGACAGAGACTGCAAGCCGGAAATTTAGCATAGAGTTAGGGATTGTCGAATTTCCTTAGAAAGTGTGAAATCACTCGCAACGAAATGCCCGGTCTTGATAACAGTGAAGCAAAGCCGAAAACGGCTCTGCAGGACAGTCGGGCGCAAGGAACATGATGCATGTAGTCATTCACGCCGGGGTCCCCTACACGGATGCGGGGCAATTGCTGGCAAATCTCGCAGCTCACAAAGGCGCGCTGTACAAGGCTGGGACCTTACCACTAGGACCGCGCCGGTGCAGGCAATTCGTCAAGGTCATGTCCGACGCCATGGCGAGCGGTCTGCCTCTGGCAGAGACGCGCGAGCAGATGAATGCCGTGCTGCCTGATGCTGCGGATATTCAGCGTGTCGTTGTTTCCAGCGAAAAGTTCTTTGGGCCGATGCGCGCGGCCTTGCAACATGGGCAGATCTATCCTTTTGCGGGGAAGCGGGCTGCGTATACGCAGGACCTGCTGAACGGCGCGGAGATCGAAATCTTTGCCGGGCTGATGAACCCCGGCCTTTTCATCCCAAGGGTTTTGACAGCACTGGATCCAGCACGCACCAGATCAATATTGGATACGACAGACCTGAGCTGTCTCAGCTGGGTCACCATGATCGAAGACCTGGGCGATCTGGTTCCAGATGTCAAAATCACCCTTTGGGAGAACGAGGACTCGCCACTGATCTGGGGAGATATCCTGCGCGCTATGGCCGGTTTGCCCGACAGCATTGCCATCCCTGGGGAACATACCCTGCTCGCTTCTTTACTGACCGAACAGGGTAAACATCAGCTTTTGCCATTGATCCAGCAGGAACAATCCGGCGCGCGGCTTGCATCAGGCGCTGAACTGGCCGAGCTACTTGAGGCCCATGCTCAACCCGATCGGGTTGAGGAGGAATTGGATCTGCCCGGCTGGAGCACTGAAATCGTCAGTGCATTCTCAGAGCTTTATGCACAAGACATGGCAAAAATCCGAACGATGCCAAATGTACGAATATTAGAGGTCTGAAACAGTCAGACGCTCTACATCCCCAATGCCTCTTTGTACATTTCCAGCACTGCTTCTTCTTCGGCGATGTCGTCCTTGTCGCGCTTGCGCAAGGCGATGACCTTCCGCATGACCTTGGTGTCGTAGCCCCGAGCCTTGGCCTCGGCCATGACTTCTTTTTGCTGTTCAGCCAGATCCTTTTTCTCAGCATCCAGCCGTTCGAACCGTTCGATGAACTGACGCAGCTCTCCCGCTGTGACGCGGTAGTTGGCGGTGGCCTGATCTTCGGTCATGTCTTCCATAGGCGTCTCTCCCCAAGGCTAGAATCTGATGCTGTGACATCGGCACGATGCCGGATACAGTGCGACCGCCCCGGTCGCAAGCACGCAATCCCGAACCGGGCCCAAAGCACGCTTGTGCGAATTGCCTCGATCCTTTAAGCGCGGGTGCGGATCAGGCAGCTTTGCGGGGAACCATGTTTGAATTCATCACTTGGGGCGGGGCCGCCCTGTCCGTTGCCGGGCTTGCCGGGTTGGTCTGGTGCATTCTGCGCGTGATGAAAGCGCGCAAGGCCGGACTGTCTGATGATGAACTGCGTGCGGTTGTTCAGGGCGTTCTGCCCTGGAACCTCGGATCACTTTTCCTGTCGGTGATTGGCTTGATGCTGGTCATCCTCGGGATTTCCTTCGGATGACCTTGCGGAATTAGACAGGCATATTGTCAAACTGCGCTTCCATCGCATCTTCGCACAACGCCGAGTCCAGTCGACGCAAACGAGATGGGACATGCATGCCCTGACGGCGCATGCGATCAACGATCTTGCTCACACTCGGTTGCAGGGCCAGGCGCGTATCGAGACAGGCATTCTCGAGCTTTTGTTCAATCTCTGTGAATTCGGAAAACAGGGTATTCTGTTTCATATCGCTCCTCCCAGGTGGTGCCAGTATCTCCGATATAGGTAACGGGATTAAGACCAGAACAATCTAACCTCAGGTTGTGCGGAATCTTGCCGGGTAATTCGGCGGATTCGGCAATCTTTCCCGGTTCGGCTAAAGTTTAATCCAATATTGGTATGGCTGCCTTGACAGACATCAATTGCCAAATCGGCAGTTGAAACACATTCCATAGTCAATATATGTTATTTGGACCGGGACGGAGGATGATATGACCCCTAAAGTGCAGGCTTTTTTTGATGATCAAACCTTCACGGTTTCCTATGTCGTGCACGAACCCGAAGGCCGGGCCTGCGCCATCGTCGACAGCGTTCTGGATTTCGATCATGCATCAGGACGCACCGGGACGAAGGCCGCGGACGTCATCGTTAACTATATCCAGTCAAACGATCTGAAGGTCGAGTGGATCCTCGAAAGCCATGTCCACGCCGATCACCTGTCGGCCGCGCCTTATCTTCAGGAAAAGCTGGGTGGCAAAATCGGGATCGGCGATCAGATCGTGACCGTGCAGGACACCTTTGGCAAAGTATTCAACGAAGGCACTGAATTCCAACGCGATGGCAGTCAGTTCGATGCCCTGTTCAAGCAAGGCGATAGCTTTCATATCGGTCAGATGCGTGGGGATGTGTTGCACACGCCGGGTCATACCCCAGCCTGCCTGACCTATGTGATCGGCGACGCAGCTTTTGTTGGCGATACATTGTTCATGCCCGATTTTGGCACCGCCCGTTGCGACTTTCCGGGCGGGTCATCCTCAATCCTGTATGAATCGATCCAGAAAATCCTCGCCCTGCCTGATGAAACGCGGGTCTACGTGGGGCATGATTACAAGGCCCCAGGCCGGGATCAATACGCCTGGGAAACCACTGTGGGTGAGCAAAAAGCGCTCAACATTCATATCGGACAGGGGCGCAGCATCGAAGAGTTCGTGGAAATGCGCGATGCACGGGATGCAACGCTGGCGATGCCACGCCTGATCCTGCCGTCTCTGCAGGTCAATATGCGTGCGGGTCAGATGCCCCCGGCGGATGAGCAGGGCGATGTGATGCTCAAGCTGCCGATCAACAAGCTCTGACTCTGCGACATCAACATTAAGGACGTATCGGATATGGACGCATCTTGGGTGATAGGCCTTTTCGGCGGCCTGCTGATTGGCCTTGGCGGTGCGGTGTATCTGCTCGGCAATGGCCGCGTCATGGGGGCCAGCGGTATACTGGGCGGGCTGGTCGACGGCAGCGCGCGCAGCGAGAGCAGCGAGCGTCTGGCATTTATTGTCGGCTTAATCGGAATGCCCCTGCTGATGCGCCCATTGATCGCACCACAATCTGAAACGCATCTGACCGGAAATCTGCTGCTGGTCGTGATCGCAGGGCTGCTAGTGGGTGTCGGGACCCGCATCGCAAATGGTTGCACCTCTGGCCACGGCGTATGCGGCATCTCTCGGTTCTCACTGCGCGGCATTGTGGCAACACTGATTTACATCGCAGCCGGTGCGCTGACCGTTTTGGCCCTGCGGCACATGCTGGGGGTCATCTGATGCGCATCCTGATCGCTTTGATCGCAGGGGCTTTGTTTGGCACCGGCCTACTGGTTTCAGGCATGACCGACACAACTAAGGTTCAGGGTTGGCTGGATCTGTTCGGCGCCTGGGACCCGACGCTTGCCTTTGTCATGGGTGGGGCCATCCTGCCTATGCTGATCGCCTGGCGGATGACCAACGGAAGGCAACCCATCGTTGGCGGCCAGTTTCCAGCACCTCCACGCCCCGAACTGGACCGTCACCTGATCATCGGTTCTGCGCTGTTTGGCATAGGCTGGGGGCTTGTTGGGCTGTGCCCCGGGCCGGCAATGGCTTCGCTAAGCTATGGGGGCCTCGGCGGATTTCTGTTTATGCTGGCGATGATCACAGGAATGTTCATCGCACCTGGCCTTGGCGCACAGCTAGACAGGGCCGCAAACCCAACCTAAGGATTTGGCATGGAGATTCGCCCAATTACCCCCCGCTATGCCGTCTCACCGCAGATCACGGTTGAGGATGTGCCCGCCATCGCCCAAGCCGGGTTCGTCAAGGTAATTTGCAACCGACCCAATGCCGAGGTTCCCTCAGATATGCAATCCGACGCAATCGGCGAGGCCGTGCGCGCAGCCGGGTTGGAGTATGAGGTTCTGGAACTGACGCACCAGACCATGACGCCCGATAACGTGGCTCGGCAAAGGGATATGGCCGAAGCCTGTGGTGGACCGGTGTTAGCCTATTGCGCATCTGGCACGCGGTGTTCGGTCGTATGGGCCTTGGGCCAATGCGACCGTATGAGCACCGACGACATTCTAAATGCCACTACACGCGCAGGCTACCAGCTGGAAAACCTGCGTCCGGCATTGGATCATATGCGCAAGGCTGTGGACTAGGGTTCAGTTATATCCAAACGGCTAACTCACATCATCGGGGCCGCTTAGCCCCGCCAGCTGCGAAATCTCAGCCACCATTTGTTCCGAGTTCTCAAAACTCAGATCACCCTCTTGGGCTTCCAGAGTGTCCGGACCAGCGCGATAATCTGTGACATCGACGGCTTGGGCGCCCGATGGCATATCAGGTGCGTTTTGACTGGCCGAAGCTGCCTGGCTTTCGATAAATTCCTGCGTCTCAATCTCGGATAACGCAGCCAAACGGGCTTGTTCGTTAATCCGAACCGCACGCAAGCCGCCACATTGACCAAGCCGCCCAACCGCAGTCCGCGACCGATCGATGGCCAGAATTTCTGTCCGGTCGATGCGCGCGTGTTGCAGCGGCAGAATATCCCCAGCGTCAAGGCCTGAAAGATCAGACAGTGGCACATTCATGCGACATAAAACGGCGTTCAATTCGGCCCGGACAACGCCCGAAGATTGCTCCAGGCTGGGCCCCTCCTCCGCTTCGGGGATCAGGCAATCCTCTACGGGGGATGACTTTTGTGGCAACAAAACGCAGATATGTCCCTGCCGTATGCCACCTGCCAGGTCGACCGTCAGTTCGAACCCGCAATACATATCTTCAACCAGTGTCAGGCAGACGGATCGCAAATCTTGCGCACGAGACATGTATTCATAGCCGATCAGCCCCACATCATCCGATGCATTTTCGGCCAGTTCAGCCGCCTTGGCCAGCGCAGCTTCCAGCAGCGGTGCCGTCATTGCCGCATCCGTATTCGTGAACGCGCGCGCCTCTGGCGCAGTTTCGGTGACCTGACCAATGGTCTGGGTCTGCAAAATGGCCGAAACCGCATTTGGATCAAGGCAGGCGGCTGCAACTCCATCTGGCCCTTTCAGGAACAACAGCAGCCAGTCATCCCCGATCAAATTGACCAGATCATTGGCAGGCTGCAGTGATTGCTTTGCGCCAATCACTGCAAGGGGCAGGTTCAGCCGATCTGCTGCTGCCCGCGCGAATCCCAGACGCAGTGCGCGCAGCACTGAGCGCGACCGGTTCTTCAAATCCTCGCGCCCCGCTGACAGCTTACGCAACAGCGCAGTCTTCCCTGCCTCTGACATGACCAAAACTCACCAATTGTTCGAGCCTCTGACCCTTGATGTAACCCGGTGAGTGTTACAAAGTTCTTTACCCGCCCTTATTGCGCCGCTTGTTGATAGGCCAACGGCAGGCTGACCCGGAACGCAGCCCCGCCCTGCCCCGGCAGATAACTGATCTCGCCCCCAAGCCGCTGCATGATCTCGCGGCAGATCGCCAGCCCCAGCCCCGCGCCGCCGGCCTTATCGATCCCGATCCGCGCAAATTTCTCGAACACCAACGATTGGGCCTCGACCGGAACGCCGCTGCCGTTGTCAACGAAATCAATCACCACGCGTCCCCCGATATCATGGGCCGAAATCGTCAGAACGGGCTCATCCGCATCGCAGTATTTCTGCGCGTTGGAAATCAGGTTGATGACAACCTGCCCGAAGCGGTCGAGGTCGGTGTGTAGCGGAATACGTTCCGAAGCGCGTGTTCGGCGGATTGTCAGAGGTTTCGATGCTCCGGCCAGCGCGGTTGAAACCGCACGATCCAGCACCGAACGCAGGCTACCATCGCTCATGTTCAAGCTGACCTGACCATTTTCTAGCACGCTCAGATCCAACAGATCATCCAGCAAACGGGTTAGGCGTAAGGCTTCATCATGAATGGTTGCTGCAAATTTGGTCTGTTCCTCGTCGCTCAGCCCTCCGGTGTCGCGCAGGATTTCGGAAAACGCCCGGATCGAGGTCATCGGGGTGCGCAGTTCATGGCTAACCTGGCTCAGGAAGCTGTCTTTTTGTTCCGACATAAGGGTTAGCTTGGTGTTGGCTTCGCGCAGCTGCCGCGCGGTCCGGCTTAGCTCTGCCGACTTCACCTCCAGCTGACTGGAGTATTCCAACAATTGGGCGGATTCGTCCGCCACCGCCAACAAATCCTCGACCGAAATTGAGGCGCCTCCCACGATCTGACCAATCATGGCATGGGCCGTGGCCGCGCCAACCGAACCGCTGAGTTCACGTTCAAGCCGATTCAGGAAGCCCGGCGTGGGCTCGGGCAGGTGTGACCTCCCACCCTGATGCTCGGCTTCGGCCTGAAAGAACGCCTGCGCGGGACCGGTGCCCAGAATGCGCTGGGTCATGATCATCAAGTCTTCGCTTTGCGCCACCGACCCCGACCAGCCGCGCGGCGCAACGGAATGGTCAAAGACATTCACGAACTGGGCCCCCTGCAACCGCTCCAACGGGCTGGGGAAGCTAAGAAGCGACGCGACGCAAAAAGCAATTGTGTTCAAAGAGATCGACCACATCACGGTGTGGACCATCGGGTCCATCCCCTCGATTCCGAAGAGGGCCTGAGGACGCAGCCACCCTATCCCAAACGGGCCCTGTTCGATCACCGTTTGAGACATCCAAAGCCCACCCATACCCGGCAAGAGCAGCGTGTAGCACCAGAGCGCAAATCCCACCGTCAGCCCGGCCAAAGCGCCGATGCGCGTGGCCCCCCGCCAGAACAATCCACCTACAAGGGCGGGCAGCATCTGCGAGACCCCCGCAAAAGCGATCAACCCGATCGAGGCAAGCGCCGCGCCATCGCCGATCAGGCTGTAGTAGAAATATCCCAGCGCCATGACCGCAGCGATCGAAACCCGACGCGCCATCAAAACAATGGTCCGTACATCACCAGGGACAGATCCCACCCGTTCATGGGTATTCAGCCAGATCGGCATGACAATCTGGTTCGATACCATGGTGGAAAGCGCCATCGCCGTGATGATCACCATCGAAGTGGCCGACGAAAAACCACCGATAAATGACAACATGGCAAGCCAATCATTGCCCTGTGACAGCGGCACCGTCAGCACAAAGAGATCAGGGTTAGAACCAGGCGGTAAAAGGTCCAACCCGACGACCGCAATGGGAACAACAAACAGGCTCATCAGCAGCAGGTACAAGGGAAACGCCCAAGCTGCTGTCCTCAGATGGCCTTCATCGTCATTTTCAACGACCATGACCTGAAACATGCGCGGCAGACAGACAAAGGCTGCCGCAGACAGGAATATGAACGCAGTCCAGCGACCTGCGTCGATGTTCCATTGGCCAATTTCCGAGGCATCAATCCGATCCATCATTGGGCCAATCCCACCGGCAATGCCCCAGACGACAAACACACCAACGGCGATCAGGGCAAACAATTTGACCACCGATTCCACCGCAATCGCTGTGACAACGCCATGATGACGCTCGTTCACGTCCAGATTTCGCGTGCCGAATAGAATAGCGAAGACAGCCAAACCGGCCGCAACCCAGAATACATTTGATCCGCTTGGGTATAGGCCAGATGGATCAGCTTCGACAAATATCGAAAACGACAGGGTGATCGACTGAAGTTGCAGGGCAATATACGGCGTACCGGCAAGCACCGCCAAAATGGTGACACAGACCGCAAGGGTGTTTGATTTTCCGTAGCGGGAGGACAGAAGGTCGGCGATTGAGGTCACCCTCTGGCTGCGCGCAACCCGCACCAGCTTGCGCAATCCCCACCACCAACTGACCATCACCAGCGTCGGCCCCAGATAGATCGTCACGTATTCCAGACCGGACCGCGCGGCATTGCCAACCGCGCCGTAAAAGGTCCAGGCGGTACAATAGATCGACAAGGACAGCGTGTAGATTAGGGGCGAGCGTAGCCATTTCCCTCGCCCCGCCTCGGCCATTCTCTCAGCTGCGAAGGCCACACCAAACAGCAGCACCACGTAGCCTAGGCTGACCAATATTAGAATGTTAGGCGTCGCCATCAGTCTTTGTCCGCGCCAATATCGTCGCGAACGCCCAACCCTCTAGCGGTCAGGCCAAAGATCAGGCCAATCGCGATCAACACGCCCCAGCACACAAAAATATACAGCATAGCCGATGAAAGCGGCACAGCGTCGTCGCCCGCGCTCTGATCCGGCCAAAGCAGCGGCAGTGCCAAAAGCGCCGCACCCAGAAACGGCAATAACCGGGCGGCATCGGCCAGTCTGCGACGGCGGTAGCTTTGCCGCCCAAGGAATAGCGAAGACCGTTTGCCCTTTGGTATCTGGTCTATGTCGCTGTCAGGGGTCATGCCCGCGAGGCCTGAGCGTGTAGATCACGCACCGCAGTCAGCACCTCGGCATTTGAAAACGGTTTGGTCATGAAGCGGCTAACCCCGGCATTTTCGGCCATTTCCCGATCGCGGGATTGCCCGCGTGCCGTTAGCATCAAGACCGGCAAGCGTTGCATCCCGTCCAACTCGCGCAGGTCGCGCAGAATATCCATGCCGTTTTTTCCCGGTAGCATGACATCGAGGATGACAAGATCCGGGGCTGCGGCCTGAATCACCTGAACCGCATCAGACCCTTCGGCATGCGTTTCAACCTGCCAGCCTTCGCGTGTCAGCAAAAAGCGGATGGCCTCAGCGATGTTCGGCTCATCCTCGATCAACAGAACCTTACGGCTCATATTTTCAGTTCCTCCCCATGGCAGATCGCGCTCTTGGCACGCTGCCACCGCCAGATTAAGCGGTCAGTCATCGACCTGTCAAAAACCTTCGCTCAGAATCGAAGGCTCACGCCGCGATGTACAATCTCGGCTCGGGCACACCCGGCAACTGGCCCCGACATGGGTCAAAGCCGATGCCCCCTCTTCCTCGACCGGTCGCACCAGCATGACCGACCGATAAGCCGGGTCCTGATCATAGCCGGTCACCGCATGAGGCCAGGCGTAAGCGTGGCACTCGAACTCAGCCGCACTGCGCCCCAGTTGAGCGATTTGCTTTCGAACCGGCACCAGAGCGCGACTGAGAGCGGTGAACAAGGGCCATAACGGACAAGCCTCGCCATGGCGCGGCATGACAAAGCCAGGAAGCGGTTTCAGAAACAGTAGGCTGCCCGATGCATCGCACAAGGCCAGCCCTGCAGGGCGCGTCAAATCCTCCTCTGGCACAAAGGCTAAACGCCGCAAAACTGTGGGGATATCGACCGCGAAACGTTGCGCCAACGTGATAGGGTCAGGTTCGCCCTTAGCGAGAATTTGCTTTAACTCGGCAAGCGGTATCGCAATCGCGTCTTGTGCACACCAGCGTAGAATCTCTTGGGCGACAGAACGGGCGGTGGCGGTGTTCAGTCCGTCTAGGGCAATACTCTCAACCCCTGCCCCCGCTTCGAGTTCGGGAAAACTGTAGTTTCGGGCTGCAAAAAAGCTCTCAACCTCTTCCAGCGGGACACTACGGGGGGTCTTGGCCGCATCGCTTTCATCCAGATAAGACACCAGCGCCTTAGAGCTTTCGGCCAGGCGTTCAGCATCCTGATGTAGGTTCTTGTGAAACCGGTCCTGCCATTCGGTTTCGATATCCTGCGTGTCCGCCAGAATGGATGCAGTGGATCGAATGGCGGCAGCGGTTGTCAGAACCTCATGCATCGACGCGGCCAGATGCGGGTCATGTGTCAATCGGTCCGATAGCGTTTCGACCGTGCGTTCCAGTGACACGACGCGCTGATGCATTTGCGCCAGAACGCCGGCCCAGCCAGGAAAGCGACTGGCAAATTCCTCCAGCCCGTCAACCTCAGCCCGCTGTCCGACTGCATCTGCCGCGGCCTCTCGCAGTGCAGAAATCAGCGTCGCCTCGATCCCCTGGGTCAGCAGCGAGGGCTCTACATCCAAGGCTTCGGCAATATCGACTAGAAGCTTTCCTCCGATCCTGCGGCGGTTATGTTCAATCAAATTCAGATATGACGGCGAAATTCCAACGCGCTTTGCAAGCTCGGATTGTCTGAGCCCGGAGATCTGACGGCGTTCGCGGATCCGGCTACCGGTAAGCGTATCGCGCATCAAAGGCTTCTCCCTCGCCAAGCTTTCAATCACAGTCGAGCATTTTCAACATATCTTATTTAATCAATGTAGTTAAGGCAGAGTTTTCAGATAGGATTTACAAGATTAACAAAAGCAACAGTAAATCACCCACTTCAGATCCACAGCAAATTCTCATGACCTCTTCTATTTCCGACCAATTCCCGGCACGATATGACGATGAGTGACCCCGCCTTCGAATATGCCCCAATTGGGCTGGTTGAACTGGAAAACCGGATCATCCGGCGCTGCAATCTGCAGTTTGCGCGGACCTTCGGAGGGGGTGAGAGCGACTATCGCAACATGCCTCTGCTTCACCTCTACCCCTCCGTCGCGGATTGGGAAAGGATCGGCGCGCGCAGCTTGCAGGTGATGCGGGACACCGGGTATTACACCGATGAACGGGTGATGCGACGACGCAATGGCGATTTGTTCTGGTGTCGCGCACGCGGCAGGTCGCTGACACCGGATGATCCATTCCGTCATGGTATTTGGAGCTTTTCAGACATCTCGGAAGAACGCCCCCTGGTCGAACTGACCGTACGGGAACGCGAAGTGGCGATCCTGTCCTGCCGCGGCCTCTCGGCCAAGGAAATCGGTGTCGAACTCGGCCTCAGCTATCGCACGATCGAAGCCTACCGCGCACGCCTGCTGGAAAAGTTCGGCGCGCGCAAGTTATCAGAGCTCGTGGCGAAACTTTCAGGCATGCCGCTCTGACTGCACTCTACCCGCGCAAATTCCTTAAATTACCGCCTCAGACTGCGCTTTTCATGGCCCCAAGCTTAGCTTATAACGCTGCGTAATCAGACCAAAGCCCGCAGGTTTAGATGGGCCACTAGGGGAACCGTCGAGGACACTCATGACAGATACCAAGCACG
The DNA here is from genome assembly GCF_056541465.1 of Ruegeria sp. AH12. Classification (NCBI taxonomy): domain Bacteria; kingdom Pseudomonadati; phylum Pseudomonadota; class Alphaproteobacteria; order Rhodobacterales; family Roseobacteraceae; genus Ruegeria; species Ruegeria sp. AH12. The sequence continues at coordinate 95,809 of NZ_JBQFYL010000001.1, read as the reverse complement.
ACGCAGATGTAGCATTCATCAAGGCACTGGCCGAATTGCTGCGCGAAAACGACCTGACTGAATTGCAGGTGAAACGCGAGTATGGCGAAGAAGACAGCCTGAATGTGCGCGTCAGTCGCATGACACAGGCAGTCGCTGCGCCGGTTCAGGTCGCCGTTCCTGCCGCCGCCCCGACAGCCCCCGCCGCCGCACCCGCCCCTGCTGCAGCTGCCGCCGAAGCCCCTGCTGCACAAGAAGACCCGGCCAGCCACCCCGGCGCGGTCACCTCACCCATGGTGGGTACGGTTTACATGCAGGCCGAACCCGGCGCGCCGTCGTTCATTTCCGTCGGCGGAGCGGTGTCCGAAGGTGACACGCTGCTGATCGTCGAAGCGATGAAGACCATGAACCACATCCACGCACCCAAATCGGGTACCGTCAAACGCATCTTGGTTGGCGACGGCGACGCTGTGGAATTCGGCACTCCTCTGGTCATCATCGAGTAAGGCGGGCCCATGTTCGACAAGATCCTGATTGCCAACCGAGGCGAGATCGCCCTGCGCGTCATCCGCGCCGCGCGCGAGATGGGGATTAAGACGGTCGCCGTCCACTCCACCGCCGACAGCGACGCGATGCATGTGCGCATGGCGGACGAATCGGTCTGTATCGGCCCTCCGCCCAGCCCGCAAAGCTATCTGTCCGTCCCAGCCATCATCTCGGCCTGTGAGATCACCGGCGCGCAAGCGATCCATCCCGGCTATGGCTTCCTGTCAGAGAATGCCGAATTCGTGCAGATCGTCGAAGACCACGACATCACCTTTATCGGCCCTACCGCTGAACATATCCGCGTCATGGGTGACAAGATCACGGCCAAGGACACGATGAAAGCGCTGGGCGTGCCATGCGTTCCGGGTTCGGACGGCGGTGTTCCCACGCTGGAAGACGCAAAGCGCATTGGTGAGGAGTTCGGCTATCCCGTCATTATCAAAGCCACCGCTGGTGGCGGTGGTCGTGGGATGAAAGTCGCCCAAAACGCCGATGAAATGGAAAGCGCCTTCATGACGGCACGTGCCGAAGGCAAGGCCGCCTTTGGCAATGACGAGGTCTATATCGAAAAATACCTGACCACGCCGCGCCATATCGAAATACAGGTCTTTGGCGATGGCAAAGGCAAGGCCGTCCATCTGGGCGAACGCGACTGCTCGTTGCAGCGCCGCCACCAGAAGGTGTTTGAAGAGGCCCCCGGCCCCAGCATCACCCCTGAAGAACGCGCCAAGATCGGTAAGATCTGCGCCGACGCCGTGGCGAAGATCAACTATATCGGCGCGGGCACCATCGAGTTCTTGTATGAAAACGGTGAGTTCTATTTCATCGAGATGAACACCCGCCTGCAGGTGGAACACCCGGTAACCGAAGGCATTTTCGGCGTTGATCTTGTGCGCGAGCAAATCCGCGTCGCCTCAGGCCTGCCGATGTCGTTCACTCAGGACGATCTGGAAATCGAAGGCCACGCCATCGAGGTTCGGATCAATGCCGAGAAACTGCCCAATTTCTCTCCCTGCCCCGGTAAGATCACGGCTTATCATGCGCCGGGCGGTCTGGGCGTGCGGATGGATTCGGCACTGTATGACGGGTATTCGATCCCGCCCTACTACGACTCGCTAATCGCAAAGCTGATCGTACAGGGGCGCGACCGGGCCGAGGCGCTGGCGCGCCTTGAACGCGCATTGGGAGAGTTGATCGTTGACGGTATCGACACCACCGTGCCGCTGTTCCACGCGCTGCTGCAGGAACCTGACCTGCATAGCGGTGAGTACAACATCCACTGGCTGGAGCACTGGCTTGCGGAGAATATGGCAGACTAACCTGTCTGGAAGGCCGGATGGAACCAATCCTCCGGCCTTCGGGTTTTTCTAATGAGCCTGACTGCAGAACTTTTGCTGCATGGCTACTCCATCGGCATTTTTCCCATGGCAGAACATCGGGATGACCCTGAGCTGTTCTGGGTCGACCCAAAATACAGGGGCGTGTTCCCTCTGGACGGCTTTCATATCTCGCGCAGTCTGGCCCGGAGCCTGCGTAGATCCGGCTTTGACATCTCAATCGATCAGGATTTCAACGGCGTCGTCGATGGCTGCGCAGACCGGGTGGATACCTGGATCAACGGCGAGTTGCGACACCTTTATGATCAACTACACATGACAGGTCACGCCCATTCACTTGAGGTATGGGATAACGACAAGCTGGTTGGCGGCGTCTATGGCGTCGTGTTGGGGGCGGCTTTCTTTGGCGAAAGCATGTTTTCGAGGCGTACTGATGCCTCAAAAATCGCCCTGGCCTATCTGGTCGACCGGCTTAGACAAACGGGTTTCAAACTGTTTGATACGCAGTTCTTGACAACTCACCTTGCCTCGCTTGGCGCCATCGAAATTCCACGCGGTACATATCGTGAAGCACTTGAGGAAGCGATCAACGCAAGCGCTGATTTTTCCGCTGATATTCCTCAGTCAGCGGGTGGTGTGATACAGCGGATCACCCAGACATCATAGCGCGCATGATCCAAAGCATTCAGCGCCGGTGACGTCGCAATCATCCAACCGTCAAACAGCTGATCTGCTTTGCCTTTTTCCCAGATCGTCAGATAGGCAAACGCATCACCTGTGGGATTGTCCGCCGGGTACCTGCAATCCCCCAAGGCCACATCCAATCCAAACACGGGCTGGGTGTCGCCGTTTTGCATTTCGATATCGACGGTCTGGCCGTTTACTTTGTCCAAGCCGCGCAACATTGCACCAGGGCCGGATTCGACCTTCTGCTGAGCAGATGCAGCCGTTGCGCAGAACACGATTGCCATCAGCACCGAATGCTTCATTCGCTGCTGTCTCCGGCCACGAATTTGACCAGCAGTGAAATCAGGCTAACCGCGCCTTGGGTATCTTCAATCTCGTCCCCCGGCTCGAAAAAGAACGGTGAGCCGCCCGGCATGACCTCAACAAAATTGCCACCCAGAAGACCTTCGGACGAGATCACGATCGCGCTGTCATCCGGAACAAGGATCCCATCCGCAATCATAAAGGTCGTATCGGCGCGATAGGTATCTGGGTTCAGATCGACGTCGGTTACGGTGCCGATCTTGACCCCGGCCAAACGCACATCAGTGCCCACGCCGACCCCTTCAAGCGACCGGAAGGAGGCCCCCAGCTCATAACCCGCGCTGCTTTGCGACAGGCCCGTTGACTGGCTGGCGTAAACGCCAAATGACACGGCAACCGCCAGAACGGCACCACCGACGATGACTTCGGTCCAATTGTGGGTCGACATTGCTCGCCTCTGTTATTCGGGGCTCCAGGCCTCATAGTCTTTGCGCTCGACCGGATCGGGTCTGCGCAGCGATCCTGCCGGGGTGTAAGCCAGAGCGGTGCCCGTCAGGTTTTCCTGATGCGGTTTTTCCCAAGATTTATGAGGCAGCGGCTTATCGGTCGGCGGTTCATCCCAGGTGCGATGCAACCAACCGTGCCAGTCAGGATCAACCCGGCTGGCTTCGGCCTCGCCATTGAAAATCACCCAACGTTTGCTGTCATCCGAATTGCGATAGAAGACGTTGCCTTCGTTGTCTTCGCCAACTTTCACACCTTTTCGCGCAGTATAAATCTGGGTGTTCAGGGTTGCCCCGTTCCACCAAGTCACGGCCCGCAGAAGAGTGTTCAGAATGCCCATCAGGTGCCTCCGGCAAAGTGCTCGGGAATGGTATGGACCAAAGGCGCGCCAAGGTCCAGTGCTGCCCGTACGATCTGCTTAGTCAGGCAAGAATGCCGTCACTTCGATTTCGATCCGGTACTTCGGGTCAATCAAGCCACATTCGATCATCGTAGCCGCGGGTGGATTGTCGCCAAATGTTTCGGCCAGTGTGGGCCAACAAGCTTCGAACTCATGACGATCGGGCAGAATGTAAGTTACGCGCACCACATCCGAGAACCCTGCGCCCGCCTCTGACAGCGCTTTTTCGATGATCGACAAAGCGGATTTGCATTGAGCGACAACGTCCTCGCCCTGTCCAACCGTACCGGCGACATGCACCCATCCCCCAGCGACAACAGCGCGGCAATAGCCAACTTTGGCTTCGAATTCGCCACCAGAAGAAATTCGTTTCATTGCAATTTAACCTTTTTTGCGGGAATGGAGGGCGCGGCTTATCTATTGAAAGAGTGAGCGAGGCTCTGTCGCGCGCTCCGAGATATTGATAGCAAGATGCAGAAGGAACTGCGTCAATCAGGCGACGATGTCGCCCCACGACGACAAGGCCGCCAAAGCCCCTCAGCAGCTCTAGCGTTTAGCCAGCTGACGCAGATTCTGCCGTCTCGGCATAGATGATCAAAGGTTGTGCGACAGAAGTCACGGCTTCTTCGTTCACGACCACCTCGGTCACGTTCTTCATGCCCGGTAGTTCGAACATCGTGTCCAGCAAGATATCTTCAAGGATCGATCGCAACCCGCGCGCGCCGGTCTTGCGTTCGATCGCTTTTTTGGCAATCGCTTTCAACGCATCATCAGTAAAGGCCAACTCGGCGTCTTCGAGCTCGAAGAGGCGTTGATATTGCTTGACCAATGCGTTTTTGGGTTTGGTCAGAATGGTGACAAGTGCGTCTTCGTCCAAATCTTCCAAAGTCGCCAGAACCGGCAGGCGGCCAACAAATTCCGGGATCAGGCCGAATTTCAGCAGGTCTTCGGGTTCCAGATCCTTGAATATCTCACCCACGCCGCGATCATCATTGTCGCGCACATCGGCGCCGAAGCCCATGGCCGAGCCCTTGCCACGCTGTGCGATAATCTTGTCGAGCCCCGCGAAGGCTCCACCGCAGATGAACAGGATATTCGTGGTGTCCACCTGCAGGAATTCCTGCTGCGGGTGCTTGCGCCCGCCCTGTGGCGGAACGCTGGCCACCGTGCCTTCCATCAGTTTCAAAAGCGCTTGCTGAACCCCCTCGCCCGACACGTCACGGGTGATCGAGGGGTTTTCGGACTTGCGCGTGATCTTGTCGACCTCGTCAATATAGACGATCCCGCGCTGCGCGCGTTCGACATTGTACTCGCTCGCCTGCAGCAGTTTGAGGATGATGTTCTCGACATCTTCACCCACATAGCCCGCCTCGGTCAGAGTGGTTGCATCTGCCATCGTGAACGGGACATCCAGAATGCGCGCCAGCGTCTGGGCCAGCAATGTCTTGCCGCAACCCGTTGGGCCGATCAACAGAATGTTGGATTTCGCCAGTTCAATATCACCACCGGCCTTTTGCGCGTGGTTCAGACGTTTGTAGTGATTGTGGACCGCAACCGAGAGAACGCGTTTTGCCGTGGCCTGACCGATGACGTAGTCGTCCAGCACCTCACAAATGTCCTTGGGTGTTGGCACCCCATCAGAGGATTTCAGCCCGCTGGCTTTGGTCTCTTCCCGAATGATGTCCATGCATAGCTCGACACATTCATCGCAGATGAAAACGGTCGGACCTGCGATCAGCTTGCGCACCTCATGCTGGCTTTTTCCACAAAAGCTACAGTAGAGCGTGTTTTTGCTGTCACCGCCTGAATTCGTCGCCATGATCTACCTTTCGGGCTTGGTCCACTGGCCCCCAATGAAGGCCGCGCTTGCGCATGTTCATGCAGCTTAGGCCAGCACTGTGGCGGCTACAATCTCAAAAATGCGCCCGACGCCGATGGCGCCAGGCATGTTTGTTAGGCTTCTTCCGTGTCCATCTTGGCGCGGTTCTCGACGATCTCGTCGATATGGCCCCAGTCTTTCGCCTCTTCCGGGCTCATGAAATTGTCACGATCCAGCGCTTTTTCAACCGCCTTTTTTGTCTGCCCTGTATGGCGCACATAGATGTCATACAGGCGATCTTTCAGTTTCTGCGTCTCGGCCGCATGGATCATGATGTCGCTGGCCTGACCCTGATAGCCGCCGCTGGGCTGGTGCACCATGATGCGGCTATTGGGCAGCGAAAAGCGCATACCCTTCTCGCCACCGGCCAGCAGAACCGACCCCATCGAGGCCGCCTGACCGATCACCAATGTCGAACATTTCGGCTTGATGTACTGCATTGTGTCGTAGATCGACAAACCACTGGTCACCACGCCGCCGGGCGAATTGATGTAGATCGAGATTTCCTTGTTCGGGTTTTCCGCCTCAAGATGCAGCAGCTGCGCCACCACAAGATGGCTCATCCCGTCATGGATCGGACCGTTGATGAAAATAATCCGCTCTTTCAGCAAGCGTGAGAAAATGTCATAGGCGCGCTCACCCCGGCTGGTCTGCTCAACAACCATGGGGACAAGCGTATTCATGTAGGTTTCTACGGGATCGAACATTCTTAACCTGCCTGCTTTGCTATGGATCGGGAGAGTATCCCAACAAGTGTTACCCGAGTCTTAGTGTTGCCTTTGGGGGGCTGCAAGGGGTGCACCTCACTTCGCAGGCCGATTGTGAGATTGTTGATCGCGGGCGTTGCGTCGGGCCATATTCAATTGGCTCTGCCGCTTTTGCCACGAACAGCGCCGCTGATGCTGGCCCCGCTTGGGAAAAGGTGCTACCGAAATCATGAACGACCACCAAGGAGACGAATATGATCCGAGCAATCCTGATTGGCCTGAGCCTGTTTGCCCTGACCGCCTGCGAAACCGCCAAAGGCGCGGGCAAAGATATCGAAAACGCGGGGGATGCAATCCAGAATGCGGCCACCGAGGTTCAAGAGAACATCTGACAAGCCCAGTATATTGCGGAGCCGCGCCAGAATTCATCAACATATTGTTGATCTTCTGATCCAGAACCACTAGTCTTGGCACTACAGGTGCATAGACGCGGCACTGCATTATCTGACACAAAGACGGGGTTCTTTCGTTCACACGAAGGAACCCCGTTTCCATTCGAAGGGGTCTTGGATGATGGCCTGTATGGAACCAGAATAGGAAAAGGCGTCAGGTGCGCAGACGCGGTCTTTGCATGTATCCTTGCGGACACTCCTGACGCCTTACCGGTTCAGCGCACCCCAAGGGGCACCCTGATCCAGTTGCCTCAGCCCCTTTCGAAGCTGCGACTGCCGCTTCGACCCGAAGGCCGTTACAGCGCCCAAGACCCATTTTGAGAAGCTGATCTATCGACCCGGGATCTGACACCCAACTCGACCGCTCAGCAACCGGTAAGCCCCTGCAAACCCGAGCAAATCCTAAAACTCACCCAATCCTGCGTTGGCCCCCTGGCCCTTGCGCCCCGCTGCCTGTTCCGAGGAAGTGCTGCGGTGATCTCACTGTTACATTGCGGCCTGAAACCAGCAAGAAAATAGCACTGCAGCATGAAAATTAGACGGGGATAACCTGTTGATATCCGCCGGGAGGAGGATGTGGATAAATCGAGAAGTTTTGCAACTTGGCCTGCTTGCGCGTGGAAAAGTCCGAAAGGATCGAAAACGCTCAAATCTCAGGCGATGCTGCACCTGCGAAGGCCATATACAATCGCAAACCGACGAATCCCGCTGTGGTTGAGCCCGAATCGAAGAACGACTCGCCCTGCCGGCTGGGGCTCTGAGAAGCGTCCCGACCTGATCATAAATACCTACTAAACGCTGCCCGCGCAGGCAGCTGGTACCCCCTACTCTCGATCAGGCCGGAGACGCTTCGGTTCGCCTGTCAGTCCAGAACAGTGCTGTAGGTCGTTCTGATCCGCAGGCTACGGCGTAAATCCCCGCTGTCCTGTTAAACAGATTGGGAGGGCGTGGGCCGGTTGCAACTTTTCTAAGGAAAGCTTCATCTTCGCTTCAGCGCGACTTTAGTCGCTGGCAGCGGTTGATCGTAGAAATGAAAGCCGCGCCGAACCGAGGGGATGAGCGGCGTCTTGGAATTCGTCCAGTGGAGGAATTCAGCCGCGAACGGGCCGAGCCCTGGGGCGCAAACGCGCTTGCAACGGTTGATCAACAGTGCGTAGGGCCGCGACCGACCCGAGGGGAAGCGCAAACGCGCCGCCCGTTTTACCGGAGGCAAACCTTCGGTTTGACGGGGGCGGGTCGGCGCGGCCCGGCGGTGCCGCCGGGCGGGTGGATTCCGCGCAAAGTAAATTGCAACCACGCATCACTCTGTGTTTTCAAGCAAAGAAAAACCTACTATTGGCACAATTTCGTTTATCGTTCTGCAAACAGAAAAATGTGAGGGCACAATGAAGGAACTATATACCATCGGATATGAAGGTTCCTCAGTCGAGAACCTTATCGAAACGCTTGTCGCATTGCAGATCAAGGTGCTGGCAGACGTTCGTGAGTTGCCGATTTCGAGAAAAAAAGGGCTTTCGAAGAACAAGCTTGCAGAACGTTTGGGTGAAGTAGGCATTAAATACATACACTTCAGAGCATTGGGAGACCCCAAGGAAGGTCGTGAGGCGGCCAAATCCGGTAACTTTACTAAATTCGAATCCATTTTTCTTAACCATTTTGAAACTCAAAATGCGCAAGATGCATTCAGTGAGCTTCTCATGATTGCTGCCGACGAAAAAACTTGCATGATGTGCTTTGAAAGATGCGCAACCCATTGCCATCGCTCCTACATTGCGGATGCGGCTGCATCTGAAAACTTTGAAATTTTTAATTTAGTCGCAGACAGACCAGAGCAGTATCAAAAAGATGGAATTGAAATCCCGCGTTACCATCCTCGTCAAAGCCTCGCCGCAGCCGAGTAAGAAACACTCAGAAACAGTTTGCTGTGCGGGGTTGCGCGAAGACGGGACTTGGAAGAGGCTTTTTCCCATTCGCTTTAGGCGTCTAGCTGGCAGTCAAGCTTTTTCGCGGTGGGACATCGTGGATTTTACCTATAGCCCTCCCAGAGATGACAAACGGGCCGAAAGTTGCAAGGTGCACGAAGAAAGCATCAGAATTGTAGGCAAGTGCAAACGATCAGAGGAAAAGTCTAGCCTCATTGAACGAGCTATTCAGCCTTCTGAAAAGTCGGCGATTGAGAGCGGTCATTCGTTAGCGCTCGTTCGGCCTACCGATGTTTCTTTATCTTGGGAGCGCTTATCCAAATCTGAAATTGAAGCTGACCGGCAAAAGTTTGCAGAACAAGCTAAGCAGCTATCGCTCTTAGAAGAGGAGCTTGCAGCTTACGAACCCTGCCCTTTCAGGTTTAAACTTCGGTACGAAGATGCTGATGGTGAACATACCAAGACCTGTGCAGACTGGGAGACATCAGCTGCGTATTTTAACCTTCGCCACTCTTACTCAGAACCCCAAGTGCTCCAGCATCTACAACGAACCTATTGTGATGAATATGTCGAAACCGGATTAGTGTTGGCACTTGGTAACATGAAGAGACGTCCCCAAACGTGGCAACTTCTTGGAGTGTTTCCAGTTAAGGAACCGCCTCAAAAAGACCTGTTTAGCCTCTGAACACTCATGGGATCGGACAGCCTTAGCTATCCATCTTCAGCGCTGAAATAAACGCCTCCTGCGGAATATCCACCTTCCCGAACTGGCGCATCTTCTTTTTCCCCGCCTTCTGCTTGTCCAGCAGTTTGCGTTTCCGCGTGGCGTCGCCTCCGTAACACTTCGCGGTCACGTCCTTGCGCAGCGCCGAGAGGGTCTCGCGGGCGATGACCTTGCCTCCGATGGCGGCCTGGATCGGGATTTTGAACATGTGGCGCGGGATCAGGTCCTTGAGCTTTTCACACATCGCCCGGCCCCGCATCTCGGCCCGGTCGCGGTGAACCATAGTTGACAGCGCGTCGACCGGTTCGTCATTCACCAGCACCGACATCTTGACCAGATTGTCCTCGGTATAGCCGGTCATCTGGTAGTCGAACGAGGCATAGCCCTTGGTCACCGATTTCAGGCGATCGTAGAAGTCAAAGACGACCTCATTCAGCGGCAGGTCATAGACGACCATGGCGCGGCTGCCCGCATAGGTCAGGTCCAGCTGGATGCCGCGGCGGTCCTGGCAGAGTTTCAGCACATCACCGAGATATTCATCAGGCACCAGAATGGTCGCCTTGATGCGAGGTTCCTCGATATGGTCGACCTTCGACGGATCGGGCATATCGGCGGGGTTGTGCAGCTCGATCATCTCGCCGTCCTTCATGTAGACGTGATAGATCACCGACGGCGCGGTGGTGATAAGCTCGATATCATATTCGCGTTCGATACGGTCGCGGATGACTTCAAGGTGCAGAAGGCCGAGGAAGCCGCAGCGGAAGCCAAAGCCAAGCGCTGCTGAGGTTTCCATTTCAAAGCTGAAGCTGGCATCGTTGAGCGCCAGTTTGTCGATTGCGTCGCGCAGGTCTTCGAATTCGGAACTGTCGACGGGGAAAAGGCCACAGAACACCACCGGCTGCGCGGGCTTGAAGCCGTCCAGCGCGTCCTCGGTGCCGTTGCGATCATTGGTGATGGTGTCGCCGACGCGGGTGTCGCGAACCTGTTTGATCGAGGCGGTGAGAAAGCCGATCTCACCGGGGCCCAAGGAGTCGACCATCTCCATCTCAGGCCGGAAGACGCCGACGCGGTCCACATGGTGCAGGGTGCCGTTCGACATGAACTTGACCCGCATGCCCTTTTTCAGCGTGCCGTCCATGATGCGGACCAGAACGATCACGCCCAGATAGGCGTCGTACCACGAATCCACCAGCATCGCCTTGAGCGGCGCGTCGAGATTGCCCTGCGGTGCGGGCAATTGCTGCACGATGGCCTCCAGCGTCTCATGGATGCCCTGCCCCGTTTTGGCCGAGACCTGAATGGCGTCGGTCGCGTCGATGCCGATCACATCCTCAATCTGTTCGGCCACACGGTCACAGTCGGAGGCCGGCAGGTCGATCTTGTTCAGCACCGGCACAATCTCATGATCGGCGTCGATGGCCTGATACACATTCGCCAGCGTCTGCGCCTCGACCCCTTGGGTCGAGTCCACGACGAGCAGAGAGCCCTCGACCGCGCGCATGGAGCGGCTGACCTCATAGGCGAAGTCCACGTGGCCGGGGGTGTCGATCAGGTTCAGCACGTATTTCTCGCCATTATCGGCGGTATAGTCGATGCGGACCGTGTTGGCCTTGATGGTGATCCCACGCTCGCGCTCGATATCCATGCTGTCGAGCAGCTGTTCCTTCATGTCGCGATCCTTGACCGTTCCGGTCTCTTGGATGAGCCGGTCAGCAAGGGTGGATTTGCCATGGTCGATATGCGCGACGATGGAGAAATTGCGGATATGAGCGAGGTCTGTCATGGGTTGGGGATATGTAGAGGAATCGTGGGTTGGTCAAGGTGGATTGGAATACGACAATGAATGCGCCAGAAGCTGAACTTCCAATTTCTGAACTAGCCTGGCTCGACCAACGGCCTCGCGATGAGCGATTGCCTGTTTTAGCGCGACACGCTTTGCGTTGTTTTAGTTTTTCGAACGACTTCATAATTCATTCACACTGTACAGAAGAAACTGAGAAAGTTGCGCTAAGGGCAGCCAGACTCTGTATCGCGCTATGCACAAACAGCGCGAACCTTTTTGAAGACGACGTCTCCATCAAAGATATTCGCGTTCTTTCGTCGGAAAACTCCGCACAAACCACTGGGATGCTTTTCCGGCACCCCGTGGGTATGTCGGCTCTAAACTCTATTATCTCTGCCTTTGAGGGCCAAAACGACGAACGCTATTCCGAATGTGTGCGACATTCTTTGCATGATGCCGCTGAGGTGAGTCCTCAATTGCCACTTGCATTCGCTGCCGATGTTGATCGCCTTAGAACTGGGGACGCCCTACCACACAAGCAAAAAGCACTTGACGAAGCCTCCGAAGAAGCAACCAAATTCGGATTGCATGATCATGTTTTATGGCCGGAACACCCAATTGGTGTCAGCCACTTTGACACTCCGAAACGCCACGGACCATGGGAGTTCTGGCGTTCTTGGCACAAGAGCTTTTTCCACGGAGTGCCCATCGATTGGGGGCTTCAGCGGCAGATATCTATGATAGATGGCGAGATTTGGAATGCAGGCCCGAAGATTGTAGCGCACGCTATCGACAACCTATTGGCAAGGTGGGAGGTCGAGAAAGCTCTCAGGGAGTTGAAAGATCATCGGAGAGTCCAATCAGCAACGCGCCACGGCATCGGTGGGAACAACCCACCTGAGAGTATTAAAGAAAAGAGTTTTTTCGGTTCCGTGACATTGCTTTGGGAAGCCACAGAAGAACTCTCAGAGGCGCTTGAACAGGAAAACCCTGAACGGGAATGGGTCGAGAAAATTCTCGAGAAGCTCAAAACTGGCTTCTTAGCTCTCGCCAAGTGGATTGGGCGCAAGGCCGACCTCGCGGTGGATTCGGTTATCGTAACTGCGATAAAGCAAAGTGGGCCGTTGGTAGGCGGTTACTACGCGCTCGATAAGCTAATAAAAGCCATCGAAGACTGGTTGCCTTACTTGCCCTGACCGGTGCCGGGCTGAAGCCCGGCCTACGGGGTGGGGTGTTTCCGACTCGTGTATTCACTTTTTCGCATCCCATGATTGATCCCGATTCCAGTTTGATTCATACTCCGCCGCAGACTGAGAGGGGCGCAAGACCCCTCCGGGCAGGCAAAGAACGAGGCTCTAGCATGAAACAGTTCCTCCTCATCGCATTTTGTGCGGCATCGCTGACGGCGGTGGCTCCGGCAGCGGATGCGACACAGATCAAACGGGCGTGTTTGGCGTCGGACCGAGAGGCGGCGACGCGGGCGCGGTGCTCTTGCATCCAGCGCGTGGCGGATCAGGCGTTGACGCGTGGCGACCAGAAGACCGTTGCCAAGTGGTTCGAAGACCCCCATCAGGCGCAGGAGTTGAAGATGTCGCAGACCGCGCGCGATGATGCGCTGTGGGATCGGTATCAGAACTTTGGCCAGATGGCGCAAGCGATCTGCAGCTAACCCCTGTCAGTCCTTGACCTGCCCCGCCCTGCGCCCCAGAAAAGGCGCAGCGAAAGGTATGTGAGATGGTGATGAAAGGGCTGACCCTGCGGGGCCTCGAAGTATTCGAGGCACTGGCGCGGACCGGATCGGTGGCGCAGGCGGCCGAGATCACGGGGCTCAGCCAGCCCTCGGTTTCCCAGCAATTGCGCAATCTGGAAAAGGCCTTGGGCACAGATTTGGTCGACCACGGACGGCGGCCGATGCGGCTGACGCAGGCCGGGCGCAGCTTTTTGACGCGCGCGCAGGCGGTTTTGGCTGAGCTGCAAATGGCCCAAAGCGAATTGACCGTGATGGATCTGGGGCATCTCACCACTTTGTCCATCGGCCTGATCGACGATTTCGACAATGACCTGACGCCGCGTTTGGCGACCCTGCTGGCCGACAGTCTTACCCGGTCGAAATTCAAGCTGATCACCCTGCCCAGCCTTGACCTGTTTGCCGAATTGGACGCACAGCGGCTGCATCTGGCGGTTTCCGCCCATAGCGGCGAAGTGCTGGAAGGTGTCATTGAATACCCGCTGGTGCAGGACCCGTTCATACTGGTCGCTCCGGCTGGCGCGGGTGATGCGCAGACCGTCGTGCAGGACCTGCCTTTTCTGCGCTACGCGCGTGAGCAGCTGATCAGCCGCCAAATCGAAGGCCATCTGGCCCGTCAGCAGATTGACTATGAAGAACGGTTCGAGATCGGCTCGCACCTCGCGCTGATGGCCATGGTCGCACGCGGTCTGGGCTGGGCCATTACAACGCCGCTGGGCTATATGCGCGCGGCGCGGTTTCACGACGAAATGCAGGCCCATCCCTGCCCGTTTGGCGCATTTGCTCGCACCATTTCATTGTTCACCCGAACGGACTGGTCCGATCAGGTGCCACAAGAGGTGGCGGGCATGATGCGGCGCTTGATGCAAAGCCAGATCATTGATCCGGCGACGGCGAAACTGCCCTGGCTCAGTGATCAATTGAAGGTGCTGGACGACCCATCCAAGTGATCGACCAGCCCGGCGACGGCGATCTCGATCAAATCCAACGCCCCGTCAAAATCCCGCGTATAGTAAGGATCGGGTACATGATCGGCACGGGCTTGGGGCGCGAACTCTGTCAACAGCCGAACGGGCGTGTCGTTTCCATCCGGCCTAAGGGCTTCGATATTCGCGATGTTGTCGGCATCCATTCCTATGATCAGGTCGAACTGATCAAAATCCTCAGCCACAAACTGCCTGGCGCGCAGATCGCCTAGCTCAACGTCGCGCGCGCGAGCCGCGTTTTGCATAGCGCCATAAGGCGGGTTGCCAATATGCCAACCCGCAGTTCCAGCACTGTCGGCCGTGTGATGCGGGGCTTGGGCGCGAAACACACCCTCGGCCGCAGCTGACCGACAGATATTGCCCAAACACACAAAGAGGATACGCTGTGTCATAAGCAATCTTCTATCGCGCAGAGGGCAAATGGAAAAGATCGTCATTCTCACCGGAGCAGGTATTTCCGCTGAAAGCGGGCTCAGCACTTTTCGGGATGAAGGCGGGCTATGGGCGCAACACAGGATCGAAGACGTCGCGACGCCCGAGGCGTTTGCCCGCAATCCGGCGTTGGTTCAGGGCTTCTACAATGCCCGCAGGGTTCAGGCCGCCCAGGTACAACCCAATGCTGCGCATCGGGCCCTTGCGCGGTTGCAACAGGATTGGCTGGGCGATGTGGTCATCGTCACACAAAATGTGGATGGCTTGCACGAGGCTGGCGGCGCTTCAGGAGTGATCCATATGCATGGTATCCTGTCTGGTGCATTATGTGCAGCTTGTGGCCATCGATGGACCGCACCTCCAGAAATGGCCCCTGACGAGCCCTGCCCGGCCTGCAACGCCCCGTCCGGGCGGCCTGATATCGTCTGGTTCGGCGAGATGCCCTATCATATGGAAGACATTTTCGATCATCTCACCACTGCTTCGATCTTTGCTGCAATCGGCACGTCTGGTCAGGTCTACCCCGCCGCTGCCTTTGTGCACGAAGCGCAGGCAGCCGGGGCCCACACGATTGAAATCAATCTTGAGCCGACAGGCGGTGGTTTCGATGAACGGTTGCTGGGCAAAGCAACCGAAACTGTACCAAGATGGGTTGATCGGTTGCTGATGGCAAAGACTTAAGACAACATGGGTGGCAAATTGCACGACCAAATGCATCACCTCCTTCAGAGGAAACCGCACCATGACAGATCAAGACCCAAAAACCGGTGAAATTCTCGAAGACGGCAGCATGGCCGACCGCGACCAGCTTAGCGCTCAGTTGTCCAGTCTTTGGTGGACCTTCTTAATTCGCGGCGTTTTGGCCGGGGCTGTTGGAATTGCCGCACTGTTCTGGCCCTCTGGCAGCATTGCCTTGCTGCTGCGTCTGGTTGGGGGCCTGCTGATCATTGATGGCGGGTTAACGCTGCTGGGCGTCGGACGCCGGGGCCTGTTGGGCGGCGCGGCCATTGGCGCAGTGCTGATCGGCCTAGTTTTGCTAATTTGGCCCGAGGGCACCGTGAAGCTGGCCTTCTTCCTGTTGGGGGCCTGGGCGCTGATTATTGGTATCGGCTCGCTGGCTGCGTCGCAGCAGATGCATGAGCGTGATCCGCAACGCGGTTCGATGCGCGGTTCGGGGATTGCGGCACTGATCGTGGGTCTGGTGTTGATGATCTGGCCCGCCATTGCGCTGGTCGCGCTGGGATGGGCGATTGCCTTCTCGGCGCTTGCCATTGCGGTTGTCATGTTCTGGCTGGCAAACCGTCTGCGCAGCGCCAACGACCGGATCGGCATGAAGACCATTCATCGCTAGGGACTAACACTTGCCACTATGCAAACAGGCCGGGCATTGCCCAGCCTGAGGCATGGATGACGGCCGCAAAGCGGCCCGAAGACAGGCGTTGCTGCTAGTTCGAATGGGATTCGTGGTCGTGACCATGCTTGTCCTGGCGCTCCAGATCCACTGGAACGTCAAGCACGACCTCTCCGGCCTGCTCAAACACCAATGTAACAGGAACCGTGGCACCATGCTCGAATGGAGCCTTCAACCCCATCAGCATCACATGCGCACCACCGCGTTTGAGCATGTAGGTCTCGCCTGCCGGGATGGTAAAGCCTTCCTCGACATGGACCATCTGAGCCACGCCGTCATCATTGATCTTATGCGTGTGCAACTCTACCCGGGCTGCGGCATCTGATGTTGCACTGATCAAGCGGTCATCCGTCTCGCCCTGGTTCTGGATCATCATGAACGCGGCGCCCGCCTTGGCGGTTTTGCCGGATGAACGGGCGTAGGCGTCGTCAACAACGATCTGGCTGTCAGCAAAGGCTGGAACGGCCAGAAGAACGGTTGCAAAAGTGGCGAACAGGGTTGTTCTGAGGGACATTGTGTCTCTCCTTATCTGTTTGGTCGTCTGAAAACTATGAATGGGATCAGACCAGGACAGGAGGTGCACGCGCAGGTGTGTCCGGGACGGGCGATGCGACAAGGTTGCCTTTTTCGCGCAAAGGCGTGGGAAGCCGATGCGCCGGGACCTCGGGCTGCGCGGGTTGTGCATCCGCAACCGCCCCCAACAGGGTCAGCGCATAGTCGGGGCAATAGTGTGGTGGGGCTGTAGGCTGTCCATTTGCGTCAACATAGACAACAACGGGGCCGTTTCCGGTACATAGGACCATCTGGCCCGTCGCCATATCCACGCCACGCGACGCCGCAATGCTCTGCCCGGTCAGAACCAGTAGCAAAGACAAAATTACCGGCAAAAACTTATGAAACGCAGAGCTCATCCTGACCTGCATATAGGCCAGACAGATGAAACGCTTCAAGCGCCAAACGGTCGCGCTTGAAGCGTCTCTTAGTAATCCAGCCCAGGCCGTTTAACGACCCCCTTAGTCAGACTGGTATGGGAGCGATTCACCTGACGCTGAATACGCGTGCAGGCCAAAATTGCTTTTTTGAGAACGGTCGAAAGCAACAGGAAAATATAGAAACTCTTTAACGACATCACTCGGCCCCCACCCAAAGAATGTAGTCAACATACGCCCTACATCTGCGCGCGTATGTGAACTGTTTCACGGTCGTTACAATTTATTTGAACTTTTTTGGGGCCCGAGCTGAATCGCAAAACGAAAAACCCCGCGCCAATCCGGTACGGGGTCATTCAAGCGGAATGTCAAAGAAGGTTACGCCGACGCTTGTGCCTTGGCGATTTCCTTTTTCACTTTCAATGCGTTCGCAGACAGCTCTTCGTCCTTGGCTTTCGCCAGGAACGCGTCCAGACCACCGCGGTGGTCGACAGAACGCAGGGCAGCCGCCGAAATACGCAGCTTTACGCCACGACCCAAAGTCTCCGACTGCAGGGTGACATCGTTCAGATTCGGCAGAAAACGACGACGAGTTCTGTTTTTGGCGTGGCTGACATTGTTGCCAGTCATCGGGCCTTTTCCGGTCAGTTCGCAACGGCGCGACATGGTTTCTTCCTTTGTTTCTGGAGGCCGGGCAAAACGCCTGCGGCCAAATCACAAGGGGCGCAACCCGAAGTCGCGCCCGAAAACTGGTTGGATGCGTGTAGTGGGAATCGCAGGTAGGGTCAAGACAGGTAACGCGGAATATTTGCGCCCCCTATGCCTTCACCACATGCGAGTGTGTTCGGCGCATGCAACAGAGGTTTATCGTTCTTTATATGGCGCGAGATCAGTTGGGCCTGCTGTTTGCCCCGTGGGATTAGGCGCGCCGGGTCAGGGCTGTGATCGTGATCCGCCAGCTCCGGGAATATCTTGAATACCTCACGCCGCGCGGCGGCGCTGAGCGATTTCAACGCCTCGGGCCCGGTATACAAGCTCTCGGTTGGGGCGCCTTCGGCATAGATCACCTCATGCCGGTCAAACAGCAAGTGGAAATACTCGACCGATTGCACCTCGTGATCCACATAGATACCCGGCAGTGAGGTCAGCTTGATCGCCGGAATAAGAACTTCAGCTGCTCCGAACATGCGCTGCGCGATTTTGGATTGAACCAGCATCCGGTGCTGGCGCGAGACCAGCAAATCGCGGCGAGGCGTCCCCTGCCCCAAGGCGCCTGCCACGATGCGCACCGGGCGCAGTTTGGGGTCCTGTTCAAGGTCACGGGTTGTGAACGCCCGCCGCCCTGCCCAACGCACTGTTTGGGATCCCAAACCAACCGTCTGGACCCTGTCCCCGGCCGAGATGTTCTGAATCGGGCAAAATCCACAATCCGTCGCGATCAGAGTATCGCGGGTAAAGCACGGAAACCCGGCACCATTTTCGAATCCTGTATACGTGACAGTTGTTCCCGACGGCAGGGTAAACGAACCGCTGGACAGCGAATAGCTCGTGCCAGCCACAACTGTGATTGTGCCGAACGTACTGTCAGTGATCACGGTGCCTTCGGGTAGGTTCAGCGTATCGGTACCACCGCCGCCTTCGACTGTACCTGACACGCTGGTGCTTTGGAAATCGAGCGTATCGTTGCCATTCCCCAATGCGATGCTGCTGATGTCGGACCCACGGACAACGACGGTATCCGCGCCCCCTCCGGCATTCAGTGTTCCGACTGTGCTGCCGGTGATGGTAATATCGTCACTACCCCCGTTGCCACGTACAACCCCGATAACCGTGCTGTTCGTAACCGTGATCTGGTCGCTGCCACCACGGCCGCGAATATTGTTAATCGGTGCACCCTGAGGGGTACCATTCAACGTACCGTTGTCATCGGTAACGTCGATTATGTCATTGCCATTGGTACCCCTTATATTGGGCATGGTCCTCTATTCCCAAGCAGCAGGCAGGTCTAAGATAGCAACCATTTACACGACCAGATCGGCACGATCCGATAGAATACGCAACCATATTGCGATGAGACGCCGCGCGCATCAAGGCCCGGGCCCAAACATCCGAACACTGATCAGATGGCAGAGAGTTTTGATAACATATGCCGCGCAGCGGTCGTGGGGCTGATCGTACCTTGACCCACCTCAGTGCTCAGCTCATCCATTTCCCGGCGCGCCTCGGGTGTGTCGAGACGGGCCAGCAGAGCATGCCGAACCTCTTGATCAAACCAGTAGCGGGCCTGTGCAGCTCGGTTTGCAGTCCAAAACCCGTTGTCCCGCCGCCATTGGCTGAGCGACAGTATTTCTGCCCAGGCTTGGTCGAGGCCGTGTTCTTCAATAGCTGAGACTGTCATCGCTTTGGGAAACCCCTCCGGGTCCTGCGGGCGTTTGCGTAACAGGCGCAGGGCACCGGCATAATCCGCGCAGGTGCGTGTCGCCGTCGCCTTCAGGTCACCATCGGCCTTATTGATAAGGATGATATCTGCCATCTCCATTATTCCGCGTTTGACGCCCTGCAACTCATCTCCGCCCGCCGGAGCAAGCAGCAGCAGGAACAGATCGGAGAGCTCGGACACCACGGTTTCCGACTGGCCGACCCCCACGGTTTCGATCAGCACGACATCATTTCCTGCCGCCTCACACAGCGCGATGGCTTCGCGCGTGCGACGGGCAACGCCACCTAACTGGCTTTGGCTGGGTGAAGGTCGGATAAAGGCGTTTGGGTCACGGCTCAGACGTTCCATCCGGGTCTTGTCACCCAGGATCGATCCGCCCGACCGGGCCGAGCTTGGATCAACCGCAAGAACAGCAACACGCAGGCCTTGCCCGGTCAACATCATGCCAAAGCTTTCGATAAAGGTGGATTTCCCAACGCCGGGTGTACCCGACAAGCCAATCCGCAGAGATTGTCTGCCTGATTGCGCCAGATAACTCAGAAGCTCCGAGGCCTGCTCCCGATGATCTGCACGGATGCTTTCGACCAGCGTGATTGCGCGCGCCAGAGCTCGGCGTTCACCTTGCATGATCCTTTCACCCAATTCAGCTATGTCCATCCGCCCGGCCTTTTTTGGAGATTTGCCCTAAATGACGGTGCCGCGCCGTAATTGTCCAGAGCACATCCAGTGTTTTGGCTGGGCCTTCTGGACGTTGACCGGCGCTTTGGCGATAAGGCGGTATGACACGACTGCCGATAGACGACGCGCTGCCCGACCTGATTTCAGCCCTTCGGGACCATGGGCGCGCCGTTCTTCAAGCCCCGCCCGGCGCGGGTAAGACAACCCGCGTTCCTCTGGCAATGCTAAAGGCCGGGCTGTGCACCGGCAAGATCGTAATGCTGGAACCCCGCCGTCTGGCCGCACGCGCTGCGGCTGAACGCATGGCCGAAACACTGGGTGAGCGCGCGGGTCAAACCGTCGGCTACAGGGTCCGTGGTGAGGCCAAAACCTCGAACGCCACACGGATTGAGGTCGTGACCGAAGGCATCCTGACCCGAATGATGCAATCTGACCCTGATCTTCCCGGTGTCGGGGCCGTGATCTTTGATGAGTTTCACGAACGATCCCTGAACGCTGATCTGGGTCTGGCATTATGCCTTGAGGTCGCCGGGGCGCTTCGCGATGACCTTATCCTGGTGGCGATGTCGGCCACGCTGGACGCTGAGCCTGTCGGGCGGTTAATGGAAGCCCCTCTCGTGACCTCGGAAGGGCGCAGCTATCCGGTTGAAACCCGCTGGCTTGACCGCCCGCTGGGCCCACAGGCCAGACGGTTGGATGCGCTGATTGATCTGGTTGAAACAGCGGTGTTCGAAACGGAGCAGATCGGCGGCGGCGTTCTGGTTTTCCTGCCCGGCGAAGGTGAAATCCGACGGGCCGAAACAGCGCTCAGCCAGCGCTTGCCAAAGACCTGCAAATTGCGCCCCTTGTTTGGCGCCCTGCCCTTTGCCGCCCAGCGCGCGGCCATCGCACCGGTTGAGGCCGGACGCAAAATCGTGCTGGCAACGTCAATCGCAGAAACCTCGCTGACCATCCCCGACATCCGTGTGGTCGTGGATATGGGCCAAGCAAGGCGGGCGCGGTTCGATCCGGGCTCGGGCATGTCGCGGCTGGTGACCGAGCGTGTCACGCGGGCCGAAGCCACCCAGCGAACTGGCCGCGCGGGCCGCGTGGCCGAAGGCGTCTGCTATCGGTTGTGGTCAAAGGGCGAGGAAGGTGCCTTGCAGGCCTATCCGCCCGCAGAAATCGAGGCCGCTGATCTGACCGGGTTGGCGCTAGAGCTTGCCTTATGGGGTGCAGAAGCTGGCGATCTTGCGTTTCTGACCCCTCCGCCTGATGGCACACTGGCCGAGGCACGATCCCTGTTGCGAATACTTGGCGCGCTGGATGACAAAGGACGCATCACAGATCACGGGCGGCGTTTGGCATCCCTGCCCTTGCACCCACGTTTGGGCCATATGCTGGTTCGCGCCGGAACACAGTCAGCCCCGCTGGCTGCGTTACTGGCAGAACGAGATCCCCTTAAGGGCGCTCCGGTCGATCTGACCTTCAGGATGGCTGCGATACGCGATACACGCGCCTTTCAAAGGGAAAAGCCCTGGCAGGTCAATCCAAGCGTAGTGGATCGGATCAAGGGCGAAACGAAACGTCTGCGCGCGATGGTCCAACCTCAGGACGAAACCCTCAGCGCCGCAGCAATGGCAGCACTCGCCTATCCCGACCGGATCGGGCAACGGCGCAAAGGGGATACACCACGCCATGTCCTGTCGGGCGGCAAAGGCGTGGTGCTTGAAAACGACGATACCCTGGCCAATGCGCTCTATCTTGTCGTGCTCGACACCGATGGGAACCCACGCGAAGCCCGCGTGAGGATGGCGGTTCAGATTTCCGAACGCGATATCCGCGATCAGTTCGCCGACCAGCTGTGTTGGGTTGATACCTGCGCCTGGTCCAAGCGCGAACGGCGCGTGATCGCACGTCAGCAGGAACGGCTTGGCGCAATCACCCTGAGCGACCGCCTGTGGAAAGACGCCCCCGATGACACCGTGGCACAAGCTATGTTGGACGGTGTGCGCGATCTGGGGCTGCGTCTGGAAGGCGCCGCCGCGCGTTTTGCCGCGCGGGTCGAACTGGTGCACGCCGACGGAGTCGATCTGCCGGATTTTTCAATCGAAGGGCTGATGTCTTCTCTCGAAGATTGGCTATTGCCTATGCTGTCTGGCGTGCGCAGCGCCGAAGACTGGAAACGCTTTGACCTACTACCCGCGCTTCGGGCGCGGCTGGATTGGGAACAGATGCAAGAGTTGGATAAGCGCGCGCCGGGGTCTTTCATCACGCCATTGGGGCGCAAAGTGCCAATTGACTATGGCACCGACGTACCCGAAATCGCGGTTCGCCTGCAGGAGCTTTTCGGGGTTGCGCATCATCCCGTTGTCGCAGGCGCGCCGCTTAAGATCACCCTGCTGTCCCCTGCACAGCGCCCAATTCAGATCACGCGGGATTTGCCCGGGTTCTGGTCCGGGTCCTATGCGGATGTCCGCAAAGATATGCGGGCGCAGTATCCCAAACACCCCTGGCCCGAAGATCCAACGCAAGCAGACCCAACCTTGCGCGCCAAACGTCGCAAAAGCTGAGGCAGATCGGGGGCATCAACCACCAAATCCCACAAAAAGACACATATTTCCTTAAAAATGGGTAAAATATTAATCTTTTGGTCACGGATTTGTTGAAATATCCTGGCTCAATGGTTAACTGAACGGCCGAAGAATCGAGAAAAGCACCTGATATTTTGACTATGTCACATTGGTTTCGCAACATATGGGAAGAGGTCGCAAAACCCCTGTTTCTGCGCCCGCGCCGGGTGCAATTTGCAGCCCTGTGCACGCGACAAACCGATGCGGGCCCCGAGGTTCTGCTGATTACCAGCCGCGATACCGGGCGTTGGATAATTCCAAAAGGTTGGCCGATTGATGGGCTGGATGGCGCAGAAACCGCCGCGCAAGAAGCCTGGGAAGAGGCCGGTGTTGAAGCTGACATGGTTGAAAAGAACCCGTTCGGCCACTTCACCTACGACAAAATACTGAAAGACGGTTCCGCACAGCCGGTTCTGACAAGCGTCTATCGTGTTGCGGTGCGCGCGCTGGCCGATGAATTCCCCGAAGTTGGCCAAAGAAAGCGCAACTGGGTTACCCCCAAAACGGCGGCCACTTTGGTCAGAGAGCCGGAATTGCAGGCCTTGCTACTGAAGATCGAGTAGCACGTGTCGCAACCGGTAAGAACTCGCCGCCCCGGCACTCGGAAACCACGGGAAAATTAAGTCCGCAAAGTCTAGTATCGCGCGGCCGCGCATGGTGCTCAGTTGAAGGTCTTGATGGGGCTAATTAACTTGGTCGGTCCGGCAATCCGGAGCAAGCATTGATCGTTCATGCTGCTGCGGAGATAGTCCGGCAACATAGATCGACGTTGGAAAACGCCCGCTGTCAGCGCCCGGGCAAATCCGCCAAGAACATCAAAGGCACAGTCTTGTCCAGACTGATCTACCTGCCTCTGACGGCCTTTGCCTCGGGCCGTATCTCCTGTGGGCGCATGGGCGGGGTGGGTCGCTGTTGGATCAAATCAGAGACTCGAGCACAAATTGGTGTATTCATGCCTGTTTGCTCTGCGAGACGCATAACCTCACCTTGAAGGCTATCGATTTCCGTTTTGCGACCCTGCATCAAATCATAGGCCATCGAAGTGCGTGCGGTTGGGTCAATCGTCAGCATCTTCGACGCAACACGCATAAAGATCGGCGTTGGCAGACGCAGAATGAAAGGTGTCAGGTTGGCGGGTAGCGGCGTGGTCGACGCGACCGGCTTGCCCGCAGCTTTCAGCACATTCAATGCCTCGGCCATTTGATCGGCCATCAGGCGGCGCCACTGGCGATCCATCAGCTGATCGACAAGTGTTAGTCCGGACAAGGCGTTCAGCGCGTTGTTTAAGTTGATGACCAGTTTGCCCCACTGGACCGCTTCGATCTGATCGCTTGCCGAGATTGGCAGATTAGGGCTGTTCAGGCGTTCAGCAAGGTTCCCAGGGCCGGTCTGAACTACGATGTCACCGGATGTGGCACAGTGGTAGGTTGCGGGTTTAATCGGGACCACATTAAACGGCACCATGCCCGCACGCACGTCATAGTCGGGCAATGCGTCGCGCAGGGTTTGGGCATTCTGCATCCCATTTTGCCAAGAAAGAACGGGCACCCCTTGTGCCGCATGAATGGCAATCAGACCTGCCATTTCAGGCGTGGCCCCTGATTTTACCGTCACGATGATCGCATCGGCACCACCGAGGCACTCAGGATCATCGCTTAGAGTCAGCTTCTGCGCGGGCAGATGGCGATGCAGCCCCGCATAGTTGGTAACCGTCAAGCCCTGCTCTCGGATCGGTTCCAATACCCGGGACCGCCCAAGCAATGTGACCTCGTGACCGGCATCGGCCAGCAGCGCGCCGCAATAGCATCCGATACTGCCGGCCCCAGCAATGACAATCTTCATGGCGATCCCTCCGCTTTGGAAAGGATCACCGGGTTCTCAGCCCGGGACAAGCCCATCGCCCAATGACGTCGCGTTCACCGTGCAAGGCGGGGTTTGGTGCGTTCCAATTCCTCTGAAATCGGAATGAACTCCTGATCATCCCCGGGCGGCAGATGGAAGGCGCCATTGGCCCAATCTGCGGTTTTCCACTCGCGCGTTGCGGTTTCGATCTTTTCTTTAGACGAGGATACAAAGTTCCACCAGATGTACCGGTCCTCGTTCAATGTCGCGCCGCCCAACAGCATGAGCCGCGCGCCAAGAGGCCCTGCCGTGACCGAAAGTTTGTCTCCCGGACGGAAAACCATCATGCGCCCCGCGTCAAATCTGTCTCCGGCGATCTCAACCTGACCTTCGGTGACATATACGCCGCGATCTTCATGATCGTCAGGCAGCGGGAAGGTTGCGCCAGGGTCGAGTTGAACATCCAGATAGAAGGTTTCAGACAGCATGGTCACCGGGCTTGTTTCGCCATAGGCTGTACCCAAGATCAGCCGCGCGCTGACACCCGCATCCTGAATATGCGGCAATGCAGCCTGTTTGTGATGCTCGAAATCAGGGGCCATGTCTTCATGTTGTTCTGGCAGTGCGATCCAGGTCTGGATACCAAACAGACTGTTTCGCTTGCCTCGGGTCTCATCGCTGGTGCGTTCTGAATGGGTCACGCCGCGTCCGGCAACCATCCAGTTGACCTCACCCGGATAGATCATCTGGTGGGTTCCCAGGCTGTCGCGGTGCTCGAACTCACCCTGATAAAGATAAGTCACGGTACCAAGCCCGATATGAGGGTGCGGGCGCACGTCTATTCCACCTTCTGTAATAAATTCTGCAGGTCCCATTTGATCGAAGAAAATGAAAGGTCCCACAAGCTGCCGCTGAACCGAAGGGAGTGCGCGGCGCACTTCGAACCCTCCGAGGTCGCGTGCACGCGGGATGATCAAAGTGTCCAATGCCGGGTTTTCGGAAAGGCATTCGGGATTGTGGGTCGGATTCCAACTCATTCCTGCTCTCCCAGTCGGGCGGCCCGAGGGGCCATGTTGCGTTCGTAAATGTGAATATAGGGCGAAAAGCGCGCAGAAAAAGCGCATCAGCGCACAGTTTGCGTGCAGGGAGATATCAGTATTCGCAACAGGCACCGAACCTCACAGAGGCGTGAGGACGAAACCTTGCGATTCCATTCGACTCGACCTCGGAATCGTCCGCGCATGTGCTATCTTTGGATATAGAGGCATTGAGCCAAGGGCTGCATTAGGTTCGACAGGAGAGTATCTATGACCCGCCTACTAATCACGCGCCGGAACCTGATCGCGACCGGAACCGCCGCATTAGCAGGCGGATTTACACCGGCACTGGCGGCTGGCGTTGCTCCTACACTATCGATGCGAGGTGGGTCGAACAATTATCGCCCGGGCGCTCCGATCGTTGAACGGATCGGTGGCGGCGGCTTTTGGATGACAGGCACGGTGCGTCGCGCGGGCGATGGGGCTCCCTTGCCGGGTCAACGCATCCAGATCTGGGCCCATACCACCGAAGGGCACGAGCGCGATCCGCAAAGCCATGGCGCGACACTAACGGATGCAAATGGTGAGTTCCGGCTGGAAATGCCACAAATCGTTCCAGCCTTTGGTCAACCGCATGGTC
This sequence comes from Ruegeria sp. AH12, assembly GCF_056541465.1. Classification (NCBI taxonomy): domain Bacteria; kingdom Pseudomonadati; phylum Pseudomonadota; class Alphaproteobacteria; order Rhodobacterales; family Roseobacteraceae; genus Ruegeria; species Ruegeria sp. AH12. The sequence continues at coordinate 69,832 of NZ_JBQFYL010000001.1, read as the reverse complement.
ACCTGGCCTATGACAGTGGCGCCTTTGAGACTGTGTTCCTGCGCCCCGTGATGTCCAGCTCTAAGGATAAAACGCTGGCTGCGCATTTCGTGTTGCAACCGATCTGACCCACGTGATCCTTAAAGTCGTACTCTGGGCGAGCCTGTTGACCGCACTGTTCATTCCTTTGATGGTCGCAGGCTTCAGCCCATTGCTGGCATGGCGCGACCCTGTCTACATTGCGGCTGGTTTTTCGGGGATCATCGGCCTGGGTCTTCTCTTGGTTCAGCCCCTGCTCGCCGCCAGAGACCTGCCTGGCCTGACCCCAATGACCAGCAGAAACCTGCATCGCTTGTTGGGCGTCACGCTGATCATCGCCATTTTGTTGCATGTCGGAGGTTTGTGGATCACCAGCCCGCCTGACGTTATTGATGCCCTGCTATTTGTATCACCGACGCCATTTTCAGCCTGGGGTGTTGTCGCGATGTGGGCCGCCTTTGGCGCCGCTGTGCTGGGCCTTTACCAAACGCGTCTACACCTTAGGTTTCGCATTTGGCGGCTGGGTCATGCGGGTCTCGCAACCATCACCATTCTCGGCAGCGTGATCCATGCGATGCTGATCGAAGGCACCATGGGTATTATGAGCAAGGCCGCACTCTGCGTTCTGGTGGTTTTGGCGACCGCGCGGGCGCTCGCCAAATTGCGGGTATGGGATGTGAAGCGAAGGGCTTAGACGCCTAGACACCAGCGCATCACCGCCTTTTGCGCATGCAGGCGGTTTTCGGCCTCATCAAAGATGACCGAGTTTGGGCCGTCCATAACCTCGGATGTTGCTTCTTCTTCACGGTGTGCGGGCAGGCAATGCATGAACAGCGCATCCTGTTTCGCATGGGACATCAGTTCAGCGTTGACCTGATAAGGGCGAAGCAGGTTGTGGCGACGCTCTTTCGCGGACTGAGAATCATGCATGGACACCCAGGTATCCGCCACAATCAGGTCAGCCCCTTCAACAGCTTTATGTGGGTCGCGTTCGACGACGACCTTTGAGCCCCGCTGACGCGCAAAGCCCATGAACTCTTCTTCGGGGTCGAACTGAGCCGGGCCAGTAAAGGTGAAGTCAAACCCGAACTGTCCGGCAGCATGCAGGAACGAGGCGCAAACATTGTTACCGTCCCCTGTCCAGACGACCTTTTTGCCTTTGATCGGTCCGCGATGTTCTTCGAAGGTCAGGACATCGGCCATGATCTGGCAGGGGTGGGTCCGGTCGGTAAGCCCGTTGATCACGGGCACGTCCGAATACTCGGCCATTTCGGTCAGAATGGTTTCGTCAAAGGTCCGGATCATGATCATATCCACATAGCGCGACAGAACGCGGGCGGTGTCGGCGATGGTTTCGCCATGGCCCAGCTGCATGTCCTTCCCTGACAGAACCATAGTCTGCCCGCCCATCTGGCGGACGCCTACATCAAAGGAAACACGCGTCCGGGTTGATGGTTTTTCAAAGATCAGCGCAACCATGCAGCCCTTGAGGGGCTGTTCATCATCCGGCGCGGCTTTGCGGCGACCCAAACGGGCCTGTTTCATTGCGCTGGCCTGATCGATCATCGCTCTAAGGGACGCGGTATCGGTTTTGTGGATATCAAGGAAATGGTTCATGACGTATCGCTTTTGGTTGTCGACGGACGGGGGCTCTGCCCCCGAACCCCCGAGGTATTTTTGAACAGAAGAAGGGTCAGGCGGTGGCAAGTTGGCCTTCGACCTGTGCGGCGGCCTTGTCGAGGCGGATCAGGGCTTCGGCGATGTCATCCTCGCTGAGGGTCAAGGGCGGTAGCAAGCGGATCACGTTGTCGGCGGCGGGCACAGTAATGACCTGGTTGTCATAACCTGCGTTGACGACGTCGATATTGGCCGCACTACATTTCAGGCCCAACATCAAGCCAGATCCGCGCACCTCTTCAAAGACATCCGGATGTGCGGCAACCAGACCTTCGAGCTTCTGACGCATCAAGCCCGCTTTGCGGTTAACGCTTTCAAGAAATGCGGGCGTGGCAACCTGATCAATCACGGCGCAGCCAACGGCGCAACCCAGCGGGTTACCTCCGTAGGTGGAGCCATGAGTGCCTGCGGTCATGCCGCTGGCAGCCTCTTCTGTGGCCAGCACTGCGCCCAAAGGGAAGCCTCCGCCAATGCCTTTGGCGACCATCATGATATCCGGGGTGATGCCCGCCCATTCATGCGCGAAGAGTTTGCCAGTGCGGCCCACACCGCATTGCACCTCATCCAGGATCAGCAGGAGGCCGTTTTCATCACAGATCTGGCGAAGGGCTTTGAGTTCAGCGTCGGGAACGGGACGGATGCCTCCTTCACCCTGAACTGGCTCAATCATGATCGCCGCTGTTTTTTCGGTGATGGCGTTGGTGACGCCGTCGAGATCTCCGAACCTTAGATGCACAAAGCCGGGCAGCAGAGGGCCAAAGCCCTTGGTCATCTTCTCGGACCCTGCAGCGGCGATACCAGCCGAGGAGCGGCCATGGAACGAGCCATCAAAGGTGATGATCTCGACCTTCTCGGGCTGACCCTTGTCATAGAAATACTTGCGGGCCATTTTTACGGCCAGTTCGCAGGACTCGGTGCCCGAGTTGGTGAAGAACACGGTGTCGGCAAAGGTATGTTCGACCAGCTTATCGGCCAGCGCCTGCTGCTGCGGGATTTGATAAAGGTTCGAGACATGCCAGAGCGCATGCGCCTGTTCTGTCAGCGCATTGACTAGCGCGGGATGCGCATGGCCCAGCGCGTTCACCGCGATCCCGGCGCCGAGGTCCAGAAAACGTCGGCCATCCGCCTCGATCAGCCAGGCGCCTTCGCCCTTCACAAACGTCAGGGGCGCACGGTTATAGGTCGGCAGAACGGACGGGATCATCGGATCATCCTTTTCAAGTAGCTTAAGCCCTGTGAGTGATACACCGGGGCCATGGTCGTCAACTAATTTGGTGAGATTTGCGGCGCTTTGCACGGCGCAAAGAGATCAAACTGAGCGGTTACGCAGAAAAGCGTCGGCGTCGGAGGCGCAGGATATGTGCGGTTTTGATCATGCGGGCCGTATAGCGGCCCTTAGCGGTTCTGGAAACCCATAATTTGCGTCGCGCAAGAAATATTGCTTGGTATCGCTGCGCCTTGCAGTTACGTCTTGCCATTCTTTGCGCTCTGCCCCACCGGTAGACCATGTTCGAACCCAAGGATCAGAATCCGCCGCTGGCCGCCCTGCTGATTTTCGCCGCCAGTGCCTTTATTGCTGCAACGACCTTGTTGGCCAAGGCGTTGGGAACAGAAACGCTCGGCCCGCCGCTTCACCCAATGCAAATCAGCCATGGGCGATTTCTGTTTGCGTTTGTGGTGATAGTCAGCGCAGTAGGGATTCTGCGACCGCAGTTGCGGCGCCCCCATTGGGGGCTTCATATTGGTCGAACAAGCTTTGGCTGGCTTGGCATCACGCTGATGTTTGCCTCGGTCGCGTTCATTCCAATCGCTGATGCAACCGCAATTTCCTTCTTGAACCCCGTCTTTGCGATGGTGCTTGCAATTCCTTTGCTGAAAGAGGGTGTTGGACCATGGCGCTGGCTGGCTGCTGCTGTATCGCTGACAGGTGCGTTGATCCTGCTACGCCCAACCCCTGAAAGCTTTCAGCCCGCAGCATTGTTAGCCTTGGCGGCGGCCGCCGTAATAGGGATGGAACTGATTTTCATCAAAAAACTCTCAGGCAAAGAAATTCCCATCCAAATCCTACTGGTGAACAACGCGATGGGATTGGCCATTGCATCCGTTGCGGTCGTCTTCGTCTGGCAAATGCCTAACCCAGCACAATGGGCTGCGCTAATTGGAATCGGTGTGTTGATGGCCTGTGCCCAAGCCTGTTTCGTGAATGGTATGGCGCGTGCGGATGCCTCATTCGTGGCGCCGATCAGCTATGCAACACTGATCTTTGCAGCGATCTATGATTTTGCCGTGTTTCGCGTCGTGCCGGATCCGGTCAGCATCATCGGCTCGTCCATCATCATTGCCGGAGCGTTGATCCTGGTCTGGCGTGAAGCGCGGCAGCGTCAGGCCTTGAGTCGGTAACCCTTGCGCAACATCCACCATGTCATCGTACAGACCAGCAGAATGGCCAGGCTGCACACAATGCCCCCCAAAACGGGAGAGCTGTCCGACACACCGATCATGCCATATCGCAACCCGTCGATCAGATAGAAAACCGGGTTTACATGGCTGATCGCGTTCAGAACCGGAGGCAGGGCGTCGACGGAATAGAATGTGCCCGACAAAAACGCCAAAGGTGTAACGATGAAATTGGTTATCGCAGCCATCTGATCAAACTTGTTGGCAAATATACCGGCGAACAGGCCCAACGCGCCCATGAAAGCGCCTCCGAGAAGCACAAAGACCAGTGTGACCAAGGGATTCTGCGGAGCGATCGACAGGAACACCCAAAAGGCCAGGGCCACAACGCAGGCGATCAATGCGCCCCGTGCGATCCCACCTGCCAGGTAACCCAACATAATCTCAAGAGGCGACAGGGGCGGCATCAACGTATCAACGATATTGCCCTGCACTTTGGCGATCACCATCGAAGAAGACGTATTGGCAAAGGCGTTTTGAATCACTGTCATCATCATGATGCCCGGCGCAAGAAAGGTCAGGAATGGCACACCCATCACATCCGGCCTGCTGGGACCGATGGCGATGGTAAAAATCAGCAGAAACAAACCAGCCGTCACCAAAGGGGCTAGTAGAGTTTGTGTCCAGACCGCCAGAAAGCGCAGAGTTTCGCGCTGCGCCAGCGTATAAAGCCCCATCCAATTCACCGCGCCGAACCGGCGTGTGCCCTGATCCACAAGATTCTGCATGTCTGCCCCATAGCTGATTCGAAGACCGCTTGTAACTCGGCCCGCAGTGATTAGAATAGGGCGCTGAAACGAATTCCCAAGGCGGCCCGAATCCGGGGCCGCTTTCCGCTTTTGAAAGGCAAATGATGTCCTGGACTGACGAGCGTGTAGAGCTGCTGAAGAAGATGTGGGGCGAGGGCCAGTCGGCCAGCCAGATCGCAAAAGAACTGGGCGGCGTAACCCGCAACGCGGTGATCGGCAAGGTACACCGTCTGGGCCTGTCCAACCGCGCAACTGGCGCAGCTCCGGCGAAATCCGAACCTAAGGAAAAGCCTGCCCCCTCACCCAAGGTCGAGGCGAAGCCCAAAGCTGCGCCCAAGACTGAACCCGCTCGCCCCACACCAGCGCCTGCAGCCGAGTCAAAACCTGCGGTTCCCGCCCGCCGGCAGATCATCCCGGCCGGCCAACCGTTGCCGCCGCAGCCTTCGGCCAATGAAATCAGCCCCGAGGCATTGGCCAAGGTCAACGAGGTTGAGAAGAAGGCCAAGAAGCTGACGCTGATGGAACTTACCGAAAAAACCTGCAAATGGCCCGTGGGAGACCCGGCAACCGATGATTTCTGGTTCTGCGGTCTGCCGGTTGAGCCCGGAAAACCCTATTGCGAGGCCCATGTAGGTGTGGCGTTCCAGCCCATGAGCTCACGCCGCGACCGACGGCGTTAGAGCCAATGCGCCAGGGCTCCACAACGTTAGAGGATACCTGGCTTACCCGCGCAAAGCGCCTGCTGGCGCTGGCCGAAACAGGCCAGCATTTCACAAAAGACCCGTTCGACCGCGAACGCTATGACGAGATCGCAAACATGGCCCGGTCCATGCTGGCTGATCTTGGCCAAGTGCCCATATCAAAGATTGAAGCGCTGACCGTCGATCATACAGGCGGCTATGCCACCCCCAGCATCGACATTCGCGGCGCCGTTATCCGCAATGGGCACATCCTGTTGGTGCGCGAGCGCAGCGATGGAAAATGGGCCCTGCCCGGCGGATTTGCAGACATCGGCAGTTCACCCGCCGAGAATATCGAGCGGGAGGTCTGGGAAGAGGCGCGCCTGCGTGTTCAAGCCCGCCATTTATATGCGCTGCGCCACAAGGCGCGGCACCCCTATCCTCCAGACGTTCGGGATTTCTACAAACTGTTCTTCCTGTGCGACGAGTTACAAACCCAGTCCCCGGAACCCGGCCCGGAAACCAGTGAGGCGCGGTTCTTTCCGGCTGCGGCGCTGCCCGAGCTTTCTTTGACACGCAACATCGAGAGCGACATCAATGCTGCCTTTGAAGCTGCCAAAGCTGACAGTCCGAGTGTGCAATTTGATTGATCGCAGTGTGACCACTGAAGCAGATCCGCGTGTCTGGACTCATCGCGCCGGATAGGACGCTCCGTTTGACATCGGCACCCAACCCGGCAGGTCCTGAGGCGATACCGAGACGTGCAGCTGTTCGGAACGATCCTGCCCGACCCTGCGATGCTTGCGTAGCAGGAAAATCTTGCCCCATCCCCGCCACGTGCCCACCGAAGGCGCACCGGCATCTGTCGGGAACCGGTCCCTCCACCCGTCTGGCAAAGGCAGCCCATGTCGCTCGGCCTTATCCAGCATCCAGATCATCGAGATATTGCTAAGCGGTCGTGCCTGTTCGAACCCGTTTAGCTGACCACCTACATCTCCATGGCTGCCGCGGAACCAGACCTGTTCAACATGGCCTTTGAAATCGGGTTTGCACTGCCAGAGCACCGGCTCATAGACTTCACGCGTCTCATCCAGGGCCATGGCGTGATAGCCATGGCGTGTGGCTTGGCCCAGGTGATGGTTGTGGAACGCGTGCCTGTCTTCCGCCCAGCGCCACAACAATGGCAGACGCAACCCAAGCGCCTTTACCGTATCCCAGACGCCAATCATCTCGATGGCAAGGTCGTCATGGCAAAACTTTCGCCGAAAATCTCGCGCCGCCGTGCCAGAAGGGTTACACTCATAGTGGCGGTAGGCCTGTTTGATATTGCGCTCCGTTGCGTGCTCGGCCTTAAGCAGGCCGATCATATCGATCACCCCGGCCAGGCTGCGCACGCCATAGGCACCGCGTGAGTAACCCATGAAATAGATACGATCCCCCGGTTTGTACCGCGATGCCAGATACCCATAAGCGCGCCTGATTTGCCGGTTGATCCCACGCCCCATCATCACATCCAGCGAGGATTTCCAGCTGTCCCATTGCACGCCAGCTTCATAGAAAACAGACACTTGACTGCCCATCTCCTTGCACAGTCGGTAAGTCTGACCCGCATGGGTTTCGAACCCCGGTTCGAGCGTCGACATGGTCCCGTCCAGAATGATGACATGGCTGATCGGTTCGCGATGCCGCACTTCGGCAGAATGCTCGGACCGCAATGGCCGCCCAAGCCATCCCAGAACCTTTCTGCTTAGCCGCGACAAAACCATATCTCAGCCACTCCTGTACTCTGTAAGGTTGCGCGCGCTCCTCAGCATCGCACCTCCCCTGACCCTAGTCGCATACGCACCAATAGCCTCTGCATCTGCATCTCACCCCCGCAACACCCACGAGCGTCCAGCTTAAGGCGCGCTGATAAACGCGGCATGGAGATAAACTTAAGGATGGGCATCCTGCCCCTGCTGGGCAAGGCACCCAACGAAACCGTGAGCCTCTGCGCCATCATCCCGATCCTAGTCAGCCATTTGGGCAGCATCATGGCCAAGTCCGTCACCTGTTTCAGAGTCCTCAATTGAACCACCATATGTCTGAATATATTACGAAAGTTCAAAACCTGTGCAAATCTCCAGAAAGCGTCTGTTATCTGGTCACGAAACTGACAGCAAAGCTACACCTTGCCCCGCCGCGCGGCCCTGTGACCACACCGTAAGAGTGTGATCGACCCGAGCATCCGTTGTCTGTGGCGTGGTTCACGGTCGCGATGAACTTCGCCGCTGAGGGGAATTGGCGGCAAAGCCTTCCACTTTCGCAAACCTTTCGCTATTGCAGGCGCTGACCCTCAATTCGATGACGCAGGACGCACCCCATGGCGATGGAAAAGACATTCAACGCGGCCGAGGCCGAGGCCCGCATCTATGAGGCCTGGGAACAGGCCGGAGCCTTCAAGGCAGGCGCGAACCGCTCGCGCGATGAGAGCTTTACCATCATGATCCCGCCGCCCAACGTAACGGGCGCGTTGCACGTGGGCCATGCGTTCAACAACACGCTGCAAGACATCCTGATCCGCTGGCACCGGATGCGCGGCTTCGACACGCTGTGGCAGCCCGGTCAGGACCACGCGGGCATCGCCACGCAGATGCAGGTGGAAAAGATGCTGGCCGCCACGCAGCAGCCCAGCCGCACTGAACTGGGGCGTGAGAAATTCCTTGAGAAAGTCTGGGAATGGAAAGGCGAATACGGCGGCACGATCATTGAGCAGTTGAAACGCCTCGGCTCCTCCTGCGACTGGTCGCGTAACGCCTTCACTATGGCAGGCGCTGCGGGCGATCCGCGCACGGGGCACGAGAATTCGGCCAATTTCCACGATGCAGTGATCAAGGTTTTCGTCGACATGTACGAAAAGGGCCTGATCTATCGCGGCAAGCGTCTGGTCAACTGGGACCCGCATTTCGAGACCGCGATCTCGGACCTTGAGGTCGAGAATATCGAAGTCGCAGGCCACATGTGGCACTTCAAGTACCCGCTGGCCGGTGGCGAGACCTACACCTATGTCGAGAAGGACGAGGACGGGAATATCGTTCTTGAGGAAGAGCGCGATTATATCTCGATCGCCACGACCCGCCCTGAAACCATGCTGGGTGACGGCGCGGTTGCGGTTCATCCATCGGATGAGCGTTACGCGCCAATCATCGGCAAACTCTGCGAAATCCCGGTTGGTCCGAAAGAGCATCGCCGCCAGATTCCGATCATCACCGATGACTACCCCGATCCCGATTTCGGCTCGGGCGCGGTGAAGATCACCGGTGCACATGATTTCAACGACAACATGGTCGCCAAGCGCGGCGGCATTCCGATGTACCGCCTGATGGACACCAAAGGCGCGATGAGGGCTGACGGTGCGCCCTACGCTGAAGAAGCGGACAAGGCGCAGGAATACGCGCGCGGGCGGGCGTTCACCGAAAACGAGATCGACGCGATCAACCTGATACCCGACCACCTGCGCGGGCTCGACCGGTTCGAGGCGCGCACAAAGGTCGTGGAAGAGATCACCGCAGATGGTCTGGCCGTCATGACGCGCGCGGATGATCCGCGTCTGGGTTCGACCGCTTTGAAGCCGGATCACGAAGGCGCGGACAAGCTGGTGCCGCTGGTCGAGAGCAAACCGATCATGCAGCCCTTCGGCGACCGCTCGAAAGTGGTCATCGAGCCGATGTTCACCGACCAGTGGTTCGTCGACGCCGAAAAGGTCGTCGGCCCTGCGCTGGACGCGGTCAAGGACGGCACGGTCAAGATCATCCCCGAGTCGGGCGAGAAGACTTATTACCACTGGCTGGAAAACATCGAGCCCTGGTGCATCTCGCGCCAGTTGTGGTGGGGGCATCAGATTCCGGTTTGGTATGGGCCGGGTCTTCGAGCTAAAGGGCACAACAAAAAGACGCGAGAGGTTCATTGGAGCTATGAGCCTCAAAACCTCCGCATGTATTGTGCCGCGAACTTCGAAGAAGCTGCTCGGATGTGCGCTGAAGAGCACCGAGATGTCGATGGGGCACTGATCTACGATGTCTTCGAAGCTGGATCGTTCAAAGATGCGCAAGATAGACTTGTCAATTTCTCGGACAACGCGCCAGAGCTCGGACGAATTGGCCTTATCCGCGACCCAGACGTCCTCGACACCTGGTTCTCCTCCGGCATCTGGCCCATCGGCACGCTGGGCTGGCCCGAGCAGACCGAGGAGCTGGAACGCTACTTCCCCACGGACGTTCTGATCACTGGCTTCGACATCCTGTTCTTCTGGGTCGCCCGGATGATGATGATGCAACTGGCCGTGGTCGATCAGATCCCGTTCCACACCGTCTACCTGCACCAGCTCGTCCGTGACGAGAAGGGCAAGAAGATGTCCAAGACCACCGGCAACGTCATCGACCCGCTTGAAATCGTGGACGAATTCGGCGCCGATGCGCTGCGCTTTACCAATGCCTCGATGGCGGCGATTGGCGGCGTGCTGAAACTGTCGCGCGAGCGCATCACCGGCTATCGCAACTTCGGCACCAAGCTGTGGAATGCCGTCCGCTTTGCCGAGATGAACGAGGTGTTCACCGATGCCGTGCCGCAACGGGACGTGGCCGATCTGAAGCCCAAAGCCGCCGTGAACCGCTGGATCATCGGCGAGACCGCCCGCGTGCGGGAAGAGGTCGATGCTGCACTGGAAAGCTATCGCTTCAACGACGCGGCCAACGGGCTTTACGCCTTTGTCTGGGGCAAGGTCTGCGATTGGTATGTGGAGCTGTCAAAACCCTTGCTGCAAGGCGATGACGCCGAGGCTCAGGCCGAAACCCGCGCTACGATGCGTTGGGTTCTGGATCAGTGCATGGTCCTGCTGCACCCGATCATGCCCTTCATCACCGAAGAGCTGTGGGGCCTGACCGGCGACCGTGCCAAGATGGTCGTTCACGCCGACTGGCCGACCTACGCCGCCGCTGACCTGATCGACGCCGATGCGGATCGCGAGATGAACTGGGTGATCTCGGTGATCGAAAACACCCGCTCGGCCCGTGCGCAGATGCGGGTTCCGGCTGGCCTCTATGTGCCCATGCTGGTGACCGAGATCGACGCGAACGGCCAAGCCGCATGGGATCGCAACGAAGCGCTGATCAAACGTCTGGCGCGGATCGACAGCCTGACCAAAGCCGACGAGCTGCCCAAAGGCACGATCTCGATCGCTGCGCCCGGTGCGTCCTTCGGCTTGCCGTTGGCAGACATCATCGACATCGGCGCGGAAAAGGAACGGTTGGAAAAAGCCAAGGGCAAACTGGCCAAGGAACTCGGCGGCCTGCGCGGCCGTCTGAACAACCCCAAATTCGTGGCCTCCGCCCCGGAGGAAGTGGTTGTAGAGGCCAAAGCCAACCTTGCCGCCCGCGAGGAAGAAGAGGCGAAACTGAACGAGGCTCTTGCCCGTCTGGCCGAAATCGCCTGATCTTCATCTTTCCACAATCGCCCAACTCGAAAACCCCGCCACACGTTATGGCGGGGTTTTCCTTTTCTCTGACGCTTTTGGCCTTGTTGCCTGCAGGCTGCGGTTGTTAGCAAATGCAAGTGGCAACCCCTGAGGACGCAATGACACAGCGCTTTCCCCCGATGCAGACGGTTTCAACCGGGTTGGTGGTCGCTATCGTTGGGTTCTTTAGCTCGTTCCCGATTGTCTTGCAGGGCTTGGCCGCCATGGGTGCCTCACCCGCTCAGGCCGCATCCGGCCTGATGAGCGCGGCCATCGCAATGGGATTGGCCGCCATCGTTCTAAGCACAGTCTACAAGCTGCCAATCAGCGTCGCGTGGTCCACCCCGGGGGCTGCGCTGCTGGCTGTTTCGGCCACGCCGGTGGAGGGCTATTCCGGCGCTATCGGAGCGTTCTTATGCGCCGGAGCTCTGACGGTTCTGGCCGGGCTCTGGAAACCGCTGGGACGCCTGGCGGCGGCGATCCCGACTACGCTGGCTCAGGCGATGCTCGCTGGCGTGCTTTTGCCACTTTGTCTGGTGCCTTTCAAAGCAGCGGTAGAGATACCTTGGCAGGCCCTGCCGGTGATTCTGATCTGGTTCATCGCAGGTCGTTTCAATCGTCTATTCGCCGTTCCTGCCGCTGTGATCGCGGCGGCCATTGTGGTGACGTTGAATGCCGGGGACGCCCAGTTGCTGCCCGATCAACTGGTGACCGCCCCGGTATGGACCACGCCTACGTTTTCAGTCGCGTCCGCAATAGGGATAGGCGTGCCGCTTTTCATCGTGACAATGGCTACGCAGAACATTCCCGGTGTCGCCGTGATCCGCAGCTTTGGCTACAAGCCAGACGCAGGTCGGTTGTTCTCGGCCGTTGGGGGCGCAAGTCTGCTCTCCGCTCCTTTTGGCGCACCCGCAACCTGCCTGGCCGCAATTACCGCTGCGATGTGTTCGAACGAAGACAGTCACCGCGACCCTGCCCTGCGCTATTGGTCCGCGATCATGGGGGGCGTGTTCTACTGCCTGTTCGGTATCTTTGCCGTCGCAATCACCAGCTTCGCAGCTAATGCCGACCCGCTGTTGATGGGCACGTTGGCAGGTGTGGCGCTGATAGGGGTGATGGCCAATGCCTTGCACGCATCACTGGATGTGCCAGCCGAGCGCGAGGCCGCCATTCTGACTCTGGCCATTACGGCTTCGGGCGTCAGTGTCTTTGGTCTGGGCGCTGCGGTCTGGGGATTGTTGGCAGGTGGTATCGCTTATCTTGTGACAAACAAAATACGCTGATCCCTTTCGTCTAGTTTTCGATATTGATACGATACACGCATGTTCGGATCGCTTGGAAAACTGGTTGAACGCCAGATCAAAAAGGCGCAGGCCGAGGGCCAGTTGCAGGGCCTTGATGGCGAAGGTGCCCCGTTGCCTGACCGTTCGGGCGAGGCGCAGGGCGATCCTGCGATCGCAGCCGGTCATCGGATCATGGCACAGGCCGGGGTTCTGCCTGAAGAATTCGATGTCAAAAAGCAACTGGATGCGGCGCGCAAGGAATATGCAACCCTGTCCGACCCCGAGGCGCGCAAAGCGGCAATGGCCAGGATCGCAGATCTGGAGATGCGGTATCATATGGCGCGCGATGCGCGACGCGCTTTTATGCGTTGATCATTTGAATTCCGGTTTTCGACCTTGCATCTGAGCCATGACAACTTCCATCTGATCGGGCTTTCCGATCAGGTCCACTTGCTCTGAAGACTCGGCCAACAAAACATCCTGGCGGCCCCGGGTTTCGGCCACCCCGATCAGCCGTTTGGCGGCCCGGATTGCAGAGGGGCTTTGACCAGCGATGTTTTCGGCGATTGCCAAGGCTTCGGTCAGCGGATCATCAGACAGCTTTGTCACTAACCCCCAGGCCGCCGCCTGAGATGCGCCGATGGGACGGGCAGTATAGGTCAACAGCCGCAGAACATCCGAGCGAACCAGCCGAGGCAGCAGGACCATGCCGCCCATGTCCGGTATGATGCCCCATTTCATTTCCATCACGGCCAGTTTGGCCTCGGGATGCGCGATGCGGATATCTGCGCCCAGTGCGATCTGCAGCCCGCCGCCATAGGCCACGCCCTGAATGGCGCAGATCACTGGAACCGGAACACGGCGCCAGATCAAGGCCAGCTCCTGCATCTCATTGGCGTCTTCGTGGCTGCGGGTCATCAGCCATTCGGTCGGGTCTTTATGCGCCATGCTTGCAAAGCTGGCCATGTCGAGCCCGGCGCAAAAACTTTTGCCCTCGCCAGACAGGACAACAGCGCGTGCATCGGATGTGGCGACCTCTTGACCGGCACCCAACAAGGCCTTGATCATCGCGTCGTCCAGCGCGTTCATCTTGTCGCCCCGCGTCAGGGTGACATGGGCAATGTGATTGCGGTATTCGACGGATACGCGTGCCATGATGGCCTCCCAACACTGTTTGGACCAACATGGCCCGAAATGGGGGTTCAGTTCCACTGCGACGTCAGGGCAATGCACATGCTTGCCCCAACTGTGCGCATACGTTTATCTGCGCCTATGACTGGACCACGCTATACATCGCTTACCCAAACACTGCCCGCAACCGTGCCGTTTGTTGGCCCTGAAACGCAGGAACGTCAGCGCGGTGCGCCGTTTTCGGCGCGCCTTGGCGCAAATGAGAACGTATTCGGCCCCTCGCCCCGTGCGATTGAAGCCATGCGTGGGGCAAGTGCCGAGATCTGGATGTATGGTGATCCCGAAAACCACGATCTGCGCAACGCTCTGGCGGATCATTATGGGATCGCCCCCGAGAACATCGTTGTTGGCGAAGGGATCGACGGGTTGCTGGGATATCTGGCGCGCCTGATTGTCGAGCCGGGCGATGCGGTTGTGACCTCGGATGGAGCCTACCCGACCTTTAACTACCATGTCGCGGGCTATGGCGGGGTTTTGCACAAGGTGCCCTATGCCAGGGATCAGGAAGACCCACAGGCCCTGTTTGCGAAAGCAGCCGAGGTCGACGCGAAACTGGTCTATCTGGCCAATCCTGACAACCCGATGGGCAGCTGGCATAGCGGAGCAGATATTGTTGCCGCGATGGACGCTCTGCCCGAGGGATGTTTGCTGGTGTTGGACGAGGCCTATGTGGAATGCGCTCCGGAAGGCACAGCAGCCCCTTTGCAAGCCGATGATCCGCGCGTGATCCGCATGCGCACATTTTCCAAGGCCTACGGCATGGCAGGCGCGCGGGTTGGATATGCCATTGGTGCGCCCGAGTTGATCCTGGCCTTCAACAAGATACGCAACCACTTTGGAATGAACCGCGCAGCACAAGCGGGGGCACTGGCTGCGTTGGCAGATCAGGCTTGGCTGACCGAAGTGCAACACCGCATTGAAACCGCACGCCACCGCATTGGCGAGATCGCGCGTGAGAATGGGCTGATCGCTTTGCCTTCGGCCACAAATTTCGTCGCAATTGATTGCGGTGAAGATGGCGAGTTTGCCAAGGCGGTGTTGGCATCCCTCGTGGCGCAAGGCATTTTTGTTCGGATGCCATTTGTTGCCCCGCAAAACCGCTGCATCCGCATCAGTTATGGTACCGAAGATGATCTATGGGCTTTGTCCAGGGCTCTGCCGATCGCGTTGCAGGCTGCGCGGTCGGGTGGATCGGCAGGTTGAGTTAGGGGGCCCTGCCCCCGCCGCGCTGCGCGCGCCTCCCCCGGGATATTTATGGCCAGATGAAGCGGATCAGGCCTGGTTGGCCAAAGTCGTCGCAGCAGCCTCGAGCGCGCCGTTGCCGCGTGGTATGTTCAAGGCCGCCATTGCAGTTTCCACGCCGCCTAGCATCGCCATAACCATCTGAGCGTTTACATGGCCCATATGGCCGAGGCGGAAACAGCCGTCCCAGTCCTCCATCCCCAATCCAATGCCGAGCGTAAGACCGAGGTGATTTTCGGTAAAGTTGCGCAGCGGTGTGCCACGCCTTTCGGTCAGGCGCAGGGCGGTGACCGCATGGCTGCGATAGGCCGGATCGGTGACATTGAAATGGAGGGCACCGCCCTGCGCCCAGACCTCGCAGGCCGCCCAGATCGCTTTGGCAAGGTGCCGGTGACGGGCCCAGACGTTTTCGATACCCTCTGCATGAATCATGTCGAGCGCTGCACGTAGACCATAAAGGTGATGTGTCGGCGCGGTGCCGTCAAAATATTGGTAGAATAATTCAGGATTGGCGCGCGGCTGCCAATCCCAATAGAGCGAGACACGAGGCATTGCGGCCCGTTTTGCCTGCGCTTTGTCGTTAAAGAAGACAAAGCCCATTCCGGGCGGCGTCATCAGCCCTTTTTGGCAGGCGGTGACTGTCACATCGACGCCCCAGGCGTCCATTTCGAACCGGTCGCACCCGAGTGAGGCGATGCAATCCGCCATGAACAGCGCCGGATGGTTCAACTCGTCCAGCAGCGCGCGCAAGGCTGGGATATCATTGCGGATCGAGCTGGATGTATCCACATGGACGGCAAGAACTGCCTTGATCTCATGTGCTTGGTCGGCCCGCAGCACATCCGCAATTTGCTCGAAATCCCACGGAGAAGATGTGCCGAAATCAATCGTTTTGACCTTGGCGCCAATCCCTTCGGCCATCTCGGCCCAGCCATAGGTGAAACGACCAGAGGCCGGGGCCAGAACGGTTTCGCCGGGCGCGATCACGTTCGACAGCGCGGCCTCCCAGGTGCCGTGGCCGTTGGCGATATAGATCGCGACATTCTGGTCGGTGCGGGCCACGCGCTTAAGATCCTGTGTCAGCGCGGGCATCATCTCGATCAGCGCGCCGTCGTAAATGTTGGGCGAAGGACGGTGCATGGCCTGTAGCACCGCGTCGGGCATCACCGAAGGGCCCGGAATGGCCAGATACTCGCGCCCATGCACGAGGGAGGTTTGGTTTGTCATGAGGGTAACCTGCTTAACTTGTGGCCTACCCTAGCGTTTCGCCTTGCGGCGTCAATCCGTCAGGTGGGTCGCCTCACGCGCAAGCGCTTCGATCCCGGACCAGTCGCCCTCTTGAACCATCTGCTTTGGCGCGACCCAGCTGCCACCGGCGCAGATCACGTTGGACAGCGAAAGATAGTTGCGGGCATTCGAGGGCGATACTCCGCCTGTAGGGCAGAAAGTGATCTGAGGCAGGGGCGCCCCTATGGCTTTCAGGGCCGGTGCGCCGCCCGAGGCCTCGGCAGGGAAGAATTTCAGCATGTCATAGCCCTTTTCCAGCAGGGCCATCGCCTCACTCGCGGTGGCCGCGCCAGGCAGAAGGGGCAGGCCTTCGGCTTCGCAGGCGGCGATCAGAGCATCGGTCGCGCCGGGCGAGACGCCAAACTGCGCGCCCGCCTCTTTGGCGGCGCGGACGTCTTCGGGGGTGACCAGCGTGCCTGCGCCCACGACGCCTCCGGGCACGTCCGCCATGGCGCGGATGGTCTCCAACGCGGCCGGGGTGCGCAAAGTGACTTCAAGCGCGGGCAGGCCGCCTGCAACCAGCGCCTCGGCCAGAGGGCGGGCGTGGGCAGCGTCATCCACGACCAGCACGGGAACGATGGGGGCCAGCGCGCAGATCTCGCGGGTGCGTTGGGTTTTGGACATGGGTTAAACTCCGAAAATGCTGGCACCTGTGTCGGCGGACCCGACATTCTGGCGGAACGCGCCGAAGAGGTCGCGGCCGACGCCGTGCTGGTTGGCAGATAGATCAGCAGTGGCTGGGGTACGGTCGAGGACGCCGGGTGTGAGGATTTCAAGCTCACCCCTGACCGCATCAACGCGCAGCAGATCACCGTCTTGCAGATAGCCGATGGCACCACCGTCCAGCGCCTCAGGGCAGACATGGATGGCGGCGGGAACCTTGCCCGATGCACCAGACATGCGGCCATCGGTGACCAGGGCGACCTTTTGGCCCCTACCCTGAAGGATCGAAAGTATCGGCGTCAGCGAGTGCAGCTCGGGCATGCCGTTGGCCTTCGGGCCCTGGAATCGAACAACGACGATGACGTCATCAGTGAACTCTCCGGCCTTGAAGGCGGCTTTGACGTCGTTCTGGTCGTGAAACACACGGACAGGTGCTTCGACCACCTGGTGTTCGGGTGCCACGGCTGAGACCTTCATCACGCCGGTGCCCAGATTTCCGGTCAGGCGCGACAGGCCACCGGTGGACTGAAACGGATCCTTGGCCGGACGCACGATCTTTTCATTCAGGCTATGGCCTGCACCGTCTTCCCAGACTAACTCGCCGTCTTTCAGCTTGGGTTCCTTGGTGTAGTTGTGAAGGCCCTGCCCCGCGACGGTCAGTGTGTCAGGGTGCAGCAGCCCATCATCCAGCAGTGTGCTGATGGTAAAGCCCAAGCCCCCGGCGGCGTGGAAGTGGTTCACATCGGCCAGACCGTTAGGATAGACCCGCGCGACCAGAGGGACCACGGCAGAAATATCCGAGAAATCCTCCCAATCCAGAACAATGCCGCCCGCGCGCGCCATGGCGATCAGATGGATCAGCAGGTTGGTGGAGCCACCCGTGGCCATCAGGCCAACGATACCATTGACGAAAGCGCGTTCGTCGAGGATCTGGCAGACCGGTGTGTAGTGGTTACCCAAAGCGCTGAGAGACAGGGCGCGGCGCGCGCCTTCCTCGGTCAGAGCATCGCGCAGAGGCGTGTTGGGGTTGACGAAGCTGGAGCCCGGCAGGTGCAGGCCCATGAACTCCATCAACATCTGGTTGGTGTTGGCGGTACCGTAGAAGGTGCAGGTGCCGGGGCCATGGTAAGCTGCCATTTCAGCCTTCATCAGGGCGTCGCGACCAACCTCTCCGGCAGCGAATTGCTGACGGATCTTGGCTTTTTCGTCATTCGGCAGACCGCTGGTCATCGGACCAGCCGGCAGGAAGACGGCAGGCAGATGGCCAAAAGCCTGCGCGCCGATGATCAGGCCTGGTACGATCTTGTCGCAGACTCCCAGAAACACCGCCGCGTCATAGGTATTGTGGCTGAGAGCCACGCCCGTCGCCAGCGCGATCACATCGCGCGAGAACAACGACAGCTCCATCCCCGCCTCGCCTTGGGTTACGCCGTCGCACATGGCGGGAACCCCGCCTGCGACCTGTGCCGTGCCACCTGCCGCGCGGATCGCTTGACGGATCAGCTCGGGATAACGCTCAAACGGCTGGTGAGCCGAGAGCATGTCGTTATAGGCGGTGACGATGCCAAGATTCCCAGCCGTCCCAGTCGCCATCGAGTTCTGATCCTCACCCGCACCGGCATAGGCGTGCGCCTGACCGCTGCAGGACAGATGCGCACGGGCTGGGCCTTTGGATTTGGCCTGCTCCATCCGTTCAAGATGCGGGCCGCGCAAGTCGGTGCTGCGGTCGATGATACGTTTGGTGACGTCGGAAATAACTGTATTGACCATGATTACCCTCCGATCTGACGCCAGCGGCGTCCATCGCGATGCATCAGCATCAATGCTTCTTCGGGCCCTGAACTGCCCTGATCGTATTTTGCGGGCTTGTCGCCACGCTCTTCCCAGCCGTGAATGATGGGATCGACCCAGGCCCAGGCAGCCTCGGCTTCGTCCCCGCGCATGAACAAAGTCTGATCGCCGCGGATCACGTCCATGATCAGGCGTTCGTAAGCGTCGGGGGATTGACCATCGTCGCCCAGCGCGTCGGCAAAGCTCATGTCCAGCGCCACGTCGGACAGACGGAAACCGCCCTGCCCCGGTTCCTTGATCGTGGTGCGCAAAGTGATGCCCTCATCCGGCTGCAAGCGGATCACCAGCACGTTGCCATGCAAAGGGCCAACATTCGGGAAAATCGTATGCGGAGGATCGCGGAAGAACACGGCGATCTCAGATTCACGAGCCCTCAGACGTTTGCCCGTGCGCAGGTAGAACGGCACACCCGCCCAGCGCCAATTGCCGATATGCGCCTTCAGCGCGATATAGCTTTCAGTGCGACTGGCCGGGTCACCAACATGATCCAGATAGCCATCGCTGCCCTTGCCCGTGCGATACTGACCGCGCGCGATATCTTTGGGCTCAACGGGTTCCAGCGCTTCGATCACTTTGACCTTTTCATCCCGCACCGCGTTGGGTGCAAATTTCGAAGGTGGCTCCATCGCCGTCAGACACAGCAATTGCACCAGATGGTTCTGGATCATATCCCGCATCGCGCCGGATTGATCATAGTAAGCGCCGCGCCCCTCAACCCCCACCGTCTCAGCCACTGTGATCTGGACATGATCGACATGTGTGGCGTTCCAGAGCGGTTCGAACAAGGAGTTGGCAAAACGCAGCGCCATCAGGTTCTGTACGGTTTCTTTGCCCAGATAATGGTCGATACGATAAATCTGATGCTCTTCGAAACAGGCGCGCAACCCTTCGTTCAACGCCTTGGCCGAGGCCAGATCATGGCCAAAGGGTTTTTCCACCACGATCCTGCTGTCAGGCGTGGCCAATCCATGATCGTGCAGCCGTTGCGCGATACCCGAAAACAGGCTGGGGCCCACGGACAGATAGAAAGCGCGCACCACATCAGGTCGCAGCGATTTTGCCAGATCAGGCCATCCTGAATCACCCAGCGCATCCACTGGGACATAGTCGACGCGTGACAGGAACCGATCCAAAATGCCCTTATCGTACTTCGGGGCAAACTCATCCATTGACGCGCGCAGTTGTTTGCGAAACCCTTCACTGTCCATGTCCGAGCGCGCCGTACCAATGATACGCGCATCTTCGGGCATCTGACCGACCTCAAAACGGTGATACAGCCCGGGCAGGATCTTGCGTTGCGCCAAATCGCCCGTCGCGCCAAACAGCACGAGGTCAAACGGGTCTACAGGAATTACACGTGAGACCATGGCCTGGTTCCTTTTGCATCCACCTGTGCCAGCTTATCATGCCCCATGATTTGAGAAGGTGACACTGCCATCATAAGAATGTTAACGCTAACATTTGTGGTTGTAATAAGAAGATAGACCCAAGAAATCAAGCATGGATTTGCGCAAAGCCGCAGGTTTTCCGGTTAGCTCTGGCTACGCAACCACTCCATCACCGAAGGTCGAACGGATTGCTCGCCCCGGTGGCGCGCATCGGCGATGATCTTGCGCACCTCCTGAAGGTTCGAGCGCAACAACAGGCTTTTCACAGGACCAATCGAGGCTGGACGCATCGACAAAGTCCGAATTCCCATCGCCGCCAAGCACAGGGCCTCAACAGGCCGGCCCGCATCCTCACCACAGAAGCTGAGCGGCGTATCCGAGATATCGCAACGTTCAACCACGCGTTCGATAAAGCTGAGGAAGCTGACATTCAGGGTGTCATACCGCCTACGCACTAGCTCGTTTTCGCGATCGGCCGCAAAGAAAAACTGTTTTAGATCGTTGCCACCGATTGAAATGAAATCGACCTCATCAAAGAACTTCTGCGGTGCAAACCCCAAAGACGGCGTCTCGAGCATCGCGCCGACTTCCAGCGTTTCGGGCAGCACATGACCCAGCCGCTTTTCCCGCTCGATGGTCTTGTTGACCTCCCATCGGGCTTCACGAAACTCATCGGCCTGTGCGACAAAGGGGAACATAACCGTTAAGGGCCGCCCATTCGCAGCGCGGATCAGCGCCTGCAGCTGCATCCGCATGACGCCACGCTTATCCAGACCCACGCGGATCGCGCGCCAGCCAAGGGCCGGGTTTGGCTCGGCCACATGTTTCATGTAGGGCAGCACTTTGTCTGAACCGATATCCAGCGTGCGGAACACCACGCGCTTTTCGCCAGCTGCATCCAGTACGCGCTGATATTGCGTAACAAGTTCAGACCGCTTCGGCATCTGATTGCGAACCAGGAACTGAAGCTCGGTCCGGAACAAGCCAACCCCTTCGGCCCCCGAATTATTAAGCGACGGCAGGTCTGCCATCAGGCCTGCGTTCATAACCAGGTTCATCCGTGCGCCGTCCTGCGTCACGCATGGTGTTTCGCGGATCGAGGCATAGCGTTCCTGCGCTTTGGCCTGCATGGCGATCTTGTCGCGGAAGGCGCTGACCACGGTATCCTCGGGGCGCAGGTGCACAACACCTTGGTCGCCATCGACCAGGATATGATCCCCATTGAGCGCCTCGGTCGTGATGCGCCCCACATGGACAACCAATGGGATCGCCAAGGCACGTGCCACGATGGTCGCATGACTGCCCACAGACCCTTCCTCAAGCACAATCCCTTTCAGCGAGCGGCCATATTCCAGCAGATCGCCGGGGCCAATATTGCGCGCAATTAGAATCGGATCCGGTGGCAGGTCTGAGCTGTCAGTTTTACCCTGCCCCGTCAGGATCCGCAGCAGGCGGTTGGACAGATCATCCAGATCGGCCAACCGTTCGCGCAAATAAGGGTCGGTCACCTGCCCCATACGGGCCCGCGCCTGCGATTGCTCTTTCTCAACCGCCGCCTCGGCGCTGAGGCCCAGCGCAATGTCTTCCTCCATACGGCGCATCCAGCCTTTGGAATTCGCGAACATCCGGTAGGCTTCCAACACTTTCAGCTGGTCAGAGTCCCCGCCCTGAGAAATCTCCAACATCTTGTCGACGCCAACGCGCAACTCTTCGACCGCCTCGACCAGTCGCTCACGCTCGCGATGTGGATCATCGGCAATCGGGTTGGTAATAACAACGCGCGGCTCGTGTAGCCAGACATGCCCTTCGGCTGACCCTTCCTGCGCCGGTCCGCCCCGCAGCAGCACGGATTGCTGGTGCAATGGAGACAGCGCCGCACCTTCACCGACGAACGCGCCCAGCTCGGCCATTTCGGCCAACACCATGGCGACAACTTCCAGAGCGTAGACCTCATCAGCAGAATACTCGCGCGCCTCGCGTGACTGAACGACCAGTACGCCTAGGTTTTCGCCCAATCGCTGTATCGGAACACCCAGAAAAGACGAGAACCGTTCTTCACCGGTTTCCGGCATGTAGCGAAAACCTTTGGCCGATGGCGCGTCGGCGGTGTTCACGATCTTGCCAGACTTGGCCACCCGACCTACCAGCCCTTCACCCATCCGCATCCGCGTTTTATGTACCGCCTCGGGCGATAGGCCTTCGGTTGCGCAAAGTTCCAGCGTTTCCTCGTCTCGGAATAGATAGACCGAGCACACCTCGGCCCGGATGCTATCGGCGATCAGATGAGTGATCCGGTCAAGCCGTTCCTGACCGGCGGCCTCGCTCGCCATTTCTTCGCGCAGCCGTCCCAGCAGCTTGCGGGATTCAGTTTCGGTGCCGTCCGCCATGGCCCACCCAAATTAGTGCGTCAGGCAAGACCTTTGGCTGAAATGCTCAGGCCGCCTTGTCCAGTTCAAAGGCATCATGCAGTGCCTGAACAGCAAGTTCCATGTATTTCCGATCCACAAGAACGGAAATTTTTATCTCAGAGGTTGTAATGACCTTAATGTTGATCCCCTCATCCGAGAGAATCTTGAACATTTTGGCCGCAACGCCGGATTGCGAGCGCATACCGATTCCAACCACCGAAACCTTGCAGACGTCATTATCGGCAACCAGTTCGGCATAGTTCAGCTCGCCCGCATCCTTGATCGCCAGCAGCGCTTTTTCAGCGCGCGCGACCTGATCGGTCGGGCACGAGAAGGTCATGTCTGTGCGACCTTCGTCCGAGATATTCTGTACGATCATGTCGACATTGACGCCCTCATCGCTGAGCGCGGTAAAGATGATCGAGGCGATCCCGGGTCGGTCGGCCACCGAGACCACAGTCATCTTGGCTTCGTCGCGGGAATAGGCCACACCGGCCACAACATTGGATTCCATAATATCCTCCTCATCGCAGACCAGCGTGCCTGCATTGTCGGATTGTTCTTCGAAACTGGACAGCACCCGCAGGCGCACCTTATAGCGCATCGCCAACTCGACCGAGCGGGTCTGTAGAACTTTTGCGCCCAGAGAGGCCAGTTCCAGCATTTCCTCGAACGAGATTTTCTCGAGCTTGCGCGCCTTCTCGCAGATGCGTGGGTCGGTCGTGTAAACACCGTCCACATCCGTGAAAATATCACAGCGCTCGGCCTCGAAAGCGGCAGCAAAGGCCACGGCTGTCGTGTCTGAACCACCCCGACCCAGCGTTGTGATACGCCCTTCTGGGCTCAGGCCTTGGAACCCGGCGACAACAGCCACTTTCATGCCTTCCCCGAACTTCTGGTTCAGGTTGTCGGTCGGGATTTCTTCGATCCGTGCAGAGGAATGAGCGCCATTGGTCAGCAGCGGAACCTGCCAACCCTGCCAACTGCGCGCCGGGATATCCATTTCCTGTAGAGTCAACGCCATCAGACCTGCGGTCACATTCTCGCCCGAGGACACCACAGCGTCATATTCACGCGCATCGAACAGGGGTGATGTTTCATTGACCCAGCCCACCAGCTCATTGGTCTTGCCTGACATGGCCGAAACAATGACGATCACGTCATATCCCTTGGCCACCTCAACGCCCACACGCTTTGCCGCGCGGCGGATACGGTCAAGATTGGCAACCGATGTGCCACCGAATTTCATCACGAGTACGGGCATGAGGCCAACTGTCTCCGTGCCTTGGGCTGTTAGTTCCGTGCCTCATATGCGAGGGGGGGATCAAGGGCAAGGGCGCAATCAGGCTTTGCCTGCGACCCAGGGCTGCTTTACAATCAGCTAGCACAGTGTCAGCCTGTCCTTTGCAATCATTCCAAGAGGTTATTTATGCTCCGCCTTGTCGCCGCCTTCGCCGTTCTATCCTCTCCCGCCGTTGCGCAGGTCGCAAGCGTGGCAGGAACCGATGGAAAGAATGCTTTGGGCACTGTCCCTTGCGCGGTCAATGCCGGTGACCCGCTGCAAAGCTGCAATGCCGAGTTGCGCCGTCGCGATGATGGCAGCGTCACCCTGGCGGTGGCCTTGGGCAATGGCGAGGTGCGCAACATCTATTTCACCGATGGCGTGCCGGAGTCCAGTAGTTCACCTTCGAAACTCAGCTACGAAACACGCGGTGATCTGCTGATTATATTCATCGAACCCGGAGAGGTTTATGAACTGCCAAAGGCAGCGCTGAACACTCAGTAAGCATGCGGCTGGCCGTCATAGGTTTCAAAACAACCGGTATTCTCCAATGAGAGCGCATCAAAGCGTTTGATGAGGCCTGAAACGGCCTCATCCACGTGAATATCCGCTGACGATCCGCCCATATCCGTCTGTACCCAACCCGGATGGTAAATCCCGACTGCAATGCCATCTGCCCTTAGATCGGTCGCCAGATTACGTCCCAGATTCAACGCTGCCGCCTTCGAGGCACGGTAGATATAACTGCCACCTGGCGCCCGCGAATGTGATGCCATTTGTGATGAGAGAATTGCGATTTTGCCGCCAGCTGCCTGCAAATTCGGTAGCAAAGCCTGAATGGTTAGAAATACACCGGTAACATTCGTCGCAAAGCTCTGTGCCCACATGTCCGCCGGATAGCCTTCAAGGCCCTGACCCTTGTCAAGATAGACGCCTGCATTGCAGATCAGCAGATCAAGCGGTTGCCCTTCTAGTTGCCGCGCCATCGCCTGATGATGCGCGTTGTTTGAGACATCCAACCGTATTTCAGCACTATTGTCGCGGGCCGTGCCGGTAACACTATGCCCGTCAGCGCGATACTGATCCGCCAGAGCCTTCCCGATTCCGCGATTGGCTCCGGTAATCAGTAGATGCATGGATCAATTCGTCTTTCTGCTGGGCACAAAGGGCAACGGGGCGACGGGCACGCCGTCTTCGATCAGCGCTTTCGCCTCATCTGGCTTGGCCTCGCCATAGATCGAGCGTTCGGGTGCGTCGCCCAAATGCATCTTCCGGGCTTCGCTGGCAAAATCTTTGCCAACATAGTCCGAGTTCTCCTCAACCTTGCGGCGCAGCTCGGCCAGCGCTTTCTCTATTTCAGGCGCGGGTGTCGCCACGCTGATCTCATCGGATCCGGCGGGCGCTGTTGCGTCGGGTTTAGCCGCGGCCTTACGTGCAGGACGTACCCGTGGTGTCATGATTGCTTTTTCCACCTGCGAACAGCCGCAGACCGCACAGGTCACAAGACCTGTTGCTGCCAGCTTGTCAAACGCTTCGGCTGACTGGAACCAACTGTCGAATGTGTGGCCTTCGACGCATTTCAACGCGTATTGAATCATTTTTCACCCAAAGAAGCGATGGCCGAATAGATACCGACCGGCAAGACAATATCAAGCCCTACCAAGGGATGATCAATGCAGGCCGGACTTAAAGCTACGTAAAATGACGGCAAGTTCGGGTGAGGCCACCTTGGACGCTGCTTTTTTCAGCGAGCACCATTGCCGCTTGCGCTGCCCTTTTTCCGGAAACTCCTGTGCCAGGGATTTCACGTGCAGCGGATACACGTCGACCATACACAAAACCGGCCCTTTTCTGGGTCGCATCTTCACAAAAGGGAACTGTCCCAGCGATTGGTCACTGCATTTTCCGACAACACCCGCCTCTTCCCAGGCTTCCTGCGTTGCAGTTTCGGCCGCCGTTAATCCGGGCATCAGCCAGCCTTTGGGGATGATCCATCGCCGGGTTTGCCGTGTCGTGATCAACAGAACCTCCGGCCGGCCCAGCTCAACCCGATAACATAAGGCAGCTGCTTGCGGCAAAATCGCAAGATTTTCCACACCGTGCCATAGCTCGTATGAAAGCCGGGCGCTCATCGCGACAATCCCTTTCACAAGAGGTTCAAGCCTGTCTGCCAGGTCGCTGATTTTTATCCTATTTTGCGAACCTGATAGTTTTTGATACCACATCATGCGGTTCAAGCCAAGGTTGCTGGTCTCAGGCTACATTCTGGACGACAGCATACGAACCAGTTGATCGTGCGGAATATCGGCATCAATCGCCAATCGGCGCAGACCAAAATGAACATGCGCGATTTGCTGATAGTAGCGGGTATAGATATAATTTGTTCCGCCACCTGCGAGTGCCCCCAGCACCGGCACCGACTGCGCAGCGAGTTTTTGCCCCAGAACGATCGATAGCCGCGGCGCAACCGCTGCGATCAGGCGCTGCATGGCTGGTCCGGTAAGCGTCAGGCGCACGGAAAAGAACCCCAAATCAGCCCCATCATCATATGACAATGGGCCCGCAGCTGACAAAACGCGAACGCAATCGAATTTGACGTTTTCCTCAGCCGGGTCAAAGCCTTCGCGCGCGGCCGCACCCTGAATTGAGCGCAACAACATTGCAGTGGTTGCCGGCAGTTCAACCAATGACGTCGATAGGCCGCCAATACCACCTGCCGCGCCCATCGCGGTTGTAACCGCCGTATTCACCCATGGTTCCTGATCCGGTACAGCGCGCCTTGAGCCTTGCGCTGCCTGAATGGCCAACCATAGAGCGCTCTCAGTCGCTCCGGTCAGGCCTTGACGTACGGGTTCAGGCAACTGGTCAATCAGGGATTCAGCCGACCCACCCAGTGCATTCAGTAGTCGAACCCCGGCACCGCCCGCAGTTCTATAGTGCTGCGCCAAGCGGTCCAGCTCTGCCTCAGCATCTATGTCTTCAACAAGAACCACATCCTGCATCTGATCCCTCCGTTCTTTGAACAGATCGGGGTTTGCAGTCAGAGTTTCAATAGGTCAGCGTGTCCATCTTGTGACGAAACCCGCCACATTAGCCCATCCGCCAGGGATTAAATCCAGCCCCAGAATACGATCCGGGTTCGTCGGAGGTGGCATCTCGACACCTCTCAACCGGGCGAAGCCGAAGCGAGAATAGTAAGGCTCGTCACCGACCAGCATGACGCGCTGCCATCCCAGATCGCGCCCGGCCTCGAGACCGGCGTGGATTAGATACCCGCCCAAACCTTCACCTTGGCGCGTGGGGTGTACTGCGACTGGCCCCAATAGCAGCGCATTGTCTGTGCCGACATGGACCGGCCAGAACCGGATGGCGCCTGCCAGAATGCCCTGCCCATCGCGCGCGACCAAAGAGAGCCCGGAAACAGGCGGAACATCGTCGCGTAAGCGATAGGAAGACAGCGCTTCGCGCCCCGGTGCAAAGCACAGGTCATAAAGGGCTTCAACCTCCCACCAATCGTCCGGCTCTTCCGGCCTGATCCCGAATTGCTGCACGCCTGCCCTCTTTTCCTTGCTGGCATTCGCCCTAGCACTTCGATACGCCTTGGGCAAACGCTTGGAGACCATATGTTCTATCGCCCCGAAGACGGCCACGGACTGCCGCATAATCCATTCAACGCCATCGTCACCCCCCGCCCGATCGGGTGGATATCAACGCGCAGCCCAGACGGAATCAACAATCTGGCCCCTTATTCCTTCTTCAACGCTGTCGCCTATACCCCACCGCAGGTCATGTTCGCCTCGACGGCGTCTAAGCCGGATCAGGATGGTACTAAAGACAGCGTTGCCAATATCGAAGCAACCGGCGTGTTCTGTGTAAACGTTGTGGCTCAGACCCATCAGGATGCGATGAACGCAAGCTCGGCCGCATTGCCGAAAGACACGGATGAATTTCACCATGCGGGACTGACGCCAGAAGAATGCGAAACCATCCCCTGCGCGCGGGTCGCCAACGCTCCGGCTGCGCTCGAGTGCAAACTGACCCAGATCATCACTTTGCCAGGCGAAGCAAACCGAGTTGTTTTTGGCGAGGTTATCGGCGTGCATTTGCGCGATGACTGTATGAAGGATGGCAAGTTCGACGTGACCTCATTTCAACCCCTGGCACGACTTGGATACCGCGACTATTCCGTGGTGTCAGAAGTGTTCAGCCTATCTAGGCCCGATGAATAATGCCCCTGCCCCACGCCTCACGCCGATACCCGGTGACCCTGCCCAATGGAACCGAACATCCGGGGACTGTGTTCCTGAACCAGGCCATTGATCATCCTTGCATTGAAGCAGGTGACTACAGCTATGCCTCGGATTTCGACGCGCCAACGGATTGGGCCGCTCGCCTGGCTCCGTTTCTATTTCCGTTTTCCCGCGAACGACTCGTGATTGGTAAGTTCTGTCAATTCGCCCACGGTGTTCGATTCATAACGTCATCTGCTAACCATGCGATGGATGGGGTGACGTGCTATCCCTTCCCGGTTTTTGATCCCAAGAAGCTGTTGGAGTATCAGCCAGACACGCGAGACACCGTAATCGGCAATGATGTCTGGATCGGTTACGGTGCCCTGATCCTGCCGGGTGCAAGGATCGGGGACGGGGCGATCATTGGTGCCGGATCGGTGGTGCGCGGTACGATCCCACCATATGGCATCGCAACGGGTAACCCTGCCGAGGTTCGGAAGTTCAGGTTTCCGCCTGACGTCATCGAGCGGTTGCTTGCCTTGGAGTGGTGGAATTGGCCTGCCGAGCAGATCGAGCGCGCCGAAGATGCGCTGGTTTCGGGCGATGTTGATGCGTTGGAACGTATCGCGCACTAAGAAAAGGCGGCCACCATGGCCGCCTTTTTTGGGATCAGTGGCCGCCCAGAATTCCGGTTCGCACAGAGTAGTCGACAGCCAGACCGTAATCCGGGTCATCGTCGCTATCGACCATCAGGTGACCGGCCTTGTTGAGCAGCCTGTGGCAGTCGCGGCTGAGATGACGCAACATAACGCGTTTGCCGGCAGCCTCGTATTTGCCAGCGATGTTTTCGATGGCCTGCAGGGCCGATTGATCCACCACCCGGCTTTCTGCAAAGTCCACAATCACGGTGTCAGGGTCGTTTGACACATCAAACAATTCAACGAAACCGTCAGACGATCCGAAAAACAGCGGGCCTTGGATTTCATAAACCTTAGCACCTTTTTCAGTCTCCGAGTCGCGAGTGACAGCATGGATGCGCTTGGCGTTGTTCCACGCATAGGCCAGCGCCGAGACGATTACACCGACAACCACTGCTACGGCGAGGTCTTCCATCACCGTCACAACCGTGACCAGCACGATGACGAAGGCATCCGTCAACGGTACCTTCCGCATGATCTTGAAGGAGTTCCAGGCGAAGGTGCCGATCACCACCATGAACATCACGCCAACCAGTGCGGCCAGCGGGATTTGTTCGATCAAAGGCGAGGCAAATAGGATAAAGATCAGCAGGAACAAAGCCGCAGCGATCCCTGCAATCCGCGTGCGGCCGCCGGATTTTACGTTGATCATCGACTGCCCGATCATCGCGCAGCCGCCCATGCCGCCAAAAAAACCAGTTACGATATTCGACGCGCCCTGTGCGATGCATTCCTGCGAGGCTCCGCCGCGTTTGCCGGTGATCTCGCCCACGAGGTTCAGGGTCAGCAGGGATTCGATCAGGCCGATGGCTGCCAGAATAACAGCGTAGGGCAGGATGATTTCGAGCGTTTCCCAGTTCAGCGGAACCATCGGAATGTGGAAAGCTGGCAGGCCACCCTCGATTGACGCCAAATCGCCTACGCGCGGAACATCCAGACCCAAACCGATCACAAGCGCCGCGACGACCATAATACCTGCCAGAGGCGCAGGGATGATGCGCGTGATGCGCGGCATCACCCAGATCACCGCCATGGTCAGTGCTACAAGGCCCAGCATGGTGTAGAGCTGAAGTCCCGACAGCCATTCACCACCGCTCATCCCATGGCCGGTGTTTTCCATTGTACCGGGTACTTTGAACTGACCCATCTGGGCCAAAAAGATCACGATGGCCAGACCGTTCACAAAGCCCAGCATCACCGGATGCGGCACAAGGCGAATGAAGCGGCCCCAGTGCATCGCACCTGCGATGACCTGTAAGATGCCCATCAGAACAACGGTCGCGAACAGATATTCCACCCCATGCTGCGCCACCAAGGCCACCATGACCACGGCCAAAGCCCCCGTTGCGCCCGAGATCATACCTGGGCGGCCACCGATCAGGGCCGTGATCAGACCAACCAGGAAAGCCGCGTAGAGGCCCACAAGCGGATGAACGCCCGCAACAAACGCAAAAGCCACGGCTTCCGGAACCAACGCCAGCGCAACGGTCAGACCTGATAACAGCTCAATCCGCAGGCGCGAGACGGTCAACCCCTCATCCGGTACCCAACGCAGATCGGGTTTGGCTATACGGTTGGCAAAGCTTGCCAGCATGGCTCGGGGCATGGGACGGTCCTGTGGGTCGTTATGTTCGCGCGAAAGGGGCCTTCTACCGGGTAAGCCACGGCTGAGATACCGCATTAGCGGGAACCCGCTATGCGCTAGATGCATGGCTTGGTAAGGTTTGCCCGGTGTTGCACACAAACAGTTGACTGCACTTGCCAATTCGCGCGCCGCCCCGCAGAAATCGGGTATCAGAAATTCGCATCGGAGGCCGAACGTGACCCATACCAAAATCGCCGTCATCGGAGGATCGGGCATTTATGACATCGATGGGCTGGAAAATGCAGAATGGGTCACGGTTGATACCCCTTGGGGTGCCGCCTCGGATCAGATCCTGACCGGATCGCTGAACGGCGTCGAGATGGCCTTTCTGCCTCGTCACGGACGTGGGCACGTGCATTCACCAACCGAGGTGCCCTATCGTGCGAATATCGACGCGCTGAAGCGTCTAAAGGTGACTGATGTCATCTCGGTCTCGGCCTGTGGGTCGTTTCGCGAACACATGGCACCCGGAGATTTCGTGGTCGTCGATCAGTTCATCGACCGAACCTTTGCGCGTGATAAGAGCTTTTTTGGCACAGGCTGCGTTGCCCATGTCAGCGTTGCCCACCCAACTTGTCCGCGCCTAAGCGATGCGTGTGAGACAGCTGGCAAGGCCGCAGGCATCACCATCCACCGCGGCGGTACTTATCTGGCGATGGAGGGGCCCCAGTTCTCAACCCTAGCCGAATCCAAGATGTATCGCGAGCAATGGGGTTGTGATGTGATTGGAATGACCAATATGCCCGAGGCGAAACTCGCCCGTGAGGCCGAGCTTTGCTATGCCTCCATCGCAATGGTCACAGACTATGACAGCTGGCACCCGGACCACGGAGAGGTCGACGTGACCGCCATCATAGCGACACTGACCGGCAACGCCGAAAATGGCCGCGCGCTGGTCAAAGGCCTGCCCGCCTTGCTGGGGGCCGAACGCGCACCCTGCCCGCATGGCTGCGACAGGGCGCTGGAATATGCGATCCTGACCGCGCCGGAGAAGCGTGATCCGGCGCTGCTGGCCAAGCTGGATGCAGTGGCGGGACGGGTTCTTTAGTCCTTCAAGGCACTTCGGTTCGGGCTTGTGTGCCTATTCGATGCGCACCAGCTCCCACTCCGCCTTCTTGCGCGTCAGCCAGCCAATCTTGAGAACCTGATGCTTGGGCGCCCGGTTCAGGCAGTGATCACCGCAATCCTTTGGAATAATGCTGGAGCGTGACAGCTGGACGAGTGTCGGCTGGTCCGGGGTGTCTCTATCGTAGTAGACCATGTCTACAATGAACACGGACTGGTCCGGCATTCGCACATACTCGATCACGCGATCCAGGCAATTGCGTTCCAACTTCGTATTCAGCTCATCACTTCGATGTATTTTGTCGAACTCCCAGACAACATCCGCATCTTCCAAATTCATCCCGGCCAGAATCTTCTCGCCGACAAATTGTCCAACTTGCGAAATCGCGTCGTGAAGACCTTTTCCCCATTCGTTGATACCAGCAAATCTGACCCGCGCGATTGGGTACTCGTCCGCCATGTGCAGCGTGCAGAGTTTGATCGACGCAAATTCACCGGTCGAATGATCAAATGCATAAGCATCGCCTGGCTTCGGGCTGCCCAGCCAATTTGCCGGAATGCTGTTGCGATTGTAGCGCAGGTCAGCCTCGTCAGCGTCCAGGATCAGAGGCGCACAGAATGAAAAGACTGCAACTACGCCTGCGATCACCAGCAAATACGCTGCGCGCTTGTGTAAAGTTTCCAAAATCGATGTCAGTTTCATGGCTGCACCGTGGGACAACACAATTCCCCACCACAATCCGAATATCCTTCGGGGCAGCCATTGGCAGCAACGTATGCTGGAACAAGCAAAGAAAGGAGCAAAAGCCCCGCTGCAAAACGTTTCATACTAAAATCTCCACCTTAAAAAACGATGTTGTTGTAGCACAAGCTCAGACAATAAGCGAATCTGAGATAAATTACTCAACGCACGGGCGCAATTGGGATTGCCGCTTCTGGTTGACTTCGGCGCAGTCTGAGTTCTAGCTATGGCGATTGTTTTCAAGGAGAAGGGCGACTCATGTCCCTCGACCTCTGGCTGGCCTTCGTCGCCGCATCAACCGCCCTGCTTTTGATCCCGGGACCGACCGTGCTGCTTGTGCTCAGCTACGCATTGTCCAAAGGGCGCAGCGTGGCCGTGGCCTCGGCGACCGGAGTTGCATTGGGCGATCTGATCGCCATGACCGCCTCGCTACTTGGCCTGGGCGCTTTGGTGCTGGCGTCGGCCACACTCTTTTCCATTCTGAAGTGGGTCGGCGCGGCCTATCTGGTTTGGCTTGGGATCAAGCTGCTGCGCAGCGCGCCGTCCGGCGGGTTGGCCCCGTTGGAAACAGGCCGCGATGTCACCGCGCACAGCGTTTTTGGACACGCCGCCGCTGTCACGGCCCTGAATCCGAAATCCATCGCCTTCTTCATTGCCTTTGTTCCACAATTCATACGCCCCACAGACCCGCTGGGCCCACAATTTGTCATCCTGATCGCCACATTCGTCGGTCTCGCCGGGCTGAATGCGCTCGCCTATGCATTGCTGGCAGATCGGTTGCGTATGATGGTCGGACGCGCGGGTGTGATCACCGCTCTGACACGGTTCGGAGGGGTCGCGTTGATCGGAATGGGGCTGGCGACCGCTGTCTTGCGCCGCCCGGCCTAGGCTAGTCTTCGGCGTTTTCTTTCATGAAACCGCGAATGAAGCGGCGAATTTCGCGTGCGGCCGAGGTGTCCAGCTCTTTGCACAGTTCAACAAACGCATCGCGTTCATCCTTATCCAGACGCAGCACTAACTGACTGTTTTTCTTAGTAGAACCTTTACCGTCTTTCTTCGCCACGCGTCTTATTCCCGTCAAAACCTTGATTCTCTACGCGATGCAATGTATATACACAGCATAGAGGTTGTAGATATCGTGCACCTAACAATAAAAAAAGGATTATGGCAATGAACCTTCATACCGCCCAAGCATTTCTTTTGCGAGATCAGCGCAATTGGCGCAAACCACACCTGTCGTGGCTGCCGGCAGCATTATACCGCTACTACGGTCTACCAAACGCCGTTTCCAAAAGCCGCAAATAGGCACAATCGCGCAGTCTTTTCTTGCATGGTTAGCCCCGATAGGCCAAACACCGCCGGGTGTTTTGTCGCCAAAGGGTTGCCTCATGTCCAGAACCAAAACGGTCAAAGATTACATCCGAACCATCGTCGATTTCCCACATGAAGGGATCATGTTCCGCGATGTGACGACGCTTTTTGCCGACCCACGTGGCTTTCGCATGGCCATCGACCAAATGCTGCACCCTTACGCAGGTGAGCGCATTGATAAAGTCGTCGGTCTTGAAGCACGCGGGTTCATTCTGGGCGGTGCGATTGCCCATCAGCTGAGCGTTGGATTTGTACCCATTCGCAAAAAGGGTAAGCTACCCGGCACCACCATCAGTCAGGACTACAAGCTGGAATATGGCGAAGCCATCGTAGAGATTCACGATGACGCCATTCAACCGGGCGAGAAAATCCTTGTGGTTGACGACCTACTGGCAACCGGCGGCACCGCTGCTGCGGGGATCAAGTTGATCGAACGTTTGGGGGGCGAGATCGTCTCGTGCTCCTTCATTATCGACCTGCCCGAACTTGGCGGCCGAAAAGTGCTGGAAGAAATGGGCATGGATGTGCATGTTCTGTGTGAGTTCGAAGGACTCTGACCCGAAAGAAATCACTTATTTTTGAGTGGAAATTTCAAATGGCGCGGGCATAGCCCGGGTAAGGCAGTTTTCAAGCCAATTCTTTGCACGTTTGCTGTGATCTTTTTCCTTAGATGACCGTATCCCGTATGATGCTACTGAGAGCATCCCAACTTAGGGAGACTACGCTATGTTTCGCAAATTCGCCGCCGCAAGTGTTGCAACAATCCTCTTCAGCACCTCGGCCATGGCCGATGGTCACGGCAAAGACATCGTGGACACCGCTGTCGCCGCTGGCAGCTTTGAAACACTCGTTGCTGCTGTGCAAGCCGCCGAACTGGTTGAAACGCTGAAAGGTGAAGGCCCGTTCACCGTGTTTGCCCCAACAGATGAGGCCTTTGCGGCCCTGCCCGAGGGCACGGTTGCTGATCTGCTAAAGCCAGAAAACAAAGACCAGCTGGTGGCAGTTCTGACTTATCACGTTGTTCCGGGTAAAGTGATGTCTGGCGATCTGTCCGACGACATGACCGCAGCCACCGTTCAGGGCGGCGACATCACCATCGATCTGGATTCGGGCGTTATGGTCAATGACGCAAATGTGGTTCAGGCCGACATTGAAACGTCAAACGGCGTCATCCACGTCATCGACAAGGTGATCTTGCCATCGTCGTAAGCGACTATCGATCACGGCCCGGTCATACCTGGGCCGTGATCATACCTTAAGAACCGCGCCTGGGTTCATGATCCCTTTAGGGTCCAAAGCGGCCTTGATCGCACGCATGGCGGACAGTTTGGCCGGGTCGGAAAACCGTTCCAGATCATCCGTCTTCAACCGCCCGACGCCATGTTCTGCACTCACCGAGCCCTCAAACGCATGGACAAGCTCGTGCACGGCCTGTTTGACCACCATGCGATCTTCTGCAAAGTCCGAACGGTTTTGTCCCTTAGGGGGAAACACGTTGTAATGCAGATTGCCATCCCCCAGATGACCAAAACAATTGATGCGGAATGGGCCCAATGCGTTGATGATCTCGGCCCCGTGCTGGATGAACTCAGGGATTGCCGAGATGGGTACGGAAATGTCGTGGCTGGACACCGACCCAATCAGGCGATTGGCTTCGGGAATACGTTCACGAACTGCCCAAAGGTCCTGGCGCTGCGTTTCGCTTTGCGCCACCACCCCGTCATTGACCAGCCCTCTTGCATTGGCAACACTGAACAATGCCTCCAATGCCTCAATGGGATCGTGCCCCTTAGGCAGTCCCAATTCGACTAAAACCGACCAATCCGGCGCGGTTTCAAAGGGTTGGCGTACATCCGGCAAAACCTCTGCGAGAAAGTCAAACCCCTGCCGATGGATCAGTTCGAATGTGCTGACCACCTCGCCCACCTGATCCCGCGCTACAGCGAGCAGGTCAATCGCAGCCGTGGGGGAGGCCACCTGAAACATCGCCGTCCCAGTTGCAGCGGGCTGCGGATACAGCTTCAGTGACGCCGCCGTAATGATCCCCAACGTTCCTTCGGACCCAATCAGAAGGTTGCGCAGATCATAACCAGTATTGTCCTTCCGCAATCGGCTAAGGCCATGCCAGATCTCCCCACTTGGCAACACGGCTTCAAGACCAAGACAAAGATCGCGGGCGTTTCCATAACGCAGCACATTGACGCCGCCCGCGTTGGTCGCAAGGTTGCCACCAATCCGGCAAGAGCCCTGCGCGGCCAGCGATAAGGGAAACAACCGGTTCACCGCCTCAGCCGCGGCCTGAACATCCGATAGAATGGCACCTGCTTCGACGATCAGGACGTTTTCCGTGGGATAGACCTCTCGGATCGCGGTCATGCGTTCCAACGATATCAACAGCGGCGCTGGACCATCGCTTATCACCTGCCCGCCAACCAAACCTGTGCCACCTCCATAAGGCAGAACGGCAACCGCCTCGTCAGACGCCAAGCGGACAAGCGCAGATACCTCTTCAACCGTGCGCGGTAACGCCAGCAGCCCCACCTGCCCGGCAAATCGACCGCGCGGTTCTTCCAGATACCGCTCTTCGATCGGGCGCAGCACATCAATGCCCACAGAAGCCCGGATCAGGTCGGCAATTCGGTCATCGGCAGAGTTCAGGGTCATAGTTCTTACTTGCCCAAGGTGCGCAGCACCCACAAGCCTTATTCCAGATCAATCAGATATTCCGGTTCAAGCACCACCACGGTTGGCCGATCCGGCAACGTGCGCAGCGAGACGGTGATCTCCGATACCCCCTTGCGCACAACCGGGAAATCATCCCGGATATCCACCAGGAACCGATCCAGCGAGAAACCGGAAAACCAATGCATAGGAATGATGACCGAGCTTTCCAGCCGCTTCAGAACCGAGATCATATCCGGCAAAGGCATGGTCGTGCCCCCATCCACGGCTGCCATGACAACGTCCAGCCGCCCAAGGGCCGCAAATTGCGCGTCCGATGGCACATGGTGCAGATGCCCCAAATGGCCGATGCAAAGGCCCTCGACTTCGAACACAAAGATCGAATTCCCCCGCTCTTCAACCCCGCCATAGGCAGACCGAATATCGGTAGAAACATTCCGCACAAGCAATTCACCCAGATCAAGGTGATGATCAATGCCCTGGCCAAATTCCCCCCACCCTGGCAGGACATGCGGGATTGCAGGATCAGGGTTCGCGGTCCAATGCGTGCTATGCGCATGGTTCATTGTGACGACGTCCGGGATAAGATCGGCGCCACCGATGAAACCAGTGAAATCTGTGACAGCGTTCAAACCGCCTCGCGTTTGGATCAAAAACGACGCATGCGCCACGTAGCTGATCCGAACCGAATACTCCGGCACACGGTCCTGCCAGGCGGCCTTGTAGATATATTCAATTCCAGGTGCGGCATCAGCGATGGCGATGCAATGGCTTGGCCGCCGCTCCTGCGCAACCGCCCCGCCTGAAATTACCATCAATGCTGCAACAAACCAGCGCATGCTCCAACTTTAGCGCAGAACGCCACCAAGTCATGCCTTTTTGCTGCGGTCCCACCCTATCGAAACTCTACCGGCTTCGCGCAATCGATCCCCTGCTTCATCTGGCCAAAAATATCTCGGGGGAGGCGCGGCTTGCCGCGACGGGGGCAGAGCCCCCTACCCCGCGTCGGTCTTGCCGCGCCGGTCTGATCGTAAGCTGGCATACAACACATGCGTCCGCCACCGGCCATTGATCTGCAAATACGATTGCGCAACGCCTTCATATTTGAACCCGGAACTTTCCAACAATCCCCGAGAGGCCGCATTCTCAGGCAGGCAAGCCGCTTCAATCCGGCTCAGATCCAGTCGCGTGAAAGCGTGGTGCACCATCGCGCCAATCGCTTCGCGCATATACCCGTTGCGCGCAAAGGCCTGACCTGTCCAATAGCCCAACGTGCCCGCCTGCGCAGGGCCACGCCGAATATTGTCCAGCGTGATCGCACCCACCAGCACATCATCTTCGCGCCGAAACAAAAACAGCGGGATCGCAGTTCCACTGGCCACAGACCGCTGGGCCCAATAGACCCGGTTAGTAAAGGACTTCCGGCTCAGGTGGTCCTTAGCCCAAATCGGCTCCCACGGGGTGAGATAATCTTTCGACGCCCGGCGCAGCGCAGTCCAGGTGCCGAAATCGGAATGCACGGGCGGTCGCAAGCTCAGCCGCTCGGTTTCGAGTTTCAGCTTGCGTCTGCCCAACAGCATCACGCCGCACGCCTCTCCTGCAGATCAGCCAGTGAAGGCGCACCAGAGACAGGACCATACAACGCCAAAGCGGCTGGCGCGCGTGCTCCCATCTGTTCAGCAAAGACCCGCACGTCCTCGGTGCTGACCGCGTCGATCTTGGCAACAGTATCCTCAAGCGAGGGCACCCGCCCCCAGATCTGCACCAGACGCGCCAGACGCTCAGCCCGGTTCGAGGGGCTTTCCAGCCCCATCAGCATCCCGGCTTTCATCTGCGCACGGGCACGAGCGACTTCTTCTTCGCTCATATCTTCGGCGGCGCGCTTCATCTCGTCTATCGTGATGGTTGCCAGCTCTGCAACCTGATCCGCAGAGGTCCCCGCGTAAATCGTGGTCGTGCCGGTGTCCGCGTAGGCCCCGGTCTGTGCAAAGATCGTGTAGCAGAGCCCGCGCGACTCACGCACTTCCTGGAACAGGCGCGAGGACATGCCGCCGCCCAACGCCGTCGAATAGATCTGAGCGGTATAGATCCCGTCATCGCGATAGCCGGGGCTTTCCAGCGCCAGTGCGAAATGCGCCTGCTCCAAATCCTTTTCTTGCCGGGCTTCACCACCGGTGAAGCGGGCGGCTTCGGGGATCAGACCCTTGCGCGGTTGCAAGTGGCCAAACATCTCTTCGGCCATTTTCATCAGGGCGTCGTGGTCAACAGCGCCCGCCGCTGACAGGATCATTTGTTCGGGGCCATAATGCTCGGCCACGAAGCCCGAAAGGTCCTCACGCGAGAAAGAGCTGACCCGCTCGGTTGGCCCAAGAATGGTGCGGCCGAGTGGCTGGTCGTGATAGCTTTGTTCCTGCAGCCAGTCGAAAATCACATCGTCGGGCGTGTCGTAGGCCTGCCCGATTTCCTGCAGGATCACCCCACGTTCAACCTCTATCTCACGCGGATCAAAAACTGGGTTCAGAACGATGTCACCGATCACGTCCATCGCCAGCGCCACGTCATCCTTCAGAACACGGGCGTAATAAGCCGTCACCTCGCGCGAGGTATAAGCGTTAATATAGCCGCCCACATCCTCGATCGCCTCGGCAATCTGCAAGGCCGAACGGCGCTCGGTTCCCTTGAACGCCATATGTTCAAGGAAATGCGCGATCCCGTTCTGTTCGATCCGTTCATGCCGCCCGCCGGCGGTCACCCAGATGCCGATGGCCGCAGATTGCAGCCCTGGCATATGTTCACTGACGATACGAAAGCCGTTCTTCAGTTGGTCTTGTCTGACTGTCACTCAGCGATATGCCTTCTGATATGATCCTCAAGGGCACCCAGATCATTGGCAATCCGCGTCACCCGTTCCGGACGTTCATACAGATCAGACATGCGGGATGGAAGAGGCGGATGTTCCCCGCTCGCCTTCTCGACCGCCGCCGGGAATTTCGCGGGGTGCGCCGTGGCTAGAGTGATCATCGGCACATCTGCCGCACGATGCGCTTCGGCCACCTTGATACCAATGGCCGTGTGCGGACAGACCAGTTCAGCGCTGTGGGCCAGCGTATGCTTGATCGTGTCCAATGTTTCATCTTCGGACACGCGGCCCGAGTCGAAGCTTTCGCGCAGCGCTTCCATCGCGCCCTGGCTGACGTTGAAGCCGCCGGCTTTCAGCTCATCCATCAACTGAGCGACCGCGCTGCCATCCTCGCCGTAGGCATAATACAACGCGCGTTCGAAGTTCGAGCTGACCTGAATGTCCATCGACGGGCTGATCGAGGGGATGGTCTCACCCTTGAAATATCCCTCCCCCGACAGGCAGCGGTGCAGAATGTCATTCTGGTTGGTCGCCACGACCAAACGGTCGATCGGCAAACCCATACGTTTGGCCAGATAGCCTGCGAAGATGTCCCCGAAATTGCCGGTTGGCACGGTGAAACTGACCTTGCGATGCGGCGCGCCAAGGCTGACAGCGGCCGAGAAGTAGTAGACGATCTGCGCCAGAACGCGAGCAAAGTTGATCGAGTTGACACCAGCCAGCTTCACGCCATCGCGGAAATCGAAATCGTTGAACATGTCCTTCAACGCGGCCTGACAATCGTCGAAGTCTCCATCCACGGCCAAAGCATGTACATTGCTGTCCGCAGGCGTTGTCATCTGGCGACGCTGCACTTCGGACACACGGCCATGCGGGAACAGGATGAACACGTCCACCGCATCCAGCCCCCGGAATGCCTCAATCGCGGCCGAGCCGGTATCGCCACTGGTCGCGCCCACGATGGTCACGCGGTCGTTGCGGCGTTTCAGGGCCACCTGGAACAGCTGACCGATCAGCTGCATGGCAAAATCCTTGAAGGCCAACGTTGGCCCGTGGAACAGCTCCAACAGGAAGTGGTTTTCGTTCAGCTGCTTAAGCGGCGCTCGGGCGTCGTGGCCGAAGCCTTCGTAGGCGCGGGTGATGATCTCTTTGAACTCATCCTCGGCGAAGGAACCGCTGACATAGGGCCACATCACGCGAAACGCGATCTCCTCATATGACTGACCGGCCATGGCGGCGATCTCATCATGGCTGAGCGTCGGGATTTCAGCCGGCAGGTACAGGCCACCATCACGGGCCAGCCCGGTCAGCATCGCCTCTTCAAAGCTCAGTTCAGGCGCTTGGCCACGGGTCGAGATGTATTTCATTGCGGGTCACTCTCAGAAGGGGCGCGATTGCGCCACAGGAAGTATCCGGTCATCGCGGCCCAGACGAGGGCCAATCCAAACCATGTGATTGCATATTGCAGGTGATCATTGGGAATGCCGGCCGTGTCGACCGGCAGCGGAGTCACGCCCGGATCGGTCTGAGAACGGGCAATCAGCAGGATCGGCTCGGCCCCCAGAGCGGCTGCCAGATTGGGCAGGTCTCGGGCGAACCAGATGTTGCTGTCGATATCGGCCTCGGGCGTGTAGCTGTCGATCTCATCGGGCCAATGCAGGTTGCCTGTCACTTCCATCGGGCCTGTCAAACGGTCGGTCTGTTTGGCCGTCGTGGGTACAAACCCCCGGTCCACCAGAATGGTCCGATCCTCGGTGCTGAACGACTGGATGATACGATATCCGGCCCCAACCTGCTTGACCGAGACCAGAACGTGGATCTCGCCCGGCTGCATTTCCCCAGAAACCGAAACTGGAAGGTATTTGTGTTCGCTTTCGGAAATCTGCGACGGCAGGCCAATCGGAGCTGCGGAAATGCGCGCTTCAATTTCAGCCATCACCCCCTGTTTCCAGGCCAAGCGCTGCACCTGCCAGATGCCCAGCGACAACAGCACGCCCAAACCAGCGAAACCGAAGATCAGCAGAAACAAAGTACGGCGCATATTAGATGATCGCTCGTTGCAGGAACCGGCGTCTTGTTAAGGGGCGCGTGCACCGAAATGCAACCAAGCAATTGTATGGGGCGCAATCTTGCGCCCCGGATAGAGAAAAAGCCGCCCGAAAGGGCGGCTTTTACAGCTAAACAGCCTCAACGGCGTTACATCAATGGGGCCTGACCCCAGATGTAGACAGCGAAGAACAGGAACAGCCAGACAACGTCAACGAAGTGCCAGTACCAGGCCGCAGCCTCGAATCCGACATGCTTTTCAGGTGTAAAATCACCCTTGAGCGCGCGGATCAGACAGACCGATAGGAAAATCGTGCCGATGATTACATGTGCGCCGTGGAAACCCGTCGCCATGAAGAAGTTCGAGTAGAACTGATCGCCGCCGAAGACCCAGTCTTCGTGGGCCAGCAACTCATAATATTCAAACGCTTGCAGCGCGGTGAAGGCGATGCCCAGAACGATACCGATGGCCAGACCGTTGATCAGCGCCTT
Organism: Ruegeria sp. AH12; assembly: GCF_056541465.1. NCBI lineage: Bacteria > Pseudomonadati > Pseudomonadota > Alphaproteobacteria > Rhodobacterales > Roseobacteraceae > Ruegeria > Ruegeria sp. AH12. The sequence continues at coordinate 28,332 of NZ_JBQFYL010000001.1, read as the reverse complement.
GCGATCATTGTCATGCACCAGCGCATGGTGCGCCCAGGTGATCGCACAGCCCGACAGCAACAGGACCAAAGTGTTGATCAGCGGCAGGTGAAACGGGTCAACCGCGTGAATATCCGGCTGGATGTATTCGGTACCCGCATAGTCATACATCGGATACATCCGATGCTTGAAGAACGACCAGAACCAGGCAAAGAAGAACATCACCTCGGACATCACGAACAGGATGAAGCCATAGCGCAGGCCGATGCGCACGACCGGTGTGTGATCGCCCTGGCGGCTTTCGACCACGACTTCGGACCACCAGGCGAACATGGTGTACAGAACAGCCACCAAACCGGCCCAGAACATCCATGGCGTGATGCCATGCATCCACAGGACGGCTCCGAACAGCATCACAAAGCCCCCAATCGCGCCGACAAGCGGCCAGATTGAGGGGTTCAGAATGTGGTAATCATGGTCTTTTGCGTGTGCCATCAGTGTCCCTCACCTAAAGGCGTTAGTTCGTATTTGTATCTGCCTGCGCGTCCAGGGCTGCATAGCCCTCGGGCAGGTCAATTTCGTAGAATGTATACGACAGAGTGATCGTATGCACATACTTTGCTTCCAGATCCTCGACCATTTCAGGGTCGACGAAGAAGGTTACCGGCATCTCAACCCGTTCGCCGGGCTGCAGCACCTGTTCCTCAAAACAGAAACAAGCGATCTTCTGGAAATACCCGCCTGCGGAATAGGGCGCTACATTGTAGGATGCCTGCCCGGCAATCGGGCGATCGGTCGGATTGTAAGCCTCATAGAAAGCCAGCCCTGTCTCACCGATGCGCACTTCCATCTCACGTTCGATGGGCTTGAACTCCCAAGCCATACCCTTGGCTTTGGAGGCGTCAAAGCGCACTGTGATCGTGCGATCCAGAATGTCATCAGGGGCGGCCTCAGCCACACCCGTTGTGCCACCAAAACCGGTTACGCGGCAGAACCAATCGTAGAACGGCACCGCCGCCCATGCCAGGCTGCCCATAAGGATAACGACCCCGACGGTTTGCAAAACCGTTTTCTGTGGACCAGACATCGCCATCAGTTCTGTACCTCCTGCGCGGCCATACCGAAATCAGTACCGGAGACTTTCACAACCGTCAGGCCGAAGATGATCAGGATAAACGCTGCCAGCGTCAGGCCGACGCCAAGATTGCGGCCAAAACGGCGCTGATGCAATTCGTGGCTTTTGCGCAGGCTCATGACCATCCTCCCAGACCGTAAGGCTTCAGAAGCGCCTCAACCAGAATGGCACCGAAGTGAAGGAACAGATAAAGCAGCGACAGCTTGAAGAAAGAGCGTTCAACCCTGAAGTTATCCGCCTCGGCATCATCTTCGGTGCGCCGCGAAATCTGCCAGGCACCGCGCAGGAACAACGCGTTGAGGATGATGGCAACCGTCAGGTAAATCGGCCCGCCGATGCCCGAAAACGCAGTGCCGAGGGCCAGCAGTGCTAGCAAAACGGTATAGGCCAGGATATGCCAACGAGTTGATTTGCGTCCATGGGTCACGGTTAGCATCGGCACGCCTGCATCGTCATAGTCCGAACGCATGAACAGCGCCAGCGCCCAGAAATGCGGAGGCGTCCACATGAAAGTCAGGGCGAACATCAGCCAGGGCTCAATCGACATCGTACCTGTCACCGCAACCCAGCCAATCACTGGCGGGAACGCGCCCGCAGCGCCGCCGATGACGATATTCTGCGGCGTCGTGCGCTTCAGCCACATCGTGTAAACGACGACATAGAAGAAGATGGTGAAGGCCAGAAACGCACCTGCAAACCAATTGGTTGCGAGCCCCAGCATGATCACCGACAGGCCCGACAGCGTCAGACCCAGCGCCAGCGCCTCACCCGCATCCACCTTTCCCGACGGGATCGGGCGGGATTTGGTGCGCTTCATAACGCGGTCGATATCTGCGTCCCACCACATGTTCAGCGCACCAGAAGCGCCGCCACCGATGGCGATGAACAGAATCGCACAAAAGCCCACAAAAGGATGTACCGGGGTTGGCGCTGCTAGCAGACCAACCAGAGCCGTGAAGACAACCAACGACATCACACGCGGCTTCAGCAGGGCGAAGTAGTCGCCAAAGCTGGCCTCGTCCGCCTTTGCGGCCGCAATGCTGGCATTGATGCTTGCGTCGGTCATTTCAGGTCCTTTAGGGCGAAGGCTGCACGATGGTCCGCGCAGCTTGCTCGTTCGTGGCAGATGGGCTTACCCCACCCAGATGGCTATCAGTTCGAGGCCACCTGATAAGCTTGCGGCAGCCCCGCATACTCATCAATGGCACCCTTAAGCCACTCTTCATATGCCTCTTCGCTGACCACCTTTACGGTGATCGGCATATAGGCGTGGTCCTTGCCGCACAGTTCCGAACACTGGCCAAAGTAGACGCCTTCTTTTTCGGCTTCGAACCACAGTTCAGCCAAACGTCCGGGCACACCGTCCTGCTTCACGCCGAAAGAGGGGATCGTCCAGGAATGGATCACGTCAGATGCGGTCACCTGCATGACAACGATCTTACCCACCGGTACGACTACGGCAGTGTCAGTTGCCAGCAGCCATTCGTCATCACTATAACCGGAATCGGCCAGTTTCGCGCGCATTGCGTCATCCAGAACGAACGGTGTGACATCCGCATCTGCGGGGCGAGCACCTTCGTCCAAGGTCGCCGGGTGACCCAGCAGATAGCTGTCAAAGGCAAAGTCGTGGTCGACATACTCGTAGGTCCAGTACCACTGGTTGCCCACAACCTTGATCACAACATCGCCTTCGGGAATTTCCTGCTGTTTGAACAGAACCGGCAGCGAAAACGCACCAATAAAGACCAGAATAATGATGGGGCCCAAGGTCCATGCGATCTCGACCGGGGTATAGTGCGAAAAGCGCGCCGGGGTCGGGTTGACGCGCGAATTGTAGCGCACGATGCAATAGACAAGCAGAGCCGCCACAAAGATACAGATTGCGGTGATGATCACCAGAATCATGTTGTCCAACCTGTGAATGCCTTCCGCAAGGCTGGTCGCCGCGGGCTGGAACCCAAGGCCGCCATCGACCGGCTTACCAATGATCTCAAGGTCCTGAGCCATGGCGGGAAGGCTGGAGAGGGCTGTCATCAACCCTGAAAGCATCAAAGCATTCTTCATGTTCTGTCCTGATCGTTTGATCTTTGCGTCTCTCGCGAAAAGGTGTGAATCGGTCGCACCTCTCCCGTTGTCTTTGGCCGCGTTAAAAACCATATTCCGTCGGGTAGATAAAGCAAAATGCTTGCGTCAAACAGACGCTATTTTTGATCTGGATCAAACCCGAAAGGCTCTAACCCATGACTCAGGCCCCGTTTCGCCCCTTTGAAAGCGCACTTCCGCAGGACGAAGCGCTGGCAGTTTTGCAATCGGCAACCGCCGGGGCCGAAGACGGAGAGCTGTTTGTCGAGCGCCGAAAATCGGAATCGCTTGTTTTTGATGATGGGCGGTTGCGCACCGCATCTTATGATGCATCTGAGGGGTTTGGTTTGCACGCGGTCCAAGGCGAAGTGGCCGGCTACGCGCATTCTACGGATGTTTCGATCCCTGCTCTGAAGCGTGCAGCCGAAACCGCGCGCCTCGCGGTGGGCGATGGTGGCGGGACGCTGGCCGAAGCCCCGCGCGCCACAAACACTCGGCTTTACACGGACGAGGATCCGATCGAATCCGCCACCTTTCCTGTAAAGATCGACACGCTGCGCGAGATTGATGCCTTTGCCCGGGGGTTGGACCCGCGCGTTGTACAAGTCAGCGCCACAATCGCGGCAACCGTGCAAGAGGTCGAGATTTTGCGCCCTGACGGCGTACAGGTGCGCGACGTGCGTCCGATGACTCGGGTGAACATCTCGGTCATCGTCGAGCAAAACGGCCGCCGCGAAAGCGGCTCAGCTGGCGGCGGCGGACGCGTTGGCCTAAGCGGGCTGATCGATCCTGCCGACTGGCAGAACAAAGCCCGCGAGGCTTTGCGGATTGCGCTGGTCAATCTGGAAGCGATACCCGCCCCCGCTGGTGTCATGGAGGTCGCTCTCGGACCCGGCTGGCCGGGCATCTTGCTGCACGAAGCCATCGGACACGGGCTTGAGGGCGATTTTAACCGCAAGGGCAGCTCGGCTTTTGCGGGGCTGATGGGTCAGCAGATTGCGTCAAAGGGCGTGACTGTGGTCGACGATGGCACTATCGCAGATCGACGCGGCTCGATCACCGTGGATGACGAAGGCACGCCCAGTTCACGCACCGTGTTGATCGAAGACGGTGTTCTGACCGGCTATATGCAGGATCGCCAGAACGCTCGCCTGATGGGGGTCGTGCCTACCGGCAACGGACGTCGCCAAAGCTATGCCCATAAACCGATGCCAAGAATGACAAACACCATCATGCTCGGCGGCCAGGACGATCCGGCTGCTTTGGTCGCGGATATTAAGGACGGTATCTGGGCCGTCGGCTTTGGCGGCGGTCAGGTGGACATCACAAATGGCAAATTCGTTTTTTCCTGCACCGAAGCCTACCGGGTTGAAAACGGCAAAATCGGCGCTCCGGTAAAAGGTGCCACCCTGATCGGAGACGGCCCCTCGGCCCTGAAGCGCATCCGGGGATTGGGCAATGATATGGCGCTGGACCCAGGCATGGGCACATGCGGAAAAGACGGTCAATGGGTTCCTGTAGGGGTTGGACAGCCAACCGTTTTGATGGATGGGCTGACTATTGGCGGTTCTGCTACCTGAGTCGGAATCGTCATTTCCGGGTATTCGAGGTTAATGCAGCCTGCCCGCTTGGCTGTGTATTTCTGGGCGGTCAGCTAAATGCGCCTAGAAAACTTGCATGAATTTGTGCTTCGTTATCAGATGGATAGCGAAACATAGTGTTAGTAGACGCGACCGAAACGCAGCAAATTTTCATCGATTTACAGGCTGTTAACCCGCCCTGACGTAAACCAGTTTTGCAATCAGGCGGAGCATCGGATGACCGAAGAGCAGCTTTCTTCCAATCACCCCCCACTCCCACCCACCACGGAAGAGGACCGGTTTTCCTGGCTTCGTCTGTTGCGCTCACGCAAGGTTGGCCCTGCAACATTTCGTCGGCTGCTGCGTGAACATGGCTCGGCGCAGAATGCGCTGGCCGCGCTGCCTGAAATGGCACGCGCTGCCGGAATAGAAGGGTATGAAATCTGCCCCCCCGGCGTGATTGAGGCGGAGCTCAAGGCCGCAAAGGCCGCCAAAGCGCGGCTTTTGTGCCTTGGGGCCGCTGATTTTCCAGAGGCATTGAACGATCTGAATGATGCCCCGCCGATGCTATGGGCAATTGGCGATGTTTCACTTTTGCATAAACCCGCAATTGCGATGGTTGGGGCCCGCAACTGTTCATCACTCGGCGCGCGGATGGCGCGCGGGTTGGCAAAGGAGCTTGGGCAAAAAGACCATGTTATCGTGTCGGGCTTGGCACGCGGCATCGATACCGCAGCGCATACGGCATCGCTTGAAACAGGGACAATCGCTGTCATGGCGGGCGGCGTCGATGTCATCTACCCGGCCGAGAATACAGAACTTGCCCACACTATTGCGACCAAGGGCCTAAGGCTATCTGAGCAACCCGTCGGTGTCACACCACAGGCGCGGCACTTCCCGCGCCGCAACCGGATCATATCAGGGCTGGCTCAGGCTGTTGTTGTGGTCGAAGCTGCTGCAAAATCCGGCAGCCTGATCACGGCCCGGGACGCGTTAGACCAAGGGCGGGAGGTTCTTGCAGTGCCCGGGCACCCGTTCGATGCACGTGCCGCCGGATGCAATCTACTGATCCGAGACGGGGCGACGTTGGTCAGATCCGCCGATGATGTGATCGACGCGCTGCCGCTACCGCAGCCCAAACTGTTCCCCCAAGCCGAAGCAAGGGGCGAAACGGTCCCCCCTTCCCCCGCCAACTCAGCGGCTCTGCATGATGAGGTGTTGCTGCGCCTGGGCCCGTCCCCCATAGCCGAAGACCAGTTGATCCGCGACATCGCCGCAAGCGCGGGCGAGATTGGCCCGGTCCTTGTTGATCTGGAGCTGGAAGGGCGGATTCAACGCCAGCCCGGCGGGCTGTTGTCATTGGCCAGTTAACCGACGAACCTGCTGGCTCAGACCGTGTGGGGCGATGAGAAACCGCGCATCAGCCTAGACGCCAAAGGAACGCATTGACAATTCGATCTTGTCGCACACATCTTGCACGGCCATAAAACGCGCAAAGTCTGTCGAGCAAGGATTCATCTTAAATGCCCGTAGTTGTTGTAGAATCTCCGGCCAAAGCCAAAACGATCAATAAGTATCTTGGTCCGGACTACACGGTTTTGGCCTCGTACGGGCATGTTCGTGACCTGCCACCAAAGGATGGATCGGTCGATCCGGACCATGAATTTTCTATGACATGGGAAGTCGGCAATGACAGCCGCAAACATGTCAAAGCCATCGCCGACGCCTTGAAAGAAGATAATGCGCTGATCCTTGCCACTGACCCGGATCGCGAGGGCGAGGCGATCAGTTGGCACCTGCAAGAAGCACTGACCAAGCGCCGCTCGATCAAGAAAGACACGCCTGTCAGCCGGGTAACCTTTAATGCCATCACCAAAGAGGCCGTGACCGAGGCGATGCAGAACCCACGCCAGGTCGACATGCCGCTGGTCGAGGCCTATCTGGCGCGCCGCGCGCTGGACTATCTTGTGGGGTTCAATCTGTCCCCCGTTCTGTGGCGCAAACTGCCGGGTGCCCGGTCGGCAGGCCGCGTGCAATCTGTCTGCCTGCGCCTGATCGTCGAACGCGAGATGGAGATCGAAGCGTTCAAGCCAGTCGAATACTGGTCGGTCCGGGCGCTGTTCGATACCCCACGGGGCCAGACCTACGAGGCGCGTCTGGTCACTCTGGCGGGAAAAAAGCTCGACAAACACGATCTGGCCAATGCCACGCAGGCGGAACTGGCGGTTCAGGCAATCACCAGCCGCGCACTCAGCGTGACCTCGGTCGAGGCGAAACCGGCAGCCCGCAACCCCAGTGCGCCCTTCATGACCTCAACCCTGCAACAAGAAGCCAGCCGTAAGTTCGGCATGGGTGCACGTCACGCGATGCAAGTGGCGCAGCGGCTGTACGAGGCGGGCTACATTACCTATATGCGGACCGACGGTATCGATATGGCCCCCGAAGCCGTGGCTGCCACGCGCGACACCATAGCTGACAGATATGGCAGCGAATACGTACCAGACAGCCCGCGTATGTATAAGAACAAGGCCAAGAACGCACAGGAAGCGCATGAATGTATCCGACCAACGGATATGACGCGCGATGCCAAGGCGCTGAAAGTCACCGATGAAGATCAGCGCAAACTGTATGATCTGATCTGGAAACGCACGATCGCCTGCCAAATGGCGGCGGCACGCCTTGAACGGACCACGGTTGAGATTGGCAGCGACGATGGGCAGGTCGGCCTGCGCGCGAACGGTCAGGTTGTTCTGTTTGACGGCTTCATGCGCGTTTATGAGGAAGGCCGTGACGACGTTGCCGATGATGACGAAAAGCGCCTGCCGCAGATTATGCAGGGAGATCCGGCGCCATTTGCCAAAACCTCGCTGAAAGATCAGGTCTCAAAGGCAGAAGACAAGGCCGCTATCCTATCCGATAACGAATCCGTTCTGGCCCTGCAGCACCACACCCAACCTCCACCACGCTATACCGAGGCCACTTTGGTCAAACGGATGGAAGAATTGGGGATTGGGCGTCCGTCGACCTATGCCTCGATCGTGACCACGATTCAGGACCGCGAATATGTACGCAAGGACAAGAACCGGCTGATCCCCGAAGAAAAGGGCCGGATTGTCACGATCTTCCTGCTGAACTTCTTCCGCCAATATGTGGGTTATGAGTTCACGGCCAATCTGGAAGAGGAGCTGGACGACGTCAGCGCAGGAGACCGCGACTACAAGGACCTTCTGGGCAAGTTCTGGCGTGATTTCTCGGCTGCGATTGGCGAGACGTCGGAATTGCGGATCTCCGAAGTGCTGGACAAGCTGGACGAAGCGCTTGCACCTCAGCTCTATCCGCCCCGCGAAGACGGGTCAGATCCGCGTATATGCCCAAAATGCGGGACTGGGCAATTGCATCTGAAAACCTCACGAACCGGTGGATTCGTTGGATGTGGAAACTACCCCGAATGCACCTATACCCGTCCGATTGCCGGAGAAGGCGCAGAAGGTGATGAACGATTGCTGGGTGAAGACGCAGGTGACGAAATCTGGCTTAAATCCGGCCGGTTCGGCCCGTACGTTCAACGCGGCGAACCGACGCCTGAGAATAAGAAACCCCCGCGCGCCTCTCTGCCGCGTGGATGGAGCAAGGATGACATGGACCTTGAGAAGGCCCTGACGCTGTTGTCCCTGCCCCGCCAGATCGGTGAGCACCCCGAGGGCGGCATGATCAGTTCAAACTTCGGTCGTTTCGGGCCCTATCTGATGCATCAGCTGGCGGATGAGGCCAAGCCGGTATATGCCAATCTCAAAGACCCCAACGATGTGTTCGAAATCGGTATGAACCGCGCCGTCGAACTGTTGGCCGAAAAGCGCGCCAATCCGGGTCGCGGGCGCCGCGCCGCTGCAAAACCGCTGAAAGAGCTGGGCGAACACCCCAATGGCGGCGCGATGCAGGTGCTGGACGGGCGTTATGGTCCATATGTGAAATGGGAAAAGGTCAATGCGACAATCCCCAAAGACATCAAGCCCGAAGATGTGACGCAAGAAATGGCCGTTGAACTGGTCAACGAGCGCGCAGCCAAGAAAGGCACCAAGAAAAAGGCGGCACCCAAAAAGAAGGCCGCCAAAAAGGCGGCCGGGTAGGTAGAAATACCACCACCCCCTTGGTTTCATTGACTTCCCAATGACGTGGCGGCACAACCTGCGCATCACCATGTCATTGGGGGAGTTTTCCATGAAGAAAGTCTATGCCAATGCCTCCGAGGCGCTCGACGGAGTGCTGTCGGATGGCATGCTGATTGCGGCGGGCGGATTCGGCCTGTGCGGCATTCCGGAGTTGTTGCTTGAGGCGATCAAGGATTCGGGTGTCAAGGACCTGAGCTTTGCGTCGAACAACGCGGGTGTGGATGATTTCGGCATCGGCATCCTGCTGCAAACCAAGCAGGTCAAAAAAATGATCAGCTCTTATGTCGGTGAGAACGCCGAATTCATGCGCCAATATCTGAGCGGAGAGCTGGAGCTAGAGTTCAACCCCCAAGGCACGCTAGCCGAAAGGATGCGCGCGGGTGGTGCTGGAATCCCCGGCTTTTACACCAAAACCGGCGTGGGCACCGTGATTGCCGATGGGAAAGAGCACAAAGACTTCAATGGTGAAACCTACATCCTTGAAGAGGGTATCTTTGCAGATCTTGCCATCGTGAAGGCCTGGAAGGCCGATGACACTGGAAATCTGGTGTTCCGCAAGACCGCTCGCAATTTCAATGTGCCGGCTGCCACCTGTGGCAAGATTTGTGTGGCCGAAGTGGAAGAGATTGTTCCGCGTGGCTCACTGGACCCGGATTCAATCCATCTGCCCGGCATCTATGTGCATCGCATCATCCAAGGCAGCCATGAAAAGCGTATCGAACAGCGCACCACTCGCACGAAGGAGGATGCATAATGCCCTGGGATCGGAACCAAATGGCCGCGCGCGCGGCAGAGGAGCTGGAAGACGGCATGTATGTGAACCTCGGTATCGGTATTCCGACGCTGGTGGCGAACTATGTCGGCGACAAGGACATCACCCTGCAATCCGAAAACGGTATGCTGGGCATGGGCCCTTTCCCATTTGAGGGTGAAGAAGACCCAGACCTGATCAACGCAGGCAAGCAGACAATCACCGAACTGTCCCGCACATCCTACTTCGACAGCGCCACATCCTTTGCCATGATCCGAGGCGGCAAAATCGCCGCGGCGATCCTGGGCGCGATGGAGGTGGACGAGAAAGGCGATCTGGCTAACTGGATGATCCCTGGCAAGCTGGTCAAAGGCATGGGCGGCGCGATGGATCTGGTGGCAGGTGTTGGGCGTGTCATCGTTGTGATGGATCACACCAACAAACACGGTGACTCGAAAGTTCTGAAAGAATGCACCCTTCCGCTGACCGGCAAAGGCGTGGTTGATCTCATCATAACCAACCTGGGCGTTCTGGACGTTGTCGAGGGTGGTTTGAAGATCGTCGAACTCGCGGATGGTGTCAGCGAAGACGACATGCGCGCTGCGACTCAGGCTAAAATCGTCGATTAAACAATCGTGTTCAGCCAATGGCCCGCTCGGAGCGGCGGGCCTTTTTAGTTGGCGGTTTGAAACACGCAACCGTCAGAGATCAGATCAGGTGGTGTCGAACAAAGCGCACGCGCGATCTGAAACGCCGCCAGAACTTTAGGCACATAGTCCCGTGTTTCGGCATAGGGTGGCACACCACTGTGTTTTCTAACGGCACCCTCGCCCGCATTGTATCCAGCCAGAACCAGAATCGGATCATTGCCGAACTCTTGCATCAGCCAATTCAGATATTTCACACCACCGGAGATGTTTTGATCCGGCTGGAAACTGTCATTCACGCCGAAACGCGCTGCAGTTGCGGGCATCAGCTGCATCAATCCCTGCGCCCCAGCGGAACTGACGGCATCCGCACGACCGGCCGATTCGACTGCAATCACAGAAAGCACCAAGGCGGGCGAGACATTTGTGCCCACTGTTGCACGCAAGATATCCACGCCCTGTTGCTGTGCAATGTTCTGCAAGGTCTGAAGCCTGGGAGATTTGATACTCGTTGCTGACAGGGCTTGGATAGCGTCCTCCAATCGGCCAGCCCGAGCCTGGGCCAATTCTGGCGATATCCGGTCCCAGAACGCTTTGTATGAACCTTTGGGGTTACTTTTGACACCTCCATCCGGTGTGGTCGCTGGCGGAACTTTGGCTTTCTTGATGACTTCGGGCACAACCAGTTCGGCCCCTGTACTGGGCGCGGATGGTCTTGCGGCATGCTCTTGCGGAGATATCTGAACGGTTACGCGTGGGCGTTCACCGGGTTTCGGCGCCTTGATCCTTTTATATACACCACGTGGTTCGCGTTCAGTTGCCCCTAAAGGCGCAACACTAACGGTTAGGAACACCAACACACCGGCGCATTTAAGTGCGTCCCGGAGATTCATTTGCCTGCCTCATGCTCTCTTTTTTCGAAAGTTGAACCGCAAAACGTCTCGCAAGGCCAGAAAAACAAAGCGAATTGGGGCAATTTCGCCTCATTTGGCGCTTTTTTGCACCGCCCGGCACGGTGAAAAGGGTGGTGCTAAATATTTTTTCTGTTTTTTATCAGTTGGTTAGATAATTCGTATCAAAAAAGTTAAATCAAACAGAAAAAAATATCGGTTTGGCCCAATTCCTGCCATGCGTACCCGTCAAACATAAGCCCATACCGAGACGGACTGGAGCGGACTGAGAGAGAAAGCTCTGAAAGACGCCAAGGTTCAACAGACTTATTTAGATCCTTTAGGAGGGACATAACATGATCAAGTTCATCAAGAACTTCCGCAAAGACGAAGACGGCGCAGTAACAGTTGACTGGGTTGTTCTGACCGCAGCAGTCATCGGCCTGGCTGCCGTTGCATACCAGCAGATTTCGGCTGGCGCGACTGGCCTGGCGACCGACGTCAACACCGCACTGAACGCCGCAACCATTTCGACCGGCAGCAACTCCGCCGCAGGTGGTGTGACTTCGGCTGGTACGAACTCCAACTAAGCAATCGCTTAGCGTAAGATTTGAAACCGCGCCACTTCTGGCGCGGTTTTTTCTATTTGTGGAGCCCTCTCATTTGCTAGGCTGAATCGCGAAAAAAGTAAATTTCCGGTTTAGGTCGATTGCCCAGCAACGAGGATCGATCGCATCTTCTTATCGCCAAAGCGGCGCAATTTGAGGCAATTATTCGTAAACTGTGGCGCCAGGTACAATTTTTGGCCCTATTTCCGCCACGCATGTCACTCAAAAATATTCTTGGAATTGCAGAGTAAACGGCCCTCACTAGTGCCTGGGCCGAAACGGACTATGGCTCGGAGGGGTGAGATGTATAAGTTCATCAGACGGTTTTCGCACGACGAAGACGGCGCCGTCACGGTTGACTGGGTTGTATTGACGGCCTTGATTATTGGCATCGGTTCAGCCCTGTACTTGGCAATCGCCTCTGCAACCAACAGCTATGGCGGCAACGTGAACACCGCGCTTACATCCTCAACCGTAAGTACAGGCGACAATGACAATGCTGGCGGCTTTACAGTTGCAGGTACGGCAGGCGGCGGATCATCGTCCGGCGGAAGTTCAAGCGGCGGCTCGTCTTCGGGCGGCAGTTCAGGTGGCGGGGACGGCGGCTCCAGCGGCGGAAGCTCGGGCGGCGGTTAAAACTGATAGACGACACTCAGTTACAAAAAAGCAAACGCCGTAACAAATCGTGCGCGGCGTTTTTGTTGCGAAACCGGTGTGAGACGCACCGTTAGATCTCAGCAAACAGTTTCCGCAACAATATTAAGAATCCCGGGCGATTGACCAATTTGTCCCAGATTTCGACACAATTGCTCTGTAGGAATTATGCTGTTCAAAATTGCTGATACTGTCGCTAACCAGTCGACCGGCGAAAAAGTGAGGTACAAATATGCGAGCGGTATTCGGACTTGTTCTGATTGTCGGGGTAGCTCTGGCGGGGGGCGCTGTCTATATGGCGCGCAACTATATATCTGAGTACCAGAACGAGCTGGCCCGTCAGAAGCAGGCGGCAGCCGAGGCGCTGGCCAATGCTCAGGTTGATGTCATCCCCACTGTAACTGTTTACGTGTCGAATCGGCCGCTGAAGTACGGCGAAGCTCTGACACCAGAAGACGTTCGCGCCGTCGATTGGCCCGAAAACGCGATTCCCGAAGGCACGTTCACCGAGATGGCGGTCCTGTTTCCGGAAATTGGACCGCAGGAGCGTTTTGTCCTTCGCACCATGGAAAAGGACGAAGCGATTCTAGCGGTCAAGGTCACAGAGCCGGGCGAAAAGGCTGGCCTGACTTCACGTTTGGAAAAAGGCATGCGCGCCTTTGCGATCAGTGTTGACGTGGCATCCGGCGTGTCAGGTTTTCTGCGTCCAGGCGACAATGTAGATATCTATTGGACGGGTTCGAGCGGCACCGCCGAAGGATCAGCGGGTGGTATCACCCGTCTGATTCAGTCAAACATCCAATTGATTGCTGTCGACCAGACAGCGGGCTCTGACGTGTCACAAACGACAATCGCACGAACCGTGACGGTTGCTGCAACACCCGAGCAAGTTGCAGCGCTCGCCCAGGCCCAGAACACTGGTCGTTTGTCTTTGGCACTTGTTGGTGTGCAGGATGAATCGGTCGCATCTGCAATCGAAGTTGACCAAAGAAAGCTATTGGGCATCGAAGAAATCGCGCCTGCGCCTGAAAAGGCGAAAGAGCAGGTCTGCACCACACGCATTCGAAAAGGCGGCGACACGTTCGAAACCCAAATACCCTGCACAAATTAACGTCAATTCAGAACGTTATCGGTTCAGGCCGCGCAGAACGCGCGGCCTATTTTTTTGCCATTGTTGCCTATTGTCCACATAAACAAAATTCCGGAAACCATTGATTATTGCAATAAATTCGGTTTTCGCGCACTGTCTTACACATAGGGCATCAGACCCAAAAAACGAGGCGTGATCGGAGAGGCAGGTCACATGACAATACGTTCCTGGATCAGCGCAACCTTGCTGGGGTTGTCGCTTGTTATTGGCCTGGTCGGCGATGCCGCCTGGGCTGAAACCCTTCGCGTGGTGAAAAAGGGCACAGTGGAAACACTGGATGTTCCGATGAATCGCGCAATCGTTGTGGAAAGCGAACAACCGTTCGCCGAACTCAGCATTGCCAATGCGGGCATTGCGGATATTTCGTCGCTTTCAGACCGGACCATCTATGTTCTGGGTAAGACACCCGGCATGACCACTCTGACGTTGTTTGACGGCGCCGGCATGCTGTTGGCGAATGTGCGCGTTCGCGTAGCGCCTGACGTTACGGAATTTAAAGAACGTCTGCGTCAGATTCTGCCGTCGGAGCCGATTGAAGTCCGCACCGCCAATGACGGCATTGTATTGTCGGGCACAGTTTCAAGCTCAGCCAAACTGGCACGTGCGCTTGAATTGGCAGAACGCTATGCGCCTGAACGCGTATCGAACCTGATGTCGGTCGGTGGAGTTCAGCAGGTGATGCTGAAAGTCCGATTTGCCGAGATGAACCGCTCGGTTGCGAAACAGCTTTCCTCGTCGCTTTCCTTTGCGAGCGGAGACGTTTCAGGTGGTTTCAACCCTCAAAACCTTGTTCCACCTGTCACAGTGCAAGATGGCACACTGTTGTTTGGCTTTGGTGTCGGTTCAGCGCAGGTCAATGTGTTGCTCCAGGCGCTGGAAACCAAAGGTTTGGTTCGAAATCTGGCCGAGCCTAACCTGTCGGCCCTTTCTGGACAGGAAGCAGCGTTCCTTGCAGGTGGCGAAGTTCCAATCCCGGTACCCCAAGACGACGGCGTAGTCGCCATCGAATTCAAACAGTTCGGTGTTGAGATGAAGTTCACCCCACGCGTCGTGGATGGTGATCTGATCAACCTGGAAATGGGCACTGCAGTTTCGGCCATCGATACTAGCTCGAACTTCACGATCAACGGTGACATCGTACCAAGCTTTATCACCCGTCTGGCGAAGACAACGATTGAGCTGCGGGATGGCGAAAGCTTTGCAATCGCGGGTCTGCTTCAGGACAACTTTACCGATCAAAATAACCAGATCCCCTGGTTGGGCGATGTTCCGATCCTGGGTGCTCTTTTCCGCAGCGCCGACTATCAGCGCGAACAAAGCGAGCTTGTCATCATCGTAACAGCGCATCTGGTTAGCCCAACACGCGGCGAAGCCCTCGCGTTGCCAACTGATCGCGTCAAACCGCCCAGCGACTTTGACCTGTTCGTCACCGGCCGCGTCGCCCGCACAGAGCGTCAAGGTACAGGTGCTGCATCCGAAGTTGCCAAACAAGACTTTGGCAGCTCTTACGGCTACGTCCTGGATTGATGAGGAGGATAGACCAATGAACAAGTGGATTATCACCCTGGGTCTCACAGTCGCCATCTCGGCCTGTACACGCGAGGCGGGATATGAACTCGACCAGGGCGCATACGGCAACGCAACGCTCAACAATATCCAGGTTATGAATGGCGAGTTGACCTTTGCACAGATCCTAAGCCGCCGATTCGCCTCGGACGTTCCGGTTCAGATCAACTTTGCATTCAACAGTTCTCAACTGGACGCCTCGGCGCAGAGCGTTCTGCAGCGTCAGGCCGATTGGATCAAACAGTTCCCTGAGGCGCGTTTCCGCGTTTATGGCCACACCGACGCCGTGGGATCGACCAGCTACAACCAAAGCCTTGGCCTGCGCCGCGCGCAAGCTGCTGTTAACTATCTGGTACAACAGGGAATTTCACGCTCACGGCTCGAAGCCGTGGTATCGTTTGGTAAAACGCGCCCCCTGATTGACACGCCGAATCGTGATCGGCGAAACCGCCGGACGGTAACCGAGGTTTCGGGCTTTGCAGACGGTAGATCACAGCTGCTGGATGGCAAATATGCCGAAGTCATCTATCGCGAATATGTTGAGAGCGCGACAAGAGCGAGTTACATCCAAGAATCTTCGGATACATCCGGCGAAGGTGGATAATTTGCTCGAAATAGGCGACATCGTCGCCTATTTCCCTACAATTGGTTCTTTTGCGCCAAATTCTTGCCCAACTTCACAGCGACATTGTCAACAATTGGGTGACCTGCGGCCTGAATTGACCGCTTAGGGGCGACAGCAAATCAATCGGCGTGATCTCGTCCGCAAGAGATGCTGGCCTCTCTCAACGAGGGTAGTTTGTATGACCAGCGCGACGCCGCAAGACGACAACACCGGTATCCTGGCCTGCACGATCAGCCGGGACGTCCAGAACTTCGATCTGCTGATCGAAGATATGGAAGCCGCTTTGGGTGAGCGTTGGGGCGATCTTGGTTTTGCCGAAGCTTTGGCGTTTTTTGGTCAGCCCGAAGCGGATTCGATGCAATTCGTGGCCTTGGCCATTGACGGCGAAGACGAAGATAACCTTTCTCTGATGGGTGAAATCATCACCCAGGCGAAGGAGAAGAAGATCAAAGTAGTGCTGATTGCCGAGGATGTGACACCCGCATCGCTCCATCAGCTTTTGCGCAAAGGCGCGGATGAGTTTGTACCCTACCCTCTGCCCGAGGGTGAATTGCAAGAAGCAATAGAGCGTATGAACCAGCCGGATCCGGTTGCTGCTGCACAAGCAGCAGCAGTTCCGTTGGCGGGGGGTGACGCCAAAGAAGGCGCGATGTTTGTTGTCCATGGATTGGCCGGGGGTGTCGGCTCAACAACCATGGCCGTGAATCTGGCCTGGGAACTTGCTAACGTATCTGACAAGGACGCCCCAACAGTTTGCCTGATCGATCTGGATCTGCAATTCGGCACAGTTTCAACTTATCTCGACCTGCCGCGCCGTGAAACTGTGTTCGAGATGCTGTCCGATACAGCCGCTATGGATGATGAAGTCTTCTCGCAAGCGCTTCAAACATATGAAGAAAAACTGCAGGTTCTGACAGCACCGGCCGATATGGTACCTCTGGATCTGATCACACCGGAAGACATTCAGCGTGTCATCGACATGGCGCGCAAGCATTTCGACTATGTCATTGTGGACATGCCGAAAACGTTGGTTCACTGGTCGGAAACCGTGCTGCAGGCGTCCCATGTCTATTTTGCCATGATCGAGTTGGACATGCGGTCCGCTCAGAACGCGCTGCGCCTGAAACGGGCCCTGCAAGCCGAAGAACTGCCGTTCAACAAGCTGCGATTTGCATTGAACCGGGCTCCGAAATTCACTGATCTGAATGGCAAAGGTCGCGTAAAACGCATGGGCGAAAGTCTTGGAATTTCCATCGATTTGCAACTGCCGGATGGCGGGAAACCCGTGATGCAAAGTGGCGATCACGGTCTGCCACTTGCCAACGCTGCGGCCAAGAACCCGTTGCGCCGCGAAATCGCGAAGCTGGCAAAATCACTCCACAGCCTGGGCAGCAGCGACGCTGAGGCCGCGTAAAACCATCCCAAGGGGGGATCAGCCGTGTTTTCAAGATACAAGAAATCGTCCGAAGCGCAGCCGGTGCAAACACCGGCTAAAGCGCCTGCACCGGCAGCACCTGTAGATACCCCCGCACAAAACGCCATCGCTCGTAAGCCGGTTCAGAAGAAGGCCGCCGAAGCGACTGGTGTCGATCGCGATCGCAAGCGCAAGGAACGCCTGGGCGAAATCAAGATCGAGCTGCACCGTGAATTGCTTGAGAACCTGAACCTTGCTGCGCTGGAAAACGCTGATGAATCTGAACTACGCTCAGAGATCAGCGCGATTGCCAGCGAAGTTCTTGAAGCGCGTAACATTGTTCTGAACCGCGAAGACCGGACCCAGCTGAACAAAGAGCTATATGACGAGGTCACAGGCCTTGGCCCCTTGGAAACGCTGCTTCAAGACGACACTGTCAACGATATTCTGGTGAACGGCCCGCAACAGATATTTGTGGAACGCGCCGGTAAGCTGGAAATCAGCGACATCACGTTCAAGGACGAAAAGCACCTGATGCGGATCATCGACAAGATCGTATCCGCTGTGGGTCGTCGAGTTGATGAATCCAACCCCTATGTTGACGCTCGTCTGGCCGATGGATCGCGTTTCAATGCTATGGTGCCACCAATTGCGGTGGACGGCTCGCTGGTTTCCATCCGCAAGTTCAAAAAGGACAAGCTGGGCATTGACGACCTGGTCAATTTCGGTGCGTTTACCGAAGAAATGGCCGCCTATTTGCAGGCCGCAGTGTCGACCCGACTGAACGTTATCGTGTCGGGCGGTACGGGTTCAGGTAAAACAACCACGTTGAACGCGCTATCCAGCTTCATCGACGATGCCGAGCGTATCCTGACCATCGAGGATACGGCGGAACTTCAGCTGCAGCAGACCCATGTGGGTCGGATGGAAAGCCGCCCGCCGAACGTGGAAGGCAAGGGTGAGGTCAGCCCGCGCGACTGTCTGAAAAACGCACTGCGGATGCGCCCTGACCGTATCATCGTGGGTGAGACGCGTGGCGCCGAGGTCATCGACATGTTGCAGGCTATGAACACCGGTCACGATGGGTCAATGACCACGATCCACGCCAACTCGGCTCGTGATGGTATCTCGCGACTGGAGAACATGATCGCAATGGCCGGCATCGAGATGCCGATCAAAGCGGTCCGCAGCCAGATCTCGTCCGCTGTGAACCTGATCGTTCAGGCCAGCCGCCTGCAGGACGGCTCGCGTCGTATGACATCAATCACCGAGATCACCGGTATGGAAGGTGACGTTATTTCGATGCAGGAAATCTTTAGATTTCAACGTGTTGGATTGACACCTGACAACAAGATCATCGGTCACTTCACTGCAACGGGTGTACGCAGCCACTATTCGGAACGGTTCCGTCTGTGGGGCTTTGACCTGCCTGCGTCCATCTACGACCCAACCACAGTGTAGGAGAGCTTAGTATGAATGTGCCTATGGAGGCGATCATCTATGTCGCCATATTTGTGGGGGTCCTTGCCCTGGTTGAAGGCATCTATCTTGTCGCGTTCGGCAAATCCATCAGCCTGAACAGCCGGGTTAACCGCCGTCTGGATATGCTTGAAAAAGGCGCCGGGCGAGAACAGGTATTGGAGCAGCTGCGCAAGGAAATGCAGCAGCATATGAAATCGCAGAGCATCCCTCTGTATTCATTGCTTGCAGACAAAGCTCAAAAGGCCGCAATTGCGTTCTCGCCCCGGCAACTGATCATGATCATGTGCTTGGTCTCTGTTGTCGCATTCATGGGACTAAGCATTGGCACTGCGACAGAAATCACCCTGCGCATCGCCATCTCAATCGCGATCGGTATTGGCGGTGTCTACGCTTGGGTGAACCACAAAGCCAAGAAGCGGATGAGCCTGATCGAAGAGCAATTGCCCGATGCAGTGGAACTGATGGTCCGATCCCTGCGTGTGGGCAACCCGTTTGTTTCGACAATTCAGGTGGTTTCTAACGAAGTACAGGACCCGCTGGGAACTGAATTCGGTGTAATCGCCGATGAATGCGCCTATGGCCGCGATGTTGGCGAGGCGCTGAAAGACATGGCAGAACGATTGGATATGCAGGATTTGCGCTTCCTCGCCGTTGCTGTCGGCATTCAACAGCAATCCGGTGGTAATCTCGCGGAAATTCTGGCCGGTCTCGCACAGGTTATCCGCGCACGTTTTCGCCTGTTCCGCCGGGTCAAAGCCATCACGGCCGAGGCGCAGTGGTCTGGCAAGTTCCTGTCTGGTTTCCCAATCGCCTGTCTGGTGTTTATCCTGGTGAAAGACCCAGGCTATTACGACGAGGTTCTGGATCACCCTTGGTTCATTCCGGCGTGTTTCGTCGTTGGCATACTGCTGACGCTGAATCTGATCGTCATGAAGATCATCACCAACATTAAGGTCTGAGGGCGGTATCATGGAATTTCTGACCAGTATCAACGATATGCTCACCGAGAACCTTGGTGAGTTTGGCCCACTGATCGTTGTGGGCATTCTGGGCCTTGTGCTGATCGGCGTTGCCGTTTCGCTGATGATGAGTCAGCCAGAAGACCCGTTAAAAAAGCTTCAGCGCTCGACCGCTGCCCCAAAGGCAGCGAAGAAGGGTAAAAAAGACAAGTTGCGGCATGGCAGCCAGAACGAACAACTTGAAAAGTTTGCCACCTTTCTGGAACCCAAGGACCAAGAAGAATACTCCGCGGTCCAGCTAAAACTGCGGCAAGCGGGTTATCAATCAAAAGATGCTGTTCGCTTCTTTCACTTTGCGCAGTTCGCACTTGGAATCACTGGTATCGTTCTGGGCGTCATGCTGATCACGGTGTTGGCAGGGGATCAGGAATACACCAGCCAGCAACAGATCATCCGCGTACTTTTGCCCGGTGGCATTGGCTATATGATCCCAAAGTACTGGATCACGCGCCGGGTCGCGGAACGGCAAGAAGCGATCACATCGGGTTTCCCGGACACGCTTGACCTCATGCTGGTCTGTGTTGAGGCGGGGCAATCTCTGGATCAGGCGATTGTGCGTGTCGCAGGCGAGATGAAATCCTCCTACCCGGATATCGCTCAGGAATTCGAGGTTGTCGCTTACGAGATGAAGGCGGGCAAAGACAAAGATTCAGTTCTGCGTGACTTTGGTACCCGCTGCGGCGTTCAGGACGTCAGCTCTTTCGTGACGGTGATGATCCAATCGGCCACATTCGGTACATCAATCGCTGAAGCCCTGCGGGTTTATGCCGGTGAGATGCGCGATAAACGGGTCATGCGGGCCGAAGAGGCCGCAAACAAGTTGCCTACGAAAATGACTCTGGTCACAATGATGCTAACGGTACCACCATTGTTGATCATTCTGGTTGGCCCTTCTGCAAATGTCATTTCGAGCTTTGGCCGCGGATAAAGCGCTAATGAATACAAAACCCAGGTGCGTCCGATCTGGACTTCGCCGACTGCTTCAAGCCACGGTGGTGATAGCCACCGTGGCTTCTTGTGATCAACTTGGTCAACCCAACGGGTTGGATGCGCCGGGCATCGACCCCGATGGTCAAACAAGCGACAACATCGCGACCGGCAACAGGTTGATGGCCGCAGGGGAATATGAACTTGCCCTGCAAAGTTTCAGCCGCGCCGCGCTTGAACAGGGGATGACGCCACAAGTCCTGACATCGATGGGAACCGCCAATCTTGGATTGCGGCGTTTGGGTCAGGCAGAACCTTTGCTACGGCGCGCGGTTGAAGATGACACTAAATGGCCCGTGGCCTGGAATAATCTGGGCGTATTGCTGATGGAGCAGCAGAAATACCCCGAAGCCGCTCAGGTATTCCAACGTGCCTTCGCCCTGGACAATGGCGAAAGTGACGCAATTCGGGACAATCTGCGCTTAGCACTCGCAAAAATGGAAAATCCTGTTAATACTACTCCTCAAGAACAAGAATATACGCTGGAACAGCGCGGCGACGGGCAATTTACGCTGCGCAAAATCCAGTAAACGAGGCAAGAGCAGTAAAGGACGCAAAAATGCGCCAACAATTCTTGATTCCGTCACTCATTCTGAGCGGGCTTATTCTATCTGCATGCGAAAAAGAATCTGCCGAAGAGCGGGTTGAACGCACATTTCAGGAAGTGAACGTCATTGACGAAACCAACCTGAACGACGTTCTTCTGAACGCCTCAGATCCCAACGAAGCGGTGACCTATTTTCAGGGTGCCGCCGCCAAGAACCCCAACCGCATCGATCTTCAGCGTGGACTGGCCGTCTCGCTGGGTCGGGCAAAACGTACCACCGAAGCAAGCGCTGCCTGGAAACGGGTGACGACCATGAAGGGAACCAACAGCTCTGACAAGGTTGAATATGCGGACGCGCTGGTTCGAAATGGCGATTGGGCGCAGGCCAAATCGGTGTTGGATTCAGTTCCCCCAACCTATGAAACCTTCAAGCGCTATCGTCTTGAGGCTGTTGTGGCTGATTCCAGAAAAGAATGGAAACGCGCTGATCATTTCTATGAAACAGCCATGGGTCTGACGACCCGTCCTGGCAGCGTCATGAACAACTGGGGCTATTCTAAACTGACCCGCGGCCAGTATGCGGAAGCAGAGCGCCTGTTTTCCGACGCCGTTCGGCAGGATAGTTCGTTGTTTACGGCAAAGAATAACCTGGTTCTGGCCCGCTCGGCCCAGGGGAACTACAGCCTGCCTGTTGTGCCGATGTCGCAGATCGAACGCGCGCAATTGTTGAACACGATGGGCATTTCAGCTGTCAAACAGGGCGACATCAATACCGCGAAGAACCTGTTCCGCGAGGCGATCTCGACTCATCCGCAGCATTTTGACGAAGCGGTCAGATCTCTGCGCGCGCTTGAGAGTTCCACCTAAATGGAAATTCCTGTTCGCGCGGCGATCTGGTTCTTGCCGTTCATCCTGCCGATTTGCCTGTATGTCGCCTTTACCGACATGCGCGATATGAAAATCAAGAACCATGCGGTTGTGGCTCTGGCTTTTATCTATGTGGTTGTCGGGTTGATTGCCCTGCCCCCTTGGTCTACCGGCACAATCAGCGGCTCGCTAGGCCCCTTCCCGGTCGCCTTCTCCCCGTATGTCTGGCAGTTGCTGCATCTACCCATTGTGCTGGTTGCGGGCATTCTTTTGAATGCCATCGGTGCTTTCGGTGCGGGCGATGCCAAGTTTCTGGCCGCGGCAGCGCCCTTCGTCTGGATACAAGACCTGGGCGTTCTGATCGCGATTTTGCTGGCAACAGTGCTGGGCGCCGTTGCCACTCATCGGCTGGCCCGCCACACCAGACTGCGCACCATCGCCCCTCATTGGGAAAGCTGGGATCGCGGCAAGAAGTTCCCGATGGGCCTTGCTCTGGCCGGGGCTTTGGTCATGTATCTGATTTTGGGCACTGTTTACGGTTCGTGAACTATCATCTGTGCGCCATGTCACTGCCTTGGTCCCGCCACAAAGCTGAGCCAGATTTCCCACAAGTGGCCCCTTTGCGGGCATATGTGTGATTTCAGGATAGACGAGCGCCGCGCATGAATATGCAAACCTCCGCCGTGATGGCCCCTCCTGCGCCTAAGGGATTGGGCGAAATGCAGCT
The DNA here is from genome assembly GCF_056541465.1 of Ruegeria sp. AH12. NCBI lineage: Bacteria > Pseudomonadati > Pseudomonadota > Alphaproteobacteria > Rhodobacterales > Roseobacteraceae > Ruegeria > Ruegeria sp. AH12. The sequence continues at coordinate 5,453 of NZ_JBQFYL010000001.1, read as the reverse complement.
CCCGCTGGTGATGATGCGGGACATTCTGCTGAAAACAGTCTTTCGCAAGAATGCCAGCACCGTATCCGAAGTGGCCGAGGCAATCTGCCTGCCCGGCGCTGTCACACAGGAACTGATTGACATCGCGCGCGAGCAGAAACTGCTGGAAGCCACGGGCACCCTGAACGCCAATAGCGGCAACGAGATGGGCTATCAACTGACCGACGCAGGCAAAGCGCGTGCGTTAGATGCGCTGAGCCAGTCGGAGTATTTCGGCGCGATGCCCGTACCGCTTGATGTGTACCGCGAACAGGTCAAACGCCAGTCGATCCGCAACATTCAGGTCACGCGTGAGCAATTGGTTGGCGCGATGGGCCATCTGGTACTGCCTGACAGCTTGTTGGACCATCTCGGCCCCGCGGTCAGCGCAGGCCGCTCGATCCTGATGTATGGCCCTCCGGGCAACGGGAAATCCTCGATCTCGAACGGTATTCGGGATGCGTTGGGCGACAACGTTTATGTCCCCTATGCCATTGAATATGCTGGTCAGGTGATCACCGTCTATGACCCGATCGTTCACACCGCGATCGAGCAGGAAGCTGACGATCCCAACAGCCTGCGCCGCCGCAAGCGGTTCGACTCGCGCTATGTGCAATGCGAGCGCCCAACTGTTGTGACGGGTGGTGAACTATCACTCAGCATGCTGGATCTTGTCTACAACCCCACCGCGCGAACCTATCAGGCCCCGCTGCAGCTGAAATCGACCGGTGGCATCTTCATCGTGGACGACCTTGGCCGTCAGGCGGAACCGCCGCAGGCGCTGGTCAACCGCTGGATTGTTCCGCTGGAAGAAAACAAGGACATCCTTGGCCTGCAATCGGGTGAAAAGTTCGAGGTGCCGTTTGACACGCTCGTTATCTTCTCGACCAACTTCCACCCGAACGAAATCTTCGACCAAGCCGCCCTGCGCCGGATCTTCTTCAAGATCAAAATCGACGGCCCCAATCAGGAGAACTTCCTGAAAATCTTCGCCATGGTGGCACGCAAGCGCGGCATGCCACTGGATGAGGCCGCTCTGGTCCACCTGCTGAAGGTCAAGTACCCAACCATCGACAATATCTACGCAAACTACCAGCCGATCTTCCTGATCGATCAGATGATCTCGATCTGCGAATTCGAGGGCATTCCCTATCAGATGAGCCCTGATCTGATTGACCGCGCCTGGGCCAACATGTTCGTCAAGGACGAGAAAATCGTCAAATAACGCCGTGCTATTCCGGCACGAGGGCGGTTAATCTGCGCCTATGACGCAGATTCCCGCCCGGATCACCGATTGGTTTTCGGCCAAAGGCTGGTCCATCCACCCCCATCAGCAAGACATGTTCGACCGGGCGCGTGATCCTGCGACGCTGCTGATCGCGCCAACTGGGGGCGGCAAGACAATGGCCGGGTTTCTGCCGTCTCTGGCTGAACTGGCCGAAGGCGCACATAGCGGGCTGCACACGATCTACGTCTCACCGCTAAAGGCTCTGGCGGCGGACATAAAACGCAACCTGCGTTCCCCGGTCGACGAGATCGGCCTGCCTATCCGTATCGAAGATCGCACCGGCGACACCTCGGCCACGCAGAAGAAACGCCAGCGCGCGGACCCACCGCATATTCTACTAACGACGCCCGAAAGCCTAGCCTTGCTAACCTCATATGAGGATGCGCCGCGCATGTTTGATGGGGTGCAGCGTGTGATCGTCGATGAAATCCACGCCCTCGCTGAAAGCAAGCGCGGAGATCAGTTGATGCTGGCACTGGCGCGGTTGCAAACCCTGTGCCCGGACCTACGTCGCGTGGGCCTATCTGCAACGGTCGAAGACCCGGAAGGGATCGCCCGCTTTCTGGCGCGTCACCCGGACCCCTGCCGGATCATACAGGCCGATCCCGGCCCCGACCCCGACATCGCGATGCTGGAAACAGACGAAATGCCCCCCTGGTCCGGTGGTGGGGCGGCCTATGCGATCCCGGCTGTTCTGGATCAAATCCGCCAACACAAAACAACTTTGATCTTTCACAACACCCGCGCGCAGGCGGAAATTTTCTTTCACAACCTGTGGCTTGCCAACGATGAGGGCCTGCCTATCGGCATCCATCACGGCAGTCTGGACCGTCAACAGCGCGAGCGTGTTGAGGCCGCCATGGTACGCGGTGATTTGCGCGCCATTGTCTGCACCGGCTCTCTGGATTTAGGGATCGATTGGGGCGATGTCGATCTGGTCATCCAAATCGGCGCACCCAAGAATGTCAAACGGTTGGTGCAACGGATCGGGCGGGCAAACCATCGCTACAACGCGCCGTCCAAGGCGCTTCTGGTGCCCGCCAACCGGTTCGAAGTGGTGGAATGCATCGCGGCACTGGAAGCTGCGAAGGCGCATGAGCTGGATGGTGACCCGCGCGGCGCAGGGCCCCGCGACGTGCTGTGCCAACACATCCTGATTGCGGCCGCCGCGGGCCCATTCGATGCGGATACGCGGTTCACGGAAATCACGTCCGCCGGGCCGTTTTCCGATCTGACCCGCCCGGAATTCGACGCCTGTCTGGATTTCTGTGCAACTGGAGGCTACGCCCTACGCGTCTATGACCGCTGGCAGAGACTACAACAGCGCTCTGATGGGCGGTGGCAGTTGCGCGACCCCCGCGCCGCTGCACGTATCCGCATGAACCTTGGCACCATTCAGGACACCGATACGCTCAAGGTACGGTTGAGGCGTAACAGGGGTGGCAAGCCCTTGGGCGAGGTTGAAGAGGCGTTCGCAGCCTCTCTTACCCCCGGCGATACTTTCCTGATCGGCGGTCAGATCGTGCGCTATGAGGGGCTGCGGGAAATGGTGGTCGAGGTCAGCCGTCGTGCTGATAAGAAACCCAAAATTGCCACCTTCGCAGGAACGAAATTTGCGACCTCCACCCAGTTGAGCGACCGCATCCTGCGCATGTTCGCACAACCCGATTGGCCTCAGTTGCCCCGTCACACAGCAGACTGGCTGGCCTTGCAGAGGGACATATCCCGACTGCCCCAACGTGATCGCCTTCTGATTGAGAGCTTTCCAAGCGACGGACGAGAGCACCTATGCGTTTACGGCTTCGCCGGACGCAATGCCCAGCAAACTTTGGGCTTGCTGCTCACCAAGCGCATGGAAGAAACCGGGTTCGCGCCCTTGGGTTTTGTTGCAACAGACTACGCGACTTTGATCTGGGGCTTGGATGCGGTGACCGATCCCAGCCCCCTGTTCCAACTCGACGCCCTACGAGAGGGGTTGGACACGTGGCTGGCCGGCAATGCCGTCATGAAACGAACCTTCCGCGCCTCGGCCACAATCGCGGGGTTGATCGAACGCAACACCGGCGGGCAACGCAAAAGCGGACGGCAGGCCACGTTTTCGTCAGATATCCTCTACGATACGCTGCTGAAGTATGACCCTGACCACCTGCTGATGCAGATCACCCGAGAGGAGGCCATGCGCGGGCTGGTTGATTTTGGGCGTATCGAGGCAATGGTCGCACGGATCGGAGATCGGATTGATCTGCTGCGGCTTGACCGTATCACACCGTTGGCCGCGCCTCTGTTTCTGGAGGTTGGAAAGATCCCGGTCAAAGGCGCGGCCGAGGAACGGTTGCTTGCAGAAGAAAGCGCGCGGCTGCTGGAAGCTGCCGGGCTGAACCAACTGTAGGCCCTTGCACGTGGAACAGAAACAGGCAAAGAACGTATCATGAACGGCTTGGATTTTCTGTTTTGCGGTCAGGCGCTGCGTGCCCTTCCCTCTGGCGCACTGTGGTGGGCTGATCGGCGGATGCTGTGTGTTTCGGACCTGCATCTGGGCAAGTCCGAGCGGCTGGCACGGCGCAGCGGATTGACTCTGCCACCCTATGACGGCCGCGAGACACTGGATCGGCTATCGGCTGATCTGGATGCGTCAGGTGCTGAAACCGTTTTGTGCCTGGGCGACAGCTTCGATGACCTTGATGCCTCAACCGCCTTGGCAGCGTCCGAGAAACTGCAGATCGCCAGGCTGCAGGCCGGTCGGGAATGGATCTGGATCGAAGGCAACCACGATCCCGGCCCTATCGAACTGGGCGGCACACATCTGGCGGAGTGGGCCAAAGGTCCTCTGATTTTTCGCCATATCGCCGAGGCAAATGCCAAGGGCGAAGTCTCGGGTCATTTCCACCCAAAGGCGCGCCTATCGATCCGGGGTAGATCAATCTCTCGCCCGGCATTCTTGGTGGATCAAAATCGGCTTATCCTGCCAGCCTATGGCACCTACACAGGTGGATTACGCAGTTCCGACCACGTTCTGTCAGACCTGATGCAGAGCGGCGCTATGGCCATTTTGACCGGGCCAAACCCGCAGATGATCCCGATGCCGCGCACGGCCTAGATCAACCCATCTTCTTCCAGCATCGGCTTGTATTTGCGGCTGACCGGCACCAGATCACCATTGACCAAACGTAAGAAGGTTTTGCTGCCGGTCTTTTCAACGCCCGCAATGGATGCATCTGTGACCCAATGTGAGCGGTGAGAGCAGTGGCCGGGAACAGGCTCCATCTCGGCAATCGCGTCCGTAAACCGGGACCTGATCGAAAACACGCCTTCTGAGGTAACAACATCCACGTTGTGATCTCGGACTGTCAGCCGGTAGATCTGACCCTCAAACCCTTCAGGCAAGCGTTTTGACAAGCGCGGCAATTCCGGCGGCTTAGGCCCCATGCTATCGGCATGAAGATCACCGCGACGCACAAGCACAAGGCCTGTGGAAAACAGCACGCCATATGCTGCAACCGACTTAACCTCGGGCACCACCTTTCCGGTATACGTAAACAGACCCCAAGCCAGCAGCCACAACAGCGGTGTCAGAAACACCAGGATCACCGCCGCGAAAGCCAAATCGCGCAGCGGCAGTTTCAATAGTATCAGCTTGTCTCGCAAAAGCATCCGTGTCGCCCAGATCGCGCCCAATGCGATTGTCATAACTCCGACCCAAAACAACAGGCGCAATCCATAGGGAACATCAGCATCCATGAAGGGGGGGAAGGCATATGACAGCAACGGAAGAAAAATGAACGCGGCGCACATGCGCTGGGGTGTAAGGGCCGTTCTGAGCTCACTGACTTCGGTATTCATACTTATCTTCAGATGCACCGCGCCAAATCAACATCAGACATATCGGCGAAGATGCAGACTAACTTAGTAACCATCTGGAAAATAATATTTATCACGATTTGCTTCACAAGGAAAGCTTTTCAAAAAATACCGCGCCCGTGGTCATGCGGGCGCGGTAAATCGTATCTTAAACTAGCTGGTTCTGGTTGCAGTTCCGGAACGCAGAACTATGCCGTGAGGCCTTCTGGTTCTGGCAGGCTGTTTGCGCGGCATGCGGCGGTGAGGGTGTTTGCGAGTAGGCAGGCGATGGTCATGGGGCCGACGCCTC